>JACPSH010000005.1 GCA_016193395.1 Gammaproteobacteria bacterium
CAGCGCCTTCTTGATCCGTTTCAGCACCTCGCCATAGGCGCCCGCGTCTTCCAGCGATGGGAACCCGTACTTGAAGCGGAACGGCACGGCGCCGTAATTTTCCATCGCCGTCTGGAACAACCTCTGGTACTTGTCGCGCACGGTCTGCACCATCTCCCGGTCCGCCGGGTCCGGGAAGCAGAATATCCTGAAGAAAATCGAGCGGCCGAAATCGAAGGGCTGCGCGTAGTAGCAGATCGGCGGGATGTTGAGATCCGCCAGCTCATCCACCAGCATGCGCTCGATTTTCTTTATGTTCCTGGGCTCCGCCAGCATGATCCACACGAGGTACTGGCCCAGGCCGAAAAAGTCCGGCGGCATCGGCCGGTAACGCGCATAGAGCTCGTTCCACCCGGCGACGCCGGCCGGAAGAATGCGCCTGGCTTCGTCCTCCGGGATCGCCCGACCGCCGTGCTTCGCGGCGACCTTCGCGCAGACCTTCTCGTGGCTCTGCATGGTTTCCTCGTATCCGGAAAGGAAGGAAGTGACGACGTTGTAGGGAATGCCCTCCGGCGGCTTGCGCGGATCGAGCCGCGCCTCCGGCGGCACCCAGAACTGGCCATCCTTGATCGTCACCTCGAATGACTTCGGCACCTGCCAGCTCCAGATGATGCAGTGCTCGGGGATGTTGTTGTGGAGCAGGTCTTTGATGTAATCCACCGCGTGCCCGAACTCATCGAAGCCCGCCAGGTGGACCCGGTTCGATTCATTGATGGGATAGATGCGGAACGACGCCTTCGTGATGACCCCGAGCGTCCCGTAAGAACAGGTGAGCAGGCCCGCGAGGTCCGGAAACGGGCCGTAGCGCAGGTGATGGCCGGCCTTCGGAAACATCGACGAGCCGGTGTTGAACACGGTGCCGTCAGGCAGCACCACCTCGAGATCCACGATCGAATCGAAATGCCTGGCCGTCAGGCTTCCGGTGCCCCTGGCCAGGCTGCCGCCCAGGGCGGTCGCGCCGGCGGGCGCGGTATTCATGTGCATCCGGTAGCCCTTTTCGCGCAGCGCCGCGCTCAGTCGCGCATGGTTGACCCCCGCCTCGATCAGCGCGTACCCGGAATCCGTGTTGATCTCGAGGATCCGGTCCATGCGCTTGATGTCCATGAGGATCCCGTCTTCGGACGGGACCGTGTTGCCGGAGGCGTTGATCCCGCCTCCCATCACGGCGACCGGTATCCGGTATTCGCTGGCGATTTTCAGCACGGCGACGACGTCGTCGCGTTGCTCCGGCAGGACCACGAAGGCGGGTTTGCGGGGACCCACGGGGCTGACGTCGCTGGCATAGCTAATGCGCACGAGCTCGTCGTCCTTGACCTTCTCATCGCCAATGGCGTCCCGGAGCCTGCGGCCGAGCTGCTGGATGTTTCGCGTGGCGAGTTTCTCCGCTACCTGTTGCATGTCATTCCCCCTTTCTGATTCCGCAGCCAGCTACCCTGTCCGTCCGTCCACGAATTCGCACAGATCTTTCACGCGGCCCGCGTCTTCGCCGAGCACGCCCTGGAACATGGTCTTGCAGTAGTGGCAGGCCGTGATCAGCACATCCGCGCCGCTGTCCTCGAATTCCGCGATCCGTTCCCGTGCAGTTTCATTCCGGTAATCGGGCACGTATTCGCCTGCTGCCTTGGAGCCGCAGCAGAAGCTGTTTTGCCGGTTCCGGTCCATTTCCACGAGTTCGACGCCGTCCAGGCACGAAAGCGCCTCGCGTGGCGGCTCGGTGATCCCGAGGCCGCGGCCGAGCATGCAGGGATCGTGATAGGCGACCTTGACCTTGCGGCCGGCCTTGCCTTTCAACCGGCCGTCCTTCAGGGCATCGGCCAGAAGTTCGCTGATATGGCGGCCCCGTATGCCGGCGAAATCCTCGGCGATGATGGGATAACGGTTGGTCGTGAATTCCTGGCAGTGCGGGTTGACAAACAGGAACGTCCGTCCGTCGCGGGCCTGCATCTTCTCCGCCTTCTGGTTCACGAGCCGGGGCAGGTCATCCCAGAAGCCGTGATCGAACAGCGTGGAGCCGCAGCAGCCGTCGTCGGCGAACACGGAAACCCTCTGGCGCATTTTCTCCAGCAGGCTCACGGCGCTGGAGAAAACCTTCGCCTGCGGCCCGTGATGAAAACAGGCGGCATAGAGGACGGTATCCGAATCGTCGTCCCGGATCGATTCCGGCACCGTCGGCCGGATGTTGTCACTGGCGCACAGATCGCCATGCCGTTCCATCCTGTTCCGGATCCAGTTCAGGTTTTCCGGCGCGAGGTCCCTTTTGACCAACTCGTATTTCATCAGACGGATAATGTCGGAGAGGGGCATGTAGCCGTTTGCGGCGCGCATCATCGTGCATCGGTCGTCGCAGCCCCTGCACGCCGTGCAAGAATAGACCAGCTCGGACAAATGCTCCGAGTATTCGAGCTGACCCCGCAGCAGCGCCTTGGCGAGGTACATCAGCCCGCCCGCGCTGTTCGTGAAAGTGTGGTCGCGGGAGTAGATGGGGCAGATCTCCTTGTTCTCCGGCCAGTTCCCGAAATGGCAGCTGTTGCAATGCAGGCAACCGGCGACCGAGCGTTCCAGTTCCGCCAGATCCTCGGAATATTTCATGTCTGTTCCTCCACGCACAATGCGCTATCCGGTTCTTCTGCCGATTCACCCGCGCGATTGCCCGCGTCCGGCAGCAATGTGTCCAGGAACGCATGGACTGCCTCCAACGTCTCATCCCTCGTCCCATCGCCCGTCTGCATCCCAAGGAAATGCATGTTGAATTCCATGACGTCGAGGCCGGCGAGCGAGGCGTTGCCATGTCGGATCTTGGCCGCGAGGAGGGACGCTATCTCGAGGAGTTGTTCCCTGCTGATGCCGGGACCATCCATGTAACGCGCGGCGTGGACGCAGTTCCACGAACCCACGTCCACGTCGAGACTGACGTAGACGTGGGGCGCCGCAACAGCGTCATCGATGAACTGGGCGAGCCGGTGACGGTACGGTCCGGCAAACTGCCGGAGCGTGAAGAACCGGCATCCGCGTTTTTCCAGGGCCATGTATGCCTCCCGGAACCGGCTTTGGCGATCGACGGCGCAGTCCGGTCCGGGATAATCGGCAACGGCGATAACGATCAGGTTGCGCGGCAGGAGCAGCCCCGCGTCCAGCAGGTGGGACCAGAAGTTGCCGCAGCAGCACGCGTCCGCCGCGATGGTCGAGAAGGGCATGGTCTCAGGCATGCCGAAGGAGGTGTCCGGCGCATGCAACGGCCGCATATCCAGCCGGTACGACAGGGGAATGGCATCGAAATGTCGGTCAAGCACGACCACGCACAGCTTCTCCGGGCCATAGCGTTCCGACAGCGCCGCGATGACACCGCCTGTGGAGGAATGGTCGATGCCGATCATCGCTGGCAGGTCCGGGAAGATACGTTCGCGCACGAAATTCCGGACGTCCTCCGAGATTCGGGAGAATCCCTGTTCTTCGTAGAAGCGCCGGAAATGCCCGGGATCCACGAGCGGCAAATCGGCCAGCAGCGGCCGCGGACCGAGCCAGGAGGGGATGGGAACCTTGCCGGCGGGCTCGAGCCGGTGCCGCGTCACGCCCGACTGCATCAATGCATCGTACGGATCCGCGTACGCGGGCTGGGCGCCGATGCCCGCGCCCAGTGCGCTGGCCCGCTTGAGCTGGAGGTTCATCGGGTCGTCGGAGGCGTCCAGCGCTACACCGAACGCCTTCATCTTTCGCCGGCTGCGCATGGGCCTCGTCCTTCACGGAGTCGGATTCAGGTGCGAAACAACCCCCAGGCGTGCATGCCGCGCGCCCTCGCAGCCATGCTAGTCAGGCGGCGCAGGGACGGCTTGACTTAGATCAAGGAAGCGGACCGCGCGGTCAGCGCGGAGGAGAAGGACGCATGCGCTCCGCGGCCAACTCGATCGAAAACCGCTCGCGGATTTTCCTGTCCACCGAAGGTTCTATGCAGGCGGGATAGTGCGTGGAGAGTATTTCCGCGGCGCGGGCGTGGGCGTGTTCGAGGATCCCCGGTGATCCCTCCTGCTCCCATTGAAGGCGCGCGCTGCGGTCGGCGACATGCGGATAGACGTATTCGCTGCGCATCAGCCTGCGTGTCTGCGGCTGGCGCAGGAAATGTCCGTCGCCTTCAACCGCCGCCCGGATCGTTTCGAAGGACAGGGTCTCGTCCGTCACTTCGATGCCCCTGACGGCGCGCTGCACGCAGCCGAGCATGTCATTGTCGATCACCATTGCCTCGAAGGAACAACCCATCAGGCTGGCGAGCATGCCCGAGGCCTCCGAGACGCCGTTGCACCCGGCAAGCGCCGCAAGCGCCACGCTCAGGCCCTTCTCGTAGCCGGCCTGGTTGTCGATCAGCTTGGAATCGCTCATGCCCGCGCCCACGGAACTCGCCAGGCCATAGGAATTGATCATCTGCACGGCCGCGGCGTTCAGCACGGCCGTCTCGCCTCCGCCGCCGGCAAAGGAACCGGTCCGCAGATCCGCGACGAACGGCCAGGCACCGACAATGACCGGGTGCCCGGGGGCCACCAGTTCCACCAGGAGCCAGGCCGCGAGGGCTTCAGCCACACAAAGCACCAGTGTGCCGGCCAGGGCCGCGGGACCCGTGGTTCCGGCCTGAGGGGCAGCGATGACCCACACCGGGGCTCCAAGCCGTGTCGCCGCGATGCAAACCTCGCTGTTGTCCCTTGCATAGCGCAGCGGGGAAATGATGCAGCACCCACCGGCGTGGCAAAACGGCCGCTTCCTGAAGTGTCCCTCGCCGCCGGCAATCAGATCGAGCATCGCCTGCACCGGCCCGATGTGCTCCGCTTGCGCAAACGATAGAGACACGTGTTTCACCGTGCCCGCGACGCTTGCATAGGCGATGTTGATGTCGGCGACACGTTGATCCGCGATCTCGGTCGGAATGGTCAGCCGGGAGTAGCCGTGAATATGCTCGAGCCGATCGGAGAGGCGGGCGAGATCATAGGTGTCCGTCAGCGTGGATGGCCGATAGGCCCGGGTTCTGAAATCAAACATGGTGACCGCCTCGCCGCCGCCGTAGAAATTGACGTGCGTTCCGCTCATGTCAAGGTCATGCCGGGGATCGCGCGCGTAACAGACGATGTCCCGCCTTGCGCCGGCGATGGCGTCTTCCACGAGCGCCGGCGGATAACAGAGGCGGTTGCCCCGGTCGATGCGGCAGCCCCGAGCAAGCGCCCGCTCGCGCAGAACCGGGATGGGGTCCGCCACGCCGATACGATCGAGCACATCGAGCACCGTCTCGTGGATCCTTTTGACGTCGGCGTCGGCGAGCGGACGGTACGCACCGCCGATGAGCCCCGCTTTCGCCGCCGGTTCCCCCGCCGGCCTGCGGTCAACGGACTCCCCGCCCCCCGTCATTGCCTGACTCGACGCATCGGAGCGGCCCGCGTACCGGAACCGCGTTGCGGCAGTTTCGGGAACTCGAACCCCTGCTGGTGGCTGGCGTGCGTCACGATGGTGTATTTCCAGAGTATTCCGCCGAGGATGGCGCCGCTTCCCGCCACCCAAAGCGCGACGGGATGCAATGACAACCCTCCCGTAAGATCCGCCGCGACCGCGAAGCCGGCCAGAGGAACAGCGTGCCCGAACAGGGTCACCGCGGCTCCGATCCGGTCGATTGCGCGACGCGCCAGGGGCGGGATGCCGTTCCCCCGGGCGCCGAGCCGATAGGCGATCCACATCGTGCCTGTTGCAGCGGACAGCACCGCGCCCGCCGCCACCGGGCCGGACCCGGAAGCGACCGCCTGCGGGGCGATGGCCTGGGCCAGCGCGAAAAGGCCCGCCCCTTCCAAAAGCCCGCTCGAGGCAATCAGCCACGGCAGCAGAGGGGCGCGCCATGCCGGAATTCCCTTCGCGGCGTGGAGAATACGCGCCTGGCTGATCAGAAAACCGACGGCGGCGATGCCGGTCAGCCCGTGCAACCAGAACTGTGGATGGATCCAATCCGCGATCAGCGAAGCGAAGAATACGGCGGCGAAATAAGTCTCGCGCGTCATCCACGAACTCTGCGGGCGCAACAACACATAGAGAAACCGCAGCTTCCGGCCGATCTCCATGAACACAAAGAACAGCCCGGCCGCAATCAGCAATCCTGCCGTCGCATGCAGGCCGAGCAACGCCGGTTCCGGCAATCCCCCGAACAAATGCCCCACGGTGCCCTGGACCGCAAGTCCGGCGCCCATGCCCCCCAGAATGAAATTCATTGCCGCACGGAAATCCCAGAACGCCTGACGCTGGCCGACCAGCGGGTTGGCCGGATCACTCAATACTTCATCGCTTCGGTCTTCCGGCGCCGGATCACGGCCGGGCGACGCCGGGACCTCGTAGAGATATTTGATTTGCGGATCGGTCCCGAGCTCCGCATGCATCTGGAAGCTGGCGTTGTCCCGGATCAGCCGGGAGACGTTGCTTTCCTGATCGTTGAAATCCCCAAAGGTGATCGCTTGCGCCACGCAGGAAGCCGCGCAGGCAGGCGTATAATCAAGGTCCTTCCCGGGAACGCGGCCCAATTCCACCCCTTCATCGACGCGATCGACGCAGAACGTGCATTTCTGGGCGACACCCAGGCGCTCGTCGTGCGCAACGGCGCGTTCCTGGATGGTTTCGACGCCGAAATACCAGTCCCTGTCGTGAACAATCGTCCGCGCCTGGTAGGGACAGGCGACCGCGCAGTACCCGCAGCCCAGACACAGGTCGTAATCCATGGTGACCAGGCCATCAGCGCGCTGACGGGTCGCCCCGGTCGGACACACGGGCACGCAGGGAGGGTTGGCGCAATGCTGGCATCCGACCACCAGGAATTCGCGTTGCACATCGGGAAAACTCCCGCTCTCCACATCCAGCACGCCGCGCCACTGCACTCCGGGCGACGTGTCATTCGCATGCTTGCAGGCAGCCGTGCAGGTCTGGCAGCCGACGCAACGGTTGATGTCGACCACCATCCCCCAGCGCGGCGCGTTCGCCTTGCCATTCATGGCGGTCTGCGCGGCCCCTGCCCCTTGCGCAGGTTCACGCGGACGAGATCCGCGCTGCTGCCGGTGTTGTCCGTGAGGGAAAGCGCGATGGACGAGATCGAATTCAGGCTGGGCAGATTCAGATCGCGTGCGTACGGCGTCACCCAGTGATCGAACTGCCCGATCATGAGCACTGTGTCCGGGCGGATCCCCTCCCGTAACACCGCGTATCCTCCGGTCTCGCCGACGGGCGACTCGATGACGACCGGATCGCCTTCGGCGATCCCCAGCGTGCGCGCCCGGCCGCGGTTGATGATGACGCCTTTATGGCCGGCGATGTTGCGGGCGACCTCGTTGATTAACGGAATGCCCACGTTCGCGCCCCAGGAATACTGCATGCTCCTTGCCGTGAGCGCCCAGAACGGAAACGCCTCGGGGTCCCGACCGACTTCCCGCGCATAATTAATCCAGATATCGGGGAACGATTCATAGCGGGGCAGCGGCTGGTACTCCTTAAGCTGGTCTTCCCACCAATCGATGCCCACCTCGTGCAGACGCCGCGCAAGCTGCGTGCCGTGGCGCAGAATACGTTCCTGGTAGGGCAATTCGAACCGGAGCCCTTTCTCCGCCAGCGTCGGGTAGAGATACCAGGCGAGTTGCGGAAACGGACGCAGCATGTAGCCGTGTTCCTTGAACCAGTCAATGCCGTGGACTTCCTCCCCGCCGGACAGGCTGTGGCTCGCGGCCCGGGCGACGGCGTCCCAGATCGTCTCGCAGTCGTGCTTCGCTTTCGTGTCGAGGCTGTAGTCGAAACCCGCGCCTGCCAGCCGGCAACCCGCGGCGCCGCGGTTGATGGCGGCGTTGTACTCTTCCAGTATCCCGACCCGGCGGGCGAGTTCCGTGCTGATATCCGTCATGTCGCGGCTGTCGACGACCTTGTCCACGACCGGCTGGCGCACCGCCCAGCCTTCATGCTTCCAGAACTGCTCCACCGTCTTGGTGGATCCGAGCCGCATGAGCTGGAGGCTCTCCAGGTCGGTCGAGTCCGGGAGCAGGATGTCAGCCATGTAGTTGGTTTCGTCGAGCGTGTAGGCGAAGGCCACGGTGAACGGGAATTCGGCGATCCGTTTCGCCACCTCCGGCGCCTGAAGGGATGAGATGGCGGGGTTGGAGCGGTAGCAGATCCAGACGTCGGGCATCGTCACCCTCGGCAAGTGCGCCGGCGGATGCTTTTGAAACAACCAGGGCAGATGCGCAGGCCCCAGGGCCGGCGACCACGGCGAATGGCCCACCAGGGGGACCAGGGTACGGTAGGCATTGCGGATATCGGGTTTGCTTTGCCATCCGTGCCTGGACGTCTCGTTGAAGGGATAGTCCATGAAGCCGTCGTCGGTCGGCAGGACGCTCTTGTGGCGGCTGTCCGCCGGGCGGTTCAGCTTGACCATCGTGCCGAGGACGCCTCCCGGGACCTCCAGCGCGCCGACAAGAACGGCGAGTAAAGTCCGGGCCCAGCAGGCCTGGTAACCGCCCCAGCCGTTGTTGACCCCCTTGCCGAGCATGACCGCCACCGGGCGGAACGGCAGGGTCATGCCTTCGATCTCGATCGTCTGGCCGACGCAAGCATGGGCGATATACTCATCCGCGATCTGGCGAATGGTCGCGGCCGGCACTTCGCATTCCCGCTCCGCCCATTCGGCGCTGCACGGCCCGAGGTGATCGCGCAGCAACTGGAAGGCGGGCCTGACCTCGACGCGGTCGTGTTCAAAGCGATCGTCATCGGCGCCAATCTCTACGCCTGAGGCCGTGAATACGCCTTCCAGCGCGGGATGGGCAACCTCGTCGCTGTAGGGTCTCGCGCAGCCGTCCACCGGATCCCAGATGAGCGGTTTCAGGCTCCGGGCATCGCGGAGGAAATAGCCGTTGGGTCCGACCAGGTAGGGAGAGTTGGTCATGCGCATCAGGAACGGCACGTCGCAGACGGCGCGCCAGTCCAGTTCATGCAGGATGTGGTGCAGCAGCGCGTACAGAAAGGCGGCGTCGGTCTTGGGCTTGATCGGCACCCACTGGGCGGAAACGGCGCCGCTGATGGACAAATGAGGCTCGACCTGGACGCGCTTCATGCCCCGGACGCGGGCATCGGCCTGGCGCCAGATCCCGGCGACGCCCCCTGCCGCCTCGACGTTGTTGCCGCAATTGATGACGTAATTGCAGTACGGCGTATCGGGGGCAACGATGAACGCCCGGTGCCACAATTCCCCGTAAACATGTTCCGAGTGGTAGCACTTCAGCCCCTGCCCGCCGCCATAGCCCTGGTCCAGGTTGCCCCAGGCGGACATAAATGCCGGCCAGGTCCCCATGTACTGCACCGGCGTGCCGCCGCCGCCGGAGGTGAAGGCCAGGCGCGGGTATCCGGATTCATCCTCCAGCCCTTTTTCGCGGATGGCGCGCAACTTTCCGGCCACGATATCCAGCGCCTCGTCCCAGGTGATGGGCGTAAAGCCCGGGTCATGTTCGCGGCCCTTTTGGGGATTTGTGCGCTTCATGGGCTGCTTGATGCGGTTCGGGTTGTAGGTCTTCTGGATCAGGCCGTAGGCCTTGACGCAGACGCGGCCGCCGCCCGGATGGGCGTCGCGGATGCCGTAGTTCGACTCGATGCGAGTAGCGACGCCGTCCTCCACCTCCACGCGCATCAGATCCGGCCCGGCCACGCACTGCATGCAGTACACCGGCAACATCCGGCGCGCGCGGTAGGTCTTCCTGGACGTCGCCAAGGCTATGCCCCGCGACCCCTGGCCACCTTGGTCGCGAGCCGTTCTTTCAGCTTTGCCGACTCGATGACGAACCGGCTGTGCGTACAACGCCCCACTTCCTCTACCACGTCGCGCGCCACGACATCGAAGGTGAAAGCGCGCCGATCGATGGCGCTCACCGTGGCGGTAATGTCCACCCACATGCCTTCCGGAGTCGGCGCGAGATGCTGAATGTCGACGCGCGTCCCCACCGAGTCCTCACCGGCATCGAGATGTTCCAGGAGCAGGTCGCGGCACAAGGATTCAATGTCGCCGACCAGTGCCGGCGTCGCGTATACACCCGACTCGTCTCCCAAATGACGCGTCGCGCGCGCGTGATCGACGGTGATTCGCCTGGACTTCTGCAACCCGGGCCTGCACGTTTCTTTCATGGTCAGCCATCCCCCTATTAGGGGGAAAAGGGGGGAAAAGGGGACAGATTTATTTTCCGACGGAAAATAAATCTGTCCCCTTTTCCCCGGGTTAGATGAGTCATTCAAGTCCGATCCGGATCGCCGTACATCCGTCGAAGTTCCGTTCTCAATACCTTTCCCAGCGCGGTCTTGGGCAGCGCCTCGACAAACGCCATGCGGCGCGGGATCTTGTAACCGCCGATATATTGGCGGCAATGTTCGATGATCTCTTCCTGTCTGAGAGCATAACCACTTGCCGGGACGATTGCCGCGTACACGGCTTCGCCCCATTTCTCGTCCGGCACGCCGAATACCGCGGCTTCATGGATCCCCGGGTGTTTATACAGCGCCGCCTCTACCTCGGAACAGTAGACGTTTTCGCTTCCCGTTATGATCACGTCTTTCTTGCGATCCAGGATGTACAGGTTACCCTCTTCATCCAGTCGGCCCACGTCGCCGCTATGAAACCAGCCGTTGCGGAAGGTCTCGGCATTCAGCTCCGGCAGTCCCAGGTAGCCCTTCGTCACGTTCGGTCCACGCACGACGATCTCGCCGGTTTCGCCCGCAGGCAGTTCCCGGTCTGCATCATCGACGACGCGCAATTCGACCTGCACGAGCGGCTTGCCCACGGAGCGCAGCAGCTCCAGATTGCCGGTTTCGATGGCGCGTTTGTGCTCCAGCGGGCTCAAGGCGGTGAGCATCGGGGAGGTTTCCGTCAGGCCATAGGCCTGCTGGAGCTCCGCGCGCGGAAACTTTCGCATGGCGCGCTGGATCCATTCCGGCGCCATGGGCGCGGAACCATAAACCAGCAGGCGCAGACTCGTCACATCGAACCGGTCGAAGTCGGATTCCTGCAAAGTGACGATAATGGTAGTGGGCGGCAGGTTGCACACCGTGACGCGATGATCGCGCACGGCCTGAAGGAAATTGCGGCCCGAAAATTCACTCAGGTAGATATGGGCCCCGCCGACCAGCGTAAACGTCGTGCCCACGAGGTCCGCGGAGTGGAACATCGGAGCGACATGGAGGTATCGATCCCCGGCATAAGCGCGCGTCGCGAGCCCGAACTGGATGCCGTTGGCAATGAGATTGGCGTGACTCAGCCGTACGCCTTTGCTGCGCCCGGTCGTTCCACCCGTGTACAGCAGGATGGCATCATCGTCCTGATTGGCCCCGTGGATCGCCGCAGGCCCGGTATCGGCCAGCAGCGTCTCATATTGGGGCAATGCAACGGCCGTGGGCTGCGGCGCGACGTATAGCGCGCGTTTTCGCCAAGGGGCGAACGCCTCGTTGTCCAACAGATGAACAAAGCGATCTTCCACGGCGATCAAGTCGCACGCGGCGTCTTCCAGGATGTAGTGGATCTCCGGGACCGCGAGCCGGAAATTGACCGGCACCGGCACGGCGCCCAGCCAGTACCCGGCGTGGATCAATTCAGCATGGCGGAAGGAATTGCGGCTGATGATGCCATACCGTTGTCCCGGCCTTAAGCCGAGTGACTGCAGGACGCCCGCCGCGCGCGCGATCCTTCCGACGTACACCGACCACAACATCTCGCCTTCCTGATCGAGGATCGCCGGCCGCTTGCCGAACAACGCGGCGGCGCGCTCTAGGGCTGTCGCCATCGTCAACATCGGGGGGACCGCCGGAGCCGTTTCGTGCATCCGGAGTATTGTTTGGGACGGTTCATTGCAGCATTACATTCTGCCGGCAAGCCTGCCGCCCGGCGTGAAGGCCAATTATAGACTGTCGGTATCTGGAAGCGCGGGTATCCGGCGCGGAATCCAACTCCGGCAAGCTGTTTGATCTGGATCATACCGGCACGCCTTGCGAACGGGCTAAATTCAGCCTTCGAGTATTTCATTCGATGCCGGTGCTTTATCCGGAATGAGGCATGCAAAACCAGCAGTATCGTGTCGCCGACGGTTCGATCGAACTGGTTTGTCCCGCGGGCAACCTGCCATCGTTGAAAGCGGCAATCGCCAACGGCGCCGATTGCGTCTATGTCGGCCTCCGCGACGCCACCAATGCGCGGAATTTCAATGGCCTGAACTTCGGGCCCGCGGAGCTTGGCGACGCGGTTCAAGTCGCCCGCCGCAACGGCGTCAAACTGCTGCTCGCCGTCAACACCTATCCACAACCCGCCTCGTGGCAGCTTTGGGCACGGGCGGTGGACTGCGCGGCCGAACTGGGCGTCGATGCCGTCATCCTGGCCGATGCCGGCCTGATGCAATACGCTTCGCGCCACCACCCGGATTTGCGCCTGCACCTGTCCGTACAGGGTTCGGCGACAAATCACGAGGCGATCAACTTCTATCACGAGCAGTTCGGCATCGCCCGCGCCGTCCTGCCACGCGTACTGACGCTGGCCCAGGTCGAACAGGTGGTGCGGAACACGCCTGTCGAAATCGAGGTATTCGGTTTCGGCAACCTCGGCATGATGCTGGAGGGCCGCTGCGCCCTTTCGTCCTACATCACGGGCGAGTCGCCCACGACGAACGGCGTCTGCTGCCCCGCGAAAGTCGTAAGATGGCAAAAAACTCCAAAGGGCCTGGAACTGCGCCTGAACGGCGTCATGATCGACTGCTACGCCGAAAACGAGAGCGCCGCCTACCCGACGCCCTGCAAAGGCAGGTTCGAGGTCGGCGGCGAACGATATTACGCCATTGAGGAACCGACCAGCCTGAATGCGCTCGAGTTGCTGCCGCAACTGCTCGATGCCGGCGTACGGGCTGTCAAGATTGAGGGGCGGCAGCGCAGTCCGGCGTACGTGGCGCAGGTGACGCAAATCTGGCGTGCGGCAATAGACGACTGTCTCCGCAACCGGGGGCGCTTCACGGCCAAGCCGGCGTGGATGCAGGAACTGAATGGACTCGCCGAGGGACAGCAGCACACGCTCGGCGCCCTTTACCGCCCATGGAAGTGAGGGGACACACGTGAAACTGTCCCTGGGTCCTCTTCTCTACTACTGGCCGCGGGAAACGGTGTTGAACTTCTATCGCAATATCGCCTCGGCGCCCGTCGATATCGTCTATCTCGGCGAAGTCGTCTGTTCGCGACGCCATGAACTGCGCCTCCCGGACTGGATCGAGATCGGAGAAATGCTGAGGGCCGCAGGGAAGGAAGCCGTTCTGTCGACTCAGGCCTTGATCGAATCCGAGTCCGAACTGAAGACTTTGCGCAGAATTGTCGACAACAGGCACTTTTCTGTCGAGGTCAACGACATGGGGGCGGTGCGACGGCTGGCGGGCAAGACCGCGTTCGTGTCCGGACTGCATATCAATATTTTTAACGTTCCCATGCTGCAATGGATGTCCGGCCTGGGCGCGACGCGCTGGGTGAGTCCGCTGGAAATGGATCGCGATGGGCTGCGCATTCTCCAGAGCGGACGCCCGGCCGGGTTGCAGACGGAAGTGTTCGCCTATGGACGCATGCCGCTGGCGTTCTCCTCGCGCTGTTTCACGGCGCGCAACCGCAACTTGTCGCGGGATGATTGCCGTTTCAGCTGTCTGGACCATCCGGACGGACTCGAGTTCAATACCCTGGACGGCGAACCGCTCGGTGTTCTGAACGGCACACAGACTCAGTCGTTGCGTGTATACAGCTTGATCGACGACATCCCGCTGCTTCGCGAAATCGGCGTTGATATTCTGCGCATCAGCCCCCAGTCGCGGCACGTGCGCGAGATTATCGATCTGTTCCATGCCGCGGTGCTGGACCAAGTCGATCCCGGCGGGGCCGCGATGCAACTCGAGACGTGGATGCCCTCCGCGCCCTGCAACGGTTTCTGGCACGGGCGAGCGGGTTTCGAATGGGTCCGCGCCGGTTCAATGCGCTGATTCATCATGGGCCATGTATTACGGCGAACGCTTTAACAGCATCACGCATCTGGTCGGCGCAGCCATGGCCGTCGCCGGTTCCGTCGTGCTTATCTGCCTCGCCGCACGCACGGGCGATCCGTGGAAGATTACAAGTTTCGCGATTTACGGCGCAACGCTGCTGATCCTGTATGCCGTGTCGACCCTGTATCACAGCGTCCGTGGCCTGTCCAAAAACGTGCTGCGCAAGCTGGACCATTGCGCGATCTACCTGCTCATCGCTGGAACCTACACGCCGTTCACACTGGTCACGCTCCGCGGCAGTTTGGGCTGGACGTTGTTCGGCGTCGTGTGGGGGCTGGCGGTCATCGGCCTGATACAGGAAGCGTGGCTGGCGCATGGCGCGCGAATCCCGTCGCTCGTGATTTATCTGTTGATGGGTTGGGCCGCGGTCGTTGCGCTTGTGCCGCTTTCCGAGGCCCTTTCAGCGGGCGGCCTTGCCTATCTGATCGCCGGTGGCCTTCTCTATACCGGTGGGATTGTTTTCTATGTCCTCGACGAAAAGTACAGGCACGCGCACGGCATCTGGCATTTGTTTGTGATCGCCGGAAGTTCGAGCCATTACCTCGCCGTGATGCTTTATGTTGCATGAACTGCTTTCCAGGCTGCCGCGCTTCCCGGGCTCGGTGCTGTGCGCGTCCTCGCTCAATATTCTGTTGGCAAGACAACTGCCCGAGGAGGTGCGTCGCGCGCTCACCGGTAGAAAGGTGACCCTGTGCGTGACCGACGCGGGCCTTGCATTCGATTTCGTTTTCCTCGACGGGTGGTTCTGGCCGCGGACGGCAAAGGGGGATCCCGATTTGTGCATCAGCGCGCATCTCCTCGATTTCTACCGGCTGGGGCGCGGCCAGGTTGACGCGGATACGCTGTTTTTCAGCCGCCGCCTGCTCCTGGAGGGCGAGACCGAACTGGGCGTGCTGGTCAAATACACACTGGATGCCCTGGAACGGCCTTTGTTCGACCAGGCGCTGCGCCTTCCTGCGTTGCTGCTGTCCGGGATCAGATCGCGCTGGCGGACGTCGTCAGGACACCCTCCATCGGCGGCATCCAGGTAATTTCCCGGACGCTTCGAGTTTTTCAGCTTGCATTTGACTTAGGTCAATGCAGGGGCGCCGCGGTCTGCTATCTGACTACAGCGAAAACAGTGACAGATGCAACCGCCAGAAGGGTGAAGACCGAGAGGAAGAGTATTCCCGTGCCACGACTGACTGAACAAGAACAACAAGAGATCACCCGTTTTCTGGAGGCGGACAAACCGCTGCCGGACAAATTTCGTTTCCTGCTGTTCGAGGACAAGCGCGAAGTGGAATTGGTCTGGAACGGCAAGGGCAGCGAAGTCAGCAATGTACGGAACTGAAACAGGGAGGGAGCGCAACGATGGCATGCAAGGTTAAGCGCCGCGAATTCCTCGCAATGGCCGGTGCCGTCGGCCTCGGGAGCGCGCTGCACGCAAAGGATCTGTTCGCCGCCTACCGGTACCTAGGGCCCGTGTCGGTGAAGAACCCGCTGGCCGACTATCCCGATCGCGACTGGGAACGCATCTACCGCGATATTTTCCGGCACGACGGCAGCTTCGTGTTCATGTGCTGCCCGAACGACACGCACAACTGCCTGCTGAACGCCTTCGTGAAGAACAACATCGTGGTGCGCGTGGAGCCGACCTACGGCTACGGCAAGGCGCGCGATCTTGACGGCAATCGTTCGAGCCACCGCTGGGATCCGCGCTGCTGCCAGAAGGGGCTCGTGCTCGCGCGGCGCTTCTACGGCGACCGGCGCGTCAACGGCGCGTTCATCCGCAAGGGCTTCAAGGAGTGGGTGGACCAGGGCTTCCCGCGCGATCCGAAGACCGGGGCGGCCCCGCCGCAATTGATGAATCGCGGCTTCGACAGCTTCGTGCGCGTGAGCCACGAGGAGGCCTGCCGCTACCAGGCCGTGGCGCTGTACGACATCGCGAAGACCTATTCCGGTGATGCCGGGAAGAAGCGCCTCCTCGATCAAGGCTACGACCCCGACATGGTGGAACAGGTCGGCGGCGCGGGAACGCGCGTGTTCAAGTTCCGCGGCGGCATGGCGCAGCAGGGCGCGGTGCGCCTGTTCGGCTGCTTCCGCATGGGCAACAGCATGGCCTTGCTCGATCATCACCTGCGCGGCGTGGCTCCTGACGATGCCAAGGGCGCGGGCGCCTGGGATTCCTATTCGTTCCATACCGATCTGCCGCCCGGCCACCCGATGGTAACCGGCGATCAGACCAACGACTTCGAACTGTTCGATGCCGAGAACGCGAAGGTCGTGATGGTCTGGGGCATGAACTGGATCACGACCAAGATGCCGGACAGCCACTGGCTGACCGAGGCGCGTCTTAAGGGCGCGAAGACCGTGGTCGTGACGGTGGAATACTCGGCGACCGCGAACAAGGGTGATGAAGTCGTGGTCATCCGCCCCGGCACCGACAGTGCGCTCGCGCTCGGCGTGGCGCAGGTGATGATCGCGCGGAAGAGCTACAACGCCGACTTCGTGAAGCGCTACACGGATTTGCCGACCTTGGTGCGCATGGATACGCTGGAGCGCCTCAAGGCGGCGGATGTGTTCCCGGACTACCGGCAGAAGCCGCTGAACACGGCCGCCTCGATCATCGCGAAGGATCAGAAAGCGCCGCCGACGACGCAGCAAACCGGAATCCAGATTCCGGAGGCGTTGAGCGGCGAGTTCGGAGATTTCGTGATGTGGGACCTTGCACAAAAGGCACCGGCCGCGGTGGCGCACAGCGACATCGGCGAGCATTTCGCGACGCTGCAGATCGATCCCGCGCTGGAAGGCAAATTCGACATCAACCTTGTGGACGGCAGTCAGGTCAAGGCGCGTCCAGTGTTCGACCTGACGCGCGAGTACCTAGACGCGAACCTGACGCCCGCGCAATGCAGCCGCATCACTTGGGCGCCGGAGTCGGCCATCACGAGTCTTGCGCGGACCATCGCGGACAGCGACGGGCGCACACTGATCGCGGTCGGCATGGGACCTAACCAATTCTGGAACAATGACAACAAGGACCGCGCTTTGTTCCTGGTGCTCGCGCTGGCCGGCAGTCTCGGCCGGCATGGCGGAAATATCGGCAGTTACGCCGGCAACTACAAGAACACATTGTTCTCGGGGATCCCGAAGTGGACTACCGAGGATCCGTTCCAGCCGCAGCTCGATCCGCACGGCGAGATCAAGACCAAGTCTTACCTGCGGCCGGAGTCAATGCATTACTGGGCGAACGGCGAGCGGCTGGTGAAGGCCGGCGACAAGACCATCACCACGGGCGCGCATGTGCCGACGCCGACCAAGGCCATCTGGCAGGTGAATTCGAACTCCAGCCTCGGCAACCAGAAGGGGCACTACGACGTGGTGTTCAACACGCTGCCGCGCTGCGAACTGGTGGTCTACAACGAGTGGTGGTGGACCGCATCCTGCGAATACAGCGACATTGTGCACGGGGTCGATTCCTGGATGGAGTTCAAGTACCCGGACATGACCGCGTCCAATACCAACCCGTTCCTGCAGCCGTACCCGCGCACGCCGGCGCGGCGCGCCTTCAACACCGTCTCGGACAACGACACTTACCTCGGGGTCGCGCGCGAGATGGAGCGGCTGACCGGCGACAGGCGCTTCACCCAGATGTGGCACTTCATCGCGGAGAACCGCGCCGACGTCTACCTGCAACGCATCATCGATTACTCCGCGCCGCTGCGCGGCTACCGCTTCGAAGACATCGAGGACCTCGGCAAGAAGGGCATTCCGGTGCTGATGAACACGCGCACCTACCCGCGCATCAACAGCTACGAACAGGTTCAGGAATCGAAGCCCTGGTACACGCGCACCGGCCGGCTCGAGTTCTACCGCCCCGAGCCGGAATTCATCGAGGCCGGGGAGAATCTGGTCGTGCACCGCGAGCCCTCCGATGCCACGTTCCACGAGCCCTGCGCGATCCTGGCCGCGCCGCACGCGGCGATCCGGCCGAAGCGTCCGGCCGACTGGAACATCCCGGATGGGCAGTGGGATCACATCACGCGCCAGGCCGAAGTACCGGCACGGCGCCCACACCATGCCGATCGACACCGATTTCATGGCGGCGCTGTTCGGCCCGTTCGGCGACATGTACCGGCGCGACAAGCGCATGCCCGGCAGTGGCGAGATGTACGTCGACATCAATCCGAACGACGCGCGCGAACTCGGCGTCAGCGACGGCGACTACGTCTGGATCGACGGCGACCCCGCCGATCTCCCGTTTCGTGGCTGGGACGATCCGAAACGCAAGGCCGAGTACAAGGTCGCGCGCCTGATGGCCCGCGCCCGCTACTACCCGGGCACACCGCGAGGCATCACGCGCATGTGGTTCAACGGCTACATGGCCACGCCGGGCTCGGTCCAGGCGCATGAGACGCGGCCCGACGGCGTGGCGAAAAACGAAGAGACCAAGTACCAGTCGCTGTTTCGTTACGGCGGGCACCAGAGCCTGACACGTTCCTGGCTCAAACCCACGCACCAGACGCATTCCCTGATCTCGCGCAAGTCCTGGACGCACGAGGTCACCAAGGGCTTTAACGTGGATGTGCACTGCGTGACCGGCGCGCCGCGCGAGGCGCTCGCGAAGTTCTCCAAGGCCGAGGACGGCGGCATCGGCGGCAAGGGTTTGTGGCGTCCCGTGGCGCTGGGTCTCCGGCCCGGCGTAGAGAACGATGCCTTCAAAAACTATCTCCGGGGCGGCTTCGTGACCGTCAGCCGCGCCCGGGGCAAAGCGAAGAAAGCGTAATGTCCAAGGTTTACAACTGGCAGATCGGCCGCGAGATGGATTATCTCTACGAGGGCGCGCGTCCCAAAAAACAATTTGCATTGGTCATGGATACCAACAAGTGCATCGCGTGCCAGACTTGCACCGTGGCCTGCAAAACCACCTGGACGCCGGGGCGCGGCCAGGAATACATGTTCTGGAACAACGTCGAGACCAAGCCGTACGGCTACTACCCACTCGGCTGGGACGTCAAACTCCTCGAGAAGCACGGCGTGCAGGACGTTAGCTCGTTTCCCTACCAGGGCAAGACCCTGTTCGAGAGCGCGCCGAGCGGCGAGCGCGTGCTCGGCTACCTGCCCGAGGACATGGACTACGCGCACCCGAATGTCGGCGAGGACGATTCCCTCGGCGACATGCCGCAGGGCGCGCACATGACCCTGCCACACATGCAATGGATGTATTACCTGCCGCGCATCTGCAACCACTGCACCTATCCCGCCTGTTTGGGTTCCTGCCCGCGGCAGTCAATCTACAAGCGCCAGGAGGACGGCATCGTGCTGCTCGATCAGCGGCGCTGCCGCGGCTACCGCGAGTGCGTGAAGGGCTGCCCGTACAAAAAGGTGTACTTCAACGCGATGACGCGCGTCTCGGAAAAGTGCATTGGTTGCTATCCGGCGGTCGAGAACGGCCGCCAGACCCAGTGCACGATGTCGTGTATCGGCAAGATCCGGCTGCAGGGATTCATCACCACGCCCGACAAGGCGCGCGAAGACAACCCGATGGATTACTTGATCCACATCGCGAAGATCGCGAAGCCGCTCTACCCGCAGTTCGGGCTCGAGGGCAACGTGTACTACATCCCGCCGATCCACGTGCCGCCGCAGTACCTCTACCAGATGTTCGGCTGGGGCGTGGAAGATGCGATCGCGACCTACCGCAAGGCGCACGGTGACCGGAAACTGCTCGGCGCGCTGCTCTTGTTCGGCGCGACCCCGGAGATCACTCACCACTTCAAGGTGGAGGGCGAGGCGGTGTATGCCTACGACGAGAAGGGTAACGAGATCGTCCGCGTCCCGTTCAAGGAGCCGATCCATGTGCGCGCCGCGCAGGACGAGCGGCACGGTGCTTATCGAACCAACATCACCTGAGGTCATGTCGCCACGATGAGTGTCAAAACAAGTCTGCGCGCCGGGTCGATGTGCGCAGCCATGTTGGCCGGCGGCGTGGTGTGCGCTGCGGAGACCGGCGTCGTCGCCCTTTATATCCCGGGCAGCGGGACGTTTCTCGATCCGGAGGCGCTGCACTGGCCGAACACGGTGCCGGTCCAGATTACGATGCTGCCCCAGGTCATCACCACACCCAACAATCCGAATCCCGCCATCAAGACCGTGACCGTGCGCGCCGCGCACAACGGCGCCTGGCTCGGCGTGCTGGTCGAATGGGACGATCCGACCAAGAGCGATCGCATCGTCGTGGACCAGTTCGGCGACCAGGTAGCGCTGGAGTTCCCGTTGATCTACGGCAAGGACAACCTGCCGAGCCCGATGATGGGCAACGTCGGCAAGCCGGTGGATATCTGGCAATGGCGCGCGGCGTTTCAGCGCGATCTGGACGAAGGCGAACCCGGCGTGCGCGATCTCTATCCCAATACGTCTGTGGACGTGTATCCCGATGAAGTGCTGCGCGCGACGGATGCGCGGCCCTACACCGGGGCGCTCGGCGTGGACAACCTGATCTCGCATCCGCACGGCGCGTCCCCCGTGCTCGAGCAGACGGCGGAGGGCTTCGGCACACTCACCGTCATGCCCGAAGATCAGGACACCGACGGCAAGGGTGTCTGGAAGGACGGCAAGTGGCGCGTCGTGTTCACGCACCCGTTGACGCCCGCGAGCCGCAACAGCACGCATTTCGCGGCGGGCCTCGAAACCGTGATGGCCGTTGCCGTGTGGGATGGCGGCAGCCGGGAAGTGGGCGCGCGCAAGGCCTGGGCAAACTGGGTGCCGTTCCGATTGGCGCCATGAGCGACACGGGTCAATCCGAAATCAGAACCGCACTGCTGCGCGCCGGGCTGAGCCACTCGCTGGCCCGGGCCTGCGCCTACCCGGGTCCTGCAATCTGTTCTGACTTGGAGAAGGACTGGCGCACCTTGCTCGAGTTCAACTGCGACTGGCCGGAAGGACTGCGCAATCTGATCGCGGGCCTTTCCGAGTGCCTGGGCCGAAGCGACGTCGCCGTGCTCGCCGCCGAGCATGTGCGCCTGTTCGGGCCTGCGGCGCGCTGCCCGTTGACCGAGACCTCCTGGGGCGATGCGAGCCGGCTCCTGGGCCGTGCCGCGCAGCTCTCGGACATTGCGGGATTTTACCGCGCGTTCGGCGTCGAACCTGGCTCCGGGCGCGAGACGGTCCCGGAAGATCATATCGCCATGGAACTCGAGTTCATGAGCATCCTCTACCTCAAGGAGGCGCATGCGCTGAATATCGGACTCGCATCGGCGCTTGAGGTTACGCGTGACTGCCAGAAAAAGTTCCTCGAGGCGCATCTTGCGACCTGGGTTGATTACTGGTTTGAACAGCTGCGGGACATTGATCCAGAACCGTTCTACACAGGACTCGGCACCGCGGTTCAATTCTTTGTGGCCGGCGAGTGCCGGCGGCTGGATGTGCATCCCTTGAGCCTGCACGCGCGCGCGCCGGATCAGGAAATGGGTGGCGATGAATTTACCTGCCCCCTGGGCTCGACGCACTGACCACGAAGGTGGTTCAGATCGCCCGTGAATAGCGCCCGTGCCCGGGGGCCTCGCGCAGGTACCGATCGAATACCATGCAGATGTTGCGGACCAGGAGCCTGCCGCGCATGGTGACGCGGATCCCGGCAGCGTCAATCTCGACCAATCCGTCCGCTTCCATTCCACGCAGCAGCTCACGCTCCTGCGCGAAGTAGCGCCAGAAATCCACCTGCAGACTGTTCTCGAACCCTCCGTAGTCGAGCGTGAAATGGCAGATGAGATCCCTGATGATCCGGCGCCGTATCAAATCGTCTTCCGACAACCGCACGCCGCGCACGGTGGCCAGCCCGCCGGCATCCACGAGCGCCAAATAGCTGTCCAGATCCTTTGCATTCTGGCTGTAGCACGCGCCTGCGGCGCTGATGCTGCTCATGCCCAGGCCGATGAGGTCGCAGTCTCCATGCGTTGAGTATCCCTGGAAATTGCGCGACAGCGTGCCCTCCAACTGCGCGCGGGACAAATCGTCGTCGGCCTTGGCAAAATGGTCCATGCCGATGTAGCGGTATCCGGCGCCCGTGAGCCGCTCGATCGACGATTGCAGGATGCGAAGTTTTTCCGACGCTCCGGGCAGGTCTTCCTCCCGGATCAAGCGCTGCAACTTGAATTGCCGGGGCAGATGCGCGTAGTTGTACATGGACACACGATCCGGTTGCGCGGCCAGGACGCGGTCGAGAGTCTGCATGAAGCCGGCGGTCGTCTGGCGCGGCAACCCGTAGATCAAATCGATGCTGACGGAACGGAACCGGTTCTCCCTGGCGGCGGAAATGATCTCCAGGGTCTCCTGCTCGGACTGCACGCGGTTGACCGCCGCCTGCACCGCCGGATCAAAATCCTGCACGCCTAGGCTCAGGCGATTGAAACCGAACTGGCGCAACCGGCGGACCGCCTCACCGCTGACGGTCCGCGGATCCACTTCAATTGAATATTCACCCTCCCCATCCGGCGTCAATGTAAAGTGCTGCCTGATCGATTCCATGAGGTGATCCATCTGCTCCATGGAGAGAAAGGTGGGCGTGCCCCCGCCCAGGTGCAGTTGCTCCACGACACGGTCCGTGTCGAACAGTTCAGCCTGCCGCGCAATCTCCACCACGAGGCGCTCCAGGTATTCGGCCGCATGCGCCCGGTTCCGCGTGATGACCCTGGTGCAGGCGCAATACAGGCACGCCTTGGCGCAGAACGGGATATGGACATACAGCGATAACGGCGCGGGGATGGGATCGGCGTTGGTGTCGGCAACGCAATCGCGGTAATCCCGCCCGGTGAATCCGTCGTGGAACTGCAGGGCGGTGGGATAGGACGTATAACGCGGTCCCCTGCGATCGTAGCGGCCAAGGAGGTCCGCGTCGAACAACGGCTCCGCATCAGGAGTCGAATTCGCCGCGGCCGGCGCGTCAGAATTTAATCTGCGCGAACGCCCAGAACTTCGAAGCATCATTGACGACCGTTCCCCTGGGACTTGCGCTGGCCAGACCATTTCGCGCCAGGTTGTCCGCATTCCTGTCGGCGTCGTAATCCGCGTACTTGAGGCCGAACATATAGTGTTTCCTGAATGTGCGGGTCAATATCACATCCAGTTCGTCGCCATAGTCGTAGCTGAAATTGTCCGAGTTCAAGTCGTGATACTCGAGCCGGAACGTGGCGCCGAACGCATTGACGATGGCGGTCAGGTAATAGTCCTGGATGCCGTCCTGCGGCGTGTCGAGAAAGCGGTCGGCCCAGCCCTGGTAGGCATGATGCGTGGCGAGTGGTGTAATGAAGCGATCCACACCACCGTCACCACCCAGTAATTCGTAGGTGAACTTGAGCGTGACGGCACTGATCACGGCACCGGCGGTGACTGTCGCGCCTGCTTCGCCGAGAAAATAATCGGCACTGATGTTGCCCGGATTGCCGGCATAGTCCGTTTCGCGGGCATACTCCAGCGCATACAGCGCCTTCAGCTTGCCGGTCAACGACCGTGACCCGGCGAATCGCGCGCCGTAGGTCTGCGTGGAATTGCCCGCGGAATTGTTGAAGTCAAGCAGGTAGGCATAGGCCTCCAGCTTGCCCGGGGAGAAGCCGTTGTATTCCGCGTTGATGAGGTGCGAATTGCTGTCGAAATTCGCCTGACTGCTGACCACCGCCTCGTCGCTGAAGATGCGGTTTACGTTCCATGAATACGCGTACTGGATGACCGCGTCCTTGATGGACGTGTTCTGCAGCGTGAAGGCATCGTGGGTCTGCCAGTTCTGGCGCCACACCACGTTGCCGACGAAACGGTGAAACGGTGACTCGCGATAGGTAATGACCTGCCGGCCCAGTTTCAGCATCGTGCCGGGGATGCCCGCGTAGCTCATGTATCCCTCGAGCAAATCGGTTTCCGACGGATCCGCAACGATCGCATGGTCCGTCTTGCTGTTGGGTCTGCCGGTCGCATCGTCGAAATCGTCGACGACGATGACCCGCACGTCCTGCAACGCCGCCCGGGCCCCGAAACCGTGAAATGCGCCGGAGGTGTAACCCAGCACGGTGCGCAGCGTCGAAGCTTTCGCGTCCTCTGGCCGGAGATCATCCTCGACATGCTCATAGCGGTAATTCATCAGCAGATTGGGTTTGCCCCCCGAGATCGCCTGCCACAGTTCATCTTCCGCCGCCACGGAGGGACAAACTCCCATCGCGCCGACGGCAACCATCAGAACCCGAAATGCGTGCCCGTTTGTCCGTCCCGCGCCAGGCGGATCCCGCCGGAAGAAAGAACCTCCTTGAACAAGCGCATTCAAATCTCACCATCCTCGGTTTGTCGGGGTGCCGGCTGCTTCCGCCCCGAGATCGCATGAAAATCATATGGGATCGGACCGGGTTGGAATTTGACCTGGGTCAATACGACTATGGGAAAAAGGCTCGGTCGGGCCGCGCCGGCCGCCCCGGCTCAGTGGCTGGTACCGGATGAACCGCTGATTTTATTGAAGACGTTGTACTTCCCCGACGGCCTGTCCATGGGCAGGCGCTTCACTTCCTCCAGCGAACGCGCGTCGTAGACAACGATCGCCCCCCGGTCCTCCATGATGCTGACCAGCGCATGGCGCCCGTCGCGGGTGAATTCCACGTGTGCGGCGGTCTGACCCGGTTCCGGGCGCAACGTCCTGACGATCGCCAGGGCCTGCTTGTCGATGACCTGGATCAGGTCCCGCTGCGGCCCCGCCGAAGAATCCACCCATGCGTAAGGCGACAGCTCGTGGCTGCGGATGAAAAATCCCGGACCCGGCGTCTCGATCCGCTTCAACGTGCGCCAGTCACGCATGTCGATGATCGTGACACTGCCTTCCCCCAGATTGGGCGTGGCCAGCACGGGCGTACCGTCGGCCAGATTCCAGGTGATGCCCGACCCGAGATGCGGCAGGCCGGACAACGCCAGCTCCGCGATTTTGCGTCCGACCGCCAGGTTCACGACCTGCCCGTTCCCGGCCTCGCGCGCGGTCCCGATCAAGTGTTCATAGTCGTGATCGAAGAAGAAATCGTCGAAATAATCATCGACTGCCATGCGCCGCGCCGGAAATTTCTCGGTCGCGGCCGGCGCACCCTCGTCGCGGTAGTCGTGTACGCGGCCGTGGAAGGGCGGGTCGTCCGCGTAGGAAATCTCCCATACCTCCTTGACGTCCTTCAGCGCGGCGATGAAGCTTCTGCGCGGCGCCGCGTCGTAGACGGCACTGACGCGGGAGCTGTGCCCCGCGTCATCGCGCACCGGGATGAGTTTGAGCGGTGCCAAGTCACGGGCGGCGAGAATCACGATGTCATGCGGCAGGATGTTGCCGACCGCCACGTAGCGCCCGTCACCGGATACAGCCAGGTTGCGCGTATTGATGCCTGCGCGGATTTCGACAACGGGCTTCAGGCTGTACAGGTCGAATTTGGAGATCCAGCCGTCGCGGGACGCCAGATAGACAAAGCGTCCCTCCGGGGAAAACTTGGCCCCGCCGTGCAGTGCGTAACGCGACTTGAAGCGATGAATGGGCTCGAAACGATCCCCGTCCAGAATGGTCACGTGGTGCGTGCCGGCTTCCACGACCACAAACAGGTTGAGCGGATCCGCCTGATAGTCGGGGCGATCGCCGAGCGATGCCGGATCATTGTGCAGGATGCGGCTTGCGGAAATTTCGTCCAGCCCCCATGCAGGCACTTCCGGCAACGGCGTAAAGACATACTCGGCCAATTGCATAACCTGGTCCGGTGTGAGCGAAGCGGCAAAGCCCGGCATCCCTGTCGCCGACAGCCCGTCACGTATGGCCTGTTCCGCCGTCGCGGGCCGCAGGCGGCCCAGATTCTCCGGTAACAAGGCAGGCCCGCTGCCGCCCAGACGATCTGCGCCGTGGCAGGCGGCGCAGTGTTGTTGGTAGAGCAAACCCGCCGCGCCGGCCCCCAGCGCGGCTGTTGCCGGCACGACCGCCGTCAGGGCGATCAGCGCGCAGCCGGTGGTTGCAAGCTCAGCCCCCCGCCGCCAATGCAGCTTCACGCAGGCCGATCTCCGCATCGCTCAGGTAGCAACCCGGGTCTTCCGCCCAGGCGTCACCGGTCACCTGCAGCGCGCGCACGCGCGTATTGCCGCCGCAGACGTCAAAGTAGCTGCATTGTCCGCACCTGCCCTTGATGCGCCGAGGCGATCGTTTCAGCCCCGCCATGATCGAGTCGGACGTGTCGCGCCAGATCTCCGAAAACCGGCGCTCGCGCACGTTGCCCAGACTGTAGTGCCACCAGAACGTATCAGGGTGCACGTTGCCCAGATTATCAATGTTCGCCACATTGACTCCGGAGCTGTTGCCGCCCCACTGCGCGAGCCGGGCACGCAGATGTTCATATCGCGCCGGGAACCTGCGGGCAACCCAGTGCAGCAAATAGACGCCGTCGGCGTCGTTGTTGCCGGTGACGTACTCGCGCGTACGACCCGAGGAAATATCCCCCCGGCAGGCATCAAACAGCAAATCCATTGCCCGGCGCGTGACCTGGTGCGTCGCGTCATCGCGACGGTTGCGGTTGCCGCGGCCCGCATAATTGAGATGCGAAAGGTAGAACTTGTCGATGCCTTCAACCCGCAGCAGCGAGAGCATCTGCGGCAATTCGGCCGCATTGTCCATGGTCATCGTAAAACGCAGGCCGACCTTGAGGCCGTGATCGCGGCACAGGCGAATGGCCCGCATCGAGGCGTCGAAGGCGCCGTTCCGGCGGCGGAAGCGATCATGCGTCTCGCGCAGACCGTCGATGCTGATGCCGACATAGTCATAGTTCACGCCGGCGATCCGGGCGATGTTGCTGTCGTCAATCAGGGTGCCGTTGCTGGACAGCCCGACATAGAATCCCATTTCCTTCGCCCGGCGCGAGATGTCGAACAGGTCCGGCCGCAGCAGCGGCTCGCCGCCGGACAGGATCAGGACCGGCACGCCGAAGGCTTTCAGATCTTCCATGACGGCGAAGACCTCTGGCGTTCCGAGTTCGCCCGCAAAATCCCGGTCGGCGGAAATGGAGTAACAGTGCTTGCAGGTCAGATTGCAGCGCCGTATGAGATTCCAGATCACGACCGGGCCGGACGGACGGCGCTGTGGAGCGAGCGGCATTGGCTGCAGTACTTCACGCATATATTGAGTGACCCTGAACATTCCGGATTTCCCCGTCTCCCGTGGTTCGTCCTTCCTACTTTTTACTTTTCACTTGCAGCGTGTTGCCCGTTGCTCACGGCTTGCAGACGCAACCCGGTCTTCTTCAGGATGCGCGTGCTGTATAGCACGGCATGACCACGGTCGGCATCGCCCAGCAGCGCGGCGATCTGCCTGACTTTCTCCTCCGTTCCGGCCCGGTTCGCTCCGTGCACCATGGCAAACAGGTTATAAGGCCAGTCGGGGAGAACGCGCGGCCGGGAGTAGCAGTGACTGACAAAGTCCAGCGCTCCTATTTTCGCCCCCAGTTCATCAACCCGCTCATCCGGGACATCCCACACGCTCATGCCGTTGGCGCGGTAGCCCAGCGCGTAGTGGTTCGGAACCGCGCCCACACGCCGGATCACGCCGATCTTCTGCATGCGCCGCAGGCGTCGCATCACCTCGTCCGCATCGAGGCCGAGTTGGTCGGCGATGGCATGGTAAGGTCGGGCGGTCAACGGCAAGCCGCCTTGCGTCACCGCAATAAGGCTTCTGTCGGTTGCATCCACGGCCATGGTCAAGACTCCCTCACACGTCGAAACGCGCGCGGACGAAGTATTCGTTACGTTTCGGCAGGTTGCACGCCCGATAACCCGTGCGCGCTTCGATCTGCCGGAGCACATCGTCTATACGCGCCTCCGCCTCCACCGCCAGCACGAACCAGATGTTGAACGTATGCGAACGCTGGTAATTGTGTGCAACCTCCGGAAAGGCGTTGATGATCGCGGCAACCCGGTCGACATCATCGTCCGGCACGCTCATCGCCACCAAGGTGTATGTCCCGCCCAGGGCATCCGCGTTATACAGGGGCCCGAAGCGGCTCAGCCTTCCGTCTTCCAGCATCATCCCGATCCGGCGTACGACGGTCTCCTCATCGACGCCGAGTTCATCGCAGACCGCCGCAAACGGCCGCTCGCAAATCGG
>JACPSH010000058.1 GCA_016193395.1 Gammaproteobacteria bacterium
GCTTCCGCTGGGCACTGCTGGGCGGCGCGTTTCCCGAGGCGCAGCTCTTGTTCAGTGCCGGCGCCGTCAACGTCGTGTTGCTGCTCGGCGGGATCATCTTCTTCCACCGGATGGAACAGACCATCGTCGACGTGATCTGAGTCATGGGCGAAGCGGCAATCACGGTCGAAGGTCTGGGGAAGCGTTACCTGCTTGGCGAGGTGGACGCCCTGCGCGGGGCGCGCATGCTGGTTGCCTCCGCGGTTTCCAGGTTGCGCGGCCGTGGTATGGCGCGGGACGGCGGGCGCGACGCGATCTGGGCGCTGCGCGACGTCAGTTTCGAGGTCAGGCGCGGCGAAGTGGTGGGAGTCATCGGAGCGAACGGCGCGGGCAAGAGCACGCTGCTCAAGATCCTTTCGCGCATCACGCGCCCGACCACCGGGCACGCGCGAATTGACGGCAGGGTCGGCAGCCTGCTCGAGGTTGGCACCGGGTTCCATCCGGAATTGACCGGCAGGGAAAATGTTTTTCTCAACGGCGCGATTCTCGGTCTGAAACGCGCCGAGATCCGCGCCCGCTTTGACGAGATCGCCGCGTTCTCGGGCGTGGAACGGTTCCTCGACACGCCGGTCAAGCGCTATTCCTCGGG
Organism: Gammaproteobacteria bacterium; assembly: GCA_016193395.1. Taxonomy (GTDB): domain Bacteria; phylum Pseudomonadota; class Gammaproteobacteria; order Eutrophobiales; family Eutrophobiaceae; genus JACPSH01. Next base: position 629 of record JACPSH010000058.1, read on the forward strand.
GATGCACACGCGGCTCGCGTTCGCTGTGGCCGCGCACCTGGATCCGGAAATTCTGATCGTCGACGAGGTGCTGGCGGTCGGCGATGCCATGTTCCAGAAACGTTGCCTGGAAAAGATAAGCGAGGTATCGGACGCGGGGCGCACGGTCCTTCTCGTCAGCCATCGAATGGACGCAATCCGCAGGCTGTGTCGGACGGTCATATTGCTGGAAGAGGGGACCTTGGTCTTCAATGGAGAGCCGGAGGCGGGCATCGGCAAGTATCTCGGCGACGCCGGCCTGAACGCCAGCCTCGATGACCGCGGATCGGATCTTGGCAAGCCCGTGCATATCAGGTCCGCACAACTGGTCGGCCCTCAGGGTCTACCGTGCACGGTCCTGTCGCGTGGGCAGCCCGCGACGGTGGAGCTGCTTTACGAAATCAACCGCAAGGTCGAGGGCGCGTACGTGTTCGCAAGGCTGCTCAACAAAGACGACGTGTCGATCTTTGCGACCAGTGACTGCGACACCGGTGATGCCCTGCCCCGCGTGCGGACCCCTGGAATTTATACGGCGTCGTTCGCCCTGCCCACCGGGCTGCTGAACGAAGGCGATTACTCGATTAATTTCTGGATCGGGATGCCGTTCAATATCACCCATGATCGGGTTCCCAGTGCGCTCCGTTTCCATATGCACGATCCCAGGACCGGTGGCGGGCCGGATCACATAAGGGCCCGCGGAGTGATCGTTCAGGAGATTGAGTGGAACACGGTGCGCGCGCCATGAGCGCGAAAGAAGGCTGCGTGAGCAGGCGCGCGGGTGCCACGACGGCGCCGCAGCGGCAAATGGCGATGCGGATAGACGGGCGGGACTACCGGATCAACGTGCTCATCCTGTGCATGCCGGATGAGGCAAGAGTGACGGCCGGCCTCTTGAAGTCGCTGCAGAGGACGCTCGAACCGGGGGTCACGATCAGCGTGCTGGTCAACGGGGGCGACAGCGCCGAGCTGTGCCGGCTCTCGGGGGCAACGCAGGACGTGAAGTACTACTGTTCTGCGCAGAACCTCGGGGTCGCCGGTGGACGGAACATGCTCCTGAATGCTCCGGAATGTCGCGAATCGGACATCGTGATGGTACTCGACAACGATGTCGTGGTTCCCGGCGACTACATTCGTCGCCTGGCGACGTTTCTGGTGCGGCGGCGGGATGCCGGCGTGGTCGGTGGCATCGCCGCGGACCTGGCCGCCTACAATCGCCTTGCGGCGGACGCGCTCGACGCGGACTCGACGACGGACGTCCGAAGCCTGGACATCAAGCGTACGCTGCTGCCTGATCTCCGCGCCGAATCGCTGTTTCACGCCGGGGTCTCCAGGAACTACCGCTATGCCTACTTCTCGGCGCTCCCGTCCTGCCTCCACGTCCTGAGACGGTTGCCGGCATTCAGCCTGTTCCGGCCCCTGATCCCCGACGCCGGCGAACCACCGCTGTTGCGGGGCAGTTCCGGGTTCCTGAAAGCCGTAGCTGATGGGGTCGAGAGCTATGAGGTCTCAAACGTAGCGGGTTGCAGCCAGGCCTTCCGGAGGGATCTGGTCGACCGCATCGGTTGCCTGGATGAACGTTTCAATCCGTATGGGTTTGAAGACTCGGAGTTCTGCATCCGCGCGAGCAAGGCCGGATACCGGAATTACATAGACGTCAATACCTGGTTGCTGCACGGGACGGACTCCCGGCAGGGGAAGAGGGACCGGAACCGCAGCCTCGTCAATTCATTCCGGGGGCGTACGGTGCTTGCGGCGCTGACCCTCGATGATCGGGGCCAGGCGAAGAGGATCCTGCTGAAACTCATCTGTCTGCACTTTTTACTGGACCTCGTTCAAGGGCCGCGCACTGCGATGCGCAATACGATGTACCGCATGCGCGGATACCAGGACGGGCTTGCGATCCTCGGGGACAATCGACGGCGAAGTTCGCGCCAGTTCGATTTGTCGAAGGCGGCAGATCGATAGGTGGATTGGATTGCTCGACAAATTCGTGGCCCAGTGACCGTGTCAGGGTATTCCGCAGAATGACTACCGAATCCGGAAAGCTGAAGATTGAACGGGTAAAGGCTCTCGACGGAATGACCTCGTCCGAGGAGGTCGAGTTCCTGTCCGAGCTCGCCCAGTCGGTTACCGACGGCGTCATTGTCGAGATCGGAAGTTACCGCGGCAAATCGGCCGCGGCGCTCGCGCTCGGATCTTCGCGCGGCGCCGGACAGGCGGTCTATGCCGTCGATCCACACCAGGATTTTTCCGGCCCGCCCGGGGGAAGCTTCGGGGACGCGGACAGGGCCGGTTTCTACGAGGCGATGCTCGCAACCGGTGCGTACCGGCTGGTGCGTCCCGTCAACCTCACCAGTCTCGAGACCGCGGCCTGCTGGAGACGGCCTGTCGCGCTGCTGTTCATTGACGGCGACCATCGATACGAAGCTGTGCAGTCCGACATCGACGCGTGGAGGCCGCATCTCCTGGCCAATGCCGTCGTGGCTTTTGATGATGTGAATCACCCTGAACTCGGACCGCACCGGGTCGCCGAGCAACTCCTGTCGGCGCGCGAATTCAGCGTGATCGGACAAGTAGGCAAGATCTTGGCAATGCGTCGCAATTCCGCAGCCGATCACCCGGTGCCGCCGCGCGGCGACCCGGCCTCGGACCTGCGCGACCTGAATGCCGCCCGCCTGCGCCGGAACACGTACGTGTCGCGCAGGCATCGCCTGCTGTATGTGTCCGTGGCGAAGGCCGCCTGCACGGCCATGAAACACCTGCTCGCGGACCTGGAGGGCGAGACCGTGCTGCAGTCGGCCGCGCCGGAAAGCTGGGAAGTCGAAGCGGACCTGCTGGTCCACGATCGTCACCGCTGGCGGATGCCTTCGCTGGCAGATCTGTCGGAGGCGGAGCAGAACGAGGTGCTGACAGGTGACGGCTACTTCCGTTTCGCCCTGGTGCGCAACCCCTTCACACGGGCGTGGTCAGCCTGGCAATCGAAGCTGCTGCTGCGGGAGCCGCTGCAGGTGGCGGAGTACCGGGATGCCCCGTTCTTCAACCTCGAAATCGGGTCGAAGGACGATATCGCGTCGGCGTTCGAGGGATTTCTCGAATTCGTGGCGCGGCGCGAGTACCCGTCCATCCGCAACGACCATTGGGCTTTGCAGACGACGCTGCTGTGCCGGGACCGGGTCAGCTACGACAGGATAGGCAAGGTCGAGGATGTTTCCGAATTGCTGTCGAAGCTCGGCGACCATCTCGCCCGCTTCGGCGCGACGCTGCCGCCGCTCGTGCGCAGAAACGAAGGCCTGATCCCCTGGGATCCCGCGCTCCTCACGCGGCGCTGCGTGGAACTGATTCGCGAACTTTACAAGGATGATTTCGACGTGCTTGGGTACTCCCGGGAGCCGCCCGGCCCGCAAGCCGTTCTCGACGAGCGGGAATGGCGCACCGCGATCGCGGTCATCCGCATGATCCGCGCCCGCCATGAGCGGCTGGCCGTTATGTTTACCCGGCTCAAGGAGCAATCGGCCGCGCTCAGGGCAATGCAGGCGCTCACGCAGGCGCTCACCTCGGAGCGGACGCCAATCCGGCGTCTGGTCAATCGCACGCTCACCCGGATATTCGGAATGCGGCTGGTCCGCAGCTTACTACTCAGCGAGGCCGCAAGACGCGCGGCCAACGCCGGCCAGGACACGGGGGCCCGCCCGTGAATCCGCGCCCGCGCGTCTCCATCGTCATCCGCTGCTGCAACGAGGAACGCCATATCGGCCGGCTGCTCGACGGGATCCTCGCGCAGACCGAGAGGGACGTGGAGATCATCGTGGTTGATTCCGGCTCCACCGATGCCACGCTTTCGGTCACGCAGCGCTATCCGGTGCGCGTGGTCTCCATCGCGCCCGAGTCATTTTCCTTCGGTTCCTCGCTGAACCTCGGCTGCGGCGAGGCGGCGGGCGAGTTCATCGTCATCGCCAGCGCGCACGTTTATCCCCTTTACCGGGACTGGCTTGCAAAACTCCTGGCGCCGTTCCGGGACGGGCGGGTCGGGCTGGTCTACGGGCGCCAGCGCGGCACGGAGACGTCGAAATATTCCGAGCGCCAGCTGTTCCAGGCCTGGTTCCCGGGCCAGTCGAACTACGACCAGCCGCACTCCTTCTGCAACAACGCGAACGCGGCGATCCGGAGAAGCCTGTGGCAGCGCTTTCCGTACAACGAATCCGTCACCGGCCTCGAGGACCTGGCCTTCGCCAAGGAGATCAAGGCGACCGGCTGGCGCATCGCCTACGAGGCGGAGGCTGAAGTGGCGCACGTCCACGAGGAGACCTGGACGCGCGTGTACAACCGCTACCGCCGCGAGGCGATCGCGCTCAAGGATATCTACGAGCACGAGCAGTTCGGGGCGCGCGATTTCACGCGACTGCTGCTCGGCAACGTGCTGAGCGATCTGCGCCATGCCTGGCACGACGGCGTGCTGCCGCGGAACGTGGGCGGCATCCTCCTGTTCCGGCTGTGCCAGTTCCTCGGCACCTACCGCGGGTTCCGGCAGCGCGGCGCGGTCAGCAGCGCGCTGAAGCACAAGTTCTACTATCCGAACGCCCCGGCTCCTGGCGCGGCGGGCGGCGCCGGACGCGATTCGCACGGCCTCGCCATCGACTATTCGCGGGCCGGCGACAAAAGGAACGGCTGAAGGGGCGCGCGATGCTGGACGGCGGACTCAGATTCGTGGCGCTGCTGCCGATGAAGGCGCACAGCGAGCGCGTGCCAGGAAAGAATTTCAGGACGCTCGCCGGCAAGCCGCTGTTCCGCTGGATGCTGGACCGGCTGCTATTGCTCGGGGAAGTGGACCAGGTCGTCATCAACACCGACGCGCGGCCGCAACTGGAGGCCACGGGGCCGGGCAGGGATCCGCGCGTACTGATCCGCGATCGCGCCCGTGATCTGTGTGGCGACCTGGTAAATATGAACCGGATCATCGAGGACGACATGGGGAGTGTATCCGCGGATGTCTACCTCATGACCCACACGACCAATCCGCTGCTCGGCATCGGCACGCTGCGCGCGGCCATCGGGGAATTCATGCGGGGACGGTCTTCGGGCGAGTGCGACTCGCTCTTTTCCGTCACCCGCTACCAGACGCGTTTCTACCGGGCGGACGGATCGGCGGTCAACCACGACCCCGACGCGCTGGTGCGCACGCAGGATCTCGAGCCGTGGTTCGAGGAGAATTCGAATCTGTACCTGTTCACGCCGCAGAGCTTCGCGGCCAGGCGATCGCGGATCGGCAGGCGGCCGCGGCTGTTCGAAACGCCGCAGCTCGAATCCGTCGATATCGATACGCTGGAGGACTGGCAGCTTGCCGAAGCACTGCTCCGGGCCGGGGCGGCGGAGGGATCGCGGTGACGCGGCGCGCGGATCGGCTGCGGGTCCTGGTCACGTGTCCGCCGATGCTCGGCATGATGGACGAGTTCCTTCCCGCGTTCACCGCACGCGGGATCGACGTCGACTTCGCGGACGTGATCCAGGTGCTTTCAGAAGAAGAGCTGCTGCGGATGATCCCCGCCTATGACGGGTGGATCATCGGCGATGACCCGGCGACGGCCGGCGTATTCGAGGCGGGGAGGGCGGGACGGCTTAAGGCCGCGGTGAAGTGGGGCGCGGGGATCGACAATGTCGCGGTGGACGCGGCCCGGCGCCTCGGCGTGGCCGTCGCTCATACTCCCGGCATGTTCGGGCGCGAAGTCGCGGATATCGCGATGGGATACCTGACGGCTATTGCCCGCGGGACCTTCCAGATCGACCGCGCAGTCCGGGACGGCCGCTGGCCGAAACCTCGGGGCATCTCCCTCAAGGGCAAGAAGGTCGGGTTGGTGGGTTACGGCGACGTCGGCCGCAATACCGCCAGGCGCCTGCTCGCAGCAGAGATGACGGTATTGGTCTACGACCCCGCCGCGCACGGCGCCGACATGCCGCCGGGCGTCGAACTGGGCGCCTGGCCGGAGCGGCTTTCCGAACTCGATTTCCTGGTCTTTACCTGCTCCCTCAACGAAGGCAACGTCCACATGTTCAACCGCAAGCTGATGGAGCGCTGCAAACATGGTGTGCGCGTAGTGAATGTCTCGCGCGGAAGATTGATCGACGAACGGGCCCTGGCGGAGACGCTACAGTCGGGCCGCGTGCACTCCGCCGCGCTCGACGTGATGGAGCGGGAGCCCCTGCCCGTGGATTCGCCGCTGCGCCGCATCGAGAACTGCATATTCGGATCCCACAACGCGTCCAATACGACCGAAGCCGTGCGCGCGGCGAGCGAGAAAGCCATGAACGAACTGTTCCGCATGCTGGGGGCTGCCTGAATGAAAACCGCAATTCAAAGGTTGATGCAAAAGTCCGTCCATGGACTTTTGCATCTCGCGTCAAGCAAAGCTGAGCCTCGGCCTCGCTCCATTCATCAAGCACTGTCGTGCTTGTTGAATGTTGCGTCCCGTCCGACCGCCAGGGATGGCGGAAGTGCAGATTTCGCAGGAGCAGGAAATCTGTCCTGGGGCGCCACAGGCTGATGCAAACGCGAGCTTTGCATCAGCCTGTGAAGGGTGTGCTCGTGACCGGCGCAGCGGGCGGGATCGGCCGGGCGCTCTGCGCGGCCTTCACCCGGGCCGGCTACTACGTCGTCGGGACGGACCGCGTCAACGCCCGGGTCAGGTGCGATCGCTTCGTCCGCTTCGATTTGCGGCAGCTGGTGACGAAGCGCGCGGCCGCGGGCGCTTTCCGCCGCCGTGTCCGGGCCGCGCTGGACGGCCGGCCACTGTGCGCGCTGATCAACAACGCGGCGGTTCAGATCCTCGGCGGCGTGGAGCAACTGACTCCGTCCGGTTTTACGGGGACGCTGGCGGTCAACCTCATTGCGCCTTTCCTGCTCGTCAGGTCTTTCCTCAGGGACCTGAAGCGCGTGCACGGGAGCGTCGTCAACATCGGCAGCGTCCACGCGAGCCTGACCAAACCCGGGTTTGCCGCCTATGCGTCGAGCAAGGCCGGCCTGCTTGGATTGACGCGCGCGCTCGCCCTCGAACTCGGCCCGGCCGGCGTCCGCGTCAACATCATCCAGCCGGCCGCGACACGGACCGGCATGCTGATTGCGGGGTTCAAAGGCGACCGGCGCAAGCTGAACCGGCTCGCCGGTTACCACCCGCTGGGACGCATCGCCGAGCCGCGCGAGATCGCCGGCGCGACCGTGTTTCTCGTCTCCGACCAGGCCGCGTTCATCACCGGGGCGGCCATCGACATGGACGGCGGCATTTCCGCGCGTCTGCACGATCCCGATTGAACGGACACCGGAAACCGCAGTGCGCGGTACCGCGGAAATGGCAGGCGACGAACTTTACATTCTCTCGACAGACCTTCTGCATCAGGAGCGAGCACTGGCCGAGGAATTTCTCGGTCTCTCGAAGCGGCTCGGCATTCCCCTCGGCTGGCACTACCTGCTGGATCTCCCCTGGGCGGCAAGACAGCTTTCGGTCCTCAATCCGGGCGCGAAAGTCCTGGACGCCGGGGCGGGCCACGGCCTGATGCAGTGGTGGCTGTCGGATCATCAGATGGATGTCATCAGCGTCGACCGGGTGGCGCGGGAGAACCTGCCGCGGCGTCTGCGCAGCCACTATCCCGTCCGCGGCATGCGTGCGCATGACCTGCTGCCGCCCCCGCCGCGAGGATGGCGGGAACGGCTAAACTTGGTTCGGAGCGCGTTCCGGTCGCTGCGCGATACAAGGCGTGCGCGCCGCGGCCGTGAAGGCAAGGGCACGGTGACCCTCTACCACCAGGACCTGGGCCACATGCCGGAGATCCCGGATGCCTCCATGGACGCGATCGTTTCCATTTCCTCCCTGGAGCACAACACGCCGGAAGGGCTGCGGGCGTGTCTCGTGGAACTGCTTCGGGTCCTGAAGCCCGGCGGCAGACTCGTCGCGACCCTGGGTGCGGCCAAATCCTCCGACTGGTTCCATGAGCCGTCGAAGGGTTGGTGCTATACGGAACCGACTCTGCGCCGGATCTTTGGACTGCCGGAGTACACACCGTCGAATTACGACCGATATGAGGAACTGATGTCCCAGTTGCGCGAATGCGCGCAGCTGAGGAATGAGCTTGCCGCCGTTTACTACCAGGGAGGCAACAACGGCATGCCCTGGGGCCGATGGGATCCCCAGTATCAGCCGGTGGGCATAGTCAAGATCAAGACTGCAATGCCGTTCCGCGACGTGCCCTGCCATGTTCAGGCCTGACGTAATACGAATCTGGTTCGAGGCAATGAGTTAGGTGGCTTTCCCCCCGTGCAACGCAACGTGCATCCGATAACGCAGGGATTCCGGCAGGCGGCGCAGGAATTCGCCAAGCAGCCACGGGTCACGACAGACCCGTACGGCGGCCGGGAGCCACTGCCGGCTGCGCAGATCGCGCAGGAAAGGCATGTAGCGTTCCTCGAGGCGGAGCTGCCCGATGCGGCGTCTGATCGCGCCGGCCTCGGCGGCGGAGAACGGCAGTTCCCGGAGCAGCTCCTCGAACATCTCCCGCATGAGGGTGGCGCGTCGCGGATTGTCGCTCATGCTCCCCGGCGCCTTCCTGTAGAAGTAAAGCGGCTCGTCGGTGATCAGCAGCCGGCAGCCCGATTTCAGGACGCGGATCAGGAACTCCGTGTCGGCGCCGAAGACGCGGTTGGAATGCACGATGCCGGTCTCCAGCAGGAGCCGCCTGCGGATCAGGGGCTTCAGCAGGAGCACCTTCAGGCCCAGGTAATCCGTCGTGTTGAGCAACGCGATGCCGTCCGTGAAGCGGATATCGGAACCATCCCATTGCCTGCGCCAGGGCTTCAAATTTCCGCCGGTCCCATAGCAGTGCAGGATATTGTCGGCCAGCACGACGCCCTCGCCACCGTCCCGATCGAGCGACAGCAGTTTCTCCAGACGCCGGCCGTCCCAGGTGTCATCGGCGTCCAGCATGGCAATCCATGTGCCGGTCGCGGCCGCAACGGCGGTATTGCGGGAGGCGCCCTCGCCCAAGTTGCGCGGATGGCGAATCAGGCGCAGTCGGGAATCGCGCTGGGCCGAGAGCTCCTCCCAGGTCGAATCGGTGGAGGCGTCGTCGACGACGATCACTTCCACGTTGGAATGCGTCTGCCCGAGAGCGGAGTGTATCGCGTGTGCGATCGTTTCCCGGCCGTTATGCACCGGTATGATGACGGAAACAAGTTGCGGATCTGCGTGCCTCACGCTGCGCGCGACGGGGAAGGCCGGGCCGGCAGCCTATCATAAGGCCGGGAGTGACGCGATGGCGCCAAAAAGGATCATCACCTTCGGCAGCTTCGATGTGTTTCACATCGGCCACCTGCGTCTCCTGGAGCGGGCAAGGCAGCTCGGCGACTTTCTCAGCGTCGGCGTATCCACCGATGCGCTGAGCCGCCGGAAGAAGGGCGTGTATCCGGTTTTCCCGCAGGACCAGCGCGCGGCCATCTTGGCTGCCCTGCGCGTCGTCGACCACGTGTTCTTCGAGGAGTCACTGGAACAGAAGCGTGACTACGTCCTCGCCGAGCGGGCGCAGGTTCTGGTCATGGGCGATGACTGGCGCGGCAGATTCGATCACCTCGCGGACATTTGCGAGATCGTGTACCTGCCGCGGACGCCGGCAATATCAACGACGGCGGTCATCGAGAAGATCCGGGTCTAGGCAGGATGCAACCCTGGCGTAGAGACACGACCCGCGAACACCGATGCTGACGATGACATCCGGCGCCAGCTACAACGCGGCAGCTCCAGGCCGGCACTTTCTCCGCCAGTTGCGCGAGCTGCCGATCCTGCTTCCGGCGTGGCTCATTGCCTATCCGATCGGCCGCATCTTTCCGCGCAATCGCGCGCTGATCGCCGTGATAGGACGCGAGGACGGCCAGTTCAGCGACAATGCCAAGTATTTCTTCATCCATGGCGCGAGCGGCTTGCGCGACCGATGCACCATGGTCTTCGTCACGGAAGATCGGCGCACCCGGGACGCATTGCTGGAACAGGGGGCTGCGGCCGTGCTTTATCCGTCGTGCGCTGCGTTCCGGCTGCTGCTGCGGGCCGGCGCCGTTGTCGCCGATAGCTGGGAGTGGGTGCAAGGCGGCCGCTATCATCTTGCTGCAGGAGCGAAACGATTGCAGCTCTGGCACGGCGTTCCGCTCAAGGCCATCGAAAGGGCCAATCTGAAGAGGAAGCTGTCGAGAATGCGGGCGCTCACACGCCTGCTGTACCGGATTTACGTCAAGCTGTATGCCAGGTACCCGCGCTATGACTTGGTCGTATCCACGTCCGGTTTCTTCACGGCCGCCTCTTTCGGGGAGAGCTTCGATGCGGCGCGCGTGGTCGAAAGCGGGTACCCGCGCAACGATCTCATGGCGCCACCGCACCGCAATCCTTGCGCGTGCCTGGCATCCGTCAATTGCGATGACCGGGCCCTGGCGCGGATGCGGGAACTTCGCGGCCGCGGTCAACGCGTCGTGCTGTACGCACCCACCTTCCGGACCCGCGGGCGGATTCCCTCCGCCGGAGAAGCGCTGGATTACGCGGCGCTGCAGTTGTTCGCGGAACGGAACCGGCTGTGCATCGTGCTCAAGCGGCACCCGTTGGTGGCCGGCGGACAAAGACTCGTCGGCCTGTCGCACATCGTCGAGTACCAGCCCCGCGGCGACATTTATCCGGCCCTGCCCGAGGTAGATCTGCTGGTCACCGATTATTCATCGATCTTTTTCGATTTCCTGCTGCTCGACCGGCCGATCGTCTTCTTTCCCTACGATCTGGACGAGTACCAGCGCTGGGAGTGCGGCCTGCTGTTCGAGTACCGCGACATGGCTCCCGGCCCCGTTACGTACACGCAGGAAGACCTGCAGCAGGAAATTCTCGTCGCGCTTGATGGCGGGCAGGACGCATTCGCGGCGCAGCGCGCCAGAGTACGATCGTTAGCCTTCGATCACGCCGCGGGCGGGGCAGCGGAGCGGATCTGGGCGCAGTTGGATCGGATCCTGAACGGCGGACCGGCCATGGACTGCACGACATGATTGTTCACAGTCCGATGCCGCGCGGCAGCGGCGCCTTCGTCGTACACGAGTCGCTGCAGGCGGGGATCCCCGGCTATCGGCTCGAGCCGTTCGATCCACGGCTGGCGCTGCTTCCACCGCTGCTGCGATTCGTCCCGCGTCCGCCGGCGGATCTCATCCACACGTGCCCGGACTGCGCCGCCTGTTTTTCCCGCGCCAACGTCCCGTTAATCGTCACATTCCATGGCTATGTGCTCGATGCGGCCATGCGCAACAGCAGCGGTCCGCTCCGCTACCTGTACTACACGACGCTGCTCCGGCGACTGACGCGCGTTGCGCTGGAACAGGCCCGGGCCGTGACCGGCGTGAGCCGTTTTACCGCGGAACTGGTGCGCCGGGACATGGGCTGGGACGGCCCCATCCGCGTGATTTACAACGGCGTCGACACGGAAGGCTTCCGGCCTGCCGCGTCTCGCGCCGCGCACCCGGGCCGCGTCCGGGTGCTGTATTGCGGCAACCTGCGGGCAGGCAAGGGCGTGCACTTGATTCCGGGAATTCTGGACGCGCTCGATCCGCACGTGGATTTCATTTACACGGCGGGCCTGCGCACCAAGGGACAAAGAATTCCGCATCCGCGCGCGATTAACGCCGGATCCGTCGCGTACCAGGACATGCCGGCGCTGTACAACTCGGCGGATATTCTTCTGTTTCCGACCCTGCGCGAGGGCTTCGGCCTGGTCGTGGCCGAAGCGATGGCCTGCGGACTTCCGGTCGTGGCCAGCGACTGCTCCTCGATGCCGGAGCTGGTGAAGGCGGGTGAAGGTGGTTTCCTGTGCACGCCCAGTGACGTCCGAGAATTCGCGGCGCGGATCAATCTGCTGGCCGCGGATCCTGCACTGCGCCGGCGTATGGGCGCGTTCAACCGGGCTCGGGCCGAATCCCTCTTCCGCCGCGAGCGGATGCTGGCGGAATACCGCGCCCTCTTCGAAGAGATCCTTTCTTCACGGCGGTGACGACGCACATCCCGTGCTGGCTACCGGGGACTTGAAGTAAAAGAAGCCGTCCGCCGACTTTGCTTCATGCTTCAACGTGGCCGGCCACGAGTGCCGAGCTTGGCGCACAGGGTCTTGACGATCTTCGGGTTTCCGGCCACGACGTTCCCGGATTCCAGATAGCAATCCGAGCCATCCATGTCCGTGATGATGCCGCCCGCCTCCTTAATCATTAGCGCGCCGGCGGCGATATCCCACGGCTTGAGGCCGAATTCCCAGAAACCGTCCAGGCGGCCGCAGGCGACGTAGGCGAGGTCGAGCGAGGCCGCGCCGGCGCGGCGGATGCCGGCCGCCACCGGGAACAGGGCGCGGAACATGGCGAGATATTCCTCAAGATGATCCAGGCTGCGGAACGGAAACCCGGTGCCGAGCAGGGCGCCGTCGAGCGATCGCTGCCGGCTGACCCGGATGCGCCGCTCGTTCAGCGTGGCACCACGCCCGCGCGAGGCCGTGAACAGTTCCTGGCGCAGCGGATCGTAGACCAGCGCGTCCTCGATCCGGCCCTTGATGCGCAACGCGATGGAAACCGCGAATTGCGGAAAGCCGTGCAGGAAGTTGGTCGTGCCATCCAGCGGATCGATGATCCACTGGTGTTCGTCGCCGGAGTGCAAGCCGCTCTCTTCAGCGAGGAAGCCGTGCCCGGGATAGGTCCTGCGAATGATCTCGATGATCACGGCCTCGGCCTGCCGGTCGACTTCGGTGACAAAATCGTTCCTGCCCTTGCTGTCGATGGGGATGCTCTGCACCTGCTCCAGGCGCCGGACGATGAGATCGCCGGCCTTGCGCGCGGCGCGGACACCAATGGTCAACGCGCCGCGCATGATGCCTGCCCTTCGTCCGTATTTTTCGCGTGCCTGTTTTCCATGGCGCCACATGATAAGGGTTTCGATCTGCGTTTTCCCGCGCGCGGCGCTGACGCCGTTTCCGGTATATTGGCCCACTTCGCGATGCAGTCGGTTACATACCCGGCATGATGGAACGCGTGCACCTTGTCCTTGTGGGAACGACCCATCCCGGCAACATCGGCGCGTGTGCCCGCGCCATGAAGGCCATGGGGATCACCAGCCTCCGGCTGGTCTCGCCGCGCCAGTTTCCCAGCGCGGAAGTAACCGCACGCGCGGCCGGCGCGGACGACGTCCTCGCGCGCGCGCAGGTCCACGAAACGCTGGCAGCGGCGGTCGCCGATTGCGGCCTCGTGCTCGCCACCAGCGCGCGCGAACGCAGTATCCCGTGGCCGCGGATTGATGCGGAGGACGCAGCGGCCCGGATCGCGGCGGCCGCGCGCGGTGGGACCCATGCCGCGATCGTGTTCGGGCGGGAGAGTTCCGGGCTGTCCAACGAGGAACTCGAACTCTGCCACGGCATGATCCGTATCCCCACCGCGGCCGATTTCTCCTCGCTCAACATCGCCTCGGCGGCGCAGATCGTTTGCTACGAGCTGCATAAGTTGTCGCCCGGAGAGGCCGCGGACGTGGCAGAGACGAAGAGCGAACCCGCCAGCGCCGCGCAGATGGATCAGTTCTACGCGCACCTGGAACAGTGCCTGATCGGGGTCGGTTTTCTCGATCCCGAAGATCCGCGACGCCTCATGCGCCGGATGCGGCGCCTGTTCAACCGCGCCCAGCCGGATATCAACGAATACAACATCCTGCGTGGCATCCTCGCCGCCATCCAGGCTCAACTGCGGAACCACTGATCCGCCGCTCTACACGCAGTACCGGTCGGATTCACTTTGGCGCAGGTCGGCCGACGGATCCTGTCACCGGGCACCCCTGTTCGTGCTCGTTCGGTCCCCTCGCTTGCGCGCGGAAGAAGGGGAATGCCCGGTGCCACCCGTCCGCTTATCTACTGCGCTTGAATCCGGCCGGATTCAGGCATGGGTGCTGACCGGGCGGGTGACATCGGGTCACCGCTCTTCGCGCGCAGCGCCAGCGAGCACGAAGACGGTACCCGATGGCAGGACCCGGCCGCCCAGAAGCAGGATTGAATCCGGCCGGGCCGAGGCGCGGGACCGGCGGTATTCAGGGGTTGAGGAGAACGACGGGCTCGCCGGAGTGCGAGACGACCGCGCCGATGATCCACGCGGCCTCGCCCCCGCGCTTCAGCGATTGCAGCGCGCGATCCGCGTCGCTGAGGGCGACCGCGAGCACCATGCCGACGCCGCAGTTGAAGGTGCGGTATATCTCTTTTTCCGCGATGTTGCCCATCGCCTGCAGCCGCGTGAAGATCGCCGGCCACTGCCATGAGCCTGTGTCGATTGCCGCGGCGCAGCCCGCGGGCAGGATGCGAGGCACGTTCTCCAGTATCCCTCCGCCGGTGATGTGCGCGATACCTTTCACCGGCACTTCCGCGATCAGTTTCAGCACCGGTTTGACGTAGATGCGCGTGGGAATGAGCAGGGTGTCCGCGTAGGTGGCCTGGCCGAATCGGTCCGTGAGTCGGGTGCCGGTGCCCTCCAACAGTCTGCGCACAAGCGAAAATCCATTGGAATGCAGCCCGCTGGAAGCGATTCCAATGAGCGCGTCGCCGGGCCGAATCCGGCTGCCGTCGATAATCCGGTCTTTCTCCACGATGCCGACGCAGAAACCGGCCAGGTCGTAATCACCTTCAGGATGCACCGCAGGATGTTCCGCGGTCTCTCCGCCGACCAGCGCGCATCCGGCCAGTTCGCAACCGTGGGCAATGCCGTGCACGACCCGCTCGGCGACATCCAAGTCCAGCGTGCCGCACACATAGTAGTCGAGGAAGAACAGCGGTTCGGCGCCCTGCACGAGGACGTCATTCGCGCACATCGCGACCAGATCGATGCCGATGTCGTCATGGCGGTTGGCGGCAATGGCGAGCTGGATCTTGGTGCCGACGCCGTCAGTCCCGGACACGAGCACCGGGTTGCGGTAGCCGAGAGAGGAAAGATCGAACTGCGCCCCGAAGCCACCGATGTCGCCCATCACGCCGGCCCGGCGTGTGCGCCGGATGTGCGGCTTGATGCGTTCCACCAGCTGGTCGCCGCGCTCGATGCTGACGCCTGCATCCGCGTAACTGACCCTGGGGCGCTTGGGATCCGGCATGGCGGGTCATAGTATCGGCGCCCCTGTGCCGTCGCAATCCTTGACTTGAATGTGACCGTTGCATAGCGTTGCCGGGAATGCCACGCCTGTCGTCCGCGCTCTTTCTCCTGCTTTGTGCCTGCGCGCCCGTCGCGCACGCGGTCAGGGTTTCCGGCCTTTATGAAACGGAGGTCAGCATCCTGGACCGCTCAGCGGCGAGCCGGAAGGCGGCCCTGTCCACCGCGCTCGGCGTTGTCATTGCCAAGGTCACCGGCAACCGCAATGCCGCGGAAAGTCCGGCGCTGCTGCCCATCCTGCGCCTCGCGGAGAGCTACGTGCAGCAGGATCAGTACCGCGAATCCGCGCCGACGAGCGCCGGCGGAACGGGGCAGCTCAAGCTCTGGGCGCGGTTCGACGAGACGACGCTGAACAGCGATCTGCGCCAGCTCGGTTTGCCGGTGTGGGACCTTGAACGACCGTCGATCCTGATTTGGCTGGTCGCAAGCGACGGGACTGCGCGCGGTTTCGTCGCCCCGGACGATCTGACGCAGTACATGACGCCGGTCGAGGAACGTGCCCGCGCCCGCGGACTCGTGATCGAGTTTCCGCTGTTCGACCTGCAGGACGCGGCCGGTCTGCAGGCAGGCGACATCGGCGGCGGCCCGAACGATGCCGTGTTCGAGGCCTCGCGGCGCTACCAGGCGGATTCCATCCTGGCCGGCAACGTCGAATCTGCCGCGCCCGGGATCTGGGAGGGCCGCTGGACCGCTTACATCGGTGGAGAGACGGCGACGTGGACGGGGGAAGGGGGCATGCCCGAAACCGTCATTGAAGAAGGGATCGATGAGATGGCCGACCGTCTCGCGGCGAGGTACGCGCAGCGGGGAAGCGCCGCGGAGGCGGCCGATCTCGACATAACCGTCTCGGACGTGAACACCGTGGATGATTACGCGCGCACGCTGAAATATCTCGCCTCGCTCAATTCCGTGGCCGCCGTTCAGGTGACCCGCGTCGAACCTGGAGAGGTCTCCTTTACCGTCCGCGTGCACGGCGGCGAGCCGGCGCTCGTGCAGGCGCTCTTTTTCGGCAGCACGCTGGAACCGTCGGGCGGAGAAGGCGGTCAATACCGCCTGCTTCCATGAACCGGCCGGCTGCTCCGGCCCGGTCCCGCATCCGTGATTGATCGTCCGGCAACGCCGCGGCAAATCCCGCTGCCGTTTGCCGCGGCCCGGCGCGTCGACTTCGACACGTACTGGTCCGGTGCCAACCGCGAGCTCGTCGAACAGTTGCGGCAGCTCGCCTCGGGCGACGCGCGCCGGAACGTGTTCCTGTGGGGCGCGCCCGGCTCGGGTAAGAGCCACCTGCTCCACGCCTCCTGCAACCTTGCGCAGACATCCTTGCGCAGCGCGGCGCTCGTTCCGCTGTCGCAGCGCGGCGCGATTGCGCCGGAACTGCTTGAAGAACTCGAACACCTCGACCTGATCTGCATCGATGACCTCGATCGCATTGCGGGCGAGCGGGTTTGGGAGACAGCGATCTTCAACCTGTTCAATCGCGTGCGGGAACAGGGCAGCCGACTGTTGATGACGTGCAGGGCAAGCCCGCGGGGATCCGAACTTGAACTGGCGGATCTCAGTTCACGGCTGTCATGGGACCTCGTGTATCACGTGGTCCCGCTTGATGAACCATCGCGCTTCGCCGCCCTGCAGCAGCGCGCGCGGCTGCGTGGCATGGAGGTGCCGGACGACGTGCTGGAATTTCTGTCGCGCAGGATTGGACGCGACACGCATACGCTGTTCGAATGGCTGGAGAAGCTGGACGTGGCGAGCCTGGAGGCGAAGCGCAAACTCACCGTCCCCTTCGTGCGCGATCTGCTTTCCGCGCAGGACTCCGGCACGCCATCGGCGTAAGCCAGGGCAGGCCGGCCGGATTCAACTTTGCGTGGGTGGTCGGACGGGTCCTGTCACCGGGCACCCCTGTCCGTGCTCGCTCGGTCCCCTCGCTTGCGCGCGGTCCAGGGGAGTGCCCGGTGCCACCCGTCCGATTGCCGCTTGCGAAGGAATCCGGTCGGATCGTCTCTGTGAACTACGCCTGGAGCGCGGCGCAGGTTTCCGCGAGGCGCTTGCCGAGGGCGAAACACAACTCCCGTTCCTGCGCGGTGATCGGCTGCTTGCCGTCCATGCCGGCCGTGTGGCTCGGGCCGTACGGCGTGCCTCCGGAGGTGGTCGCCGTAAGCGCCGGTTCGGAATAGGGAAGGCCGAGGATCAGCATGCCATGGTGCAGAAGCGGCAACATCATGGAGAGCAGCGTGCTTTCCTGACCGCCGTGCAGGCTCGCGGTGGAGGTGAACACCGCGGCCGGCTTGCCGATGAGCGCGCCGGATACCCACAGATCGCCGGTCGAATCGAGAAAATATTTGAGCGGCGCCGCCATGTTTCCGAAGCGCGTCGGGCTGCCGAGCGCAAGTCCCGTGCATTCGCGCAGATCATCGTGCGTCGCGTAGGGAGGACCTGAAGCAGGCACGGGCGCGGCCGGCGATTCGCTAGTCGCCGTCACCGGCGGCACGGTGCGGATACGGGCTGTGCAGCTTTCGATGGACTCGATGCCGCGCGCAACCTGCTGCGCCATGGCCGCGACGTTCCCGTGGCGGCTGTAGTAGAGCACGAGGATTTCCATGCGGGATCAGAGGATATCGAGGACCTTTTCCGGCGGCTGGCCGAGCGCGGCCTTGCCGTTGGCCAGCACGATCGGACGTTCCATGAGCGTGGGGTTCTTGACCATGGCCGCGATCAACTCCGCCTCGCACAGCGATTCATCGTCCAGGCCGGACTCGCGGTAGGCCGGTTCCCCCTTGCGCATCAGGTCTCGCGCGTGGAGCCCCAGCAGTTTCAGGATCTGGCGCAGCCTTTTGCGCGACGGTGGATTCTCCAGGTATTGGACGATTTTGGGATGCAGCCCGCGCCGCTCCAGCAGCGCGAGCGTCTGCCTCGATTTGGAGCAACGCGGATTGTGGTAAATCGTCACGGCCACGGCGCACACCTACGATGAGGTGGTGCTATTCTAACAAGCTGATGCAAAAGTCCATCCATGGACTTTTGCATCAGCCTGCTAACGCCGGAACAGCCGGGATGGCAGTTTGGAGGCGCTATTGACCGCTGAGAGTTGGGAGCGCGCGCGGTACGCCGTGGTCTGGGTTTACCGGTTCGCGCTGCACACCTTCGAGATGTTCTACCGCCAGCGCGGCCTGCAGGTCGCCTCCGCGCTCGCCTACACGACGCTGCTTTCGATCGTTCCGCTGTTGACGGTCGTGTTCGCCTTCGCCGGCAGCCTGCCGGTGTTCGAAGGGGCCGGCGAGGCCATGCAGTCCTTTGTGTTCCGGAACTTCGTGCCCGCCTTCGGCGAGACCGTGCAGGAATACCTGGGCGGTTTCTCGAAGAACGCATCCAAACTCACCGCGACCGGCATCGTGACGCTGGTCATCATCGCGCTCTTGCTGATGGAGACGATCGATCTGGCCGTCAACCTGATCTGGCGCGTGCGCCAGCGGCGCAGCGCGCTGGGACGCTTCCTCCTTTACTGGGCCATGATCACGCTCGGCCCGCTGCTGGTCGGTTTCGGGTTGTTCTCCACGTCTTATGTATTGTCGCTGCCGGTCGTCAGTGGCGTTGAAGCGTCGCTGGGCCTGCAACGGCGGCTGCTCGCGCTGCTGCCGTTCCTCACCACTTCCGTTGCCTTCACGCTGCTCTACGTGCTGGTGCCGAGCTGTTACGTCCGGCGAACCCACGCCGTGGTGGGCGGCGTCGTCGCCGCGGTACTGTTCGAACTGGCCAAAATGGGGTTCGGGGTGTACGTGCGTTCGGTGTCGACGCAGGAGATTTACGGCACGCTGGCCGTGATCCCGCTGTTCCTGATCTGGATCTACGTCTCCTGGGTCATCGTCCTGCTCGGCGCGTACATCAGTTATTGCCTGGCCGGCTTCAGCTTGAAGAAGGAACGGGCGCGCGCGGATCAGCAAACGTGGGATTTCGAGGATGTCTGGCAGGTATTGCGGCGCCTGTGGGAGTCGCAGAACGAAGGCGGATCGCTGGCGGTGCATGAGCTGTCGCCGGCGGTCCGGCTGGCGCCCCATGACGTCAACGATATCCTGGCCTGTCTGGAGGAAGCGAACTGGGTGGGACGGACTTCAGCGGGGAGCTGGATGCTGGCGCGCGACCTGGACACCGTGACGCTCTGGGACCTGCACCACATCATCCCGCGCCGGCTGCCGGTCAGCGACGTGCGCGATGGGGGAGACCGGTACCTGCGTGCATTGGGCCGGGCGCTCGACCCGCACCGCGAGGATGCCGCGCGCAGCCTCAACGTCCCCATCGCGGATGTCCTGAGAAAGGCAGAGGAGTGACTGTTGTTCCAGCCGCGTCCACGCCGCGGCGCGCAGTCGCCTTCCTCCGGCGGCCTGGCGACCGGCGTGGACTTGACGGTCGCCCTGCTTTTCCCCATGACCTGGATCTCACCCAACCTGATCTACACGGGCCTGTTCGAAATGCTGGCCGCGGTACTCGCGGCGGAGTTCGTGGTGCTGCTCGCGCTGTTTACGGTCACGAAACGGCACATCGCCGACACGCGCGAAGCATTCCGATCGGACTGGAACCTGGCGCGATGGGCCGTGCTCTTGGTGGTCGGCTATGAGGCGCTGGCGGGCGAGCTGGCCTGGAGCGCGTTCGTGTTCATCGCCGCGGTTCTGGCCAGCGCCGATTTTCCGCTGCGGATCGGGCCGCACGCGGAGTGGCGGAGGCAGCTCAATCTGGATGTCTGGATCCTGCTCGGCATCACGTTGGCCGCCACCCTGGTCACCGCGTTCATCCGGTTCCCGCCCGTGCCGTATATCCAAGTCCCGCCGGACGGGATCGTTCACGACATCGTGGTCCAAGGCAATTTTCCGCCGCAGGGAATATTTGCGCTCGGTACCCTCTACTTCGTGCCGAAGGCGATCCTGAACGGGTACCGACACTTGAGGCCAGCGGACAGCTAGTCTGCCTGAATCCCGCCGGCCCCCGGCGCGGGCGCCGCGCATCGCGGCCCGGCTTCAGGGCAGATGCTCGATTGCCACCGGTTCAATCGCGTCGGCCGGCGTGAAGCCCAGCACCTTCCCGTAGAAGTACAATTCCGCTTCGGCGGCGCGGACGATGTTCTCCGACTTTCTGAAGCCGTGCTGCTCGCCCGCAAACGGGAGATAGGCCACGGGCACACCCTTGTCCTTCAGGGCCCGGACGATGGACTCCGACTGCGCGGGCGGCACCACCTTGTCGTCCAGGCCCTGAAATACGATCAGGGGGCGATTGAAGCCGTCCAGGTGATGGATGGGCGAGAGCGCGCGATACTTTGCCTTCTGCGCCGGGTAGGGCCCGACCAGCTGATCGAGGTAATGCGATTCGAACTTGTGGGTATCGGTTGCGAGTGCTTCCATGTCGCTCACGCCGTAATAGTTCGCGCCGGCCGCGAAGACGTCGAAGAACGCGTGCGTGGCGAGGACAGTGAAGCCGCCGGCGCTGCCGCCGCGGATCAGGAGCTTGCCGGGATCGGCCCGGCCCGTGCCGGCCAGGAACCGCGCCGCTTGCACGGCATCCGCGACGTCCTTGCTGCCCCAGTGCGAATAGAGGCTGTGCCGGTAGGCGCGGCCGAAGCCCGTCGAGCCGCGGTAATTCAGGTCGAAGACCGCGAAGCCGCGCGTGGTCCAGAACTGGATCCGCGGGTACAGCGCCGGCGTCGTGTGCGACGTCGGTCCGCCATGGACGGTCACGATCAGGGGTGGCGACTCGCCTTCGGGTCCCCGAAAGTCAAGGTTGCGCGGCGCGTAGTAGAAGCCATGCGCGGTCTCGCCGTCGGCGGTGGCAAAGTCCACGGCCTCTCCCCTGGATACGAACTCGGACGGCAGCGTTGCGGCCT
Organism: Gammaproteobacteria bacterium; assembly: GCA_016193395.1. Classification (GTDB taxonomy): domain Bacteria; phylum Pseudomonadota; class Gammaproteobacteria; order Eutrophobiales; family Eutrophobiaceae; genus JACPSH01. The sequence goes on from JACPSH010000058.1 coordinate 21,721, forward strand.
GCGATTCCCGGAGCATCGAGAGGGTCCCGCCGCGGAGGTCGTAGGCGACGATGCCGCCGGGGCGATCCGCAAAACCCGCGTCCAGGCAGATCGTATCTCCCATCACCGCGATCGCGTTCGTGCGCACGAACCCGAGGTCCAAACGCTCGACGGCCCCGGTCTCCGGCGTGATCAGCACCAGCCCCTCGGTGCCGCGATCATTGCTCAGGGCAGCGATGCGACCATCCGGCAGAAAGACATACAGACGTTGATTGAACTGCCAGGAAGGGCGGCCCAGTTCGAATTCGGCATGCGTGAGTTGCCGCGTCCCGCCGTTTTCCATGCGGTACAGGTTCCACCAGTTGTCGCGGTCGCTTACGAAGTAGAGGAGGCCGTCCGGACCCCATTGCGGCGAGAGCACGGCTTCGCGCTGACCGGCATTGAGTGTGGTGACGGCATGCACGCTGCCGCCGGTGTTGAGTTCCGCGAGCTGTAACTGCACGTCGTCCCAGGGCATGTTCGGATGCTTCCAGCTCAGGAAGGCGAGGCGATTGCCGTCCGCGCTCAAGGCCGGGGCGGCGACGAAATCGCTGCCGGCAAACAGAGTTCTGGGCGTTTCCGGGTGCCGGGCCGAAAGGCTCACCAGGCTGTTTCGCGGCTCTTCCTCCCCGGTGTGGTCTTCCTGCACGCAGACCAGACGGCCGCGCGGGTGGTCTTCCACGCAATCGGCGAAACGCCGATCGCCGCCGGGGCCCAGGGGCTCGGGCGCGGCACCGGGCACGAGGCGATACAGGCGCTGGTCCGTGAACTGTGTGAAATAAAGGGCGCGCCGTCCGACGAGCAGGGCCCCTCCGCCATACTCATGCGCCCGTGAGCGCACATTGAACTCCGGTCCGGCGAGTTCCTGGAACTCGCCGTTGGGCAGGCGCCGCATCAACGCCTGGCGCCCGCCTTCCTCGGGCCGGGATTCGATGAAGTACAGGCTCGCTTCATCCGTTCCCAGCTCGGAAAAGCCGCGTGCCCCGGCGACCAAGGCTTGGGCGGACAGAGGCGAGGTCCAGGTTCCGAAAGAGCGGGTTTGCGACATGGTCTCCTCGGCGGAAAGCAGGCCCGGCGCGATCAGGCAGAAGCTCAGGATCGGGATGAAAGGAAGGCGCATGGAAATCGGGGGGCAGTATACTTATTCGCGGACTGCCGGATGAACTGCAGCGGGCGGTTTGCTCGCGAAGAGTTCCGATTAGGCCGGACGCAGGGTGAAGTGCTCGAAGCCGACCGCGCTCTCGATCAAAGCGCCGCTGCTCGTGCGCAGCACGCGGCCGGCGTAAAGCAGCTCCAGCGCACGTCCTTCCTGATATAAGCCGCGCTCGGTGATCAGCGATTGGCTGCCCTGGCGTTGCCGATCCGTAAGCAGCAGGGCGCGGCGGAAATGGCTGTCATGGCTGCTCCCACCCACGGCGCGCACGGCCACCGCGGACACGCTGCCGGGTATGGTCTGCACGCCGATGCGGTAGGCGCGGTTCTGGAGGACCATCAGCCAGCGGATGATCCCCAGCGTCCATTCCCGCAGGCCCGTGCTTCCCGGCGCGTGGCCGATGCTGATGAGATCGCCGACGCGCACGGTGTAATGCGGTTTTTCCTTCTTGATGACCGCAAACCCTCCCGGGCCCTGATCGACCAGGTTCCAGCTCTCCACGACATAACTGGAGGCCGGCGTCACTTCGGCGGAAGACCCTGTCTCTTCCTCTTCATCCCCGCCATTGCCGTGGATCTTCGGTGCGAACTCTTGCCCGGCATTCAGGAAGTAGTACACCGCATTCAGGCCGCAGGTGAGTTCGAGAGCGCCTTCGCCGGGCTCGCGCGGATGGTAGCGGTCGGGCGGCAGGCCCCAGGATCGCTGCATGTGGCCCAGCACGGTCCGGGCGAAGTAGGCCGAGAGTCTGCTGCCCGGTCCCAGACTCTGTCCCAACTGCACCCGTTCCAGTTGTTCCTCGATGATGCCGCCGAGTGCGCTCGCGTCGATGAGGCGCAGCTTGTCGTTGCCGGTGGAGGAATCAAACTTCGTAAGCGGAATGGGCCGGCTGTCGCTATCGAGGTTCACGACGAAGCTTCCGCCAGGATGTCCGGGCCGGGCAAATCGTCCGATATCGACGTGCTGGACCCAGGCGCCGAGTTGTTCGTAGATCTCCCAGATCGCGCCGAAGGGCAGGTGGTGCGGATCGGCCAGCGACGCCATCACGATGCGTTTGTATGCCGCGGAAATGGAAATCGTGTCGTTTCCCGTTTTCCCTCCGGGCGGCATCAACACGGCGTTGTGCTGGCCGAGCCCCTCCGCGAAATCGTAGACAAAGTGAAGTTCGCGCCAGACATTCTTCGGCACCGGCGCGTATTCGAGGAAACTGAAAATGAGTGCATGCGATAGAAAGTGGAGCGAGGCCAGCAGCGCTTCCAGCGGCGGTTTCGACTGGCGCCATAGGGTCTTCTGCTTCAGGCTTTCGTCGACCGACAGCTTGCAGGCGTACGCGAGGTTGACCGCAATCAGTTTGAGGACCTCTACCTGCTCCTGCATGGTTTCGATGGACTGCAGGGTGTGCTGGGCGCCGGTCTTGATCTGCGACTCGACGTAATACTGATAGGGTCGATTGTAGAGTTGTACCAGCTCGAAGCGCGTGGTGGTCTTGACCGGCTGTGCGTTGGTGGCGCGGGTGGCCTCATGCAGCAGGCGCGATGTCTTCTTGAAATCGACGTAAGGGAGCGAATCCAGCCATTCCTCCACGTACAGAGGCCGGGTTTCGACTTCCTCACCCGTGCTGGTCTTGCGCCTGGGGACGGCGTATTGGTCCTTTTGCATAGTCAGTCCACCTTCCGCTGATTTCGGTCCGAGAGAGCGGTTTTTGCAATCGCTATTCCAGCCCACCCATACCTGGGTTCGGATTTGCGTGACCCCGAACACACAACGATAATTAGCCAGTTGAATCAGGACGTTAACGCATACATTCAGGCGTGGAGCAATATCCTATGAACGGCTGGACCGCCGGCCGCCGGATTTCTTGGCGACCTGAAGGCGCGTATTTCAGGTCGCGGCGTCGTTTCCAGGCGACAATACCTCGGGCATTCCCTCCATGACAATGACCGCACACTTCTTTGTTTACGGACGCGTGCAAGGGGTGTTCTTTCGGGCCGAGACCCGTCAACAGGCCCGGCGGTTCGGCCTCGGGGGCTGGGTCCGGAACACGGCGGACGGGCGGGTCGA
>JACPSH010000017.1 GCA_016193395.1 Gammaproteobacteria bacterium
GACATAAGCCTGGTTGAGCGTTGCAATGTCGATCTTGCGCATCGTCACCCTAATACATCGCCCAAGGCCAGCTGAGCGCTGTTTCCGGGAAAAACGGGATCGCGCGGGTCTGATCCCGCCGCAGCTCTCCATCAACTACGTCTCGTCCGGCCAGGGCTGGACGGAATGAAAACCGGGCCGCGGGACTGGGCTTGCGTTTTTCCGAGCGAACTCAGATAACTGCCAGCGCTGGACTTCTCCTCATAAGGGTTTGATCTCTAATGTTAAATAAATATTGCAGCGCACAATCCCCAGGCCCAATAATGGCAGCCCAATGACAGGCTCAGGGCCACACTGGAGGCGCCAATGGAGATAAAGGGAAAGGTAGCGGTGATCACCGGAGGCGCGAGCGGCATCGGCCGCTCCGTGGCCCTCGAACTGGCCCACCGCAAGGTGAGTCGCGTTGCGCTCGTGGATCTGTCCGAACAGGTGCACGCAACGGCGAAGGCTCTGCGCGGATTTCGGCGTCGTCAACATCTGCGTGCCGTCGGCCGGCGTGACGCGCGACGCTCTGTCCGTCAAGGTCAGCAAGGAAACCGGCAGGGCGACGGTGTATCCCATCGAACAGTTCCGCCAGGTTGTGGAGATCAACCTGCTGGCGCCGATCTACTGGGCGATGGATATGGTGGCGCGCATCGCGGAAGACCGCGCGCGCCGCGGGTTGAATCGCTGGCGTCCGGAAGAACGCGTGCAGGGCACCATCGTGTTCATCGGCTCCGTTTCCTCGCAGGGCAACAAGGGCCAGATCGCCTATGCCTCCACCAAGGCCGGCCTCGAGGGCGCAGCCGCGACGCTGGCGAAGGAGGCGATCTACCACGGCGTGCGCTGCGGGGTGATCCATCCGGGATACACGGACACACCCATGGTGCAGGCGCTCGGCAAGGATTTCATCGAAACGAACATTCTCCCCGCCACCCAGCTCGGGCGGCTGATCCGGCCGCAGGAAATCGCCGACGCGATCTGCTTCCTGATTTCGAATTCAGCGGTCAGCGGCGAGTTGTGGGCCGACGCCGGCTGGCATCCACTCCCCGCCTGAAGTAAGACCTCCTTCGGGCAGGGAATGCCAGGCCTGAAAACTCGTAGAATCCGCAGACTCATCAATCGCAAAGCGGAATGTGCCGCACCCCACTGGTCTGGCTGTCGCGGTCCTGGCGCAGGAGGAGTTCGCCAAGTCGTTCCTGCTTCAACTCGTCTCCGACGGCGCGCTCCCTTGGGTTCCGGCGGTACGTCGCGCCCTGACTAACCACGAGTGCTCGCACCTCGTCTCCATCATCATGGAGTGGCTTCATCGCACATCCGAGGAGCATATCGAGCGCGTGGTTTCGCGCCTCCCCGATGCCCCGCTCGAGGGCGTACCTGATGAGGTTGCATTCGCCATCAACATCCTACGCCACGAGAAAATGGAACGTCTAACTCAGGGCTATGCATTCAAGGAAGCAGAATGGGACGGAATGGCTCGGCGCCTCGCGGATGGTCTGCGCGAACGGTCGAAACAACGGGCCCTCTACATTTCGGTGGAATGGAGCGGACGGCTGACGCCGCTGCTCATCTGAATCGTTATGCAGCAAGTCGCTGTTTGTTGCGTGGTGCGCAACACGGTATAATGCGTACATGATCAAGTCGTTTCGGCACAAGGGACTGCGCCGTTTCTTCGAGACTGGCAGCACGGCAGGGATCCAGGTGCAGCATGCAAGGAAAATACGGCTTGAACTGACAGCGCTTGAAACCGCAACAACGATTGACGATACGGCCATTCCAGGATTTCGACTCCATCCATTGAAGGGTGATCGCAAAGGTCAATGGGCCATTGCCGTGAGCGGTAATTGGAAGATCACTTTCGAATTCCGGGACGGCAATGCCTTTCTGCTCGATTACGAGGACTATCACTGATGCCCATGCATAATCCACCCCACCCGGGTGAGTTCATTCGGGAGGTTTATATCGCACCGTTTAAGGTTAGTGTTCGGAAGGTTGCGGAAAGCTTGCAAGTTTCTGCGTCGACGCTGAACCGGCTCCTGAACGGAGAAAACAACGTGTCTCCGGAGATGGCTTTACGTCTCTCCAAGGCGCTCGGCCGGTCGCCGGAGAGTTGGCTGGCGATGCAGGATCAGTATGACCTGTGGCACGCTCGAAAGAGCGTAAATCTGAAGGAAGTCCGGAAGCTGGATGTTTCTGCTGCATAACAACCGGCCATAGTCTGTACCTGGTTGTCCTTCTGTGGGTCTGACCGTACTTTCCGGAGCTACTCAGTCGTTCGGTGGCAAGAGAAGATCGGCGTAAAATACTCCACTAGAGGGAATTGAACATGAATTTCACAAGCGAACATGAGCGCGAGGAAGATGGCCGCTGGCTGGCAGAAGTCCCTCAACTTCCTGGGGTTCTCGCATATGGCGCGACTGTGAATGAGGCAATGGCAAAGGCCGAAGCGCTTGCCTTGCGCGTACTCGCCGAGCGCCTCGAACACAACGAGGCAGAACCTCAACCTAATTCGATCGCAATTCCGGCTGCATGACCTCATGGCCTTCGGCAAAGGTCGGCTGGACTCTTAAGCGCCAGTCCGGTTCGCACAAGACACTCTCCAGTCCGAGTATTGAAATACAAACTCTTGAAGGAATGGTCCATGGACCTCGAGGAACAGCCGGCATTGCAAGGCAGGAGGGCGCGTCGTATTCCTCCGCTTTCGCTGCAGTTGCAAAACTCAATCGGGTTAATACTTTTCGGACTCGGCACCCGCCCGTAAAGCATGCCGCATCGTGAGTTCCACAAGGCAGAACGCACCGGCTGGCTGCGCGCAGCGGTCCTCGGCGCCAATGACGGCATTATCTCCACCAGCAGCCTGGTCGTCGGTGTCGCTTCCGCCCAGGCCGCGCAGGAAAGTGTCCTCATCGCAGCGGTGGCCGGACTCGTCGCCGGCGCACTGTCAATGGCCGCGGGAGAATACGTATCCGTCAGTTCACAGGCGGATACGGAGCGGGCCGATCTCGCCCGCGAACGCCGTGAACTTCAAACCGAACCGGTCAAGGAACACGCCGAGCTGGCGTCGATCTATGTTGGACGCGGCCTCACGCCCGAGCTTGCGGAGCAGGTGGCCAAACAATTGATGGCGCACGATGCTCTGGGCGCTCATGCCCGCGACGAACTGGGCATGTTCGAAGTTACGCGGTCCAGGCCGCTGCAGGCTGCCCTGGCATCCGCGGCGGCATTCGCATCCGGCGCGATTGTGCCGGTTGGCCTCGCTACGTCGGTGCCGGCCGCTATTCTCGCCCCCGTCGTGACTGCGGCGTCATTGCTCCTGCTCGCCGTTCTGGGCAGCACGGCCGCGCGTCTCGGCGGCGCCAGCATGTTGACCGGATCGGCACGCGTGTTTTTCTGGGGCGCGCTGGCGATGGGCTGCACCGCGCTGATCGGAAAACTTGTCGGCGCAGTTCTCTAAATTTCCATTTCCCGCAGCCAGCGCCGGTAACGGGCGGCAAGGGCGGGGTGCGCAGACGGCGGGAATCGCGTGCCGCCGGGTACCGCGCACCACGCCGCCGGCCACCCGGCGAGCAGAAAAGCGAGCCCGCGCGCAGTTGCTTCCTCCACCCTGGGCCGCTCGACCGGGATGCCGGACAGATCCGCGAGCTTCTGACACTGGCCATTCAATTTTGCCAGGCCGCCGCTGATGACGATGCGGGCCGCGGCGCCCGCGCATTTCGTCATCTCGTCCAGGTTGGCCTGAACGAGGAAGACAATGCTCTCGGCCACCGCCGCGAGCTTCTCGACTGCGTTGCCGTCGCCAATGAACCGCGACTGGAAATCCGCGCGCCAGAACGGCGATCCCAGCCCCGATACGCCGTTCAGGAACAGGGGTGGCTCGCGTACCTCGACCAATGCGCGGGCGACGAGCGCATCGAGTTGGTCGTTCGGAATCGCGAGTTCGCCCCCCACCTGGCGCAGCGCGCTGCCGGCGCCATTGACGGTGCCCTCGAGCGCGTACTCGGCCTCCGCGCCACTCTGCCACACGACGCTGCTGAGCAGTTGCGGACTGTAGAGTGGTACCTTGCCAGTGACGCGTTGAAGGAATGCACCGGTGCCGGCATTGATGTAAATATTGTCCGCGCACGGTTCGCCGAAGGCGAACAGGGCCGCGGACTGATCGCCGGTGCAGACTTCAACCGGCAGGGGGCCTGCGCGCGTGTCGAGCGTGCCGTATCGATGCCGGCTGGGCACACACGCCGGCAGGACCCCGGTGGGTACCCCGAACAGTTCCAGCAGCGACGGCGCCCAGCCGCGTTTCCTGAAGTCCCAGAGTTGCGTGCGCGAGGCATTCGCCGGATCGGCAACGAATGGCCTCTCGCGCAGCAGCCGGAACAGGATGAAACTCGCGAGTGGACCGCATGCAAGCTGGCCTTGGTCCCGCGCTTCACGGACCGCGGGCAGATGGTCCAGGCACCAGCGCAGCTTGCCCGCACCATAATGCGGTGAAAGGACCAGACCCGTGCGTTCATGGATCTCCCCGGCCCGGCCGCGGAATGGGTCCAGCCAGTCGGCGGCGCGCCGGTCCTGCCACGAGATCACCGGGGACAGCGCGGTTCCGTCTCTCCTGTCCCAGCAGACGATGCTGGATCGCTGCGTGGCAAACCCCGCCGCCGCGATTTCCAGAGCGCCGTGGTCATCGCGGACGTTGAGCACCTCGTCGATGGCGCCGGTGATGGAATCCAACAACGCATCGGGATCGTGCTCGACGTGATCGATGCCCTTGCGATTGGTTTCAATGTCGCGGGACGCCGTGCGGATGATCGCACCGGATCGATCGAAGACCAGCGCGCGACTCGCGTGTCCGCCCTGGTCTATGGCGAGGTAGAGCGGATTATTCATGAGCGAAACACGCTCGAGCCGGCCGGGTCCTGTCATCGGACACACCTGTCCGTGCTCGCTTGGTCCCCTGCGCTGCGCGCGGACCAGGTGTGCCCGATGCCACCCGGCCGCTTATCGACTTAGCGCTCATGAATGATCCGCGCTAATCGGCAGGGGCAATCCGCAATTCCCGTGTGTCCGCCCTGGGCTTGCGTTGCGGGAGCGAGGGTGCCAGCCGCCGCATCACTTTCTCCGCGGTCGCACGGTAGGTGGTGAGTTTGCCGCCGTAGATCGTGAGCAGCCGCGGGCGATCCGGCTGGTCCACCGCGAGCACGGTGTCGCGTGGCCGGTCGAATGCGCGACCGTGTCCCTTGAGCAGCACACGCAATCCGGCAAACGCCGAGCGTACCGTTGGATTGCCGGAACCGCGGAACGCGGGAAAGTAATGCGCGAGGATCTCGATCAGATATTTCTGCTCGGCCGCGAACGGCTCCACGGCCGCCGGGTCGCCTTCATATACGGCTTCGGTCGTGCCGATCAGCGTCGCGCCTTCGCGCGGCATCGCAAAGACCGCGCGGCCGTCTTCCGGTTTCTCCAGGTAGTAGATCCCGCGCTCCAGCCGGGCGTCGACGAGGATATGCGTCCCGCGGATCAAATCGATCTCCCGGCGCGGCGACGTCGGCGTCACGCGCTCGAGTATGCGGTTGACCCACGGCCCCGCGGCATTGACGAGTACGGCGGCATCGCAGATCCGCGGCCGCCCGTTCTCCAGGAATTCCACTGTGCAGGCGCCGGGCCGCAATTGCGCGTTGGTAAAGCGGCCGGGCATGGCCAGCCCGGCGCCGAGCGCCTGCGCCGACTTCACCACAGCGCGAGTCAGCATGGCGTCGTCGGTCTGCCCGTCGTAGTAGCAAAAGATCGCCTGAAGATCTCTGGTTTCCAGTCCGTCCAGCCTGTCCCATTCGCGCCGCGGAACGGCGTGGAAACGGTTGGCTGCCGCCAGGCCGCCGAGCATTGCATACAGGCTGAGTCCGGCGCGCACGATCAGCGGCCGGCGTCGCGTCGAACGGTAGATGGGAATGTAGAACGGCACGAGCCGCACCAGTTCCGGCGCGAGGCGCAGCAGGGTGGAACGTTCGCGCAGGCTCTCGCGCACCAGCGGAAACTGTGACGTCTCAAGATAACGCAGGCCGCCGTGTATGAGCTTGCTGGACCGGCTGGAAGTGCCGCTGGCCAACGCGGTCTGTTCCAACAGCAGGACGGAATACCCCCGCGCGGCCGCGGCCTGAGCGACGCCAGCCCCATGGATCCCGCCGCCGACAATCACGACGTCATAGCTTTCAGTCATTGCCGCACGCCTTCTGTTTCAGCACGGGATGGCGCAGCATTTCGCCGATATTGTCGGTCTCGACTAGTGCGACGCCGCGCGCGGCGAGTTCCAGCGCGGCCTCTGGATCGTCGGTCTGGTAGGTGGCCCAGTTCCACGGACCCGGCCACAGCGGCCCGGTGGGTGGCGGCAGGCGTCCGATTTCGCAGAACAGGTAATCGGGGGCGAGACGCGCGGCGACGTCCCGTTGTCCGTCGCTCCATTCCTCGAACGCCCAACCGATGCGCTTTGCGCCGGCCGCCCTCGCGGCGTGGGCCGCCTCGCTGTTGAAAGAGACGACGATGCACTGATCCAGCGCCGGGCTGAGTATCTCCATCACGACCGGAACCAGCGACTGAATGCCGAGGCGCCTCAGGCTGGCGCGCTTGATCTCCACGAAGGCCATTGCCCGGGGCCAGCCCGGCAGCACGGCGATGATCTCTTCCAGCGTGGGGATGCGAGCGCGCGAAAACGCCTGTCTGAACCGGGCCGGTTCGCCGATACAGACGCGCCGCAGCGCCCCAAGCGGGGTGTCGAGCACGCTGACGCCGACGGCCCCGGTGCGCCGGGTGTTGTCGTCGTGAATCACGACGGGAACGCCGTCGCCGCTCATCTGCACGTCGAATTCGACGAAACAGGCCCCCGCCTCCAGCGCCGCGCGGATCCCTTCCAGCGAATTCTCCGGGAAACGCGCAGGGTAGCCGCGATGGGCGATCAGGGCGGGAACGGGCGCGGGAGGCTGCATGCTCGGCGGGATTATAAGCCGTGAAGGCATCTGGATTATGATTAGAGGGGGTCAGGCCCAGGCTCTGGAGGGATGAGACATGGTCAACAGAGTGGTGTGGTTCGACGTGCTCGTACGGGATCTTGCCCGGGCCATGAAGTTCTACTCCGAAGTGCTCAACGTCGAGATCCGCGAGGAACATCCTGGCGTCGGGGTCATCGCTCACGGGCCGCAGGACATTGCCGGCTGCCTCTTTAGGAGCGAAACGGCGATGCCTTCCGATTCGGGGCCGTTGCTGTACTTCAACGTGAACGGCAGGCTGCAACAGGCAACGGAGGCGGTGGCCAGGCTCGGCGGGCGGGTGCTCAATCCGCCGCATCCCATCGGCCCGTTCGGCCAGCGGGCCGTCGTGCTCGACAGCGAGGGTAACCGCATCGCCCTGCACACCGAGTAGCGCGCCGGCGCGTACGCCCGTATTTGACGATTGCGGTAAAATCGCTGACAGATTTAACAACAACTGACAAACGGAGGGGTTATGGATCTTTCGGAATACAATGTTCTGGCGATTCTGCTCGCCGCCGCGGCCGCTTTCGGGCTCGGCGCGATCTGGTATTCAAAGCAGGCGTTTGGCGAAATGTGGATGAAGGAGACGGGCGTCACGGAGGAAAGCGCGAAGTCCATGAACGTCCCGAAAGTCATGGGCCTGGCCTTTCTGCTCACCTTGCTCGCCGCCGCGGTGTTCTCGCTGTTCCTCGGGCCGAAGCCGAACTTCTTCTTCGCGCTCGGCGCCGGGATTTCCTCGGGACTGTGCTGGGTCACCGCGGCGATGGGGATCCATTACCTGTTCGAGGGCAAGAGTCTCAAGCTGTTTCTCATCAACGGCGGCTACAACACCGCCATGTTCACGATCTTCGGCATCGTGCTCGGGATCTGGCATTGAGGCTGCTCGCGACCGTGCTCTGCGCCGTGGTGCCCGTTTCCGCCGCGGCGCACGAGCCCCTGACCGAGAATACACTCACGATCGGCGCGGGCGAGGGCTTGGCGCCGGCTTCCATTGCGGAAATGTCGTGGCTGGCGGGTCACTGGCGCGGGGAGGGATTCGGCGGTATCGCGGAGGAGATCTGGAGCCCTCCGGAGGGCGGCGCAATGGTGGGCATGTTCCGACTGTCGCATGAGGGCAGGACCGAGTTGTACGAGATCATCACCCTCATCGAGCATCGGGGTGGGCTGGTCATGCGACTCAAGCACTTCAACGCCGACCTCACGGGATGGGAGGAAAAGGCTGAAGTGGTGGAGTTCCCCTTGATCGCGAAGTCGGACGGCATGTTCTGGTTCGACGGTCTGACCGTCCGTCCGGAGGCGGATGGATCCCTCACGATGTTCCTCGCCTTCAGGGAGAACAACGGGAGCGCGCGCGAAGAAGTGCTGCGTTACCGGCGCGTGGGGAAATAGCGGACCGGCCACGGCGTTCGCCCGCAGGGTGAAGACCGCCCGTCTGCAGGTTTCTCAGGAAGGGGCCGGAGTATCGGTTGCACCCTCCTGCCGGCCGCTCAGGTACTGCTCCCGGTAGATCTGTGCGAAGGCGAGCACCGAGGCAATCACCAGCGGCGCGATCAGCGCGCCGATCAGCCCGTAGACGCGGATCCCGCCGAGGATCCCGACGAGCAACAGCAGGATGGGCAGTTGCGCGTGGCCGCCGACCACGTATGGACGGATGAAATTGTCCACCGTGCCGACGACGGCGACGCCCCAGACGATCAATCCTATGCCGGCCACGATCTTTCCCTTGATCAGCAGGTAGCCGGCCGCCGGCAGCCATACCAGGCTGCAGCCGACGATCGGCACCACCGAGAACAGCGCCGCGGTGAATCCCAGCATGACCGCGAAGGGCACGCCCGCCACCGCGAGCCCGGTCCCGGTGAGCGTGCCCTGGGCCGCCGCGGTGATGAATGCGCCGCGGATAATCGCGGAGAGCGTGCGGTCGAGCCGCCCGAGGATCATGCGCTTGTTCGCTTCCTCCATGGGCACCAGGTCCATGACCCACTGCACGATGCGCTTCCCGTCCCGCAGCAGGAAGAACAGGGTGAGCATGAGGACGATCAGGTTCATGATGAATACGAAGAATTGCGTTACGGCCGCCGCGCCGAAACTGGTCACCTTGTTGCCGATTTCGCGCAGCGCCTCCACCGCCGTGGAGCGCAAATCGACCTGCCAGCGCTCGATGTAGCCCGCGACGGAATCCCACAGGCGCTGGATCGGCGCCGGCAGGTGCAGACTGGCCGACACGGACGCGAGGTCGTGGTGGTCGCTGAGCCAGTCACGCACTGTCGGAACGGCAGTGATGGTCTCGGAGATCAGCAGCCAGACCAGGATGACGACCGGGACGACGATGGTGAGCAGGACGATGATCGTCGTGACGCCCGCGGCCGCGGATTCATTTTTCATGCGTGTGGCGATGCGCGCGTGTACCGGACTGAAAATCAGCGCGAGGATGGTCGCGCCCACCAGCGGCGAGGCGAATGGCGAGATGATGCGCACGAACTGGTAAAGCAGGAGGGAGAACACGACAAAGAAGAACACGAGGAAGAGCATGCGCCGGTCAAACGCGACCGCTCCGGGTCCGTGCCCGGCGGGAGCAGGGGTCTGGGTATCCTGGGCCATGAGCGGGCCGGAAAACGCCGTCAGTGCCGGTCCTCCACGTCGACGTAGTCGCGCTTGTTCGGCCCGGTATAGATCTGCCGCGGCCGGCCGATCTTGCGGTCGGGATCGTCGTTCATCTCCTTCCACTGCGCGATCCAGCCGGGCATGCGGCCGATGGCGAACATGACCGTGAACATGTTGACCGGTATTCCCATTTCCTTGTACAGGATGCCGCTGTAGAAATCGACGTTCGGATACAGCTTGCGTTCGATGAAGAACGGGTCTTTCAACGCCGTCTCCTCCAGTTCCATGGCCAGCTCCAGCATCGGGTCCCGTATGCCCTTTTTGCCGAGGATGATGCTCGCCATCTCCTTCAGAATTTTCGCGCGCGGGTCGTAATTTTTGTACACGCGATGACCGAAACCCATCAACCTCACGTTGGATTTCTTGTCCTTGATCCTGGTCACGAATTCCTTGCAACTCATGCCCGACGCCCGAATCTCCTCCAGCATCTCAATCACCGCCTGGTTGGCGCCGCCGTGCAGCGGGCCCCACAGGGCGCAGATCCCCGCGCTGACCGAGGCGAACAGGTTCGCCTGGCTCGATCCCACCAGGCGCACGGTGGAGGTCGAGCAATTCTGTTCGTGGTCAGCATGAAGGATCAGGAGGATATTGAGCGCGCGCACCATGTCGGGGTCGACCTCGTAGGGCTCGGCCGGGGTGGCGAACATCATCTGCAGGAAATTGGCGCAATAGCTCAGGTTGTTCATCGGATACATCGTCGGCTGGCCAATGCTCTTCTTGTAGCTGAACGCCGCAATCGTGCGCAGCTTGGAGAGCAGCCGCGTGGCCTGCATCTCCATGTTCTCGAACGGGTTCAGTGATTCGGGATAATAGGCGGACAGCGAACACACCATGGAGGAGAGGATCGCCATGGGATGGCCGCTGGCCGGGAAACCGTCGAAGAAATTGATGAGGTCCTCGTGGATCATGCTGTGGTAGGTCAGCAGCTTCGAGAACTTCTGCAGCTGCGCCGAAGTCGGCAGCTCGCCGTAAATCAGCAGGTAGCTGGTTTCGACGAAGGTGGAATGCTCCGCGAGCTGCTCGACGGGTATGCCGCGGTAGCGCAGGATGCCGTTTTCGCCGTCCAGGTAGGTAATGGCGCTTTTCGTCGCGCCGGTGTTCATGTAGCCCGAATCCAGGGTGATATACCCGCTCTGGGCGCGCAGCCTTGTGATATCCACGGCCTTTTCGTTCTCGGCGCCTACGACCACGGGCAGTTCGTATTCCTTGCCTTCGAGGATGAGCTTGGCTGTATCGGCCATGGTGGGTCCCCTTCCTATTGAATAGCAGAGTCTTGCCGGTCCGGCTCCGGGACCATTCTAGCAGTCCAATGCCAAAGTCCATCACGCTGATTTGCCTCGATCCGGCGCGCGCGGAACCCCCGGTCGCTGGCGGTTCGAGGCCGGGTTTAGAATAGGCGTCGTCAAATCAGCCCGGAGGTGGGCCTGTCATGGAACCCGTCGCAATCGTCACTTCAGTGATGCTCCTTCAGTACTACGTCTTCGGCGCGCTCGTCGGCCGGGCCCGCGGCCGGTTTGGGATCAAGGCGCCCGCCACCACGGGCCATCCGGATTTCGAACGCTGCTTCAGGGCGCACCAGAACGAGCTGGAACAGCTTGCCATCACGGTACCTTCGATGTGGCTGTTCGGCGCGTACATCCACGCGCTGGCCGCCGCGGGGATCGGCCTGCTGTACGTTGTTGGGCGCAGCCTGTATTTCCGCGGATACGTGGCGGAAGCATCCGGGCGCGGCCGCGGCTTCATGGTCGGCATGCTGGCGACGACGGTGCTGCTGTTTGGCGGCCTGATTGGCGCCGTCATCTCGTGGCTGTGAAGAAGGATCCTCCTGGCCGTCTCGACACGGTCGTTGCCCGAGCGAGGCGTGCGCGCGAGCAGCGCGAGCGGTCCTACCGCGAACAGGCGCTCAAGCTCTATCCCTGGGTGTGCGGGCGCTGCGGGCGCGAATTCACGCGCGCCAACCTGTCCGAGCTGACCGTGCACCACCGCGACCATGACCACGACAATAATCCGCCGGACGGCAGCAACTGGGAACTGCTCTGCCTGTATTGCCATGATGCCGAACATGCGCATCACGACGCGGGTGGGAAGGTGGCTGCAGGGCGCGGGAGCGATGCGCCGGCCACCTACAAGCCCTTTGCGGGCCTTGCCGGCCGGCTCAGGAAGGAGTGATGAACGAAATTGACGGGTCCTGCCACTGCGGGCGGATCCGCTTCCGCTTCCGCTCGCGCAGGACGCCCGCCGAGTTCCAGCTTCGCGAATGTGATTGCGGTTACTGCACACGCATCCGGGGCATCTACGCCTCGGATCCGCACGGCGAACTGAATGTGCAGATCGCCGGTCGCGTCACGCCATACCGGTTTGGGACAAAGACGGCGGAGTTCTACGCCTGCGCCGGGTGCGGCATCATGCCGCTCGTGGTGAGCCGCATCCAGGACCGCGATTATGCCGTGGTCAACGCGCGCTGCGCGGAGGGTTTCGCGCCGTTTCTCGGGTCTGCGAAACCCATGAGTTACGGGGCGGAGACAGCCGAGGCAAGGTTGGCGAGGCGCAGGCGCCACTGGATCCCCGCGGTAAGGAGTCCATCGTGAGAATTCTTTCCGCAGTCCTGATGTGGCTGGGCCTCACCGCGTCCGTTCCGGCCGCGGAATACGTTTTGCACGCCGGCCGGCTCATCGACGTCGAGGCGAAACAGGTGCTCGAGAAGATGACGGTCGTCGTGATGGACAACCGCATCAGCGCAGTGCAGGGCGGCTTCAAGTCTCCCGGACCCGGCCAGGAGCTGATCGATCTGAAGGATCAAACGCTGATGCCGGGCCTGATGGACATGCACACGCACATCACGGGAGAACATTCGCCGCAGTCCTATACGGAACGCTTTTTCATGGGGCCGGCCGATGTGACGCTGCGCGCCACGGTGTACGCGGAGCGCACGCTGCTGGCGGGATTCACGACGGTCCGCGATCTCGGCGAGGACGAGTCTGGGGTTTCGGTCGCCCTTCGCAACGCGATCGGCAAGGGTCTGATCCAGGGACCGCGCATTTTTACGGCGGCGACCGCGATCGCGACGACCGGCGGGCATGCCGATCCTACCAACGGTTGGCGCCGCGAACTCATGGGTGATCCCGGGCCGGCGGAGGGCGTCATCAACGGTGTCGATGATGCGCGAAAGGCCGTGCGCCAGCGCTACAAGGAAGGGGCCGATCTGATCAAGCTTACTGTTACGGGCGGCGTGCTCAGCCTGGCGAAGAGCGGGCAGAATCCGCAGTTCACGGACGAGGAGATCCGTGCCATCGTGGAGACGGCCCGGGACTACGATTTCACGGTCGCGATCCATGCGCACGGGACCGAGGGCATGAAACGCGCGATCCGCGCCGGCGTCACCTCCGTGGAACATGGCACCTACATGGATGACGAGGCCATGCAGTTGATGAAGGAGCACGGCACCTGGTACGTGCCGACCATCTCCGCCGGGAAATTTGTGGCGAAAATGGCGGAACAGGAGGGTTATTTCCCGGACGTTGTTCGGCCGAAGGCGGCGGCCATCGGCCCCCAGATCCAGGCGACGTTCGCGAAGGCATACCGGGCCGGCGTGAAGATCGCCTTCGGCACGGACACGGGCGTCTCCCCGCACGGACAGAACGCCGCGGAATTCGAATACATGGTGGAAGCCGGGATGCCGGCGCTGGACGCGATCCAGTCGGCCACTTTGAACGCGGCGATGCTGCTGCGCCAGGAGGGCGAATTGGGCGCGGTTGCGCCGGGCAGGCTGGCCGATCTGGTCGCCGTGCGCGGTGATCCAATCCGCAATATATCCGCCATGAAGGAGGTGGCCTTTGTAATGAAGGACGGTATCATCTACAAGAAGGATGGCCGCATCAATGCGGCCCCACGCTAACAGGTTGATGCAAAACTCGATTTTGCATCAATTTGCTGACCCGCTAACCGGTCTGAAACGATTTGTCGTGCCGCCATCAAGGGAGAAATCAATGCACATTCCGACCCGCCGCCGGATCCTGCCGGCCATCTTCATCCTGTTGGGTATGGTGGCCGGTCCGGCTACCGCACAGGAGGAGGACCGCTTCAAGAATGTCCAGATCGAGACCATCCAGGTCGCCGAAGGCGTTTACATGCTGGTCGGCGAAGGCGGCAACATCGGCGTGTCCGCTGGAGAAGACGGCGTTTTCCTGATCGACGACCAGTTCGCGCCGCTGACCGGGAAGATCAAGGCCGCCGTCGCAAAGATCTCCGACAAGCCCGTCCGCTTCGTGCTGAATACGCACTGGCACGGCGACCACACCGGCGGCAATGAAAACCTCGGCAAGGAAGGCGTGGTGATCGTCGCGCATGACAACGTATTTTCGCGCATGGCGAAGGAGAACTTCATGGAGGCCTTCAACCTGCGCGTGCCGCCCGCGCCGAAGGCGGCCCTGCCGGTGATCAGCTTCAACGATACCGTGACCTTTCATCTGAACAGCGAGGAGATCCATACCCGGCATTACGCCCGCGCCCATACGGACGGCGACAGCGTCGTGCATTTCCGCGGTCGCAACGTCGTTCACACCGGCGATATCTTCTTCAACCAGAGCTACCCGCTCATCGACGTCAGCAGCGGGGGGTCAATCGATGGCGTCATCGCCTCGGTCAAGGACCTGCTCACCTGGATCGACGGCAAGGCGAAGATCATCCCCGGCCATGGTCCGCTGGCGGATCGCAAGGCGCTCGAGGGCTATCTCGAATTTCTGACCACCGTCCGCGCGCGCATCGGCGACCTGATCGACGAGGGCCGGACGCTGGAGGAGGCCGTGGCGGCCAGGCCGTTGGCCGATTTTGACGCCACGCTGGGCAAGGGGTTTCTGACCACGGACCGATTCGTGGAGATCATTTACAAGGGTCTTGCGGCGAAACCGTGACGATCCCGAGTTAATCTCCGGAGGACGTAATGCAATGAGACTGGCGGTGCTGTACGTGGGCAACCGGAATTATTCCTCATGGTCGATGCGCGGCTCGCTGCTCGCGCGCCTGAGCGGCCTCGAATTCCAGGAGGAAGTGATCCCGCTGTACACGGCGGAGGGGCGCGAGCGCCTGCTCGCGATCAGCCCCTCAGGACGCGTGCCGTGCCTGCACATCGAAGGCCTGCGTATCTGGGATTCGCTGGCGATCGCCGAGTTCCTGCACGAGCGCTTCCCAGCCGCCGGGATCTGGCCGGCGGATCCGGCCGGGCGCGCGCTGGCGCGCTGCATCTGCGCGGAGATGCACTCCGGCTTCACGGGGATCCGCGGCACGCTTTCGATGGACATGCGCGCCTCGCGCCCGAAGACCGACCTGCCGGAAGTCTTGCGCTCCGAGATTCGGCGCATCGAGTCGATCTGGCGCGACTGCCGGGAGCGGTACGCGGCGCAGGGCGACTTCCTGTTCGGCGCGTGGTCGGGCGCGGACTGCTTCTTCGCGCCGGTGGTGAGCCGGTTCCGCACCTACGGCGTGGAACTGAACGGCGCGTCGCGTCGCTATGCCGATGCCGTGTGGGTGCGGCCGGAGGTGCAGGATTGGGCGCAGGCCGCGGCCGCGGAGCCATGGGAACTGGATTACAGCCATCCGGGCGGCGTGCGTGTCCGGGAGATCGCTGTCACGGGGAGGGTTTGAGATGAACAAGGTCATCGACCGGCTGGGCGGCAAGAGCCACATCCTGAAGACGGCTTACATGCTGTTCGCCCTGCTCGGGCTGATGTCGGTCTCGGCGTCCTTCATACTCGGCTTCCGCTTCGACCCCGCGGCGCCGGCCGGCAATGTTCTCTACAACATCGAGCTCTACGTCGTCTTCATCGCGGTGCACATCGTCATGACCATGCCGGCCTTCAAGCGCATCGTCTACCGCGATCCCGCCGGCACGCCCGCCGAGCGGCGAATTTACGTTGCGGTTTCCGTTATCACCTGGCTCGCCGTGTATTGGCTGCACAAGCCGGTGCCCGGGTTCGGGGTCTGGGCGGGGCCGGGATGGATGGTGTTCCTGGGCCTGTGCGGCATCCTGCTGGCGCTGGTCGCGTTCTTCGAGTTTGCGACCATCGAGCGCCTGTGCATGCTCGTTGCCGTCCCGGGCTACGAGCTTTCGCATACGACCGGGATGGAATCGCCGCTCATGACCGAGGGTTCGTACGCGCAGGTCCGGCACCCGATGTACCGCGCATTCTTCTACCTGGCGGCATCCTCGTTGATCATGCACCCTAATACCGGGCAGCTGCTGTTCGCGCTCATGGTGTGGCTGTCCTTCATCGTGTTCATCCCGTTCGAGGAGCGCCAGCTCGTCAAGGCGCGTGGTGCGCAGTACCTCGAATACCGGGCGCGCGTGCCGTACCGCGTATTCCGCGGGATCTGGTAGGTCGCGCCGTTCCGTGCCGATGCGCACGGCAGTGGAGGGCCTGTCGTTGCGTTTCGCGGACGCCGCAGATGTTCCGCTCATCCTCGTCCTGATCCGCGAACTTGCGGAGTACGAACGACTTAGCCAGGAAGTAGTGGCGACTGAGGCGCTACTTCGCGAGACGCTGTTCGGAACGCGCCCGGTGGCGGAGGTGATCATTGCGACTTACGGCGCCGAGCCCGCGGGGTTCGCGCTGTACTTTCACAGCTATTCGACTTTTCTCGGCCGGCCGGGTATTTACCTCGAAGACCTGTTTGTGCGTCCGCACCTGCGTGGCCGGGGCATCGGCCGCGCGCTGTTCGTCTGCCTTGCACAGATCGCGCGCCAGCGCGGCTGCGGCCGGCTCGAATGGTCCGTGCTCGACTGGAACGAACCCGCGATCCGGTTCTACGAGTCGCTGGGCGCGAAACCGCTCGACGACTGGACCACCTACCGCGTGACCGGCGCCGCTATGGAGGAACTGGCGAACCAATGAGTCGTGTGTCGGCCGGGTCCTGTCACCGCCTGCCGTACAGTGCATGGCCGCCAATCCGGTAGTGCCGCCGCGGACACGCCGTGAATACATCCCTGTAAGCTCGCGTTCGGCCATCCCTGGCCTCACACGGTCCGCCTCGGCACTACCGGACCGGCGGCTCATGCCACCTTCGATCTTTGCGGTGGTTCGTCCGGGTTTACCCGCCCGGCATAAGCCTGTGTTGGAGGGCGTGGCTGTGTTATAAGCTCACCCGGTGAGCATTCCCCTCCCGTCGGAAATCCCCGTCGAGCGACGCGACCTGCGGAAAACCGGGATCCATCCGGATCACTGGTATCCGCTGCTGCGTTCGCGGCGCCTGAAGCCGGGCCGGGCTGCCGGCGTGACCTTCGCCGGGGAACCGATCGTGCTCGTGCGTACCGCGACGGGCCGCCTGTATGCGCTCGAAGACCGCTGCGCGCACCGCCAGGTGCCGCTGCACGCGGGCGTCGTGAACGGCGAGTGCATCCAGTGCTGTTATCACGGCTGGACTTACGATCACGCGGGCCACTGCGTCAACGTTCCCTACGTCGGAAAAAGCGAATCGGTGCCGCGCGGCGTGCGCAGTTATCCGTGTCGCGAAGCCTATGGATTGATCTACGTATTTCCCGGCCGTCCGGAGCGCGCGCAGTCCGCGCCGTTCCCCGATGTGCCGGCCTGGCGCGACCGCCGCTACAAGACGCGCTACCTCGATCATGAAGTCGAATGCCATTACTCTTTCCTGCACGAGAACCTGATGGACATGAACCACCAGTTCCTGCACCGGCGCATCATGGCCAGCATCCGCACCGGTTTCCTCGGCATGCGCGAGGGCGAGGATTGGGTCGAAGTGGATTATACGTTCGCCCGCCAGGGTCGGCAGCCGGTGGGGGAGAAGTTCATGCTGGGCCGGCGGCCCGATCCGAATGCTGTGCGGCCGCAGGACCTGATGACGGTACGCACCCAGTACCCGCACCAGACCCTGAAATTCTGGACCGCCGGCAGCGCGGACCCGGCGCTCGATCTGTGGATCACCTATGTGCCGATCGACCGCGAGCAGCGCCGCAACCACACCTACGCGCTGATGAATATCCGCCGGCCGGGTGTCCCCGGCCTGATGGAGCTGCTGTGGCCGTTCATCGTCTGGTTCACGAACGGCATCTTCGCGGAGGACAAGCGGGTCGTGGAAATGGAGCAGGACGCCTTCGACGCGCAGGGGGCCGACTGGAACCAGGAAATTTTCCCCGTCATACAGCAGGTCCGCGCGCTGCTGCTGCGAAAGGGCGTTCCTCTCTGACTCCCCCGAGCGCCTGGGCCGTCTCCGGCGCCTGCTAGGAAAAAAATTGCCTCTCCCGCGAGGGGAGAGGCGAATGGGGGGGAGGTCACTGCAATAAATCCGTTGAAGGATTCACACAGTCTGACCCCCGTTCCGTGGAATGGTTCGCGCGGGAAATGTGGAAAGATTGTGCAGGCGAAAACTGCTAGATTGCGCCGTCACCCGCAGTGGCCGGGTCGCGGCGCTCCATGCATTTCAGCATCAAGTACAAAATCCTCCTCACGCTGATCACCGCCATCGCGATGGTCATCGGCGGGATGTGGTTGTTCACGAAACTGAGTTTCGAGCGCGGCTTCGTGAATTACGTCCGGTCCATGGACGAGGAGGTACAGTCGAGGCTCGTGCAGGCGCTCGCTCGAGAGTACCGGAACGAGGGCAGCTGGGATGCCCTGCGCGATAATCCACGCCGCTGGCGCGAATTCCAGATCGAAAGCCTTGCGCATGCCGGCGCGCCCAGGATGGCGTGGCGATTCCCCATGGATCCGGGCCATGACGTTATCCATTTCATCAGCCATGACGCTTTGCCCATGCCGCCGCCGCACCCCGGCGCGAAATTCGAGCGGCGTGTTGGCCGTTTCGGGCCGTTCGGAGCGCGCATGCTGCTGCTCGATGCGGACAAGGAGCCACTGTCTGGGAACGTGCAACCCGAGGAAGCGTTGAAAATGACGCCCATCGTCGTGGACGGCGCCACGGTCGGCTACCTGGCCATGCGGCCGATCCCCCCAATGGGCGAAGCGCGCGAGATGCATTTCTCCGAGCGGCAGGCGCACGCCTTCATGCTCATCGCGCTCATCACCATGGTGGTCTCGATCCTGCTGGCGCTGCCCGTGTCGCGGCAACTGGTCAAACCGATCCGCGCGCTATCGGAGGCCACGCGCAAACTCGCCGCGGGCAGCTACGACACGCGCATCGATGTGGGCAGCCGCGACGAACTGGGGCAACTGGCGCGCGACTTCAACAGCCTGGCGAAGACGCTGGGGCAGAACGAAGTATCGCGCCGCCAGTGGATCGCGGACATCTCTCATGAATTGCGCACCCCGCTTTCGATCCTGCAGGGCGAGATCGAGGCCATGCAGGATGGCCTGCGCCCATGCACGCCGGAGCGGCTGGCGGCGCTGCATGGCGAAACGCTGAATCTCGCGCGTCTGGTCAACGACCTGTACGAACTTTCGCTGTCGGACATCGGGGCGCTGAGCTACCAGAAGCAGCGGCTCGACTTGCGCACGCTGCTGGAGACCAGCCTGCAGGCGCACCGGGACGAATTCGCCGGGAAGAATATCGCGCTTGAATTCAGCGCGGATCCCGGGCTCGAAGCCCGCGTCTTCGGCGATCCGGACCGGTTGCAGCAACTGTTTTTGAACCTGCTCGGGAATTCCCTGCGCTACACGGATCCCGGCGGCAAGGTGGCAGTGTCCCTCGCGGTGCGGGATGGGCATGCCGTGATCGACGTCCAGGACTCCGCGCCCGGCGTTGCGGAGGAACACCTGCCGCGGCTGTTCGAGCGGCTTTACCGGGTGGATCCCTCGCGGAGTCGCGAGACGGGCGGCGCCGGGCTGGGTCTCGCGATCTGCAGGAATATCGTCGAGGCGCACGACGGGCGCATCGATGCGCGCGCATCGAATCTGGGCGGGCTCTGGGTGCAGCTCGTCCTCCCGCTCGAAGCCTAAGGGCAACGCGTGATCGCGCAGCGCATCCTGATCGTGGAGGACGAGAAGTCGCTTGCCAACCTGCTGCGCGACTACCTGGGGCAGGCGGGATACGAGGCCGCCTGCATTCACAACGGGCTCGAGGCCGTGCCGGCGATCCGGGAACAGTCCCCGGACCTGGTCCTGCTCGACATCATGTTGCCCGGCAGGGACGGCATGGCAGTGTGCCGGGACGTGCGCGGTTTTTCCAACGTGCCCATCATCATGATTACGGCGCGCGTGGAGGAAATTGACCGCCTGCTGGGCCTGGAACTGGGCGCGGACGATTATGTCTGCAAGCCGTTCAGCCCGCGGGAGGTGGTCGCCCGCGTCAAGGCGGTGCTTCGCCGCGCAAGGGACGTTTCGGCGGACGCTGCGGCGGACATTGAGCTCGATGAATCGCGGTTCCAGGCCCGCCTGCACGGGCGCAAACTCGATCTCACGGCGGTGGAGTTCAAATTGCTGCAGATCCTGTCTTCGGCGCCCGGGCGGATCTATACCCGCGGGCAATTGATGCAGAGGATGTATCCGGATCGGCGCATCGTCAGCGACCGCACGATCGACAGCCACATCAAGAAGCTGCGCCGCAAGCTCGGCTCCGCCTCACCCGGGGAAGAGGCGATCCACTCCGTGTACGGCGTCGGCTACAAGTTCGAGTTGGAGAATTGATCCATCACAAGGATTTCCCATCTTCTTCCGCAATTCTTCCACGTTCATTGGCTAAGCTCTGACTACCGGCCCCGAATTCCCGGCTGGGATGCGGGGCACCCACCACAGGAGAGACAAATATGCGACTGATATCGGCAAAAACATTCGGGATCGCCGCGCTGGTCCTGGGCCTGGCCTGGGCCGCCGTCGAGGCCGAGGAGATGACAATGAGGCGGCAAGGCGGCGCATTCTGCATGAGCGACGAGGGTCCGGGGCTGGGAGACGGCATGCACGGACCGATGATGATGGCCACGCCGATGATGTCGGATCCGATGCACCTCGTACATATGGCCGAGGAGCTGGACCTGTCCGCGGACCAGCGCAAGCAGGCGGGCGCGATCATGGACGGCGCCATGCCGAAGATGCGCGGCCTCATGTTCCGCATGGCGGACTCGCGGAAGGCCCTGCATGAGTTCATGGAAGGAGACCAGAAGGATGAGGGCGCGCTGCGCAAGATCGCGGATGAGCACGGCAAGGTCATGTCGGAGATGATGTTCCTGGGGATGAAGACGCACGCCGACATGCGCGCGGTCTTGACCGAGGAGCAGTTGAAGGAACTGGACGAGTTCAGGCAACACCGGCACGGGTTCGGCCGACACAAGTTCAACAAGCGCCTGGACGACTGAAACCCGCCTGGAGCGGAGTCCCCTCTCCCGCCCGCCAGGAGAGGGGATTTTCAGCACGGCCTGCTAAAATCCCGCCGTGAGCCGGGTTCTGGAGCGCTGTCATTCCATCGCCGATCTGCGCAAGGAGGCGCGCCGCCGCTTGCCGCGCGCGATGTTCGATTACATGGAGGGCGGGGCCGATGACGAAGTCACGCTGCGCCGCAACTCGGATGCCTTCCTCGGGCTGGAACTGGTCCCGCGCGTGCTGCGCAACGTGCAGCGCGTCGATCTCGGGTGCACGGTCCTGGGTTCCACGGTCCGGATGCCCATTATCTGCGCGCCCACCGGAGGCACGCGTCTGTTCCACCATGAGGGCGAGGCGGCCGTCGCGCGCGCCGCGGAGCGTGCGGGCACGGTTTATTGCCTCTCCTCGGTATCGACCTGCTCCATTGAAGAGATTGGTGCCCTCGGGAGCGGGCCGAAGTGGTTCCAGATTTACGTCTGGCGCGATCGTACGATATTGAGGGATTTTATCGCGCGCTGCCGGGACGCCGGCTACACGGCGCTCTGCCTGACGGCTGATGTCGCGGCGGCCGGCAACCGCGAGCGCGATCTGCGCAACGGCTTCGCCGTCCCGCCGCGGATCGACCTGAACAACGCCCTGGATGTCCTGCGCCGGCCGGTCTGGCTGTGGCATTTACTGACGTCGCCGCGCATCGCGTTCCGCAACGTGGAGAAACACGCCGGCGCGAATATGAGCATCGCATCCGTCATGGAATACATTTCGCGGCAGCTCGATCCTTCGGTCACATGGGAGGACGCCGCGTGGATGATAGAGGCATGGAAGGGACCGTTCGCGATCAAGGGCATACTCAGCGCCGCGGACGCGGAGCGCGCCGTGAAAATCGGCGCGACCGGGATCATCGTATCCAATCACGGCGGCCGACAGCTCGATCATGTGCCCGCGCCGATAGAGATCCTGCCGGAAATCGTCGCCGCAGTGGATGGCCGCGCCGACGTGATCCTGGACGGGGGCGTGCGCCGCGGCACGGACGTGATCAAGGCACTCGCCGTCGGGGCGAAGGCCTGCATGATCGGGCGGCCTTATCTTTACGGACTTGCCGCCGGCGGGGAGGCCGGTGTGGATCGCGCTTTGACTATCCTGCAATCCGAACTCGAACTGGGAATGAAGTTGCTGGGCTGTCGCTCATTGGCGGAACTTGACGCGAGCTATTTGCGCGCCAGCGCCAGCACGATTCCCTAACAGGTTGTTGAAAAGGCCCGTCCATGGACTTTTTCAACTCGAATGCCGCGGGCGGCAATTGCATCGCACTGAGCAGGCGAGGGGCCGGGTTGATCATGGGCGTTGCCCGTTCATCGCATCGCCGGCCACTACCAGGAACGCTCCGAGGAGAACATTCCCCGGCCAGCAGTGCTCCACCGCTCGCGCCATCGCGTCACCTTGCGGCAGCAGAACCGCCGTGCGCGTCGCCAGTGGGCCGACCGGAAGCGCAGCGAATAATGTCCGGACCTCCGCGGCGGTATGCCAGTGGGCGCCGCGGTATGCCCCGGCTCCCGCGCGGCGGCCCTTCTGAAGGTACAGCAGACTGTGGCGGTTCAGCAGACCCAGCGCAAACCGCCGGCGCGTGACGCGCACCAGTTCGCGAAGCGCCTGCTCCTGCTGGCTCATGAAACAGAGCGACGTAATTGAAATCGTATAGTCGAAACTTCGATCAGGAAACGGCAGCGTTTCCGCACGGCCGCTGAGGTAGCGTTCCCCCTGGGTCTCATGCGCCCGGGCGTATGACAGCCATTCTTCGTTCGGGTCGAGGCCGATCACCGATCCACCTACGTCTCGGGCAAACAGGCGAGTGAAGTATCCCGTTCCACAGCCGACGTCGAGCAGGGATCCGCCCGGTTCCGGGCGGAGCATTGACTTGAGCAGGGCATACTCGACCGTCCCGATCCATTCTCCCCGCCGCGTGTGATACCAGGCCTCGTAATCTTCCGGATTCACACGCGTGGTACCTGTCACCTCGGAGGCTACGACCGGGATCGGCGATTTACGTCGACGTCATTTCTCCGCTTCGCTACGAGGCAGCCCCACGGCTAGGTCCGCCAGTTCCTCTTCGGAGATATGTTGCTCCGCAGTCAGCCATTGCGCACGGTGGAGCAGGTTTCCGGGCACCGCGACCATCGCGCCGCATTCAAGTCCGGGCAATTCGCCAAGTTGCTCGAGGTGGACGGGGACGCCATTCTGTTCAAGAAATGCCCCGAGAACGCTTGCCTCCGGGCTGCTTGGCACGGTCCTTAAAACGACCCAACCCTTCGGGATCGACATTTCAGACGAGCCGTTCGTAAACCTTGAGGTCGGTCGCCGAGAAGCAGCAGAAGATCACCTCCCGTATTGCCGTGAATTTCCGCAAGGACGATCGGACGGTCGCCACGGCGATCTCCGCGGCTTCCTGGATCGGATAGCCGTAAACGCCGGTGCTGATGCTCGGGAAAGCCAGCGTCTGCGCTTCGGCTCCTGCGGCAACCTCGATGGAGCGGCTGTAGCAGGATGCCAGCAGTTCCGGCTCGCCATTCACGCCACCGCGCCAGACGGGACCGACGGTGTGGATGATGAATTTCGCCGGCAACCTGTAGCCTTTGGTGAGTTTCGCATCGCCGGTCCTGCAACCGCCGAGCTTCCGGCACTCCTCGAGCAGCTCCGGCCCCGCGGCTCGGTGGACGGCGCCATCCACTCCGCCGCCGCCGAGCAGCGTCGTATTCGCTGCGTTGACGATTGCATCAACCGCAAGGGTCGTGATATCTGCCTGGAGGGCGCGCAGCGTGGTCGACATAGGCGGAAGGGCAGCCGGTTTGTTATCTTCCCATCTTCCACGCCTGCATCGTGCCCTGCACCGACCAGCTTCCGTTGGTTTTCGTGAGGTAGACGTATTCGCCGAAGGAATGGTCGCGATGCGTGTAGCTGATCGAGCCGATGTAGAGCAGTGCGCACGTCCGCCCCGCGTCGAAGCCCACGCGCGAAAGGTTCAAGGCGGCCTCCGGTTTGCCGAGATCGGTCGGAAAGCCGGCCGGATCCGCGGGGCTCCAGATCACCTGCCTGGTCGGGATCGCGAGCGGTTTATCGATGAGAATGCTCGCGCTGCTTTTCGCCTGAAAATCCTTCATCGCATCAGCGTTGACGGCGGGGATGGCCTCCTTGACAAGTGCCAGCATTTCAGCCGGCTCCTGGCCCGGCGGGGCCATGCCGCTGCAGCCGTCGAGGACGACGACGCGCGGTTCGCCCGGATCGCACGGGAACGCCGCGGTCTGCGCGTCGATCAGCAGCCAACCGGAGGGGTCATGGGATTGCGTCTGTTGCATCGCGGCGGTCAATGCCTGCAATTCGTCGGCATCCAGCGTGGCCTGCCCTTCAGCCGATACCGCGTGCGTGAACGCAAGGAGGGATGCGAACAAAACGTCGCGAGGCATCCATGCCATGGTTGGATGGGTCATTGTTCCTCCGGGACATCCGGCAGCACGAACGGCGTCGCGTGCTGCAAGGCGGCCATGAAGATGATCCCGCCGTGCGGCCGGTCGATGCGCGCCTCGTGGAACATGTACTCGAACAGTTCATCCGCGCGCGCCGAGGGGACGACGACGTTCATGATCTCCTTCTCGGCCTGCTCCGCCAGACCGCGGTGCGCCAGCGGGGTCAGTTTGCCCATGCCGCGCGCATTGCTCACGCTGGCCTCGATGATCCCTTTCTCGTCCTTGAGTTTCTTCAGGACGTCGAGCGCGATGCCGTGCGGCAGGATGCAGGTGATCAGCTTGTGTTCAGCGTCCATGTCAGCCGAGCAGCTGGTCCGCAATCTCCGGAGGGATGAACGTCCCGGCCTTCTCCAGGCGCGTCACATAGACGAAGCCCATGCCGGGCGTATCGAGCTTGCCCGCGGCATACATCCGCTTGAAGATGCGCTCCACGTGCTCGCTGGCCGCCACGATCATGATGACCTCCTTCTCCACCTCCACGGCCAGCCCGAGGATCCCCAGGCGTTCGCGCACGCCTCCGCCCCGCGCGTAGTAGACCGTCGCGCCCTGCGCCCCGGCGTCCTGGGCCGCCTGCACGATTTCGTCCGCAAGCCCGCGCTGGACGATGCAGGTGATCAGCGATACGTCGGTCAATACGATGAAGTCTTTTTTGGTCATGGGGTTGCCGTCTCCGCGGCGGACAGTTCGGTATCCTCGAGTTCATGGCGGCGCCGGATCCGCCACTGCACCCAGACTCCCGTGGACAACATCGAGAGGATCGGACAGAGCGACGCCAGCGCCAGTATCCCGAATCCTTCGACCGCGCCCACCGCGTCGCCGAAGCCGAGGCCCATGGCCAGCACCAGCGGCACCGTAACCGGCCCGGTGGTCACGCCGGCGCTGTCCCACGCGATGTCCACGAATTCTTCGTTGCAAAGTGCGGTGAGGATCAGTGCGACTACGTAGCCGGGGATCAGGATCCAGCCCAGCGGCAAATCGAATACGATCTTCAGTACGCCGATGCCAATGCCGGTGGCGACGCCGATGGACACGGCGTACATGAGCAGGGATTTGCGGAACGCGCCGTTGGTGAGGTTCTCCACGGTCATGCCGAGCGCGTTCAGCGCCGGTTCGGCGAGCGTGGCGAGAAAGCCGAGGAACCAGGCGAACAGTCCGGCAATCGCGATCCCGAGCACGAACGAGTAGAGCGGCGAGCCGCTCACCGGCGCGATCTGGGTGAAGGAGGCCGCGACCATCCCGCCGGACTGCCCGCCCAGCTTGGTCAGTCCAAAACTCAGGCCAAGGTTGAAGACGATCATGCCGATCGCGCACAGGGACAGGCCGTAAATCGTCTGTCCACGGTGGCGGATGCGTTCGTGCAGGACGAAATGCATGACCGCGAGCAGGAAGATGATGAGCGGTACGATGGCGCGCAGGCCGAGGATGATCTCCACCCAGGGTGTCCGCTCGAACCAGGAGAGGGCGTCCGCGCCCGATAGGCTCGCGGCGGCGTCGATGATTTCCTGCGGGCTCTGCACCTCGGCGATGATCATGCCGAGGATCAGTACGCCGGTGACGGGGAATAGGGACGCGAGCGTGACGATGCCGAAACCGGCAAGCGACGATCGTCCATTGCCGACGGCGGCCGAGATGCCGATGCCGAGCGCGATCACCAGCGGGACCGTCACCGGGCCGGTGGTGATGCCGCCGCTGTCCCAGGCAACGCCGATGATCCGGTTCAGGTCCGGATCGCCCATCAGGAACCAGGTCAGGCCGAGCGTGGGGATCACGGCTATGAAGATCAGGGGTTTCAGGCTCCAGCCATGGACAAAACGCAAGGTGCCCAGCACGGCGGCGATGCCGACGCCGGTGCCGATGACCAGCACCAGCGAATCGGTCCAGTCATTGAGCAATGCGTAGAGATAGGGTGCTTCGCTGACGTTGATTGTGGCGCCGGCCGCCTGCAGCGCGCCGATCGCGGGTTCGGCCAGCGTAGCGCCGACGCCAAGCAGGAAGGCAATCACCACCACGAGCGGCAAGGGCGATCGCGTCGGCAGCACGTTGCCGATCGTTTCGCCAAACGGCATGAGCCCGACCTTCAGGCCCTCCATGAACAGCATCAGTCCGATGATGACTGCGAGGAGGCCCGCGGCAATCACGCCGGCGTCCACGATCTCCTGGCGCAGAATGATGAGCTGGAAGATGAACAGGTACACGGCTAGAGGCACGACAGCCTTGACCTGCTCGCGCAGCCGCACACTGACATAGGGCTGGAGCAGGCGGTAAATATCGATCGTTCGCAGCCTGAGCCGGCTTGGGCGGTAGGGCAGTTCTCCGCCGAGCTCGTCGGTCCCGATACGCGGCGCCAGGACGTTATAGCTGAGCTGTTGTTCGTGGGCGGCAGAGGCCTGGAGGTAGGCTCCGAAACGGATCTGGCGGGTCATGGAGTAGGTCGCAGGTAGCAGATAGCAGTTAGCAAATGGCAGATAGCATATAGCGGCTGGGACCAGGTGTCCGTCGATCCCGATATACTACCTGCTACATTCTACCTGCTAATTGCGGCGACGTGCATGAACCCATGGCTACAGACCGCGCTTCGGCGCGACATCATCCGCCGCTCGCTGCGCATCGCAGTGATCGTCGGCACGATCATCATCCTCATCAATTACTACGATCGGATCCTGGGCGGGACGCTCGTGCGCGGCGATTTCGTCAAGATGGCGCTGACCTACTGCGTGCCGTACTGCGTATCCACCTGGGCCGCGGTCGGCGCGGTCCTGCACAGGAGACATGGGAACTGAAGCGCATCGCTGCGCCTGGGCCGGCAATGACCCCGTCTACCGGCGCTACCATGACCGGGAGTGGGGCGTGCCGGTGCGCGGCGATCGGCGGCTGTTCGAATTCCTAGTCCTGGAGGGCGCGCAGGCCGGGCTCTCGTGGATCACGATCCTGCGCAAACGCCCGGCTTACCGGAAGGCGTTCCACAATTTCGATTACCACAAGGTAGCGCGTTACGGCGAGCGCGACGTTCGGCGGCTGCTCGGCGACGGCGGGATCGTGCGCAATGAACTCAAGATCCGCTCGGCCATCCGCAATGCAAAGGCGTTCCTCGACGTGCGCAAGGAGTTCGGAACGTTTTCAAGATACATCTGGGAGTTCGTCGATAGGCAGCCGATCCACAACCGCTGGGAGACGATGAAGCAACTCCCGGCGCGGACGCCGCTGTCCGATGCGATCTCGAAAGATCTCAAGCAACGCGGTTTCACTTTTGTAGGTTCGACGATCGTCTACGCGCACATGCAGGCCACGGGCATGGTGAACGACCACGTCGTTTCCTGTTTCCGCCACGCCGAGGTATGTGCTCTGCCTCCTCCCGTCATTCCGGGCAAGCCCGCGTAGCGGGCGCGACCCCCACACCTCGTCATTCCGGACGAGAATGCGCAGCATACGAGGCCCGGAATCCAGGATTTGAACGATCACAGCCCGGTTCATGAGGACCCTACCCATGTGTCATGCCACTTCCGTCATTGTCCTTGCCCTGTTTCTGGCCTTTCCACTGCACGCCGAAGTCATCGACGTACAGCCCAGCGGTTTCGTCTCGAAGAATGAGGCGCTGATCAGCGCGTCGCCGGAGGACGTGTACCGGGCGTTGCTGCGCGTCGGCCAGTGGTGGGATCCGGAACACACGTATTCGGGCGACCCAGGCGAAATGCGCATCGACGCGCGGCCCGGCGGCTGCTTCTGCGAACGCATACCCGGCAAGGGCGCCATCGAGCACATGCGCGTCGCGTACGTCTCGAAGAATTCAACCCTGCGCTTATTCGGCGCGCTCGGCCCGTTGCAGGAACTCGGCGTCGCCGGCAGCCTGACCTGGAGCCTCAAGGCCGAAGGGGGCGGGACGAAGTTCGTGCAGACCTACAACGTCGGCGGCTACCGGCAGGGAGGCTTCGCGGATCTGGCGCCGCTGGTCGACCAGGTGTTGAACACCCAGCTTCAGCGGCTCAAGGGTTACATCGAAACAGAATAGGGATGAGGCTGTCCCTGGACGCAGTCATCGGCATCGCCACGGCGGTATGCGTCGCTGCGAAATTCCTTTTCAGACTGAAGCCGTGATCTTGGAACGGAGCGGCCTTAAGCTGTCGCTGTAGCGGACAGCAATATGAGGTATATCGGCGGACATGGACGAGCGGGTTCAGCGGCTCAAGACACCGAAGGACTGCGAGGTCTTCGCAAAGAACGCTACCAGGCTGGGCAGGCCGGACTTAGCTTTGGAGGCCCAGCGGCGTTCTGTCGAACTACGGGCGGAGAAACAGACGGCAACAACGGGTGCGGAAAGGGAAGCGCTCAAGGCCGTGTATGCCTATGAAGAGGTCCTTGCGAAGACCAAAGGCAAGCGGATCCGTGCCAATCGAACCTGGCAGATGATCAGGCGGCACGGAATCATCCCGGCCGTGGAGCGTGCGGTAAATCGCAGCACCGA
Source organism: Gammaproteobacteria bacterium (assembly GCA_016193395.1). GTDB lineage: Bacteria > Pseudomonadota > Gammaproteobacteria > Eutrophobiales > Eutrophobiaceae > JACPSH01. Next base: position 28,925 of record JACPSH010000017.1, read on the forward strand.
AGCCGCCGGATATCGCGCCTTGGCGGAAATGAAAATGCAGGATCTCGCCTTCGAATCCGTTGTCTTGCGCTACCCCAACTTGTTCAGCTCGGAAACGGTGGAACGGGCGCAGGAACGCATTAGCGAGTGGTCGAGCGAGGATTGACACAATGTCTCTAAAGGGGCTGCATGGCCACTGAAGCTGACACCTGCCGCAAGTACGTCCTGCCCAAGCTCTACGCGGCGGGCTGGAATGACGATCAGATAAGCGAGCAGCGGACATTCACGGATGGGCGCATCATGGTTGCCGCGACGCGAGTATGGCGCAGACCACAGAAGCGCGCCGACTACCTGCTCCGGTACCGGCCCAATTTCATGATCGCCGTGGTGGAGGCCAAGGCATCGCACAAGAAACCGGCCGATGGCCTGCAGCAGGCAATGGAATACGCCCAGTTCCTCGACCTCAAGTTTGCCTACAGCACGAACGGGCAGGGGATTGTCGAGCACGACTTCCTGACCGGAAAGCAATCGAGACTGGATGCGTTTCCATCGCCCGAAGATTTGTGGAATCGTCTCCAGTCGCACCTGGGGCTGAAGGGTCCGGACCCGACACAGCGGTTTTTGGCGCCTGGCATGTCGGTGCCCGGCAAACCGCTGCGCTACTACCAGGAAATTGCGGTCAACCGCGTCATCGGCGCCCTCCTCGGCGGCCGGCGCCGCGTGTTGCTGAACATGGCGACCGGTACGGGCAAGACCGATGTTGCCTTTCAGGTCTGCTGGAAGCTCTGGAGCACGCGGTGGAACCGCACGGGCGAACCGCGACGCCCGCGCATCCTTTTCTTGTCCGACCGGACGGTACTGGTCGACGATCCCAAGGACAAGCAATTCGCTCCGTTCGGCGATGCGCGGATGAAAATCCAGGGGGAGGCGATCAAGAGCCGCGAAATGTACTTCGCTACGTATCAAGCGATTGCCCGCGACGAAAGCCGTCCCGGCCTCTACAGGGACTACAGCCCGGAGTTCTTCGACCTTGTAATCGTCGATGAGTGCCACCGCGGCAGCGCCCGTGACGAGAGCAACTGGCGCGAGATCCTCCAGTACTTCCACCCGGCCTTCCAGCTCGGTATGACCGCCACGCCTCTGCGCGAGGACAACCGCGACACCTATGCCTATTTCGGCGATCCGGTTTACAGCTACAGCCTGCGCCAGGGCATTGACGATGGGTTCCTCGCACCGTATCGGGTTCATCGGATCGTCACGGACGTGGATGCAACCGGGTGGAGACCATCAAAGGATGAGCTGGATCGCTATGGCCGCAGCATCCCGGACGAGGAATTCCAGACGCCGGATTTTGAAAGGAGGGTGGCGCTGCGCGCCCGCACACAGGCAATTGCAAAAAACATCACCGATTTCCTTAAGAAGTCCGATCCCTTCGCGAAGACGATCGTCTTCTGCGTGGACCAGGAACACGCAGACGAGATGCGGCAGGCCATCAACAATCTCTGTCCGGAGCAGGTCCGGCAACACCCGGACTATGTCGTCCGGATCGTCTCTGATGAAGGCGACATCGGCCGGGGGCACTTGGGCCGGTTTCAGGAACCGGAAAAGCTGACGCCGGCAATTGTTACGACTTCCAAGCTGCTGAGCACAGGCGTGGATGTGCAGACGTGCAAGAACATCGCTATTGTCCAGATGATCAACTCCATGACGGAGTTCAAGCAGATCATCGGCCGCGGCACCCGTGTCCGCGCCGACTACGGCAAGCTATGGTTCTCCATTCTGGACTACACTGGCAGCGCGACGCGCCTGTTCGCCGATCCGGACTTCGACGGCGATCCCATCGATCCGCCGACGGAGACGACTCTGGATCAGCCGATCCCCGAAATCGGCGGTGAACCTGCCGAAGAGGAACAACCCGAGATGCTCGATGGGGAAATGCTGCTGGGGGAACCGGCCGAACCTATATTGAGCAAGTTCTACGTGGACGGCGGCGAAGTAAAGATCGCCGCGCATGTCGTATATGAGATGGACGCCAGCGGCAAGCAGCTTCGTGTCGTGAAATTCACCGACTATGCCGCCGAGAAAGTGCGAAGCTTGTGGACCTCCGCCGCTGAACTGCGCTCACGCTGGACCGATGCCCAGGAACGGGCCGCTGTCATTGAAGCATTAGAGGAGCGCGGGATCACGCTGGAACTGCTTGCGGACAATACCAGTCAGCCTGATGCCGACCCTTTCGATCTGCTGTGTTATGTCGCTTTCAACGCGCCGTTGCGCAGCCGCCGCGAAAGGGCCGATCAGCTTCGCAAGGGCCGGTTGGACTTCTGGGAGCAGTTCAAGCCGGAGGCGCGGCAAATCCTCAATGAAGTCCTTGATAAATACATCGACTTCGGCACTGCACAGTTCAAGATCCCGGACATCCTGAAAGTCCCGCCGGTCTCGGCGCACGGCAACGTTATGGAAATCATCGACAAATTCGGTGGCGCCGACCGGCTCAGAACTGCCATTGAAAGCATGCAGAACCTGCTCTACACCGAAGCGGCCTGATCCCCATGGCTCGCAGGAAGAAATCCGACGCGCCCGTCACAAGCGCCCAATCGCTCGGCAGCCTCATCAAGTCCTGTCGCAAAACCATGCGCAAGGACAAAGGACTCAACACCGATCTCGACCGTTTGCCGATGCTCACATGGATTATGTTTATCAAGTTTCTGGACGATCTCGAGCAGGTACGCCAAAGCGAGGCCGCCCTCGAAGGCAAGCGATTCCGCCCCGCCATTGTGGCACCCTACCGCTGGCGCGATTGGGCTGCCAAAGAGGACGGCATCACCGGTGATGCGCTCATTTCATTCGTCCAGGACGAGGAGGCCACACGTCCAGACGGCACCAAGGGACCCGGACTGTTTGCCTATCTGCGTTCATTGACAGGCGCCAACGGCGGGGACCGGCGCGACGTCATCCGCACCGTATTCCAGGGCACCGTGAACCGGATGATCAACGGGTACCTGTTGCGCGACGTACTCACCAAGATCAACGGCATCCATTTCACTTCCACGGAGGAGATCTACACCCTCGGCAGTCTCTACGAGTCCATGCTGAAAGAGATGCGCGACGCCGCGGGCGAGAACGGCGAGTTCTACACGCCGCGCCCATTGGTGAAGTTCATCGTGACCGTGACCAATCCGACGCTCGGCGAGACCATGCTAGACCCTGCCGCCGGTACGGGTGGCTTTCTGGCCGAAGCATTCGGGCACCTTAGGAAGCATTGCAAGACCGCCCAACACCATCGTCAACTGCAGCGGGAGACCCTCTTCGGCATCGAGGCCAAGTCGCTGCCGTACCTGCTTTGCCAGATGAATCTACTTCTGCACGGACTGGAGTCGCCGAACATCGACCCACTCAATGCGCTCCGCTTTCCGCTACGGGAGATCGGCGACAAAGACCGCGTGGATATCGTGATGACCAATCCTCCATTCGGCGGTGAGGAGGAGCGCGGCATTCTGGGTAACTTCCCGGAAGACAAGCAGACTGCCGAGACCGCGCTGTTGTTTTTGCAACTGATCATGCGCAAGCTGCGGCGCCAGCCCAAGCCGGGACGTGCGGCTGTGATTGTCCCGAACGGCACGCTATTCGGTGATGGCGTGTGCGCCCGCATCAAGGAGGAACTGCTCAAGGAGTTCAATCTGCACACCATCGCCCGCCTGCCCAACGGCGTGTTTGCGCCCTACACAGGCATCCCGACAAACGTGCTGTTCTTCGATCGCTCCGGCCCGACTAAGGAAGTCTGGTATTACGAGCAGCCGCTCCCCGAAGGCCGGAAGAACTACACCAAGACCGCGCCCATCCAGTTCGAGGAGTTCGCCGACTGCATCACGTGGTGGAACAAGCGCGAAGAAAACGACCGCGCCTGGAAAGTGCCCGCCGCCGAACTGCTTGCTGCCAACTGCAACCTCGACCGCAAGAACCCGCACGGCAAAGAAGACATCACGCACCTGCCGCCCGACCAACTTGTCGCCGACATTTTGAAGAAAGAGCAGCGCATCGCGGAAATCATGGGCAACATCCGCAACCTTCTGATGAAACATGGCGCATGAGCAATGCGTGGCCAATTGTTAGGCTTGGCGAGGCGTTGATAGAACGGCGGGAAGCTCCATCGGCTGACGACCTCACGTTTGGCCGCGTTCGCATCGTCTCGAAAATCAGTTTCGACACGGGGCAAATCGAACTTCGTACCGGCTCAGAAACAAATACGGGGATGATTCTCGCCCGTCCCGGTGATCTAGTAATTTCCGGCATAAACGCAGCAAAAGGCGCAGTTGCCATCTACGAAGCGCAAAACACGGGGCCGATAGCAGCGACAATTCATTACGGCGCTTACAGACCAAAGCCAGACCGTGCCGACATAAAGTTTCTGTGGTGGTTCTTTCGCAGCCGATTCTTCCGCGAGTTGCTTACGCAACACGTTCCCGGTGGCATTAAGACTGAGTTGAAATCAAAGCGGTTGCTTCCGATCCCGGTTCCGCTGCCGCCATTGGCGGAACAGCGGCGCGTGGTGGTGCGGATTGAGGAACTGGCCGCCCAAATCCAGGAGGCCCACACCCTCCGCCACCAAGCCGCTGAGGAAGCGGACGCGATTCTCCCGACCGCCCGTCACGCAACCATCTCTCAGTATCGTTCGGAAACAGTGGTTCTGGAAGACGTGTGTGCTGCGATAATTGATAATCTCCACAGCAACCCGCGTCTCTCTGAAACAGGCATTCCGTGCGTCCGCTCACCCGATGTCGGGTGGGGCACGCTGAACCTAGATGGCGCGCAACGAACGGACGAAGCCGAATTCCGTCGGCGAACAGTTCGTGGGACACCAGGCGTAGATGACATTGTTCTTGTCCGAGAAGGCGGAGGCACTGGGAAGTGTGCGCTTGTTCAGCCTGATTTGCGCTTCAGCCTCGGACAGCGCGTGATGATGCTACGTCCGAATAGCGAACGCATCGTGCCCCGTTTCTTTCTTCATCAGCTTCTTTCGCCTCTAGTGCAAGATCAGATAGCTCCGCTATCGAAAGGTTCGGCCTCACCGCATCTGAATATCGGTGCGTTGCGGCGGTTCAACTTGATACTTCCCTCACTCCCCGAGCAACGCTGGATCGTGGCGGAACTGGATGCACTGCAAGCAGAGATGGGCGCGCTGAAGCGCCTGCAAGCCGACACTGCCACTGAACTCGATGCCCTGCTCCCCTCCGTCCTCGACCGCGCCTTCAAGGGCGAACTCTAGGCAAACTGACAGGGAGGTTACATCCCGGCATCAAGCCCACTTTCCCCGAACTCCAATCGAATCACTTTAGGGCTTGCAAATCCTGACCAGATCGATCGCGAAGTCGCACTTTTCCTTATTCGCTGTCTGCCAAGCATGAACGTCCATTCTTGAGGTGCAACCTGCATCTTCCAGTAATGCTTCGGACTTGTCGGATGAGCACATTAATACACTCGAGAATCCGCCTTGGCTACGTGCAGTAACCCAATACGCTGACAGATCATCAAGCTGCCCAGGATCATGCTGCGTAGCGGCCTTTAGCAAATCCTGCCCCTGCAACCTCGATTCCGGGTTGTCCAATACGAATGTTTCCACCGAGAGCGCTACCTTGGTGAGTGCTGCAGCCTCTCGGAACAGGTTATTGGCTGCATTTGCCGAAGCCGCAAGCAGAATTAGGGCACTGACCAGGATGTGCATGCGGATGTGAATCACTTTTACCCTAGCTCCAGAAGACGAGTTGACCTGCGTCGTCCCTGCCAGTATCGAGGTTCCAATTACCGAACGCACGAAGAGCATCATCGCTGCCCGAGTAGACGGCTTCGCCAAGATGACCCCACATCGTTCGAATATTCTCGATGGCTCGGTCGAAGATCGCATCATAGTGGAGGCGATTGCTGCCAGGAACTTCGAGAGAATCAATGAAGGTATGGTCTATCTCATCCGGCTTTGGGTACATCAGCCCCTGGTCATAGGCAACATGACGGGCGAAGGGAATTAGCTGGGTGCCCTCCTCGAACTCATCCAGTATCCCGTAGAAGCGGCTGTGCCAAACGCGTGGATCAGGCGGATTCTTCTCGTACTCCTGTGGATGTACTTCCGCCAATGCTTCTGACCATAAACGGGCTAGGTCTTCGTCCAGAGTGCGGTTTTTCCTGTCGCCGCACCGCCCAAGACCGGAATCGAGGTACTCCGATAGTCCTATATCACCGACGTTCAATCGTTGAAAGATGTATGCGTCCTGATGCATCTCACATGTACGGTGAGCACCCTTGTTGTCCGCATATGGTCCGACCTTCCGCTCAACGACAGGGTGGATCGTGACATCACCTGTTACATGCACTACATAGCCAGCGAGCCAGGCGAAAAGCTTGTCGCGAGTGGCACCAGTCATTTGGTGAACCCGTCTTGCAGCAACTTGGATTACTTGCCCGGTTCGCTCGTAATGCATCAAATCCGCCCACCGAGAAGCGCCGCCTTCACCGAAGGCGAGGTAGGGATAGTCCGGGCTTACGCAACCCAAGTCGCCGTAGGGAGCGTATTTCCCTATCGCCGAGGCTGCTTGCGGGTTCACTGCCGCCCTCAGCGGGTGCGGCTCTCGTGCTATTGCAACAAGGGTAAGGTGTGCGTACGCGGCGGGCATTTTGGTTCTATGCTGGGTTGAGCGAACTGGAAATCAAGGATCAATGCTCCCTGTCTCTTGGCGGATTCGGGTCGTGGCCTGGGTGAATGGTGTCTTTGCTCCTGATCTTCCTATCCAGGCCCACGGTGGTTAGCTCACCCCCACCTTGGTTCTGCAACATCGTGCGAGCTGTGTCCACGGCTTCCTTTTGCGTGCCGTGGAGGCTCGAGGCTCGATCTGCATCGTTTCTCTTGTTAACCCATGTTCTGTCGGGGCGGCGATATACGGTGCGGTCTCTGTCTTTGCTCATAATTGATACCCCCTGATCGCGATCAATTCAATTGAATACACCGGTCACTTATTTCCCTGATTGCAGTCAACGAGAGGGAACAACCCGAAAGATCTGCGGCGATCCAAGATTTCCATCGAGCTAATTTTCTGGCCGAATCGCCGCTGAAAATCGACGAAGATATTCTGTAATTCCAAGTCGAGGCTATGGAACAGCCTTTCGTCATTGCAGAACGAGTAGGTATTGCCCCAACCGCGAATGATGCGACTGGCGTCCAGAATCGCGTCGGCGGAAGTTTTCCTGGAAAACAATGCGGTCCTGGGATCGGAGATGGAATTCAGGCATTCGTGCAATATTGTCCTGGTTTTCTGCTTCAACTCACTCCGCTTCGCCCTGGTTGGTCGTATCCGATCCTGTTGGATGTCACAGCCGAGGAAAGTGAATCCGCGAATCGATTGACCGTGGCTAGACTTTTCTCGTTCGACCGGATTTGAATCGCGTGGGTCATACGCGCTTAATCCCATTTCCTGCAGCAATTCGAGCGCATACTGCAGAGCTTTAAATGCGGCCTTCTGACTCGGCGCAAAGAGGATGAAATCATCGATGTACCGAATGCAAATGATGCCGCGTCGGTTCATCTGGACGTCGAAATCCGCGAGCAGCAGATTGCAAAGCAAAGGGGAGAGGCAGGAACCCTGAGCTACACCTTCGTCGCATAGAGGAAAAAGCCTCAGCTTATCTCCGAACGATTGGAGATCCTTCAGTTCCGTGGTCGTCGCTTCTACAAGCAGGGCATTGAACTGTGGATCGAACGTATGCGCCTTTATCAGGTCCACGGCACGCTGACGGGGCACTGCAGTGAAGAAGGATTTGATGTCGGTCTTGATGTAATACTTGGATTCCTTCCCGGCGCTAACGGCCTTGGCAATCGCTGGAGGTACGCCAAACTCAGGACCTGCAATTCCTCCGAAGTTGTAGCCGGCGGTCAGGGTTCGCTGAATCTCTGGAATTGATTGAACAACGTCCAGAATCGCGCGTTGTACGATGCGGCTTTCTATTGGAGCTATGACAATCGGGCGCTCCGATTTGCCCTTCTTCTTGCGTACAAGTGCGCCACGGGCTGGTTCAAACCGAAAACGCCGAGTGCGGAGTTGCCGGTTAAGTCGATTCAGGTGCCTGCGGGATTGGATCGAAAACTGCCTGATGTCTTCTCTGGTTTCCCTTGAGTCTGATTTCAGCCCATTTTCCTGAATGACGCGCCAAGCCCGATCGAGCGTTTCGGGCTTTTGAACTCGTGCGTACAGAGAAGCGTTCTTCCGCGTGGATGTGGTGGGCCCCACCAGCGAGCTCTGCCCAACCGTTTCAAGCGTTGACTCCAGCATGCGAGGCTAAATGCCTGGCCTGACCATCCGGCTGGTACTGCCAGCAGATGGCGTTATCGGGAAGCGAGGTTGCGCTGCAATGCAGCCAGCCCGCCGCGATAACCAGAAGCGAAAGCGCCAGCGCCCACGCGCGGCCGCCGGCCGCGCAAGCGTTGGCACGTTTTTGCATGTCTCCAGTTTCACTGCATTCTCCATCGACTGTAACGTTTTTGGCCTCCTTGGCAACACCGCGGAGCATGCCCCTCCACTCTCGCCCAGAAATAAAGTCCCGCAACCGTCTGGTGGGGGCTCACCTTCAGCCAAGCGCCGGTCATTATCGAGACGGTTGGGCGAGTGTTGACTCCAGCATGCGAGGCTAAATGCCTGGCCTGACCATCCGGCTGGTACTGCCAGCAGATGGCGTTATCGGGAAGCGAGGCTGCGCTGCAATGCAGCCAGCCCGCCGCGATAACCATGAAGTACACATTTAGTAGTGGGGGCGGGAGTCGAAAAGTTCAAGGGGTAGGGGTGGAGTCTTATTTCCATTAACTAATCGACCATAGATATACATAAAATACTAAAATATATGATTGTGTATATTTAGTTTTTACTAAATAATAAACATCCAGAGATTCTAGATAGTTAAAGAAATTATGGTTTCCGACACTCGCTGGCTCTTGATTCGCCAACTCGACCAACGCTTCGAGGAACTTCGTGCGCACCGCAATTCCTTGCAAGCCCCGCCAGGTGGATGGATTCGGGCGATTCGGCGTGCACTGGGCATGACCGCCTCCCAGTTGGCCGAACGGATGCGGCTGACCCCAGGCCGGATCACCCAACTCGAACAGCAGGAAGCGGCGGGCAAGGCGACTTTGTCCAGCCTCAAGAAAGCTGCGGACGCGCTCGACTGCGATTTGATTGTGACGCTTATCCCGCGGCAGTCATTGGACAATCGTTTGCGAACGAAGGCCGATGAGCGTTCTGCTGATGCCGTTTTGGAAATCGCCCACAGCATGTCCCTGGAAAAGCAGCGGCCATCGGATAAGGCGCTGGAGGAGCAACGGAAGGCTCTCGCGGATGAATTTCTCCGTGGGCCGTTGAGCCGGTTGTGGAAGAAGAGCTGACGCAACAACCGGAAGGGGCAACGCCCCTTGGCCCTGACGACATGCAGGGCCTGATTCCGGCACACATAAGGACTCGTGGTGAGCTCGACGAATGGGAAAATCAGAACGTATTGAAGGCTCGAAACTGGGCGATGTCACGCCGGCGGAATGTGCTCGACGACAAGTTCATGCGTAGCCTTCACCGCTGGATGTTTGACGATACCTGGCGCTGGGCTGGTCAATACCGCCATGACGAGCGAAACATTGGTATCGATCCTAAACAAGTTCCGGAAGCGGTACGAAATCTTTGTGAAGATGCAAAGGCTAGGCTCGGCGCTGAAGAGAATGCACGGGACACTGCCGTGTGGTTCCATCACCGGCTTACACAGATCCATCCATTTGCCAATGGCAATGGACGGCATGCCAGGCTGGTTACTGATTTACTGCTGATCGGTCTTGGGCAGGCACCGTTTGCGTGGGGAAGGAGTGATCTCGTGCATAAAAGTAATATCCGAAATCGGTATATCTCGGCGCTACGTGATGCGGATAAGGGAGACTTGGAGTCACTGAAGAAGTTTGTTCAATCTGGCGCAGAAAAATAGGGGGTTGAAAAGGGCGTTTCGATCTTCGAGTTCAAATTGACCGGCGTCAGGCCGGGTAGTACTTTGCTTTGACCCGTTCAACGAAGCGGACGAGGTTCGGGAATGAGCGCGCGGCTTCCGCCATCCGGCTGTGGAACGGCGGGATGACCAGGCCGCCGACAAAGGCAAAGGCAAACACGTCCAGCGTGGTCGGCCCCTTGCCGAAGAACCATTCCTTGTCGCCGAGATAATCCGAGAGCGCTTTCAGATCGCGCTTCGCGATATCCAGGATCTCGTCATCCGAGTGACGGCCGAGACCGTGGATGTACAGGGATTTTTTCACGCGCCTCTGCGCCGCCATGGGCACGAGCACACGCAACGGCCAGGGCAGGCCGCCGAAGAATTCCTTTCTGACTGCCGGCCAGCACGCATTGTTGATCCACCGATCATGCACCAGGCACCAGTACGTGTTTTCATCCATCATCTTGGTGAAGGCGTGCACGACGGCCTTCTGTTCCGCCGGCAGGCCGCCGTCCAGCGGATCCCCGTATTCCGCCTTGAGGTAGCTGACGATGAACGCCGAATCCGCGACGACAGCGCCATTGTCGATGATGTACGGCAACTTGCCCTTGGGCGCCCCGCGCATGTTCTGGAAGCCGGGGACGCGCAGGAATTCCAGTCCCGCCGCGCGCAGGTAGAAATCGACCTTGATGACGAACGGGCTGGGGTCAATGAGCCCGAAGGCGGGACCGAAAGCGTAGAGTTTAATCATCAGAACAATCCCTTCACGCGCCCGGTCTTGACGTCCACATCCACGCGGCGGAAGGCCGGGTCCGATCCGGTGCCCGGCATCAGGCTGATGTCCCCGGCCAGCGGGCAGATGAAGCGCGCCCCGCCGTAGGTCAGGAAATCGCGGATCGGCAGGGTCCAGTCCTTGGGCACGCCTTTACGGGCGGGATCGTGCGACAGCGACAAATGCGTCTTGACCATCATGGTCGCGTAGTCGGCGTAGAGAGGATCCTTTTCGAATTTTTCCGCCTTCGCGGCCGCTTCCGGCGAGTAACTGACGCCGTTCGCGCCGTACACCTCTCTCGCGATCAACTCGACGCGTTGCCGGAGCGGCATGTCCATCTCATACAGGAATTTGAATTTGACCTTCTCGTTGCACGCATCGAGTATCGCATCCGCCAGCTCCAGGGCGCCGTCGCCGCCCCTGAGCCAATGGTGTGAAACGGCGACCCTGGCCCCGGCCGCCTCGCACATGCGTTTGGCCAGTTTCGTCTCTTCCTGCGTGTCCGTGTGGTAGGCATTGATGCAGACCACCGGATTGATGCCGGCCTTCTTCACGGTGTTGACGTGATGGATCAGGTTGCTCATGCCGTCTTCCAGCCACGCGAGGTTCTCCTCGAAATATTCCTTCGGGATTGGCCGGCCGGGAACGACTTTCGGCGCGCCGGCGTTCACACCGTGGTGCTTCAGGGCGCGAATCGTCGCCGTGATCACGGACACATTCGGGATGTTGCCCGAGTAACGGCACTTCACGTTCCAGAATTTCTCAAAGCCGATGTCGGCGCCGAAACCGGATTCGGTTACGTGGTAATCGGCGAGCTTGAGACACATCTTGTCGGCGACGATGGAGGATTGCCCGACGGCGATATTGGCGAAAGGTCCGGCGTGCACGAAGCAGGGTTCCCCCTCCACCGACTGCAGCATGTTCGGGTTGATGGCGTCCTTCATCCAGGCCGCCATGGCGCCCGCCACCTCCAGGTCCTCGGTGGTCACGGGGTTGCCCTGCTTGTCGTAGGCCACCACGATCTGGCCGATGCGTTTCCGGAAATCCGCCAGGTCGCTGAAGATCGCAAGGATCGCCATGAGCTCGGAGGAGACGGCGATGGCGAACTTCGACTGCATCAGAAAGCCGTCCATCCTGCCGCCGATGCCGATGATGATGTTGCGCAGTGCCTGGGCGCAGAAGTCGATCACCCAGCCCATCTGCACGTTATGCGGATCGATGTCGAGGCGTCTGAGACGGCGTTCCGAAAGCTGATGATCGTCGTAGTTTCTCTCGTGCTGCATGCGCGCGGTCAGGGCCACCATGGCGAGATTGTGCGCATTCATGACCGCGTTGATGTCCCCGGTGAGCCCGAGGGAGAACTCCGTCAGCGGAATGCATTGCGACAACCCGCCGCCCGCGGCCGAGCCTTTGATGTTGAAAGTCGGTCCGCCGGACGGCTGGCGGATACAGGCGGTCACCCGCTTGCCCCGTCGACCGAGTCCCTGGAGGATGCCCAGCGTGGTGGTGGATTTTCCTTCGCCCAGCGGCGTCGGATTGAGCGCTGTGACCTCGATAAACTTGCCGTCGGCCTTCTTCCCAAGCCGGCTCAAGACCCTCGCGTAGTCGACCTTGGCGATGTAATGGCCATGCGGTAGCAGTTCGTCGCGCTCGATGCCGAGCCCGTCCGCGAGCTGCTGAGACGTCTTCATGCGCTTTTCAGCGGCCTCAGCGATTTCCCAGTCAGCATGCTTGGTGGGATCCAGGGGCATGGAAAGTTTCCTCCTTCAGCCGATGTCTGTGGTTCGGGTTGCCGGAGATCGGGACGGCAGTCGGTGCATATTCTACCTGCACCCTGCTGTTCTTGGAGCCAATCTCCTTTCCCAATGGCCGATGGTTTATCGCGGTCCGATCTGCTAAAGTGTGCGCCCGTCGCATGATCCACAGCCTCATCCTTATCCCCCACGACGGTTCCCGGGAATCGATAAGGATGAATCCCCCCCGAGTTTCCAGCCGGTGCAGCCCGCCGCCCCGGTAACCCGTTTCGTATTCATCACCGGCGGCGTCGTTTCATCGCTGGGCAAGGGGATCGCCTCCGCCTCGCTTGGGGCGATCCTGGAAGCGCGCGGCCTGCGCGTGACCCTGCTCAAGCTCGACCCGTATATCAACGTCGACCCCGGCACCATGAGCCCGTTCCAGCACGGCGAGGTCTATGTGACCGAGGACGGGGCGGAGACCGACCTGGACCTCGGCCACTACGAGCGTTTCGTGCGCAGTCGCATGTCACGGCGCAACAACTACACCACCGGGCGCATTTACCTGAACGTCATCCAGAAAGAGCGGCGCGGCGATTACCTGGGCGGCACGGTGCAGGTGATCCCGCACATCACCGACGAGATCAAGCGCTGCATCCGGGAGGGCGCCGGGGACGCCGAGATCTGCATGGTCGAGATCGGCGGCACCGTAGGCGACATCGAATCGCAGCCGTTCCTGGAAGCCATCCGCCAGATGCGCATCGAACTGGGATCGCAGCGCTGCGTGTTCATCCACCTGACCCTGGTGCCATTCATCGGCACGGTCGGCGAAATGAAGACCAAGCCCACCCAACACTCGGTGAAGGAACTGCGTTCCATTGGCATCCAGCCGGACATCCTGCTGTGCCGCACTGATCGGCCGCTGCCGGCGAACGAGCGGCGCAAGGTCGCCCTGTTCACGAACGTGGAGGAGCCCGCCATTATCTCCGCGGTGGACGTGGACAACATCTACAAGATCCCGCGCCTGCTGCATGACCAGGGGCTGGACGAGATCGTCGTGACGCGCATGGGGCTCAACGTCAATCCCGCGGATCTGAGCGAGTGGGACGCGGTGATCGACGCCATGGAGCACCCCCACGCGGACGTCAACATCGCCATGGTGGGCAAGTACATGGACCTCGCGGATTCCTACAAGTCGCTGTCGGAGGCGTTGATCCACGCCGGCATCCACACGCGCACCCGGGTCAACATCGCGTACATGGATTCGGAGGACATCGAACGCTCCGGCACGGGGCGGCTGGAGGGGATGGACGCCATCCTGGTCCCCGGCGGGTTCGGCATGCGCGGCATCGAGGGCAAGGTGGCGACGGTGCGTTTCGCCCGCGAAAACCTGATCCCCTACCTCGGCATCTGCCTCGGCATGCAGTGCGCGGTCATCGAGTTCGCGCGCGACGTCGTAGGGCTGAACGGCGCGAACAGCACCGAGTTCGATCGCAGGACACCGTACCCGGTGATCGCGCTGATCAGCGAGTGGATGGAGCGGGACGGACACTTGGAGCAACGCAACGAGGCTTCCGACTTCGGCGGCACGATGCGTCTCGGCGGACAGGCCTGCGTGTTGACCGCCGGCACGCTGGTGCGCGATCTCTACCAGAACGAGACGATCACCGAGCGCCACCGCCACCGTTACGAATTCAACAACCGCTTCCGTTACGAACTCGAGGAACACGGCATGGTCGTCTCGGGCACGTCCCAGGATGGCAGGCTGGTGGAAATCATCGAGCTGCCGCATCATCCGTGGTTCATCGGCTGCCAGTTCCACCCGGAATTCACCTCGACGCCGCGCGACGGGCATCCGCTGTTCTCCGGGTTCATCCGCGCAGCGGTCGACCGCCGCGCGGCCCCGAGCCGGACGCTCAATCATGCGGTTGTGTGATTTCGAAGTCGGCAACAGAGAGCCGCTGTTCCTGATTGCCGGCCCCTGTGTCGTGGAGAGCGAGCAGCTCGCCCTCGATACCGCCGGCGCGTTGAGGGAGCTCACGTCCGCGCTCGGCGTCCCATTCATCTTCAAGAGCTCGTACGACAAGGCCAACCGCAGCTCGCATGAAAGCTACCGCGGTCCCGGGTTGGAGCGCGGCCTCGCCGCGCTGGAAGCGGTGAAGAAGTCCATCGGCGTGCCGGTGCTGACCGACGTGCATGAAGATTCGCCGCTCAACGAGGTCGCCGCGGTTGCGGACGTTCTCCAGACGCCGGCGTTCCTGTGCCGGCAGACGAACTTCATCCAGAACGTGGCGCGGCAGGGCCGGCCGGTGAACATCAAGAAGGGGCAGTTCCTCGCGCCGTGGGACATGGCGCAGGTGGTGGAGAAGGCGCGCGCCGCGGGCAACGAGCAAATCATGGTGTGCGAGCGCGGCGCCTCGTTCGGCTACAACTACCTGGTGTCCGACATGCGTGCGCTGGTTGTCATGCGCAACACGGGCTGCCCGGTGGTGTTCGACGCCACGCATTCGGTGCAGTTGCCCGGCGGGCTGGGCAGTCGCTCCGGCGGGGAACGCGAGTACGTTCCGGCGCTGGCGCGCGCCGCGGTAGCGGTCGGGATCGCCGGCCTGTTCATCGAGACGCATCCGGATCCGGACCGCGCCATGAGCGACGGTCCGAATTCCTGGCCGCTGGACCGGATGCGGGCGCTGCTCGAGACGCTGAAGGAAATCGACGCCGTCGCCAAGGCCGGAGGCAACGCATGAAGCCGGCTTGTCGGATGTCCGTTCCGCTCAATCTCGCCGTACATCCCTGTACGGCTCGAATCCGTCCGGCGCGCTCAACCGTCCATGTGTCGCGCGCCGCGCTGGACGCTTCACGAACAACCGGCAAGCCGGCTCACAGAGTTCGCATACAGTCGACGGATGCAGGCTGATATATGACTGACATCGTTGCAATTCATGCGCGTGAAGTACTGGATTCGCGCGGCAATCCGACGGTCGCGGCGGAGGTGCGCACCGCGGCCGGCGCAACCGGCACGGCCATGGTGCCGTCCGGCGCATCGACCGGTTCCCGCGAGGCGCTGGAGTTGCGCGACAAGGATCCGAAGCGCTACGGCGGCAAGGGCGTGTTGACGGCGATCCGCAATATTCACGAACGCATCGCGCCAGAAGTGCGCGGCATGGACGTGGCCGATCAGTCCGGCATCGATGCGGCCATGATCACCCTCGATGGCACGCCCAACAAAAGCGCGCTGGGCGCAAATGCGATCCTGGCCGTATCGCTCGCCAGCGGCCACGCGGCCGCGGTGGAAGCCGGCGAGCCGCTATACCGGCATCTCGGAGGCAGGGGCCCTTTCACCATGCCGGTGCCCATGATGAACATCATCAACGGCGGCGCGCATGCCGACAACAACGTCGACCTCCAGGAGTTCATGATCGTGCCGGCCGGAATGCCCAGTCTCCGCGAAGCCGTGCGCTGTGGCGCGGAGGTCTTCCACGCATTGAAATCGGTCCTGTCGAAACGCGGTATGAACACGGGCGTAGGGGACGAGGGCGGATTCGCGCCGGACCTGCCGTCGAATGAGGCCGCGATCGAAGTGATCCTGAAGGCCATTGAGGCGGCGGGATACGCCGCCGGCAAAGATGTCTTCCTCGGGCTGGACGCTGCCAGTTCTGAATTCCACCGGGACGGCCGTTACAGACTGGAGTCCGAAGGCAAGGCGCTCAACAGCGCGGAATTCGCCGAATACCTGGCTGCCTGGGTCGGTCGCTATCCGATCATCTCCGTCGAAGACGGCATGGCGGAGGACGACTGGGAAGGCTGGCGCATCCTGACCCAAAAGCTCGGCAGCAAGGTCCAGCTTGTCGGCGACGACTTGTTCGTCACCGATACGGCCACTTTGCAGAAGGGTATCGATAAAGCGGTCGCCAACTCGATACTCATCAAGGTCAACCAGATTGGCACACTCACCGAGACGCTTGCGGCTATCCGGCTTGCGCAAAAGTCAAATTACACGACGGTGATCTCGCACCGTTCCGGCGAGACCGAGGACACGACCATCGCAGATCTCGCGGTGGCGACCGGCGCGGGCCAGATTAAGACCGGTTCCCTGTCGCGATCGGATCGGGTGGCGAAGTACAACCGGTTGATGAAGATCGAGGAGGAACTGGGGAAGGAGTCCCGTTTTGCGGGACGGGCGGTTTTCAAGCGTTTCTAGTTCCTCGTGCCTCGTTCCTCGAAAGACGGTTTTGCGAGGCACGAGGCACGAGGCACGAGGCACGATTCTCTATAATGTGACAAGGTGAAAACCCTCACTATCGTCCTGCTGATCCTCCTCGCGGCGCTCCAGTACCGGCTCTGGGCCGGCCACGGCAGCCTTCCGGAAGTGTGGCGGCTGGAACAGATCCGCGACGGACAGCGCGAGGAGAACAAGCGGTTGGGGGAACGCAACCAGTCGCTGGCCGCCGAAGTCATCGACCTCAAAGAAGGGATGGAGGCCGTGGAAGAGCGGGCGCGCAGCGAGATGGGGATGATCGCGCAGGGCGAAACCTTCTATCAGATCATCGAAGTCCCGCATGAGCCGGCGGGTGGCCAGCTTTCGCCATGAACGCGCGGGCCAGGCTGTGGGCCGCCGTCCCGGCGGCGGGCATTGGCGCGCGATTCGGCGGCGGCGTGCCGAAGCAATACTTGCAGCTGCGCGGCCGCTGTATCCTCGAGCACGTGCTGGATCGATTTTGTCTGCATCCGGAGATCGAGGGCGTAGCGGTCGCCCTGGCCGCCGGCGATGCGCGCTGGCCGACGCTGGCATTCTCCCGTCATTCGAAAATATGGACCACAAACGGTGGAGCGGATCGCAGCCTCTCCGTGCTCAATTGCCTGAATGCGCTGCTGGATCGGGCTGCCCGGGAGGATTGGGTGCTGGTTCATGATGCGGCGCGGCCCTGCATCCAGCGCGCGGACATCGACAGCCTGGTCGATGCCGTGCGGGACCATGCCATCGGCGGGATCCTGGCCGTACCCGTCCGCGACACGATGAAGCGCGCGGACCCGGAGGGATGCATCGCGGAAACCGTGGAGCGCGCTGGACTGTGGCATGCGCAGACGCCGCAGATGTTCCATATCGGCGCGCTCCGGGGGGCATTGGCGGATGCCATCGCGCGGGGAAAGTACGTCACGGACGAGGCCCAGGCCATGGAACTCCAGGGCCTGCGGCCGCTGCTGGTGCAGGGTCCCCGGCACAATATCAAGATCACGCACGCGGCTGATCTGACGCAGGCCGAACAGATCCTCGCGGCACAGGAGCACAAGCCGTGAGGATCGGGCACGGTTACGACGCGCACCGGTTCGAGCCGGGCCGGCCGCTCATCCTCGGCGGCGTCACCATCCCCTTCGACCGCGGCCTGGCCGCGCACTCCGACGGCGACGCCGTCATCCATGCCCTCTGCGACGCCATGCTCGGTGCCGCGGCATTGGGCGACATCGGCAACCACTTCCCCGATTCGGACGCGCGGTTGCGCAACATCGACAGCCGCATCCTGCTGCGGCGGGTCATGGATCTCCTGCGGGAAAACGGCCTGAAAGTCGGTAACGCCGATGTCACAATCGTGGCGCAGGTCCCGAAGCTCGCAGCGCATATCCCCGCCATGCGCGCCCACCTCGCCGGCGACATGAACGTCGACCCCGGCTGCATCAGCGTCAAGGCCACCACCACTGAAAAGATGGGCTTCACCGGCCGCGAGGAAGGCATCGCCGTGCACGCCGTGGTGCTCCTGGAACCACGGCGCTGATCTCACCCTTTTGCGGTACTCCGCCGCTGCCGCCATATTGTTAGACTAGGGACCGGCGCCGCCGCGCGGGCGGCGAACCGCGTGCCACATACCCAGTATCGGGAGGAGCCATGACTGCCAAAAATGTTGCGGGAGATGCCTATCTGCAGGCGTTCAGCCAGATCGACGTGCGGCTGGATGCTGAGTACGGCATCCTCTGGCTGTACCAGAAACCCTCGCCCCGTCCCTGCTTCAATCCCACGTTGATCGCGGAAGTGCGAAGCGTGCAGATCATGTTGCAGAGCTATGACGGGAAACTGCCGTATCACGGACGGCTCGTGCCTATCCATTACCACGTCCTGGACTCGAAATGGCCGGGGATCTACAGCATGGGTGGGGATCTCGATCTGTTCCGCGACCACGTGCTCCGTCGCGACAAGGAAGGCCTGCTGAAGTACGCGCGGACGTGCATCGAGACAATCCACAACTTCATCATCGGGTTCAGGTTGCCAATCACGACCATCGCTCTTGTGCGCGGCGACGCGCTCGGCGGCGGCTTTGAGGTGGCGCTGAGCAGCCACGTCGTGATCGCGGAGGAACAGGTGGAAATGGGATTTCCCGAGATCCTGTTCAACATTTTTCCAGGCATGGGCGGCTATCACCTGCTGTGCCGGCGCCTGCCCCCCATCCAGGTGGAAAAGATGATGTTGTCCGGACGGCGCTACGGCGCGGTGGAACTGGCGGACATGGGTGTCGTTGATCGGCTGGCGGCGCCCGGCCGCGGAGTGCATGCGGTCTACGATTTCATCCATGAGAACCGCAAGCATCGGAACGGCTACCTGGCCATGCAGGACGTCCGCCAGAAGGTCAACCCGATCACTTACGAGGCCCTGATGGATGTGTGCAGCGACTGGGTCGACGTGACGATGCGCATCGGCGAGCGGGACCTCAAGCTGATGAACCGGCTGGTGCAGGCGCAGGACAGGCGCGCCGCGGAACGGCTCGAATCAACGGAACAGAGAAATATCGCCTGACGCACGGCAGCGGGCCGCGGGACGCGTCAGATGGCGGCGGAGCGCAGCCGGCTGAGATAACGCAGCAGTTCGGTTTCCGTGTCCGCGTGGCACGCCTTCAGGTTCGCCAGCAGTCGCGGCAGATTCCTGCGATCGATGTGCCGCGCGTCGTCGCGGAGCAGCGTGGCCTGTTCCGCCAGGGACAGGGCCCCGATGCTGCTGGCGCTGCCCTTCAATGCGTGCAGAAAATCCTGGAGTTCGTCGAGCCGCTGCGAGGCGATGGCCTGCTCGATATCGCTGATTAATCCCCGTGAATCCTCGATGAAGCCGTTGACCAGTTCATCCATGAACTCGACTTCCGGGCTCAGGCGCGCGAGATCGGCCAGGATGGCCACGTCCAGCCGCGGGGCATCTTGATGCTTCTCTTCCGGGCGTTTCTCGCCGCGGGTGGGGTGGACCGGTTCTGCTACCACGGCGTGGCGATTTCCCAGTGATTCCACCACCTGCAGCAGGCGCGTGGAATCCACGGGCTTGGTGAGGAATTCCTCGATCCCCGCTTCCCGGCAGGCGCGTGCGGCCTGCGGTGTGGCATCGGCGGTCAGAATCACCACCGGGATCCGCCCGCGTTCCGGGTCGCTCATGCGCAGGAATTTGACGGTGTCGATCCCGCCCAGTTCCGGCATGTGCATGTCCAGCAATAGCACGTCGAATTCAGCTTTCTCCATTTCGTCCAGCACCTGTTGCCCATCGCCAACCACGGTGACGCGGTGGCCGGCGAACTCCAGGATCTTGGCGATGACCTTGCGATTGGTGGGGTTGTCCTCGCCGAGCAGGATATGCAGCTTCTGGTCCGCGGTGCCGGCGGGTTTGACGTCGACCAGGCGCGTCACGTTCGGCTGCACGGCCGGGTCAAGCGTGCTCGCGTAAAGCGCGTTCAGCAGAACGCGTTTCTCGATCGGCGCGGGCAGGACGCAGAAATAACCGGCGTTCATCAGCATGGAATGGCTGGCCAGATCGCGCGTGCCGATCAGCACCAGGTTCGTGCTTTTAAGCGCAGGGTCGGCCCCCACCTGGCGAGCGAAAATCACCGGGTCGTATTCCAGCCCTTCCTGATCCACGAGCACCACGGAGTAGGGATGCTTGCCGTCGCGTCGCGCTGCAGCCAGCAGCTCGCGCGCCTCCAGCGCCGACTTCGTATGGCTCCAGTCGAGCTGCCACTCGGACAGGTACCGGACCAGCGTTTCGTGGCGTGGGCCGAGGGTCGCGACCAGCAGGATACGGGGGTTCCGCACCAGTTCCGAATCGATGCCGGGCGCGGCCTCGTCGTCGCCGGCGCGATCGAACTCCAGTTCGAACCAGAACGTGCTGCCCTGGCCGACGCGGCTGATTAATCCCATCTTCCCGCCCATGAGCTCCACCAGGTTGCGCGCGATGGTGGTGCCGAGGCCCGTGCCCCCGGTCTCGCGCGTAACGCTCTCGTCAACGCGCGTGAACTTGTCAAAGATATTCTTCTGCATTTCCTCCGGGATGCCGACGCCGGTATCGATGATCTCGAAGCGCAGCCTGGACCGGGCGTCGCTAACGGATACCGGGGCGACGTTGACATGGACGAAGCCTTCGCGCGTGAACTTGATGCCGTTGCCGATCAGGTTGATCAGGATCTGGCGCAGGTGCAGTTCGTCGCCAACCAGCCGGTACGGCGTTTCCGGCGAGATGTGCAGGTTGCAGCCGATGCCGCGGGCCTCGGCCTGCGGCGCCAGCATGCGCACCGTGGATTTGAGCGTCGCATAAAGATCGAGCGGACGGGAATCGATGGTGATCTTCCCGGCCTCGATCTTCGAGATATCCAGGATATCCTCGACCAGGGCGAGCAGTGTGTGGGCGGACGCCTGAATGGTCGCCACGAAGTCGCGCTGCTCGCCGTCCAGCCGCGTCGTGCCAAGCAGTTCGCTCATGCCGATCACGCCGTTCAGCGGCGTGCGGATCTCGTGGCTCATGTTGGCGAGGAACTGCGACTTGGCCTCGTTCGCCGCCTCGGCCTGCGTGACGGCGCGTTGCAGCCGGTTGAGGAGGGCGCGCACGTAGAGCGGCAGGATGATCAGGCCGATGACGACGCCGGCGCTGAACGAGGCGTGGATCTGCCAGAATTCAGTGACTGCGACAGCCCAGCCGAAGCCGGTCAGAGACAAGACCGAGCTGATGAACAGGTAGCGCGTGCCGAAGCGCAGCCCGTGGCCGAAGGTGACCCAGAAGTAGATGACGACCAGCGCCGCGGTGGCCTCGGAGGAATAGGCGAGCGCGTAGCTGGTCGTGCCCGCGTCCGCGAAGATCGCGAGAATCCGCCGCTCCGGGTTGGGCGAACGATCCGCGAGCACCCAGGCGATCATGAGGATGCAGAACGGGATCGCCGCCAGGTACATGTACATCACGCGCGCGTCGATCGTGCCGAGGACATGCCCGGCCGCCGAATAGCCGAGCAGGATGAAACAGGCGATCAGGCGCACGACCGTCTGCTCGAGATCGGAATCGGCGCGCACCAGCGCCAGCAACCTGCCGGCACGTGACATGGTCTTGGCGGAGTCCACGGCGGCCCCGGCTATGCGCCGCCCCATCCTGCAAGCGAACCGGCGATATCGGCAGCGCGCCATTCCTGCATGAACTGGTCCAGGCAACTGTAGAGGGCGTCGACACAGCGCGGGTCGAGCCGGTTCCCGCGCAGTTTCGAGATTTCCGACAGCGCCTCGGGCATGGGCCACGCTTTTTTGTATGGCCGATCGCTCAGCAGCGCATCCAGTATGTCCGCGACCGCGACGATGCGCGCCTCCATCGGGATCTCGTCTCCGGCCGCGCCGGCCGGGTACCCACTGCCGTCGTACGATTCGTGATGGGAGAGGGCGATGCTGGCGCCCAGGCTGAGGTAAGCGGACGTGCTGTCTCTGAGGATCTCGAACCCGTTGCGGGTGTGCGACTTCATCGTTTCCCGCTCTTCCGGCGTCAATGGGCCGGGCTTCTGGAGGATCCGATCGGGGACGCCGATCTTGCCGATATCATGCAGCGGAGCGGCCAGCTCTATCGTTTCGCACAGCCGCGCATTGAGACCCAGCTCGGCCGCGATGGCCCGGGAAAGCCGGCCGATGCGCGCCAACTGGCTGGCGGACACGTAATCCTTGAACGCGCCGGCCCGCGCCAGGCGCGCCAGCGTCTCCCGCTCGCGGATCCGGATGTCGTCCGCCGACTGTCTGATCTGGTACTCGACCGAAGCGGCCCGGTTGCGGATGATGAGCTGCTGGCGCCGCATGGTCAGCAGGTTCCTGCAGCGCACCTTGCACTCGTAATGGTCGACGGGCTTGGTCAGGAAGTCGGTGGCGCCGGCCTCGAGCGCCTCGTACATCACCGCCTTATCGTCGATCACCGTGACGACCACGATGGGCACGTCGTGGCACGCCGGCAGCGCGCGGATGCGCCGCGTGAACTCGACGCCGTCGAGTTCCGGCATCTTGTAATCGGCGACGATCAGGTCGGGGGGATTCGTCTCGGCGGCCAGCAGGGCGGAAACCGGGCTGCCGAAACTGCTGACACGGATGCTGCTGCCGATGCCCTTGAGGACCTTCTCGAGGATGATGCGGCTGGTCGGCTGATCGTCGACCACCATGACGTCGGCCAGCAGCGGATGATCCCTTGCCAAGTCGAGAAGAACAGTCATGTTGTTCTGCGGCATCCGCTCACCTGTCTGTACGCGATTTGGGGGATATGGGTACGCCCCATACGTAGCATCCTGCATTTATCCTTCGGCAATCATAGCCTACCGACCCATGCAGATCACGGGACGGCCCGCGTGATCACGCGCGGCGTTTCATCAGCACGTATACGGCGCCGGTGCCGCCGTCCACGGAACGCGCCGAGCAGTAGGCGAGGACTTCGCCGCGTTGCCGCAACCAGTGCTGCAGACCCGTCTTCAACACCGGCCTGCCGTCTCGCGAACCGCGGCCCTTGCCATGGATGATGCGCACGCAGCGCTTGCCGGATTCGCGCGCCTGGGTGAGGAACCGGGCAACCGCCTCCCTCGCCTCTTCCGCGGTCAGGCCGTGCAGATCCAGTTCCGCCTCGATGCTGAACTGTCCGCGGCGAAGTTTGCGAAATTGTCGGTCCTGAAGGCCGGGCGAGCAGTACAGCAGCTCTTCGCCCGACTCGAGCGCGCTGGAGTCGATTTCGCCCTGGGCCATTTCGGCGATTACCTGCTGTGCCTCGGCCTCGGACTGGCGCGGCACGGGTGCCGCCTTCGGCTTGGCGGGTTCGATGCGGTCGTGCTTGACGCGCACGACTTTCCCCACGGTGCTGCGGAACAGCGGGTCAGGATCACGTCCGGGTTTCTTCGCCACCGTGGCCTCCGCAAGGGAAACGGACTGGTCGGGTCCCATGCGCCCGATACGGCGCGCATTGTGCCTGCAGCCGCCTCGGTAAAAAAGGGGTCGGCAAAAGCGGGCGTCGGAGCGAGTCCTCCGACCCCTACACACCCTGCCCGCCGGGAAGCGGTTTGCGGAGGACGCGCGCGAAAGGCGGGGACGGCAGGCGCAGGATCAGGAGCGCGATCAAAATCACCCCGTAGATGACCGGCGGACGGATGTCCGCCTTGACGAGCCACAGGTAATGCAGCACGCCTAGCGTGCCGACCGCGTAAACCGCGCGATGCAGGCGCCGCCAGTGGGCTGGGCCGATACGCTGCACCATGCGGTTGGTCGAGGTGGCGGCGAGCGGGATCAGAAGCACGAAGGCGCTGAAGCCGACGGTGAT
Organism: Gammaproteobacteria bacterium; assembly: GCA_016193395.1. Taxonomy (GTDB): domain Bacteria; phylum Pseudomonadota; class Gammaproteobacteria; order Eutrophobiales; family Eutrophobiaceae; genus JACPSH01. The sequence continues at coordinate 52,956 of JACPSH010000017.1, forward strand.
GTAGGGGCGCTTCGCGATATCGCGCCAGATCTCGCCCCAGTCGAAGAACTGGTCGAGCACGAAGTAGGTGAGGAAATGCAGGCAGGCGTAGAAAAACGCAAACAGACCGAACATGCGCCGGTAGCGCGCGACGGCATTCACCCCGGTCAGACGGCGGAACGGCGTGACGGCGAGTGTGATGAACAGGAAGTTCAGCGTCCAGTCGCCGGTGAAGTGCGTGATTTCCTTGATTGGATTGGCGCCCAGGCCGTCCGTGAACGCGCGGAACAGCAACAACGCGAACGGGATCAGCGCCGCCGCGAACAACATCGGCTTTATGCGATCGCGCATGCTTTCCGGCTCTCCTTCATGCTGGTGACCCCGCCAGTCTATATTCCGAGCTGATCGGCTCGCCTGGACACAGTGGGGGTTCCGGCCGGATTCATCCTAAGTTTGGTCAGCGGCCGGGTCCTGTCACCGGGCACCCCTGTCCGTGCTCGCTCGGTCCCCTCGCTTGCGCGCGGAGCAGGGGAGTGCCCGGTGCCACCCGTCCGGTCAGCGCTTGCGTGTGAATCCGGCCGGATTGTCGAGCGGGGCTCAGTAGTATTTCCGGAGGTCCATGCCGCTGTACAGGGACGCGACCTGATCGGCATAGCCGTTGAACATCAGCGTCTCGCGCTTGAGGAAATCGCCGATGCGGCGCTCCTTGGCCTGGGTCCAGCGCGGGTGATCGACTTCGGGATTGACGTTGGAGTAGAACCCGTATTCGTCCGGCGCCGAGATGTTCCACGTGGTCGGCGGCTGGTGGCGGGTGAACTCGATCTTCACGATCGACTTGATGCTCTTGAAGCCGTACTTCCACGGCACTACCAGCCGCAGGGGCGCGCCGTTCTGGTTCGGCAATTCCTCGCCGTACAGGCCGACGGCCATGATGGCCAGCGGGTGCATGGCCTCGTCGATGCGCAGCCCCTCGCAATAGGGCCACTCGAGGACGCGGCGCTTCTGTCCCGGCATCTCCTCCGGCCGCATCACCGTGGTGAAGGCCACGTACTTCGCGTTCGAGGTCGGCTCGAAGCGCTGCAACAGGTCCGCGAGCGGGAATCCGACCCATGGGATCACCATCGACCAGGCCTCCACGCAGCGCAGCCGGTAGACGCGCTCTTCCAGCGTGTGCGGGCTGACGAGATCCTCCAGGTTGACGACCCCGGGTTTGGCGCATTCTCCTTTCACCGCGACGCTCCACGGACGCGGCTTGAATTTCCCCGAGTAGTCGGCCGGATCGCTCTTCTCCGATCCGAACTCGTAGAAATTGTTATAGGTGGTGATGTACTCCCAGGGGGTCTGCTCCTCGTTGGTTGAGAGCTTGTGCGGCGTCACGTTAGGGAGCTTGGCGCCGGCCGTAGCGTTCCGCCCCGGCCAGAGCAGTGCGCCGCCAGCAACGGCGGCCCCGGCGATGAACTGCCGCCGCGAGTAATACATGTCGCGGTCCGTGATCTCCGAAGGTTTGATGTCGGGGGGGCGTCTGATCAACATGCGCGGCTGTCCTCTGCTGCGTTACATCTTAACGCTGTTGACCCGGCCCGGTCGCGCCGGTTCCGGCCTCGAAGGTTACTAACAGCCGATTCAGCCTACCCAGTGGCGCGCGTTACGGAACATCCGCATCCACGGGCCATCCGCGGAGGGCCAGTCATCCGGCAGCCAGGAGAGCTGCCGGCGCAGGAAGGCGCGCTCAGCGTGCGGCATCAGGATCATGAAGCGGCCGTCGCGGTTCGTGAACCCGGTCAATCCGCCGGGCGATCCGTTCGGGTTTGCGGGATAGCGTACCGTCGCCGCGCCGCGGTTATCGATGTAGCGGAGCGTGGCGGCGACGCGGTCGCGATCCGCCGCATCGCGGAACAGCGCGCGCCCTTCGCCGTGCGCCACGACAATGGGCAGTCGCGAACCCGCCATCCCGGCAAGGAATATGGACGGGGAGGGCAGGACCTCCACCATCACCAGCCGGGCCTCGAACTGCTCGGAGCGGTTGCGCACGAAATCGGGCCAGCCGTCCGCGCCCGCGATCAGGCCGCGTAACTGCGTCAGCATCTGGCAGCCGTTGCAGGCGCCGAGGCCGAAGGTGTCCGTTCGCGCGCAGAACTCCTGGAACGGCTCGAGTAGCCCGGGGTTGAACAGGATCGACTTGGCCCAGCCGCCGCCCGCCCCGAGCACGTCGCCGAAGGAGAACCCGCCGCCGGCGGCGAAGCCGCGGAAATCGCGCAGCGAGACTTCCCCGGCCAGCAGATCGCTCATGTGCACATCGACGGACTCAAATCCGGCGCGATCGAAGGCCGCCGCCATCTCGACGTAGCCGTTGACGCCCTGTTCGCGCAGGATTGCGACCCGCGGTTTGGCACCCGTGTTGATGGCGGGCGCCGATTTCGATTCGACTGTAAAACAGGGCCTGGCGCATAGCCCCGGATCGCCATCATCCAGAAGTGTCTCAAACTCCTCGCGCGCGCACTCCGGGTTATCGCGCAATGACTGCATGTGATGACTTGTGGCAGACCAGACTCGGTGGAGTTCGAGCAGGTCCTCCGCGAACATTTCAGTGCCATTCGATCGAATTGAAATGCGTTTCTGCTCCAGCGGCTCGCCGACGTCGCGCACATGGGTCTCCGCGAGACCCGCCCGAAGCAGTGTCGTCCGGGCCGCATCCAGATGCTCCGCGCGGACTTGCAGGACCGCGCCGGGTTCCTCGCTGAACAGTTGCGCGATAAGCCTGTCCACGGCGCCATCCAGTCGCAGGGCGACTCCGCAACGCCCGGCAAAAGCCATTTCGCAGATTGTCGCAAGCAGTCCGCCGTCGGAACGATCGTGGTAGGCGAGCAGAAGCCCCATTTCGTTCAGCAACTGCACGCCGGTGAACAGGGCCTCGAGCGTTCGTGGATCGTCCAGGTCCGGCGCGCTGTCTCCCAGGGCGCCGTAGACCTGCGCCAGCGCGGAACCGCCGAGGCGGTCGCGGCCGGCGCCCAGATCGATGAGCAGCAGGCGGCTGTCTTTCAGCGGTCGCAATTGCGGCGTCAACGAGCGACGCACGTCGGCGACCGGGGCAAAGGCCGATATGTTCACGGACACCGGCGCACGCACCTCGCGGTTGACCGCGCCGTCGCGCCACACGGTATTCATGGACAATGAATCCTTGCCGACCGGGATCGCGATCCCGAGCGAGCGCGCCGTGTCCGACACAGCGCGCACGGTCTGGTAGAGCAGGGCGTCCTCTCCAGGCTGGCCGCAGGCGGCCATCCAGTTGGCCGAGAGCACGATGTCTTCCAGCCGCAGAATGCGCGCGGCGCAGAGGTTGGTGATCGCTTCCGCGATGGCGAGCCGGCCCGAGGCTGACGCATTAATCAGCGCGATCGGCGGACGTTCGCCCACCGATATGGCCTCGCCCACGAACGTGTCGAAGTCGCTCGCGGTGACCGCGCAGTCGGCCACGGGCGTCTGCCAGGGCCCGACCATCTGATCGCGGACCGCCAGGCCCGAAACCGTGCGATCGCCAATCGTGATGAGGAATCGCTTGTCCGAGACGGACGGTAGCGCCAGCACCCGGCGGATCGCATCCTTCAGATCTATCTTCGCGGCATCGAAGACGCGCGGGGCGTGCGCCGCGCGGCGCGCATCGCGCCGCATGCGGGGTGGCTTACCGAGCACGACTTGCAGCGGCAGGTCGATCAGGGCCGTGCCGGTCTGGCCATCCTTCAGCTTCAGGACGCCTGAGCCGTCGACCCGGCCGATGACGGCATACGGCGCACGCTCGCGCCGGCACATCCGTTCGAACAGCTCCAGATGCCGCGGGGCGATCCCGAGCACGAAGCGTTCCTGGGACTCGTTGCACCAGATCTCCATGGGCGAGAGGCCGGGATCGGCGCTCGGGATGTCGCGCAAGTCGAGCGTTGCGCCGCGCCCGCCGGGACCCAGGATCTCCGGCACGGCGTTCGACAGCCCGCCGGCGCCGACGTCGTGAATGGAACAGATCGGATTGTCCATACCCAGCGCCCAGCACTGGTCCAGCACCTCCTGGCAGCGCCGCTGCATCTCGGCGTTGTCGCGCTGCACGGAGGCGAAATCGAGTTCCTCGTCGCCCGTGCCGGAGGCGAGCGAGGAGGCGGCGCCGCCGCCCAGGCCGATGAGCATCGCCGGACCGCCGAGCACGATCAGCGCCGCGCCTTCGGGAAGCACCTGCTTGTTCACCTGCGCCGGGCGCACCGCGCCCAGTCCACCCGCCAGCATGATCGGTTTGTGGTAGCCGCGGATGAGACCGCTCTCCGGATCGGTCTGCTCGAGAGTGCGGAAGTAGCCGGTCAATGCCGGCCGGCCGAACTCATTGTTATAGGACGCCGCCCCGATCGGCGCCTCCAGCATGATCTCCAGAGCGGAGACGATCCGCCGCGGCTTGCCGTTCTGTTCCTCCCAAGGCTGCGGCAAAGTCGGAATATTCAGGTTGGAAACGGCGAAACCGGTCAGGCCGGCCTTGGGCTTCGCGCCCGTCCCGGTCGCCGCCTCATCGCGGATCTCGCCGCCGGCGCCGGTGGCGGCGCCGGGGTGCGGCGAAATGGCGGTCGGATGATTATGCGTTTCCACCTTGACCGCCAGGTGCACTTCCTCGTCGTGGCGGCGGTAGACGTGATCCGCGCTGTCGCTGAAGTAGCGCGCCGCGGCGTAACCGCGCACAACCGCCGAGTTGTCGCTGTAGGCGGACAAAACACGCCCCGGGTGTTCGGCGTGGGTGAGACGGATCAGCTCGAAAGGAGAATGGGGTTGCGCGCTGCCATCCAGCGTCCAGGCGGCATTGAATATCTTGTGCCGGCAGTGCTCGGAGTTCGCCTGCGCGAACATCATGATCTCGACGTCGGTCGGGTCGCGGCTGAGTTTGCGGAATGCTTCCTCGAGGTAATCGAGTTCGCCGTCCGAGCGCGAGGTCCGCAAGCGCGACCTGTGTCATGCGGTCGTAGAGCATCGACTGCACGGATTCAACGTCGCCGCGATCCGCGGCCTTCCCGTCTGCATAAGCGAGCCACCAGATGCAGCCGCGCTCGACGCGATGCACCTTGCGCAGCCCGCAGTTGTGGAGGATGTCGGTCGCCTTGCTCGACCAGGGCGATACGGTGCCGGGGCGCGGCACGACGACGGCGCTGGCCCCGGCCGGATCGCGGCCGGAGGCGTTGGCGCCGTAATGGAGCAGGGTATGGAGCCGCTGGGCCTCGCTCGGGAGCAAGGCTTCGTGGACGTCAGCGAGATGCACGAATTCCGCGTACACCCGGACGAGACGGGGGCAGCGCGCCTGCAGCCGGCGTAGCACGCGTTCCATCCGGAAGTCGGAGAGCGCGGGACCCCCGGCAAGGATCAGCATGGGCGCGTGGTCAGTCTGCGCAAGGCAGTGCGGGTTCAGGGACGCGGCATTCTAGGAGAAACGCAGTCAGAGTCAATTCCGGGTCATGGAATCTCGTCAACCTTGATCAGTACGGTGCGGCGTGCGGAGATCTGTTCGGCCGTGGCGCCGAGGTTTTCCCGGCCGGTGCGCGACTGGTCCGTGTCGATCCCGCCGATCGCGATCCATTCCCCGAGCGATCCGGTGGCGGTGGTTTCCACCTCCTGGATCTCAAAGGAGGGGGCGCGTCCCGGCAACACCCTGGACATGTGCGGTGAAACCAGCAGCGTGACCTGGTCGCCGTGCAGCCGCGGCAGCACCCAGAAACCCGAAGTGGCGTCGTGATACTCGACAGTGCGCTGCACGGTCACCTGGCCTGGATTCACGTACACGTTCTGTTCCGGCACCGGGATCGACTGGCCGGTCTGTATGAACGCCGCCTGGCCCTCTACGGTCTGCACGCGGAAGGCATTGCGATCGTCCGCCTGCGTCTCCCGCTCCAGCGTTCGGTAGCGGGCGAAGTCCCCTTCTTCGTCTCCGAGCGTGACGCCGGTGCCGGGGCGCTCGCGCCCGCGCTCGCCGCTCTCGAGCGTCACATCGCCCTCCCGTACGCGCCCGGAAACCGAGCCCTCGCGCTCGTTGGCGCTGCGCGCGGCGTCCTGATTCACGCTGATCAGCAGGCGCCGCATCTTGCGATCGATCTCGGCCAGCACCTGCTTGATCTCGTCCAGGTTGCCGGGCGTCGTCCTGACCACGAGCTGGTTGTTCATGCCGGTGACGGTGCCGCCCTCGACCAGCAGCGGCTGGATGACCGGGATCACGTTGTCGAGCGTCTGATATTGAAGCGGGATCACTTCGAGGATCATGGATTCCGCTTGGGCCGCGGCGCCGACGGAGCACAGCGCGAACAGCAGCAATGCGGTACCCGGCGATTTCACAGGCTCAGGCGCCGCAGGTTGATGTCCGGGGAAGCTTTCGCCCACATCTCCTCGAATTCATCCTCGAACAGGCGCGCCTGGCGCTTGTCGGAGAAATTCAGCTTTCCCTCGAAGCGTTCCGCGCTGAGCCTGTGGATGTACCCGGTGGTATCGGCGATGAACAGGGAACCATTGAAGTGCTTGTGCTCATCGCCGGCCTTGCGCAGATCGTAGAAAGTGGTGAGCTGCGAGGCCGCGTCCACCAGCCGGTGGCCGCGGTGCGCAATCAGCGAGGGATTGAACACGATAATGCGGACCCGTGGACGCTGCCCGGTCAGGACGAGGCGCCGGGTGGCGTCGACGAATTCGGGCGTGTCGTAGATCGAAGGGTCGAGGTCGCGGCTGACAATATCGATGCTGTGGCGGCACTGCTGGGCCATCATCGTCGCCGCCGCGCGATGCTGCTCCGCTGCGTCGATCTCGACGAGTTCGTCGTTCTCGCCCAGACGGTAGCCTTCGAATTTGAGCATGTCGCAGGATAACGGGGAGGGGTGGCGTTTTTCAACGCCGGGCCGGACCCCCTAACGATGCCGGCGGCGGCGCCCATTGACAATGCTCCGATCGCGCGCTTGACAATGGCTGGACAACCCCGCGACGACGGCCGCTGAGGGACTTGACAATTAAATAGTATATAACTTGACAATATATTGACAATCCAGGAACCTGCGCCGCATGGGCTCCAAAGGCCGGATACTCGAATATCTCAGACGACGGCGTTCCGCCACCGGGCCGGAAATCGCAGGGCAGCTCGGCATCAGCCGCCAGGGCGTCAACCTCCATCTCCGCGCCCTCCTGGATTCAGCCAGGATCGTCCGCACCGGCGTGACGCGCGGCGCCCGGTACATGCTCGCGGCGCATGCGCCGCCAGGGAGCGCGATGGCTCGCGCCCTGCCCACGCGCGGTCTCGACGAAGGCCGTGAGTGGGACGACCTGGCCGCCCGCTTCAACTTGCATAAAGTACTGCGGCCGAACGTGGAAGCCATCGTCCACTACGCCTTCACGGAAATACTCAACAACGCAATCGAGCATTCCGAATCGGACCGCTGCGCCATCTGCCTCCGGCTCGACGCGGGAAGCGTATCCTTCGAAGTCCGTGACCCCGGCATCGGCGTCTTCCAGTCCATCGTTTCCAAGCTGCGCTTCGCCGACGAGGAGACGGCCCTGATTGAACTCCTCAAGGGCAGGACGACCACCCTGCGCGAGGCGCACACCGGTGAGGGCCTTTTTTTTACCTCGCGGATCGCGGATCGGTTCGTGCTGCGCTCGCACCGGATCCGCGTGGAATGGAGTCACCATCGTGGCGACGTGTTCGCCGCGAAATGCCGCTTTCTCAGGGGAACGACCGTGCAGTTCGAGATTCAGCGCAGCGCAAGGCAACGTCTGCAGGACGTATTCGGAGAATATGCGCCGGAGGAATATGACTTCCAGTTCCGGAAGACTCGCGTACTCGTCAAGATGCTGCAGCGCGACTACGTCTCCCGCGCGGAAGCGCGACGGCTGCTCGCCAATCTCGAAAAATTCCGCGAGATTTGCCTGGACTTCGACGGCGTGCATTCGATCGGGCAGGGATTCGCCGATGAAGTATTCCGCGTGTTTGCCGGACGTCATCCGGACATCGCGATCAGGACCGAGAACACGAACGCCGTGATCGACGCGATGATCCGTCATGCCGCGGCCGGCTGAAGCAGTGGGTCTAGCGGGTCTATCGCCGGGTCGTCAACAGCCCGGCGTTGTACATCCCGCGCAGCGCCGCGGGGAGCGGCGACCTGGCCGCAAGCCGGCGCAGCCAGCTCGAATCCATCCCCCGGTTGTCCGTGAAATCGCCGGCCAGGGCGCCAGCGTCCGACGGCAATTCGAAGCAGCGTCCGTTGACGAAAAGTAGAACGGCGCCTCTTTCACGCATGAACACGGCGCGGCTCGGATGCGCGCGGTACAGGTCGCCGTGTCGGCGCCAGAGCGCGAGAAAGGCCGGAGTACTGAGCCTCCGGCGCGGCGGCTTTGGCGCGATCCGCTCGGGCAACGTCGTGATGTGGCGTCCGAACCAGCGGTACAGCGCGCGGTCATCCGCAACCGCGTCCTGCACCAGGGCGCGGATCCGGGACAGGCTGACTTTCGTGATCTCGCCCGAGTGAGCTTGCAGGCGCAGGTCCGGATCGGTGTATCGCGGCTCCTCCTGCGCGCGTTCCTCGATGTGATGCAGGGCAAGTTCCCGGCCGGACGGCGCGCGGAAGCCGATGGAGTACGTCATGCACTCCGTTTCCGCGATGCCGTGATGGGCGACGCCGGGCGGCAGGTAGAGCATGTCGCCCGGACCCAGCCGCCATTCGCGGCGCGCGCGGAAGTCGCGGAGGATCCGCAAATCGAGGCCGGGGATGAAATCGTCTTCGCCGTAGTCGCGTTCATTGATCAGCCAGTGGCGTCTGCCCATCGCCTGAAGCAGGAATACATCGTAGCTGTCGAGGTGCGCGCCGACACTGCCGCCCGGCGGCGCATAGCTCACCATGAGATCGTCGATGCGCCAGTCGGGAATGAACCGGAAATGCCGAAGCAGTGCCGCGCCTTCACGGCAGTGAAGGTCCATGTTCTGCACCAGCAAGGTCCATCCGGATCGGGGCAGCGTTCGGAAATCGCGCGCTTGGAACGGCCCGTGGAGTACCTGCCACGGGTAATCGCCGCCGCGCTCGAGGACCAGTCGCGATTCGACGTTGTCCCGGCAGGCGAGCTGGAACAACTCCGCCTTGCCGAGGAACGTCTGGGATCCGCGGAAAGCGCGGCGGATCAACTTCGGCCGCTTCTGCCAGTACAGGCGCAGGAATTCGCGGGCGGGGATCCCGCCGGGGACGGTAGATCGGTCGGGCGCGGGTGCGGGCCGGGGCGTGATCCGCACCGGTCCGCGGCCCCGATCAGCGTCGCTTTTGGGCGCTGATCCGGCGCGCCTGCTGTTCCGCATTGCCGGTGTAGGCCGCGGGCGTCAGGGCAGCCAGCCGCCGCCTGGCGTCGGGCGGGAGTTCAAGCTGGTTGATGAAATGGCGCAGTTCGCGCGCGGAGATGTGTTCGCCGCGCGTCAGCGCCTTCAGCTTTTCATAAGGCTGCTCGATGCCGTAACGCCGCATCACCGTCTGCACCGCCTCGGCCAGCACCTCGGTGGTCCGGTCGAGATCTTCGCGCAGCCGGCGCGCATCCACTTCGAGTCCGCCGAGCCCCTTGAGACAGGATTTCCAGGCGATCAGCGAATGCGCGATCGCCGTGCCCATGGTGCGCAGCGTGGTGGAATCCGTGAGATCGCGCTGCCAGCGAGAAACCGGCAGCTTCTCCGCGAGGTACAGGAACTGCGCGTTGGCGAGCCCGAGGTTGCCTTCGGCATTCTCGAAGTCGATGGGATTGACTTTGTGCGGCATGGTCGAGGAACCCGATTCGCCGCCGACCGCCCGCTGCCGGATATAGCCGAGCGAAATGTAGCCCCACACATCGCGGCAGAAATCGACGAGCACGGTATTGATGCGCACCAGCGCGTGGAAATATTCCGCCATGTAATCGTGGGGCTCGATCTGCGTCGTGTGCGCGTTCCAGTGCAGGCCGAGTGAAGTCACGAATTTCTCCGATATCGACATCCAGTCGACGCCGGGGTAGGCGGCGAGGTGGGCGTTGAAATTGCCGACCGCGCCGTTGAATTTGCCGTAAATGCGCACCGCGCGGAACACCTCGAGTTGACCGCGCAGGCGGTGGACGAACACACCGAATTCCTTGCCGAGGGTAGTCGGGGAGGCCGGCTGGCCGTGCGTGCGAGCGAGCATGGCGCGGCGCGCATGACGGTTCGCCATGCGCTCCAGCGCGCGGATGAGTTCCTCGAGCTGCGCGACCAGCAGATTGCGCGCCTCCTTCAGCATCAGGCCGTAGCTCAGGTTGCTGATGTCTTCCGAAGTGCAGGCGAAGTGGAAGAATTCCGCGACCTTCGAGAGTGCCGCGTTGCCCGCGGTCTTCTCCTTCAGGTAGTACTCCACCGCTTTCACGTCGTGGTTCGTGCGCCGCTCGATGTCCTTGATGCGTTTACCTTCCGCCGGCGTGAAATCGGCAATCACCTTCTCCAGCAGGCGTTTCGCCGCCGGGCTCAGGCGCGGCACTTCGCGGATCTTCGGGTGCCGGGAGAGGAACTGCAGCCAGCGGATCTCGACCATCAGGCGCCGCGCGATCAGTCCGTACTCGCTGAACAGGGGGCGCAGTTCGCTCGCCTTGTCCCCATAGCGGCCGTCGATGGGCGAGATCGCCGTGAGGGCGTCGAGTTCCAGGCCGGCCGAATGCGCGCGGCTCCGCGATTTTGGGCGTTGCCTGCGGGCGGGCGTTTTCACGCGTCGCATATTACGCGAATTTCGGACTGGATTCCGGCTGCTCAACCGAGCCGGAATCCACGGTGTGCGACTCGTGCGTCCGCAACACCGTGGATGCCGGATAACGGCTTGCGCCGTTTCCGGCATGACGACGCCTTCCCGCAAGTCAGACAAACCACCCGCCGTGTGCTAACTTTCACCCGCCATGACGACCACACTCGCACTCCGCCGCCCCGATGATTTCCACCTGCACCTGCGCGACGGCGCGCGGATGGCCAGCGTGATCCAGGACAGCGCCCGGCGCTTCGCGCGCGCCATCGTCATGCCCAACCTCAATCCGCCGATCACCACGGTGACCGCCGCCCTCGAATACCGTTCGCGCATCCTAGCGTGCTTGAACGAAGGGCAGGACTTCACGCCGATGATGACCCTGTTCCTGACGGATCACACTTCGCCGGCGGAGATCCACGCCGCTGCCGCCTGCGAGCACATCTACGCGGCCAAGCTGTATCCGGCCGGGTCAACCACGAATTCCGAACACGGTGTCACGGCGATCGAAAGCGTGCACACCGCGCTCGAGGCCATGCAGGAAGCCGGCCTGCCGCTGCTCGTGCACGGCGAGGTCACCGATCCGCATGTGGACGTATTCGACCGCGAAGCGGCGTTCATCGACAGGGTGCTCACGCCATTGCTGCAACGCTTCCGCAAACTGCGCGTCGTCTTCGAGCACATCACCACCCGCGAGGCCGTGCATTTTGTCCGCAACGGTCCGGATACGCTCGCCGCGACGATCACTCCACACCATCTTCTTAATGGCCGTTCCGCCATGTTCGACGGCGGTTTGCGTCCGCACCTCTACTGCCTGCCGGTACTGAAGCGCGAAGAAGACCGCCAGGCGCTGGTGCAGGCGGCTGTCGGCGGGCATCCCCGGTTTTTTCTCGGCACGGACAGCGCGCCGCATCCCCGCACCGCCAAGGAGAGTGCCTGCGGCTGCGCGGGGATCTACTCCGCGCACGGCGCCCTGGAGCTGTACGCGCAGATCTTCGAAAGCGCGGGCGCGCTCAATCAACTGGAGCAATTCGCCGCCGGCAACGGCGCCGTGTTCTACGGCCTGCCGGGGAACAGCGGCCGCGTCACGCTGGAGAAGCGCGACTGGCGCGTGCCGGACACACTGCCGTTCGGCGACGGAGAAGTGGTCCCGCTGTTCGCCGGGGAAGTCTGCCACTGGTCGCTCACTGACGCATGAGCGAAGAAAAGAAAGCCAGTCCGGTCGCGGCGCGCTTCCGAGGCTACCTGCCGGTGGTGGTGGACGTCGAAACGGGCGGCTTCAACCCGGCGACCGATGCGCTGCTCGAAATCGCGGCGGTCGTGCTGGATCTCGACGGCGAGGGACGCTGGCATCCGGAACAGTCCATCGTCAAGCACGTGCATCCCTTCGCCGGCGCCAACCTCGATCCGGCCGCGCTGGAATTCAACCGCATCGATCCGGAGCATCCGTTCCGCAAGGAAATCGCGGTCGACGAGCACGCCGCGCTCGACGAGATCTTCCGCGTCGTGCGCAAGAAGATGCGCCAGCACGGCTGCAAGCGCGCGATCCTGGTGGGCCACAACGCGGCTTTCGATCTTTCGTTCGTCAACGCGGCGGTCGAACGCGCCGGTATCAAGCGCAATCCCTTCCATCCGTTCAGCACCTTCGACACGGTGACACTCGCCGCCGTCGCCTTCGGCCAGACCGTGTTGTCGCGCGCCGTGCAAGCGGCTGGGTTCGAGTGGGACACCAAGGAAGCACATTCGGCGCTCTACGACGCCGAGCGCACCGCCGATCTCTTCTGCGCCGCCGTCAACCGCTGGCCGCATTCGCCGTAATGTGCCTCATCCTGATTGCCTGGCGCTGCCATCCGCAATGGCCGCTGGTGCTGGCGGCCAATCGCGACGAGTTCCATGGTCGACCGGCCCGCGCGGCGCATCAATGGGACGATGCGCCCGACATTCTCGGCGGCCGCGATCTTCAGCAGGGCGGAACCTGGCTGGCGCTCGACCGTCGCGGGCGCTTTGGCGCGGTGGCGAATTTCCGCGAGCCGGAGTTGAAGAGAACCGGGACGCGATCCCGCGGCCTGCTGGTCAGCGAGTTCCTGCGCAGCTCGCTCGCGCCTGAAGAATACCTGGCGGAGATCACCCCACAGCGCAAGGAATACGATCCCTTCAACCTGATCGCCGCGGATCCGGATTCATTATGGTTTCTCGGCAGCCGTGAAGGCGCGCCGCGCGAGCTCGGCCCCGGCATCTACGGGATCAGCAACGGCGAACTCGATTGCCCGTGGCCAAAAGTGAAGACGGGCAAGTCGGTATTGGAGCGATTGCTCAGAACGGGGGGGAGGGGGACAGACCTCTCAAGCGCCCTGTTCGCGCTGCTGGCCGATCGCTCCGTTCCAAACGACAGTCAGCTTCCCGACACGGGCGTCGGCATCGAGTGGGAACGCAGGCTATCCCCCTTGTTCATCCACACCGAGGGCTACGGCACGCGCTGTTCCACCATCGTGCTCAAGGACGCACGCGGAACAGTGCGGCTGCACGAACGCAGCTTCGAAGCGAACGGGCAGCCCTCCGGCGATGCCAGCCACGAATTCCTCGTGGAAACACGTTGATTCAAACCCGCCCGGATACTTGAGAAAAAGACGCTGCCTGGAATTGCCCTTCCCTCCCCGATCGCCGAGTGGGGCGCTGGCCGGGGTAGACTAGCGCGATGCCCTCAGCGCGCCTGATCGAACTCCCCCACGACATCACCTGCATCGATACGGAGCTGTTCCGGCCGGGCATGGCCGCCTGCTACCTGGTGCGGGCCGGCAGGCAGGCGGCGCTCATCGAGACCGGCTGCACTCACTCCGCCCACGGGATCCTGAGCGTCCTGGCGGAGAAAGGCATTCGCCTTGAAGACGTGGCCTGCGTGATCCCCACGCACGTCCACCTGGATCATGCCGGCGGCGCCGGGTCGCTCATCCAGCAACTCCCCAATGCGCGGCTGGTCATCCACCCGCGCGGCGCGCGGCACATGATCGATCCGTCGAAGCTTTGGGCCGGCTCTGTCGCCGTGTACGGAGAGAAAACGCTGCTCAAGGAATACGGTCGGCCGGTGCCGGTGCCGGAAGAACGGGTCCTCGTCGCCGAGGACAACTTCGAACTCGCCTTGGACGGCCGGCGGCTGCTGTTTATCGACACGCCCGGCCATGCGCGCCATCACTTCTCCGTCTGGGACGAAACGAGCCGCGGGTTCTTCACCGGCGATACCTTCGGCGTTTCCTACCGCCAGACGGATTCAAGACGCGGCGCCTTCGTCATGCCCACCACCACGCCCGTGCAGTTCGACCCCGAGGCCTGGAACCGCTCGCTGGACCGCTATCTCGAATTCAGCCCGGAGCGAATGTACCTCACGCATTACTCGGTGGTGGACGAGGTCGCGCGCCTGGCCTGCGATCTACGCAGCGACATCGATGCCTACGCCGCCATCGCCCGCGGCAATGCAAACGGAGAAGATCGCCACGCCCGCATCAAGGCAGACCTCGTCGACTTCACACTGGAAAGACTGCGCCAGCATGACTGCCCTCTCCAGGAGGCCGACCAGCGGACGCTGATCGAAATGGACATGGAGCTCAACGCCCAGGGGCTGGGCGTGTGGCTGGGTTCAACGGCTTCCGCAGCGTGACGCCATCAATGCAGATCTGGCACCTTTATATGGTCCGGACGCGGCACGGCGCGTTGTATACGGGAATCACGACCGACGTCGCCCGCCGCCTGCGGACACATGCGGGCAAGGGGAAGGGTGGGGCGAAGTATCTGCGGGCAAGGGGACCGTTGAAGCTGGCATACAGGGTGCGGATCGGCAGCCGGCCGCTGGCGCTGAAGGCGGAACATCGTATCAAGGTGCTTTCGAAACCGCACAAGGAACGGATCGTGGCGGGCAAGCCGCGGACGCGGACGCTTCTCAATGTGCTTGGCCTGGATCGCCCGGAGTAGAATGCGTCCATTCGGATAACCTGGCCCGGCCGCCCATGTTGAGTCTGTCAGCGATTGCCGTCCCGCGCCCCCGCGCGCCTGAGCCGGAGTTCCTGATCCGGGACTTCGAGCCCGCGTATCTGGCGCTTCACCGCACGGGAGAGCTCTTACGGCGCGTGGAGGCCGGCCTGCGGGAACTCGAAGACTGCTGCGCCTGCCCGCGCAACTGCCACGTGAACCGTCTCCAGGACCATGCGAAAGTGTGCGGGACGGGCCGGCATGCGATCGTCTCCAGCGCCTTTCCGCACTTCGGCGAGGAGAACTGCCTGCGCGGCTGGAACGGCAGCGGCACCATCTTCTTTGGTCTCTGCAACCTCCGCTGCGTGTTCTGCCAGAACTGGGACATCTCGCAGCAGAAGAGCGGCGCGGAATGTACCGCCGAGCAGATCGCGGATCTCATGCTGGCGCTCCAGGTGCGCGGCTGCCACAACATCAATTTCGTGACGCCCGAGCACGTCGTGCCGCAGGTCATCGAAGCGGTCGCCGCCGCCGTGCCGCGCGGGCTGAACCTCCCCATCGTCTACAACACCAGCGCCTACGATTCGGTCGAATCGCTGCGGTTGCTGGACGGCATCGTGGACATCTACATGCCGGACTTCAAGTTCTGGGAGCGGGACTCCGCGCGCCAGTACGTCAAGGCCAAGGACTATCCCGACCGGGCGCGCGAGGCGATCTTTGAGATGCACCGGCAGGTAGGTCCGCTGAAGCTCAACGAGGAAGGACTCGCCCGCCGCGGCCTGCTGGTCCGGCATCTCGTCATGCCCGGCCAGACCGCGGAAGCCGCGGCGATCTTCCAATGGCTCGCCGACGAAGTCTCGCCCGACACCTACGTCAACATCATGGACCAGTACCGGCCGGAATACAGTGTCGCGGAGGAGGGAACCGGAGGAAAATACACCGCGATTGCGCGGAGGCCCAGAGCGCAGGAACTCACTGGCGTCCGGAGGCTGGCCCTCGAAGCGGGGTTGTGGCGGCTGGACGAGCGATGAACACCGCAAAGGCGCTCGTGTAACCATGCAGGAAGGTTTGGCCGCCCACCGGTCCGATCTCCCCGTTGCAGAAGAACCCTCCGAGCGGCACGGCGCCCCAGCGCCGGTGGAAGCTGCCGGAATCGTGACCCGGGACGCCGAAGAGCCCACGGCCCCGGCCCGTGCAGGAGAACAGCAGGGCGCCCAGCGGCGGGTCAGCGGCGGACTGGGCGTGCAGCCGATCCAGCACGTGATCGAGATCCTCCTCCGCAGTACGCGCATCGCGCAGGTGAAACTGCACGACCTGGCCGTCGCGCATCGCTTCACCCACCCAGATGGCGCCGCTGTGGGAGTCCATGCCCATGAGGTTCCGGATCAGCCAGTCGCCCTGGTCGTACTGCATGCGGCCTACATGCATGGCAATGCCGAGAAACAGCGAATGCTGCATCAGCGCCCGATCGCGCTCGCCGAGACGGCCGTGCAATGAACGCAGGATCTCAATCGGGGGCCGTCCGTCCAGTCCCCTGACCTGATTGCCTTCGCAGGCAGACACGAACAGCGGCTCGCCGATGGGTCGGCACCCCTGGGCGACCGCAGTCCGCAGGTCCAGATCGCCGCCCAGCGCAAGCAGCAGGGCCCCGGAGCGATGCGTTGCATCGTTGAGAAACAATGCAGTCTCTCCGGGCGCCTCGCCCCCGCTGGCGAGGCCGCCGACGATCACGCTCGTCGGGAAGGCCTGCTCGAGCGATCGAAGCAACTGCTCGGCCGGAAAGGTGAAGGGATCCGCGAGCAGGATGAAGCGCGCGGGCTCCGTGCCGAGCCGCGCCGCAAGCTCCGTGCATCTGCGGGCGTGCCGGGACCCCGGCGCGAGGTCGTCTTTCTGCACCGACCAGGTCTCCAGCTCGACCCCGGGCAGCCGGGCGGCGACGAGGCCGATGGCGGGCTCCCGTTCGATTTCTTCGCCGGCCGCGATCACGCCGCTCGCGGAACACCCGACCAACATCCCCCCGCCCAGTTCCATGCGCAGTGCCGCGGGCAAATGCCCGAAAGCGGGGCTGTAATGATCCGAGGCGAACAGAAAGGCCAGGTCGGGCGCCGATCCCAAAGCAGAAAGCGTCTGGGATGCCAGCTCGCCGATCGCCGTGTCAGGATCGGTCTCGCGACTCAGCGCCGAAGTCCACTTCATACCGAAGAGTGTAGTGTGTTGCGAGGCCGTGTGCGAAACGTCCAGGAAAACGCGGGACCTTCAGGCCCGGCCGGCGTCTCAGAGTGGCGCCGGCCGGGGTACCATATACCTGCGGCCGGGCCGCCAATCGGAGGCCGGAATGAAAGCAACTGAGTGTTTCTTCGCCGTACTGCTGTGCGCGGGCGCCGCCTCGAGCGCGTTTGCACAGCAAAGCGTGCCCTTCGCCGAAGGCGTGCCGGTGGCGCCCACGGGTCTCGCGAACCGGCCGTTGCCGGAAGGTCCGTTCCTGTATCCGACCGCCGAGCAGCAGGACATTCGGGTCACGGTCTTCATGCGCGGGCTCGAATATCCCTACAGCCTGGCCTTTCTCCCCGGCGGAGAGCTGCTGGTCACCGAGCGGGCCGGACGGCTCCGCATCATCCGCGACGGCGTGCTCGATCCGAAGCCGGTGGCCGGCGGGCCGGCCTCGGTGTTCAAGGGCAAGTCGGGCGTCCTCGGCGCGGTGCACGGCTACATGAGCCTCGCCGTGCATCCGCGCTTCGACGAGAATCACTGGATCTACTTCAGCTACACAAAGCCCCTCGAAGGAGAACGCATGGTCACCGCCGTCGCGCGCGCACGATTCGAGGGCGGCGCGCTGACCGATGTTCGGGACGTGTTCACCGGGGAGGACATGTACGGCGCCACTGCCATCGCCATGACGCCGGATGCCATGCTGTGGATCGCAACCAGCGGCGACGACGCGCAGAACCCGAAGTCCTTCGTCGGCAAGGTGCTGCGCCTCAAGGACGACGGCAGCGTGCCGGAGGATAACCCCTTCGCCGGCAACGACGGCTGGCGCCCGGAGATCTACTCGCTTGGTCACCGGAGTTCCCTCGGGCTCACGGTGCATCCGGCCACGCACGAGGTGTGGCTGAGTGAAATGGGGCCGAACGGCGGGGACGAGATCAACATCATCCAGCCGGGCCGCAACTACGGCTGGCCGCTGGTCAGCCTGGGGCGCAGCTACGCCGGCAAGTGGCAGGCCGAGAACAATATTCCGACGCACGAAGGCTATGAGTTCCCGGCCGCATACTGGATGCCTGCCATTTCGGTGTCGGGCGTGACCTTCTATACCGGCGACAAGCTGCCGAGGTGGAACGGCGATCTGTTCGTCGGCGGCCTGCGCATGGGGGAGATCCCCGGCACCGGGCATCTGGAACGCATCCTGTTCAACGAGAACATGGAGGAGCTGCGCCGCGAATCCCTGCTGGTCGATCTGCGCCAGCGCATCCGCGACGTGAAGCAGGGTCCGGACGGCCTGCTGTACGTGGCCACCGACGAGGAGCAGGGCGCCATCCTCCGCATCGAAGCTGCAAGGTGAAAGCCATGAAATATCTTCGTTTCGTGTTGCTTGGGATTCTGCTCTCGCCTTCGGCATGGGCCGGCGGCGCGGACGAGCTCGGCAAACTCGCCGACGACTACTGGCAGTGGCAGCTACGCGAGTTTCCGGAGAGTGCCACCTGGCTGGGCGACAACCGCTACAACGACCGGCTTACGGACCTCGCGCCGGCGGCGATCGAGCGGCGCAAGTCGGACATGCGGGTTTTCCGCGATCGCGCCGCTGCCATCGACGCCGCCGGCCTCGCCGGCCAGGACGCGTTGTCCCTCGAGCTGCTGAACTATGAACTCGGGCTTGCGGTCGACGGGCAGAAGTTTCCGTCCGAGTACCTCGCCATCGAGCAACTGGACGGACCGCAGCTCGCCTTCCCGCAATTGCTCGGCGTGATGCCGGTGCGGACGGTCAGGGATTACGAGAACTACATTGCGCGGCTGAATGCCTTCCCGGACTACCTCGGGCAGGTACAGGTGCTGCTGGAAAAAGGCATAAAGACCGGCTGGACTCAGCCCGCCGGCCCGCTGCGCAGCATCCCGCAGCAGATCGAGGAACAACTGAGCGGCGATCCAGTGAAGAGCACGCTGTATGCGCCGTTCACGAAGTTTCCCGACGCGATCGCCTCAGCGGATCGGGAACGGCTGGGCAACTCTGCGCGCAAGGCGATAGCAGAAGCCGTATTCACGGCGCTGAAAAAGCTGCACGACTTCGCGCGCGATACCTACCTCCCTGCCGGCAGGCAGCAGATCGCCGCGGCCAGCCTGCCGGACGGGAAGGCGTACTACGACTATCAGATCCGCGACTACACCACGACCGCGCTCGGTGCGGACCGGATCCACGAGATCGGCCTGGCCGAGATCAAGCGCATCCGCGCCGAAATGGAGAAAGTCGTCGCGGACTCCGGTTACAAGGGCTCGTTTGACGAGTTTCTCGCATATCTCCGCACTGATCCGCGCTTCTACTACACCCAACCCGAGGATTTGCTGATCGGCTACCGCGACATCGCGAAGCGCGCCGATGAGCAGCTCCCGACCCTGTTCGCAGAGCTGCCGCGCCTGCCGTACGGCGTACGCGCCTTCCCCGATTACGAGGCGCCGAGCCAGACCACGGCGCGCTACTACCCGGGCGCCGAGGACGGCGCGCGCGCGGGGGTGTTCATGGCAAATTTATACAAGCTCGACTCGCGCCCGAAGTACGAGATGGAGGCCCTGACGCTGCACGAGGCCGTGCCGGGCCATCACCTGCAAATCGCCCGCGCGCAGGAACTCAAGGGCCTGCCGGCGTTCCGCCGCAACGCGGGCTACACCGCGTACGTCGAAGGCTGGGGCCTGTACGCGGAGAGCCTCGGCGCCGAGATGGGTTTCTATGCGGATCCCTATTCGCGCTTCGGCCAGTTGACCTACGAGATGTGGCGCGCCTGCCGCCTCGTGGTCGATACCGGCATGCACGCGAAGGGCTGGTCGCGGCAGCAGGCGATCGATTTCATGAAAGACAACACGGCGAAGACCGAGCTGGACATCGTGGTCGAGATCGATCGCTACATCGTCTGGCCCGGGCAGGCGCTGGCCTACAAGCTCGGCGAACTCAAGATCAAGGAGCTGCGGGCGCGGGCCCGGCAGGCGCTGGGCGGAAAGTTCGACCTGCGCCGCTTCCACAACGCCGTGCTAGACAACGGCCCGCTGCCGCTCGAGGTGCTGGAGCGCGAAATCGACCGCTGGATCGCCGGGCAGCGCTGATACGCGGACTTCAGTCCCCCATGGATGGCCGGAGCAGCCAGGGCAGGATCTTGCTGATCGGGTCGCGAAACAGCGCGTCGGCGATGTCGTCGAAGGGGGTCGGTTCCGCGTTGAGGATCACGATGCGCGCACCCGCCGAGCGCGCGAGCGGCACGGTATCGGCGATGGGGTAGACCTGCAGGCTGGTACCCACCGAGAGAAACACCTCGGCCTCGCCGGCGGCCTGCATGGCGCGGGCAATCACCTCGGGCACGAGCTGCTGGCCGAATGAAATTGTCGCGCTCTTAAGGATCCCGCCGCACTTTCGGCACGCAGGATCCTCCTCCCCGGCGCGTACCCGGTCCAGTGTGTCCTGCATCGGCCCGCGCCAGCCGCAACTCAGGCAGGCGACCTTGCGCACCGTCCCGTGCACTTCGATGACCTTCTCCGGCGAGTTCCCGGCCATCTGGTGCAGCTCGTCTATGTTCTGCGTAATCAGCGCATGCAGCTTGCCGCGCTGCTCCAGTTCGGCGAGCGCCAGGTGGCCGGAATTCGGCATGGCGTTCCAGGCGGGATGATCGAGCCGGCTCTGCCAGGACAGACGCCGGACCTCGGGGTCAGCCAGGTAGTAGCGGATGTCGGAGAGCTTCTCCGCCTTCGGGTTCTGCGTCCACACGCCCCGTGGGCCGCGGAAGTCCGGGATCCCGGAATCGGTCGAGATGCCGGCGCCCGTGAGCACGACGACGCGTTTC
>JACPSH010000053.1 GCA_016193395.1 Gammaproteobacteria bacterium
GCGTATCGGCCAGATCGCGAACTTCCGCGTCGGCGGTTTCGGCGACCGCCGCTTCGAAGGCCGGGTGGAGCGGATCAACCCGATGACCGATACCGGCTCGCGTTCGGTCATGCTTTACCTGTCGGTGGACAATCCCGACGGAGTACTCAAGGGCGGCATGTTCGCGCAGGGCGAACTGATCCTGAACGAGACCGCGCCGGTGCCGGCGATCCCGCTGAGCGCGGTACACATCCAGGCCGGGCTGCCCTACGTGTTTGTGATCGACGGCGCAAAGATTGCGCGCCGCCCGGTGAAGCTGGGGCTGCGCTCGGAGGAACAGAACCTGGTCGAAGTGCGCGAGGGCCTCGAGACCGGCGTGCACGTGGTGTCCGCGAGGATCGACACGCTGAAGGAGGGCTCCCCGGTGGTCGTCACCGCGGCCGCGGCGGACGTCGCCACATCCGGTAGCCGCTAAACCGGTCGGAATAGCCGCCATGTGGATCACCCGAACCAGCATCAACCAGCCGGTGTTCACCACGATGGTGATGCTGGGGCTGCTGGTGCTCGGCGTCTTCTCCTACGTCCTCCTGCCGGTCGAGCAGATGCCGGACGTGTCCAACCCGTACGTTTTTGTCGAAATCAGATATCCGGGCGCGCCGCCGGAGGCGATCGAGTCCGACGTGATCAAGCCGATCGAGAACGTCGTCAACACCGTGGACGGCGTGAAACGCATCTATTCGACGATGCGCGAAGGCTACGGCATAGTCCAGATCGAATTCCGGCTGGATGCCGACATCGGCATCGGCGCGCAGGAAGTGCGCGACAAAGTGGCCCTCGTGCGGCCGGCGTTTCCGCGCGAGGTCAAGGATCCCTTGATCTCCCGCTCAAATACCGATCCCAACCAGGAGCCGATCCTGAACCTCGCGGTCTACTCGGACTCCCTCGGTCTGCGCGAGGTGTCGACCTTGACCGACCAGGTCATCGTCAAGCGCCTGCAGAACGTCGCGGGCGTCGGCAGCGTGCAGGTCAGCGGCGCGGTCGTGCGGCAGATTCAGGTCCACCTGCGGCCAGTGCAGATGCAGAGCTACGGCATCGGCGTCAACCAGGTCGTGCAGGCCATCCAGGGCGCCAACCAGGACCTGCCGGCCGGCAGCATCGCCGCCGGCAACCTCGAGCAACTGGTCCGCGTCGAGGGCCGCATCAAGGACCCGGCGCAGTTCGGCCGCATCATCGTCGCGACGCGCGGCGGCCCGGTATACCTGCAACAAGGCGGCGTGCCGGTTTACCTTGACCAGGTCGCGGACGTGATCGACGGCGAGGCCGAAGAGACCTCTATCGCCCGCGTCGACGGCAAGCGTTCGGTGGGCCTGCGAATCTTCAAGGTGCAGAACGCCAACATCGTCGCGACCGGCGAAGGCGTCGGGGCGGCGATCGAGGATCTGAAAGCCCGCCTGCCGGCCGACGTCCACATCAAGACCATCTATTCCAACTCGGACTGGATCAAGGGATCCCTCGACCGGGTCAAGCTGACGATTTTCGAAGGCGCGCTGCTCACGGTCTTCATCGTCTTCCTGTTCCTGCATTCCTGGCGTTCGACCATCATTACGGGCCTGACCCTGCCGATCTCGGTGATCGCCACCTTTGTCGCCCTGCACGCGTTCGGCTTCACGCTGAACTTCATCACGCTGATGGCGCTGTCCTTGTGCATCGGCCTGCTCATCGACGATGCGATCGTCGTCCGCGAGAACATCGTGCGCCACCTCGGGATGGGAAAGACCCACATGCAGGCGGCGCGCGAAGCCACCGAGGAGATCGGTCTCGCGGTCATGGCGACCACCTTCGCTATAGTCGCGGTGTTCGTGCCGGTCGCTTTCATGAGCGGCATCATCGGCCGCTACTTCTTCCAGTTCGGCATTACCGTCACCGTGGCCGTGCTGGTGTCGCTGTTCGTGAGCTTCACGCTCGATCCGATGTTGTCCTCGGTGTGGCGCGATCCGGCCAGGGATCGTTTCAAATACGCGCCGTGGCTCGGCCGCGTGATGGAACGCATCGAGGGCGGCGTGGAATGGATGCATGAGATCTATGGACGGCTGCTCGGCTGGGGCCTCATGGATCGGCGCCGGCGCGCCTGGCTGCCGGTGTTCGGCATCGTCCACGCGCTCCGCACGCGCAACTGGCGCGAGATCGGCACCCTCAGCAACCGCGGCATCGTGCTCTGGGTTGCGGCCGCGGCCTTCTTCGGCAGCTTCCTTCTCGTGCCGCTGATCGGCACGGAATTCCTGCCGGAGACCGACGACGGGTTCATTTCGCTCCGCATCAACACGCCGCTCGGCTCCAGCCTCGAGTACACCGACGCCAAGGCGCGCCAGGTCGAGGAAGCGCTCAAGGCTTTCCCCGAGATCAAGACCATCGACACCGAGGTCGGCAGCGACGAGGGCAAGAACTACGCGCGCATCAATATGCCGCTGAGCGATCCCGGAGAGACCCGTCGCCGCTCGCAGGAAGAACTGGAAGAGGCGATGCGGGCGCGCATCTCGAAGATCGCCGGCATCGAGCTGGCCGTGGGCTGGGACCGGCCGATCTTCATCTCGATCCTCGGTCCGGAGTACGAAAAGCTGGTCGCGATCTCACAGGACCTGATGCAGCAGATCGCGAAGATCCCGGGCATCGCCGACCTGGAGAGCAGCGAGAAGGGCTCCAATCCGACCATCTCGATCCGCATCAACAACGACCTGGCGAACGACCTGGGCCTGACCATCGCCGGCATCGGCAACGCGCTGCGGCCGCTTATCGCCGGCGACCAGATCAGCCATTGGCTCGGGCCGGACAACCACGACTACGATGTCGTCGTGCAGTTGCCGAAGAGCGGCCGCCGCTTTGCCTCCGACCTGGGCGATCTTTACCTCGCGAGCAACCGGCTGAACGCCGACGGCTCGCCGCTGCTGGTGCCGCTGCGCCAGGTCGTGGAGTTCGTCGAAACCGGTACGGCGGTGCAGCTCAAACGCTTGAACCTGGAGCACCGCGTATCGCTCTACGCCGGCGCCGAAGGC
The DNA here is from genome assembly GCA_016193395.1 of Gammaproteobacteria bacterium. Classification (GTDB taxonomy): domain Bacteria; phylum Pseudomonadota; class Gammaproteobacteria; order Eutrophobiales; family Eutrophobiaceae; genus JACPSH01. The sequence continues at coordinate 3,030 of JACPSH010000053.1, forward strand.
CGTGCCGCCGGCGACGTCGGCAGCGACGTGGAGAAACTGATGGACGCCTACAAGCTGCCGCAGGGATACCGCTTCGACGTGGCCGGAGCACAGCAGGACATGAACGAATCCTTCGCCGCGGCAATGGCGGCGCTCGGACTCGCGGTGATCTTCATCTACCTGATCCTGGCCTCGCAGTTCGGCAGCTTCCTGCAGCCGATCGCGATTATGGCCTCGCTGCCCTTGTCGCTGGCCGGCGTGTTTCTCGCGCTGCTGATCACGCGCACCACGTTGAATCTATTCTCGATGATCGGCTTCATCATGTTGATGGGGCTGGTTACCAAGAACGCGATCCTGCTGGTGGACTTCGCCAACCATGGCCTGCGCGCGGGCAAACCGCTGCGCCAGTCCCTGCTCGACGCCGGCCAGGTGCGCCTGCGGCCGATCCTGATGACGACCTCGGCGATGATATTCGGCATGCTGCCGATGGCAATCGGCATGGGCAACGGCGGCGAGCTGATGGCGCCGATGGGGCGCGCGGTGATCGGCGGCATCATCACCTCCACGCTGCTGACGCTGGTGGTCGTGCCGGTGCTGTTCACCTTCCTGCACGCGCTTGGCAATTGGGCGAAGGCCCACCTCTTCCACGACCAGGCCGAGGAAGCCGGGAAGACAGAGGGCGGCGGGCTGGCCGCTAAAGGCGTGATGCGCTACCGCGAAGATGATTGATTGGTCTTCTTGCGACGCGCCAGCGTGGCCGACACCTCATTCGTCGCCGGGCATGCGCCTGAATGGTCTCTTTGAAATCCCGTTTTGCTTGCATGCTGGCCAATCAGAAAGTCAGATAGCAGCGAGCCTTTCAACTGTGTCCGGGAATCGCTTGACCAGGTTAATCAACAACGCGGCCTGCGCATTTGGTTTTGCCCGACCCTGCTCCCAGTTCTCCAATGTTCGGACATTGGTACGAAGATAGATAGCGAACAGTGCCCGTGAAAGCTTCAAATGCTGCCGAACACGTACAAGATCCTTGGGGGTGACCTCTGGTGCAGGTTTGAATTCCACGGCGTGGGTACGCAATGTGCGCTTCCCCTGGCGCGCCTCCGCCAGTGCCGTCATGCCCTCGCTTAACTCCGCGAACAGATCGCGCTTGGCTGCCGGTTTTGGTTTGGCCTTGGCTCGTACCGTTGCTTTCATTTCATACTCCTCGATTCAAGTTCCGCCTTGATCATAGTCTTCAGTGCCTTGCGCTGCTGCGGTGTCAGATCGGACATTTCATCCTTGTTGTACACTGCAAAAAGCCAGAACTGAAGCCCGGCTTCCCACCAGTAGTAGATCACACGAAGGCCGCCGCGTTTCCCCTTGCCACGTCGCGCATCGGCAAATCGGACCTTACGCAGGCCGCCTGTACCTTCGATCACCTCTCCGGCTTCGGGGTCCTCCATCAGAGCACGCTGCAGTTCCCGGAACGCCGCGTCTTCCATATATTTGGCCCGGTAACGCTCGAAGGCCGGCAGCTCGACAAAGACTGCCTTCACGTGTGAATTATACGCAAGCCACGTATATACGCAAGTTGCGTATGATACCCTGGAAGCATCGGGACAGTCTGAAGGTTGCCCTCAACTCCACGTAACCTACCCCTTTTGGGGGATATACAGGTCGGCAGGTGTGCCTTCGTAAGCCTCTGCCGCGAACGCAACGGTCTCAGAGAGGTTCGGATGCGGATGTACAGTGAGACCGATGTCGGTGCCGAGGATGCAGTGGGTCTCCTCAGCTTATGCAGGTTCCACATAGGCCAGTTTGAGATCCGCGGCCGCCGCGCCGAGGCGCTTATCCCGCGTCCACAATCGCGCGGTACCGGCCAGGACCACCGATGCCAGCAGATGGATGTCGATGTGTCCCAGGCCCTGGCCCATCAGGGCGCGCCGCTCGATGAAATCCAACGCCTCGGTGTCGGTCGCCACCGGAGCTGCAGGGATTTCGCCCAGCAGTCGAAGTACTTCACGGCGGTTCTTCAGATTACCGCAGGCCAATTCCCCGATAACAAACGGGTGCGTCAGCACCTGCCCCTGATCCAGCGCCGCGGATAGCGAAGGCGCGCCTGTGCGCAGGTGATCGACCCAGACGGAAGTGTCTACCAGGATCACGCGGCCCGGGAACGGCGCCGTGGTGTGGATTGCAGCCGGGGCTCGCTGCCGCCAAGACGGGCGAGACGCCGCGCGCTTTCGCGCTCGATGAGCGCCTTGAGTCCTTCGTGGATGAGGGTCGTGCGCTCTTTCATGCCGGTGATGCGCTGCGCTTCGGCCAGGAGCCTGTCATCCAGATTGATAGTCGTACGCATGTTGGGTCCTCTCGTTCGGATGCATCAAGTATACATCATATGATGCCTGTGCTGATGCATCATCCCTACACCCCAGGATCATATCAGAGGTGCTCGCGAAACCAGTCGCGCGCCGCGCCGGCGGCGGCATCGAAGTCCTCGATATAGGCGGCAAAATGACCGCCGTGGAGCAGCACCAGTTTCTTCGGCTCCAGTGCCTTCTCATACGCCGCCAGCGACACGTCCGGTGGGCACAGTCGATCGGCGGTGTCCACAATCATCAGGAACGGCGTGGGGCTGACGTGATGGAGGTACATTTCGGCTTCGTACTCTCCCGCCAGCTCCACTGAGCGCAGCGTGACTTCATTGCGCCAGTTCGGCGCGCGTTGCCGCGCGGTCTCGCTGAACCAATGCCAGGCGTCCGGCGTGGACAATACGCAGGGCGCGTTGGGATCTTCCGAGACGATTGGAAACATCGCGGGCGCCCGGCCGGCAAAGCGCGCGCTTCGGTCGGCATTGAAACCCCGTTGAACCGCGATCTGACCGTCGGGATTCACGGAACGCTGAAAGTTCTTGCGCACGTTCACCGCCGGGACCTGTGCGACGACACACTTGACGCGCCGGTCGCAGGCCGCGACCACGATGGCATGCGCCCCTGAATAGCTCGTGCCCCACAATCCGACGCGCGCCGGATCGACTCCCGGCAGTGTCTGGGCGAAGGTAATGGCGTCGCGGCAGTCGCGGATCTGCTGCCACGGATCGATCTCCTGCCGCGGCGTGCCGTCGCTCGCTCCCAGGTTGCGGTGGTCGTAGACCAGCGCCGCGAGTCCAGCCTCGCTGAAGGCCTCCGCAAAGCGGTCCAGCCACATCTCCTTGACCGCGGAGAAGCCATGCGACATGACAACGACCGGTACGGCTCCGCGGACCCCGGACGGCGCGTAGTGCCATCCACGCAGCGTCACGCCGTCGGAGGTGTTGAACGCGACATCGGTTCGCATGAAGCCATTATTGCTCAGCGTGTGCCCGTTCAGAAGAATTCCCTATATTGGGATTGCCACTGGCGGGCTACATTATTCTGAGTGATATTTATCCCAAGCCAGCGTCGGAGGAACAGGCCATGCAAACGACAAAACAGACGGCCCTCGTCACCGGCGCATCCAGCGGCCTCGGCGCGGAGTTCGCGCGGCTGCTGGCTGCCCGCGGCTGCGACCTGATCCTGGTCGCGCGCCGCGCCGCGAAGCTCGAGGAACTGGCCGTGGGCCTCAAATCGGCCCATTCAATTAAGGTGGAGATCATCACACACGACCTCGGGCAGCCGCATGCCGCCGATGCCTTGTGGGCGAAGGTCGTGCAGGGCGGCCGCCCCGTGGACATCCTCATCAACAACGCGGGTATCGGGCTGGCGGGGGAATTCACCGGCATCGATGCGAAGGCCACGGAGGCGACGCTGGAACTCGACGTTGTTGCCCTCACGATGCTCTGCCGGCATGCACTGCCGCCGATGCTGGAGCGAAAGCAGGGCCGCATCCTGAACGTGGCCTCGCTTACCGGTATGCAGGGCGGCGGGCCCGGCATGGCGGTGTACTACGCCGCGAAGTCCTATGTGCTGTCCTTCACGCGCGGGCTGGCCCGGGAATTGCGCGGCTCCGGCGTGACCGCGACCGTGCTCTGCCCCGGCACGACGCGGACCGAGTTCGACACGGTTTCGGGTGCGGGCAAGCTGCGCCTGTTCCGGTGGCTGCCGCTCGCCGATGCACGCAAGGTTGCCGAGTCAGGGCTTAATGCGATGTTCGCCGGGCGTGCGGTGCACGTGCCGGGCCTGCTCAACAAGGTGCTTGCAGTGGCGGGCGAGCTGCCGCCGCGCTCGATCTCGGTGGAAGTGAACCGGTTCCTGCTGCGGTCGTAGCCTCGGTCGATCTATTGTCGCCAAAGCTGCCGCGGCCGGGATCCTCTAAGGAAGCTCTGAACAAGTCCATCCTGGACTTGTCAGAGCACGGAAAACGAAAAGTGTGATTTTCGTTTTCCTTCATTTTCCAATCGCTTAGGCGATTGGAAAATGGCCAACCGTCCATGGTTGGCGGGAACCTCTGCGGTTATTCAGAGGTTCCCTAATGCGGCTTGGGCGCGAGGCCGGTCTCCGGGGGTGTGGCGGGATTGTCTTGCGGCTCTGCGAGCGGCTCGGTGATCCGCTGCGGCTCGTAGTTCACCGCAAGCCGGAGCACGTCGGGGCGCGCGTAATGGCCGGCCGAATCCGAGACGTACTTGAACATCGCGATCTCGGCGAAGTCGATTTCCGCCACCAGGATCGTCTCGGTGTCCCGGTGCGGCCCCGCTATGATTCTCCCGGTGGGGCCGATTATCGCGCTCCAGCCGCCGCCCTCGCGGATCATCTCCGGGCGGCCCTTCAGGCCCAGCCGATCGATAGTCGCGGCGTCGATACAGGATTGCGCGTTGATCACGAAGCACTGGCCCGCCGCCGCGTGATGGCGCGCAGCCGCCTCTGTCAAATCGTCGAACAGCGCGGAGCTCGGATCATGGCTTAATGCTGAAATTGCCGGCCATGCAGCAATGTGGATCTGCTCGCCCTGGCTGGTCAGCGCGTAGCGCGCGAGATCCATGGAATGTTCCCAGCAGATGAGGCCGCCCAGCTTGCCGAGCGGCGTTTCCACGATCCTGAGGTCCGAGCCGTCGCCACGCCCCCACACGGTACGCTCAACGACGGTCGGTTGCAGCTTGCGGTGCCGGCCGATGATGCTGCCGTTGTCGCTGAAATAAAGGAGCGTGTTGTAAAGCGTCCCGCCGTCGCGCTCGGAGACGCCCACCACGACATGCACACCGGCCTCGCGCGCGGTGGCGCCGATGCGTTCTGTTGCCTCGCTGCCAATCGTGACGCTGTTGGCGACGAGCTCGAGGAAGAACTTGCCGCCCATCGAAGGAGTATGCGTCCAGATCCAGAACGGATAACCGGGAATGAAGGTCTCCGGGAAAACGACCAGCCGTGCGCCTTTGGTGGCGGCTTCAGCGATCAGCCGGCAGGTCTTCCCGACGCCCGCGTCGCGATCGAGGAACGACGAAGCCGCGTGTACCGCCGCAACGGTGAGTTTCTGAAACTTGTCACCCATCGGCGTAATCCTCATGTCTTTTTGGGAATGTAAAGATCGGTGAGCGTGCCTTCGTAGGCCTCCGCCGCCATCATGATCGTTTCGGACAACGTCGGATGCGGATGGATGGTGAGACCGATGTCCGCCGCATCCGCGCCCATCTCGATGGCGAGCGCGGCTTCCGCGATCAGATCGCCGGCATTCGGGCCGACGATGCCGGCGCCGAGGATGCGGTGGGTCGCTTCATCGAACAGCAGCTTGGTCATGCCGTCCGAGCGCCCGAGGCTGAGTGAACGGCCGCTGGCCGCCCACGGGAATACGCCCTTGCCGACCTGCATGCCCTTCTGTTTCGCCTCAGTCTCGGTCAGTCCCACCCAGGCGACTTCGGGATCCGTATACGCCACTGACGGGATCACGCGCGCATCGAAGGCGGACTTCTTCCCGGCCACGACTTCCGCCGCCACCTTACCTTCGTGCGATGCCTTGTGCGCGAGCATGGGCTGGCCCACGAGGTCGCCGATGGCGAAGATGTGCGGGACGTTGGTGCGCTGCTGGTTGTCCACTGCGATAAGGCCACGTTCGTCCACGTTTACGCCTGCGGATTCGGCATTGATGCGTTTGCCGTTCGGCGAGCGGCCGACGGCAACCAGGATGCGATCGAAGCTGTCTTCCTTGGGAGCTTTGTTGCCTTCAAAACTGACCTTGAGGCCAGCGTTTTCCGCGGCTACTGCCGTCACCTTTGTGCCCGTGTAGATGTGCTCGTACTGCTTCTCGATGCGTCGTTGCAGCGGCCGGACGAGATCCGGGTCAGCCCCGGTCATGAGCTTGTCCAGGACCTCCACGACCGTCACGCGCGAGCCCAGTTCGTGGAACACGGTGGCCATTTCGAGGCCGATGATGCCACCGCCAATGACCAGCAGGCGTTGCGGCACGCCCTCAAGTTGCAGAGCGCTGGTGGAATCCATAATGCGCGGGTCTTCCGGCAGGAACGGCAGGCGCGCGGATTGCGAGCCGGCCGCAATGATGGCGTGTCTGAACTGGATAACCGTGTCCTTGCCACCGCCGCTGACTGCAATTTGGTTGGGTGATATGAATTTTCCCGTGCCCTGTACTACCTGCACTTTGCGCTGCTTGGCGAGCTGGCTTAAACCCGCTGTCAGCTTGCCGACGACTTGCTGTTTCCATTTCAGCAGTTTGGCCGTGTCGATCTTGGGTTTGCCGAAGTCGATGCCGGCCTCGGCCATTTCCCTGGCTTCCGAGATGACTTTGGCCGCATGCAGCAGCGCCTTTGAGGGGATGCAGCCCACGTTCAGGCAAACGCCTCCCAGGACGGGATAGCGTTCGACCAGCACCGTTTCGACACCGAGATCGGCGGCGCGGAAAGCCGCTGTATAGCCGCCGGGGCCGGAGCCGAGGACGACCAAGTCAGTGATCAGCTCAGCGGCCTTGTTCGATTCCGTTGGCATGGTTGCTGTTCTTGTTATTCCTCTGGATTCCTCTGGCTGAAACCTGGCGTCCCTTCTACACCGTGGAATCCGGGCTAAGCGTCCTTCGGACCCTTCCCCGGATTGACGGAATACTATCTTCGCACGTCGGCTTTGCACCGTGGATTCCGACGGGGTCGTAGAAAGGCGGCGTTATTGCCACTCTCGCGGCACGAAGGCTAGATTCCGGACCCTTCCCCGGCATACGCCGGCGTCGGTCCGGAATGACAACGCAATTTGGCAGGATGGCCGCTCCCGGCCATCCCTGGCCTCCGCGGCACCTGCACTTCCATGTGCAATGAATCCGGCCCCACAAATAGGGATTCGGGCCGTGCCCGCTCCGCGGGCCCACCCGGAATGAGGGAATAGGCTCCCTGCAATCCCTCCCAGCACGGCCCGATGCGGGTCTCCGGGCCGCAGGAAAAATATTACAGGGTGTGGTGCGGTGCGATGGGCCGCATTCTGCCGTGATCAATGAAGCGTGAAGGCAACGCGCGGCCCTCACGCCATCTCCACATCTTTATGGGGTCGCGCCGGCAGGGCATCAGCGGCCGTCCCTCCAACACCCTGATTTCATGTGGCTTTGCGAGGCGCACCGGCATGGATCAGCGCAGCAAATTATCAACGCCTTACCCACAGCGTTTCCACCCTTTACACCCATACCAATCCACAATATCTTGTATCCGGAATAGCACTTGACCACATTTTATGGGGGTGCTATAGATCATCCTTACGTACCGAACTTAAACCGATTTCTAAGTTCCGTACGCCGTCCTGATACACAAAAACACGCAATTAACCGGGCGCTGGGGGTTTTGATCCGTGGAAAAGGCTGCAATCGCTGAAACGGTCGTCATGCTGGAGGGCAACAGGAACCCGCCCTCCGGCACTACAGAACTCAAGGACGTCAGCCCCGATCTCACCAGCCACCAGCCAGGCGAATTCAAGATTATTCGCCGCAACGGCAAGGTGACGGCTTTTGATGCCAGCAAGATCAGCATCGCCCTGACGAAGGCTTTCCTGGACGTGGAAGGCGGCACGGCGGCCGCGTCAGGGCGCGTCCACCAGACCGTGGCGGATCTGACCGACCAGGTGGTCAAGGCGGTCACACGGCGCATGCCGGGCGGCGGCACCATCCATATAGAAGACATCCAGGACCACGTCGAGCTGGCCCTGATGCGCGGCGGCGAGCAGAAAGTCGCCCGCTCCTACGTCATCTATCGTGAAGAACGCGCAAAGCTGCGGGCCGAGAAGGCGAGACAGCGCCGAGCCGATACCGGGAAGAGCGAGCCGCGCCTACTGATCAAGGTCACGCTCGCGGACGGCACGCAGCGCCCGCTGGACATGCAGCGTGTACTGGCGATCGTGAACGAGGCCTGCGCCGGGCTCGAATTCGTGCAGGGGCATCTCATTATCGATGACGCACTCCGCAACCTTTTCAATGGCGTGAAGGAGTCCGACGTCAATCCGGCGCTGGTCATGAGCGCGCGGACACTGATTGAGAAGGAACCGAACTACTCCCAGGCCGCCGCCCGCCTGCTGCTGGACACCATGCGGCGCGAGGCCCTGAGCTTCACCGAGGGGGTCGATACCTCCGCCACCCAGGCCGAAATGACGGAGTGGTATCCGCTGTACTTCAAGAAGTACGTGCAGCGCGCCGCCGCGCTTGAACTGCTCGACCATGAACTGACCCGTTACGACCTTGCGCGTCTCGGCGCGGCGCTCAAACCGGAACGCGATCAGCTTTTCACTTATCTCGGATTGCAGACCCTCTACGACCGTTACTTCATCCACTCGGATAAGGGTGTGCGCTTCGAGCTGCCGCAGGCGTTCTTCATGCGCGTGGCCATGGGGCTTGCCATCAAGGAGCTGGATCGGGAGGCGCGTGCAATCGAGTTCTATGAGCTTATGTCGTCTTTCGATTTCATGAGCTCGACGCCGACCCTGTTCAATTCGGGCTCGCTGCGGCCGCAGCTCTCGAGCTGCTACCTCACGACCGTGCCGGACGACCTGGACGGGATCTTCAGCGCCATCAAGGACGACGCCCTGCTGTCCAAATATGCCGGCGGGCTGGGCAACGACTGGAGCCGGGTGCGCGCGATGGGTTCGCACATCAAGGGTACGAACGGCCGTTCGCAGGGTGTGGTGCCGTTCATGAAGGTGGCGAACGACACGGCCGTGGCGGTCAACCAGGGAGGAAGACGACGGGGGGCCATGTGTGCCTACCTGGAAACCTGGCACCTGGACATCGAGGAATTCCTGGACCTGCGCAAGAACACCGGCGATGACCGGCGCCGCACCCATGACATGAACACGGCCAACTGGGTGCCGGACCTGTTCATGAAGCGCGTCACCGAGGACGGCAACTGGACTCTGTTCTCGCCGGACGAGACCGCCGACCTGCACGAGCTGGTCGGCCAGGCCTTCGAGCAACGCTATGCCGAATACGAGGCGATGGCCGCGCGAGGCCAGGTCCGCAATTTCAAGACCATGAAGGCGGGCGATCTCTGGCGGCGCATGCTGTCCATGCTCTACGAAACGGGCCATCCGTGGATCACCTTCAAGGATCCGTGCAACCTGCGCTCGCCGCAGCAGCACGCGGGCGTCGTGCATTCCTCCAACCTCTGCACCGAAATTTGCCTGAATACCTCGAACGAGGAGATCGCGGTCTGCAACCTGGGCTCGGTGAACCTCGCCCAGCACGTGGACGAGAGCGGCCTGATGATGGAGAAGCTGGAGAAGACCATCGCTACGGCCATGCGCATGCTGGACAACGTGATTGACGATAACTACTACAGCGTGCCGCAGGCGCGGCGTTCCAACCTGCGCCACCGCCCGGTTGGGCTGGGCGTCATGGGTTTCCAGGATGCGCTCTACAAGCTGCGCATCCCCTATGCCTCCGAGGAGGCAGTCACCTTTGCTGACCGGAGCATGGAGGCGGTGAGCTATTTCTCCATCAAGGCATCCACCATGCTGTCCGACGAACGCGGCCCCTACTCCAGCTTTGCCGGTTCATTGTGGAGCCAGGGGATCCTGCCGCTCGATTCCATCGAACTGCTGGCCGAAGGCCGCGGCGGCTATCTCGATCTGGATCGCAGCGCGACACTGGACTGGGATGCGCTGCGCCGGCGGGTGAAGAAGGTCGGCATGCGCAATTCCAACTGCATGGCGATCGCGCCCACGGCGACCATCTCGAACATCTGCGGGGTCAGCCAGTCGATCGAGCCGACCTACCAGAACCTGTTCGTGAAATCGAACCTGTCCGGCGAGTTCACCGTGGTCAATCCCTATCTAGTGCGTGATCTGAAGGCGCGCGGCCTGTGGGACGAGGTGATGGTGAACGACCTCAAATATTTCGACGGCAACGTACGTTCCATCGATCGCATCCCGGAGGACCTGAAGCAGCTCTACGCCTCCGCCTGGGAGATCGATCCACGCTGGCTGGTGGAGGCTGGCGCGCGTCGCCAGAAATGGATCGATCAGGCGCAGTCGCTGAACCTGTACATGGCCGAGCCGAACGGCAAGAAGATGGACAACCTCTACAAGCTGGCCTGGGTGCGCGGGCTGAAGACGACCTATTACCTGCGCAGCCTGGGGGCCACGCATGTGGAGAAAAGCACGCTCGCCATTGGGCGCCAGAGCCGACTGAACGCGGTCAACCATCCGGGCGAGAGCGAGGCGGCGACATGCCTGATCACCGATCCGAGCTGCGAGTCGTGCCAGTAGGGACGACGGCAGGGACTGAAATCCAAGCACTGACAGAAAGTACAGAGGAACTACGATGCTGAACTGGGAAGACCCCGTTGCGACTGCCAGGCAGTCCGCAACCAAGCCGCGACCCGTGGTTCGCGAGCTGGATGTCGCGCCCGAATATTCCGTTCCACAGCCGAATTTGAGTCCGGCGCTCGTGGATGCCCCGGAACACACCGTCACCGGGCTCGAGCAGGTCGAGTTCGGCGCCGCGCGCATCACGGTCGACGACAAGCAGATGATCAACTGCCGGGCGGATCTGAACCAGCTCGTGCCGTTCAAGTACAAGTGGGCCTGGCAGAAATACCTGAACGCCTGTGCGAACCACTGGATGCCGCAGGAAATCAACATGAACGCCGACATCGCGCTGTGGAAGCGGCCGGACGGTCTCTCCGATGACGAGCGCCTGATTATCGAGCGTAACCTGGGTTTCTTCGCTTCCGCTGACTCGCTGGTGGCGAACAACCTGGTGCTGGCCGTGTACCGCCACATCACCAACCCGGAATGCCGGCAGTACCTGCTGCGGCAGGCCTTCGAGGAGGCCCTGCACACGCACGCCTACCAGTATTGCATCGAATCCCTGGGCCTGGATGAGGCTGAAGTATTCAACATGTACCGTGAAGTACCGTCCGTCCATGACAAGGCCGCCTGGGCCATGCGCTTCACCCAGAGTCTCGGGGATCCAACTTTCCACACCGGCACGCCGGAGAACGACCAGCGCCTGTTGCGCGATCTGATCGCCTTCTATGTCGTCTTCGAGGGGATCTTCTTCTACGTCGGCTTCGTGCAGGTGCTGTCCATGGGCCGCCGCAACAAGATGACCGGCTGCGCCGAGCAGTTCCAGTACATCCTGCGGGATGAGTCCATGCACATGAACTTCGGCATCGACGTCATCAATCAGATCAAGATCGAGAACCCGCAGTTGTGGACAGCGGAATTCCAGAAAGAGATCGTCGCGATGATCCGCGAGGGCATCGATCTGGAGGTCCGTTACGCCATCGACACGATGCCGCGCGGCGTGCTCGGCCTGAACGCGCGCATGTTCGAGGAGTACCTGCACTTCATCGCCAACCGGCGCTGCGCGCAGATCGGCCTGCCGGAACAGTATCCGGGAGCGACCAATCCGTTCCCGTGGATGAGCGAGGTCATGGACCTCAAGAAGGAGAAGAATTTTTTCGAAACGCGGGTCACCGAATACCAGACCGGTGGCGCGTTGACGTGGGACTGATTTGAAGTGACCGCCCCCGGCTTACGACATGCCGGGGCAGGCTTAGCGGGGAGCCGAGATGGAACTCGGCTATTGCCTGGCACCTCCAGCCTCTTCCGGGTGCCAGGCCTTCTTATTCCGGCGCGGACCCTTGTAAGGGACCGCCCAAGCTGACCAGCCGATAACGCTGTTCAGGCCAGCGCCTCGTCGCGGATGACGAGGCGTTTTTGTTTCGGCAGCCTCCCGGAACGGAGCCATTCAGCCATCGCGCCGATCTCGTCCTTCCCCAGGCAGGCGACCTTACCCCTGAAGCCCCTCAAGAAAGCGGGGAACGCCTCGTCGACATAACCCGAGGCAGTCAGTTCCTCAACGTTCTTATATTGTGGAGGCGGGACGGATTTAACCAGTACCAGGACCTCCGCATCCAACCGTTGCGCCAGCCACAAGGCAAGGCTGTCGGAGGTGACTGTCCAGTTCTGCGGAACTTCAGGCGCCTGTCTTACCATCTCACCTGCAAACCAGAGGGGAGACTGCCCCGCCGCCAGGACCTTTCGGATCCCGGTCTCGGTTGCGGCAGGAACCAGCCGCGGCTCCAGGCCGGCCAGTATTATCGCGTAATCCTCTGTGGCCTGAAGCGCCAGCCGGTGGGCGGTGGCGTCGTCGATACCCAGGCCCACCTGGGTCGCGCGAACCCGCTCGGCGAAGTTGCCGCCGCCGGGAACGATGACGACCCGTCCCGCACCTTCATGCACCGAAAGCTTCAGCCAGCCGCCGAGGTGCGGGCTGGTCTGGAGGCTGCCGCCGATCTTAATTACCCACATCCCTGGCCGCGCCCTGTTCGAACAGTCTGAGCACGACCCGGGCCTTGGCGAAGCATTCCTCGTATTCGGCCTCGGCCTGTGAATCCCAGACGATGCCGCCGCCGGCCCAGTAATACACCTGCCCGCCGCGGCGGACCGCGGTGCGAATGACAATGCTGGTGTCCATGTTGCCGTCGAAGCCGATATAACCGATGGCGCCGCAATAGACGTTGCGCCGGTGCGGTTCCAGTTCCTCGATGATCTCCATCGAGCGCAGCTTCGGCGCGCCGGTGATCGAGCCGCCGGGGAAACAGCCGCGCAGCAGGTCCAGCGCATGCCGGCCTTCCGCGAGGCGCCCGGTGACCGTGCTGACCAGGTGATGCACGGTCGCGAAGCTTTCCAGCGCGAACAGTTTCGGCACGGCGACGCTTCCCGTGCGGCAATTCTTGCCGAGGTCGTTGCGCAGCAGGTCCACGATCATCAGGTTCTCGGCGCGGTCCTTTTCGCTCTCCAGCAATTGCGCGGCCAGCGCCTTGTCCTCGTAGGCGAAGGATGACCGGCGGATCGTGCCCTTGATGGGTTTGGTCTCGACCTGGCCACCCTGCACGTTCAGGAACCGTTCCGGCGAGCAGCTCATGACGCTGCTGCCGTCCAGGCGCAGGAAGGATGCAAAGGGCGCCGGGTTATGCCTGCGGAAATGCAGGTACATGTCCCAGGCATCGCCCTGCACGTCGACCTCAAAGCGCTGCGCCAGGTTGACCTGGTAGCAATCGCCCTCGCGGATATAGGCCTTGATCCGATCGAAGGCACGCATATACGCCGCCTTGTCCATGTTGGCGCGGATCGGCGACTGCGGCTGGTATCGCGCCAGTCTCGTCGGGGCGGGCGTGGTGAACATCCGTTCAAAAGTGGACCACCGGCGTTCCGTTTCCGGATCGCGACCCTGGCCGATCAGCCAGGAGCGGCGCTTGTGGTGATCCACGACGACGGCCCAGTCATACAGGCCGATGGCCATGTCCGGCATGTCCAGATCGCGCTCGGCTGTCTCCGGGAGCGATTCGATGCGCCGGCCAAGGTCGTAGCTGAAGTACCCCAGGGCCCCGCCGCAGAATGGCATCCCCGAGAGGTTTTCCACGCCCTCGCCCAGCGCTTCGCGCACAAGCTGGAACGGATCGGCTCCCGAATGTCGCGTGCCGTGCCGATCGCGAATGACCGTGTCGTCACCATGAGTGGTCAGCGTGAGGTACGGCCGCGCGGCCATGATGTCGTAGCGGCCGCTGTCGATGTAGGGGTAGCCGCTGTCCAGGAAGATCGCCCAGGGCTCGCCTGAAACCGCTTCGAACACGTCCGCGGAATTGCGGCGGTAAGGCAGTTCGCTCAGTTTCATGTGTGCGCTTCGAGGCGCGCCAGTTGCGCGACGGCCACGGCGGTCGCCGCAACCGCCGCCTGCCGTGCCTCGAAGGCGACCGGTGGGAGCAGCGTGTTGAAATCGATATAGCGATGCCCGTGGCGCGCGGCGAGTTTTCGCGCGATGAAACGGCCGCAGCCTGCGCCGACCACCGCGCGTTCGCCGTGCCGGGCCTGGCCGGCCGCTACACGGGAAAAAGATTCATCGATCATGTCCAGTTGCCGCTCCGCGATGTACTGCGCCAGATCCTGCCACACGGCCGCGCCGTCCCGGGAATGAGGATCGGTTCCCAGCATTCGGGCCAGCCGCCGCACGCTGTCGGTCACCGACTTGCCGCCGTGGTCCGCCGTCGGCATCAGATCGTCGGCCTCGTCAAGCTCCCCGGTGATACGGTAGATATCCGCGCTGCTCGCGAAATATTCGGCCGCCACGTTCTGCCATTGGCCGTCGAACGGCACGCGCTGCACGATGGCCATGACCGGCGTGCGGACGATGCCTGCGTAAACCAGTTCGCCGGAACGCAGGCGCTCCTGGTCGGTGCCGCCACGGTTGCACAGTCGGTGGGATTTGAACGGGATGACATCGGCGGTCGTGCTTCCGACATCCACGAGGATCCCGTCGCCAACGCCGGCAGCCACGAAGCGCGCGGTCGCATGCCAGTTCGCGGAAGCCACTTCGTCCCGGCGCTCGCAGGCATGCGCGAACGGGATCAGTCCCCCCTTCCATGTATAGACCACCGTGGAATCCGGCTCGAAATAACGCGCGAAGAGTTCGAGCAGGGACCGCACGCCGTCCATGCGCGACGGGAAAATGTCGGAAAGCTCGCCCGTCATGGTCACGGCGTGCCGCAAGGTCTGCCGGGCGAAGCGCGCCTGCAGTTCGCCCAAAGTCTCCGCCAGCGAATGCAGCCCGAGCCACAGCGGGGTGGGGAACTGGCGGGTTTCGAGTACCGCGCCGCGGGCGTCGATGCGCGCCATCTTCAAGTGCGCGCCGCCGATGTCCCAGCCGAGGATTTCCTTAACCTGCATGCGGGTGAGGCCCTAACATGATACCGATGCCTGGAGCGGTTTCCGGGATGCACATTATACCTGTCATCGATCTGCTCGACGGGCTGGCCGTCCATGCCCGCCACGGCCTGCGTTCCCGCTACCGCCCGGTTGCAACGCGCCTTTGCCCCGACCCCGATCCTCTGGCCGTGCTGGGGTCCTTCCTTTCCCTGTACCCGTTCCGCACCGTCTACGTGGCGGACCTGAATGCGATTCAGAACACGGGCGAGAACGAAAGGGTGGTGCGGGAGATGATGGCGGCTTTCCGCGGCGTCGAGTACTGGCTGGACGCCGGCACCGCCACCCTGGATCGCGTTGTCCCGGGGCTGCGGCCGGTACTGGGCACGGAGAGCGGCATCACGCCCGGCCAGTTGGCGCAACTCCATGGGACTCGCCCGATCCTTTCGCTGGACTTCAGTGATACTGGGCTGCTCGGCAGCCGGGATCTGCTGCGGCGGCCGGAAAGTTGGCCGGAGGAAGTCATCCTCATGACCCTCCACAAGGTCGGCAGCGAAGCGGGCCCGGCGCTGGAATTGTGTCGCGAGATCCATGCGCTCACCGGCGGCCACAAGCGCCTCTATCTCGCCGGCGGCGCCCGCGACGCAGCCGATGTGCGAAGCGCGGCCGAATCCGGGGCCTCGGGCATGCTGGTCGCGACGTCCCTGCATTCCCGGGCGCTGGATCCGGCCGCGCTGCCCGGCGTTTAGCACGCTGATGCAAAAGTCTACGGACGGACTTTTGCGTCAATCTGTCAGTCAAAAAAAACCCCAGCTTGGGCCGGGGCGTGTTGGGGTTGGTTACTCCAACCGAATGCAGATAAGACTCTTGTTATCGTCGCTGAAATCCTACTTGTGCGCCTGGAACGGGTGATCCGCCGCCTTGCGCTTGCTCAGCACTTCGGAGGCCTTCGGCTCGCCCTTCACTGCGCGCTTGATGGATTGCTTGGTCGCTTCGTAGTTGTAGTCCTGGATCTTGGCATCGTTTTCCGCGAGCCAATGGATGAACACGCCGACGCAGATGAACACGTTGTCGGCCTCGTTCGCGGGAATCGTGCCGTCCTCAACGCAATCCATTACAGCCATAGACACGGCGCGCTGGGCCGGGCCGAACATCTGCACGGCCTGCTTGGCGCCCTTTATGGTCACCTTGTTGAACAGTATGGTGTTCGGTCTGCACTGCAGATTCGGTGCGACCACCGCAAGCAGTGAAGTGAACCCGTCCTTTTCGTTGGTCAAGGCGTGGCAAAACGCCGCTTCTGCGGCGCTGCCGCGTGGACCCATAATCAGGTCAACATGAGCCACCTCATTGCCCTCGCCGACCAGCGATTCACCTACCAGTACTTTGTCAATGACGGCCATTTTCTTGTCTCCTCCTCGTTTTGCCTTCAGGATGCAAACCCCATTACGGGATAGCGGTTTCGTATTCTTATGCCACTGTTCACGCGCCCAGGTGGTGCAGCAACAGGCTGGCCGCAGTGAGATCCGCACTGGTGCCAGGATTCATGCCGGTGTCTTTCAGCTCCCTGTCATATTCCAGCAGCATCGAAACCGCGCTGCCGGGGTTCTTCTTTTTTTCGAACCGCTTCAGCACATCCGCGGTGCGACCGCAAATCCGCCGGGCGACGTCGGCGCCGAACTTCCTCTGGATATGGGAATCCGGGTATTCCGCCAGGAAGCGGAGATAACAGCCGGCCGTGGCCCATTCTACACTATTCCATCGGGCCAGAAATTCTCCCAGCCAGGGCAATCCGCAGCCCCAGATTTCCATAAATCCGTTCGCATACTGGCGGGCAACGAGGTCCCTGTCCGCGGCTTCCTGCATGGCCTCGAGCAGGCTGCAGTCCGGCTCGCGATAGACGTCATGCCGCCCGCTCCGGCCCAGCCCGCCAGGCTGGGCCAACCGTATGGCGGCAAACACATCCCGGGAATCGTCGTTGTGCAGTGCACCCAAAACCTCCGTCAGGACAGGCTGGATCTGTCCTGCCTCGGCACTCGCTTCACAGGCCCGCAGAATGGGCGCATAGAGCAGCACGATACCGAGGTTGGTGTTGGTGCCTACCGCCCTTCGGGTCGCCTCGATCGCGCCAAGCACGCGCCGGCCGACCGATGCGCCGGAGTCACACAGCGGCCCGGCACTGGCCTCGGCGCTGGTGATGAAATCCTCATAACGCATGCCATGGCCGCCGGAGAAGCGGTGAATATTGCCGGGCTTGAGGGCATCCACTTCCCCGATCAGGCTCGCGAGCACCGTACGCCTCAGTTCGTCCGGCGCGTAACGCCCTGGATGTCCGGAGGGTGATGAACGGTTTCCTGGCGCCGGAATCATCTCCCGCACACCCGGGTCAGCCGAATTCGCGCGTGAAGGACTGGTTGAGCTGATCCAGATTGACCGCCCCGCCATAAAAGGAACGGCCGGTGCGCAGCGAACTGACCGTGACGCAGGCCGGACTGAACAGCAGCGGATCGATTTTGTAGAAGTCGTAATTGGCTTCCTTGAATCTCTCGCCGAACGGCTTTCCGTAATCCTTCGAGGCCGAACTCGGGAGCGTGCGCGCCAGTTCCCCGGCGGCGGCGTCCTCCGCATCCACGTATAACTGCACCTGCCCGCCGAACAGGATCGCGTCGTTGGCGCGGCTCATGGCGGTGAGCCGGTTCGGGGACGGCGGACACAAGGGCGCGCTGCCAGCGCCATCCACGATGCACTCCAGCGGAAACTTGAGCGTATGGGCCTTGTGCAGCGCCGTCTCGAGCACGCGCGAGACGATCTGCACGGCTCCCGCGAGGCTGGAAGTCGGAGTCAGGATCAGGGTCAGTTGACGCGCGGAGATCCTGCACTGGTTGGCGATTTCCTCGGCAAGTTCGACGGGTGGAATACGATCCACTTCGAGCACGAGGCAGGCGGACTCCGCCTGATCCCGATAGCCGAGTTCATGGAACAGCTGCTCGTTGCTGCCGACGGCCCGGCCCGGCCCCGAGCCCAGCGCCCGGAACGCCTGCTTGCCCTGCCCATGGACCAGGCTCCAGCCAGCATATTGACTGCCGAGACAGGCGAGCACCGGCTGCGAGGTATGCACATCCACGTGCCAGGACCAGTGCTGAAAATGGGTAGAGGCGCGCAACCGCACGGTGCCCAGGCCGCCAAGGCAGATTTCCGCGATCCGGCGCCCGGCCTCGAGGCCGCCGGGGGTGTGTATGCCCGCATCGATAATGCGCGTGCCATCCCCGATCGTTGTGACGTCCAGCCGGAGAGCGGTGCTGGATTGGACCAGGTCTTCGACCAGGGGCCGGGTCAGTTGATTGATGCCGGGTCGCGTTGCAGCCAAGTGGGCTCCCTGCGGATGTCTTGTTCGGTCCTAGTTGCCGAGGATTTTTCTGCCGGCATACTCCCGGGCGACGGCGAACGCGTCCTCGTAACCGAGGTATATCGGACGCTCTGATTCTTTCATCATCTCGAACATTCGGTAGTGGACCTTGTATTTGACGTTGCCGATCGCCAGCGCGCCGAGGCCGAGGGCTTTCGACGGCGTGAAATTGAGGACGCGCCCGAGATCGTCGGCCTCAACGCCCTGTATGCCGGACGGGGGCACGGCATTGACGTCCGCTGCCACTTTCAGGTTGCGAGCCTGTTCCAGTTGCGCGTGGCTGACGACCCGCACGCCGGCGCGCGCCGAGCCGATGAGCACGTCGCTGTTGCGTACGATTTCCGCCACCTCCTCCTCGGAGCCGCTGGCCGCGCCGCGTACCCTGGTATGGAAGCGGGCGTTGTACTCGCGCGCGACTTCATCGGCGACATGCTGGCCGCGGTGGCTGGCGATGAAAGCCTCCGCCCCGCAACGATCCAGGAGAATCCCGGCGCAGATCCCCACCGGACCGGTGCCGCCGAAGATGTGTACCTTTTTTCCGGAGAGGTCCCCGTGGCCGACCTTCTTCAACGCGGCCTCGACACAGGCCACGAGCGCCGCGGCCGTGGTGATCGCGCCGCTGGGATCGACGAACACGGACACCTCGAACGGCGGCACCATCGCGGCCTTCGCGCGTTGCAGCATTTCCATGGCCAGTCCGAACTCCCTGCCACCGATGAAGATCCCGGTGCGCCGCACTCCAGTCGGGCCGCGCGAGAATATGGTGTCCTGGGTCAGGGCATGTATTTCGTCCAGCGTGACGTTGGAATACGGAATTACTCCGTCGAATTCGGCTTCGTAGGCCATGTTCACGTCGAACGGACTGACGTTCTTCGTGGGATTGAATATGTGCAGGAGAAAGGGGTCTTTCATGAATTGTCCTGATGCGCCGGCAGGCCGCGCCGCCGGGCGCCGGTCACCGCCGACCTGACTTCCCAGACACCGCCGCGTCCATGCGCACATCCGCCGGGACGTTTCGTGCGCGGCATGATACAAAATCGAGCCCCGGGTCGTCAGCGTATCCCGCGCGCAGATCCCTCAGGGCCTGGAACGCGCCGGTTTCGCTTGCGAAGACCGCAAACCCGGTCGGCCCCCAGGAACTCTGCCCGATGCCGGCCGCTCCGAGATCTTTCAGCTTCAGCAGGGCCTGCGCCACATCGGGGCTGCTGAACCTGCCACTCTGGGCCGCGGCAAAACAATCGCCGATGATTTCCTGTACGCGCGTGACGGCGGCGCCAAAGGCCGCGCAGTCGCGCTCGGCGAGGGCCGGCAGCAGGCGCATCATGACGAGCCGGCACACTTCCCCGGAATGGGCCTCCGACATGGCGCCGAGCCGCGCGAAGGCGTCCCGTTCCCCTTCCCCGGAAAGTCCCTGGCGCCGGCTGTCCATGATCAGCAGGAAACGCCAGGCATCCGGCACGGTCATGCGGCAGACTACCGGGGGCGTACCGGAGTCCGGCCCGCGACCGCCGTCGACAATGAATCCGCCTTCCGCGAACGTGCCGATCCCGACCCCGGATCGCCGGCCACGATCGAGAAAGGCGGCGATCTCCTCGCACCGGTACGCAAGCCCATGCAGCCGGGACAGGGCCGTACCCACGGCAAGCGCCAGTTGCGTTCCCGAACCCAGGCCGGCGTGCTCGCGGATCGCGCGCCGGATCTCGAAGCGCACCCCGCCCTGGAGACCCGCGGCCGACATGAATTCCCGGGCATACTGCAGGGCGCGATCCGCTCCAGACCCCACCGCGCTGACCGTGTCTGCCTTCGTCGCCGTCAATTCCGTGCCCATGCCGTCGATGCTGAGGCCAAGGCTCCCAAAGCGCCGGCCGAGCCCGCCGTGCAGATCGAGGAACCCCAGATGCAGGCGCGCCGGCGCATGAATATGGACCGTGGCCGGCGGCGGCGAGGATCGGGAGGACTTGACCGGGGGATTCACTGGGATTTTTTATTATTCGACGTTGTCTGCCAATATATTAGTGTATCGCCAAAAACGCCTATCCTGTGGAATTCAATGGCAAATTGACGACCTTGAGCGAACATGCTAAAAGCCGGACACCGCTGCGGCATCTGATCATGCAAGCCGCAGAGGATTCGACCCATGTGCGGCAATGTGGAGCGTCATCAATGCCGGAAATCATGCTGCTCATAGCCGGGCGCACCAGCGACCAGGGGACGTCGCTCAACAGGGGAAAACTCAAGGAAGAGTACCTGCAGGTGACGTCCACGGTGGAAATGAACGAGGACGACATGGCACGGCTCGGACTGCAGGCCGGCGATCGGATCCGGCTGAGCAACGATACCGGTGAGACCACGGTGACCTGCCAGCCACGCAAGCGCACCGATCTCCCCGCGGGGATGCTGTTCATGGCTTACGGACCGAGCTCGAGCCAGCTGATGGCCAGTGACACGGCGGGCACCGGCATGCCGATTTCCAAGAACTTCACGGTGCAGATCGAAAAGATCACTGGCGCCGCCTGAACACCAGGGGCAGCGACGACAACTAATGGACGATAAGGTCAAAACCGCGGAGACCAGCTCCGGACACGTCAAGGTCGTGGAAAACGCCACCTGCACGTTCTGCGGATGCGTGTGCGACGACATGGTGCTTACCGTCGACCTCGACCAGAAGAAGATCACCAAGGCCAAGAACGCCTGCGTGCTCGGCCGCGCCTGGTTCGCCGAGCATGTTCATGAAGACAATGTCCCGCCGGCCCTGCTCGACGGCCAGCCCGTCTCCGTCGAGGCGGCCATCGAGGAGGCGGCGCGCATCCTGGTCGAAGCGCGTTTTCCGATCACCTATGGCCTGAGCGATACGACCTGCGAAGCGCAACGCGAGGCCGTGGCCATCACGGACATGATCCGGGGCAACCTGGATACCACGACGTCGGTCTGCCACGGCCCCTCCGGCCTGGCGTTCCAGGGAATCGGCGAAAGCACGATGACGCTGGGGGAAGTGAAGAACCGCGCCGATCTGGTCATTTATTGGGGCGGAAACCCGGCTGAATCGCATCCGCGCCACTTCACCCGTTACGCGGTTACCCCGAAGGGGATGTTCACGCCCAACGGCAAGAAGGACCGATACGTCGTTCTGGTGGACGTGCGCCGCACGCCAAGCGCCCCGGTGGCCGACCTGTTCCTCCAGGTCAAGCCAGGACACGACTTCGAGCTTGCCTGGGCCCTTCGGGCGCTCGTGCGCGGGCGCCGGCTTGATCCAGGCATTGAAGAGGCCACCGGCATCCCGTTGGCCACGCTGACCGATCTCGCCGCGCGCATGAAATCATGCCGCTACGGCGTGCTTTTCTTCGGCATGGGACTGACCATGACGCGCGGCCGGCATTTCAATTCCGGCGCCGTGCTGGCGCTGGCGACCGATCTCAACGAGTACACGCATTTCGTCGCCAAGCCGGTGCGCGGGCACGGCAACGTGACCGGGGCCGATAACGTCGTGTCGTGGCAGACCGGTTTCCCCTTCGGCGTGAATTTCAGCCGCGGTTTCCCGCGCTTCAACCCGGGGGAATTCACCACCGTGGATACGCTGTCGCGCGGGGATGCCGATGCTGCCCTGATCGTCGCGAGCGACCCCGCCGCCAATTTCCCGAAGGCGGCCATCGAGCACCTGGGCCGCATCCCGGTCATCAGCCTGGATGCCAAGGAAACGGCGACCAGCCGCCTGGCGCGCGTCGCCTTCCGCACGGCGACCTACGGCATCAGCGTCGCGGGGACCGTCTATCGCATGGACGACGTGCCGATCACGCTGCGGACGGCCTTCGAATCCAAGCTTCCCTCGGATGAGGACATCCTCACCGCATTACGCACCCGCATCAAGGCGCTGCTCCTCGCGCGCGGCCAGGCCGCGAAGTCGAGAAGCGCCGCGACCAGGACGGCAGCCTGAGTCACGGACTCAGGTTGCGTTTGCCGATTGAAGAGCCATAACAGCACCCCGGCCGGCGCAGCCGGCCCGATCCGGATCGTCAATGGCCGGATCCATGATCCGGCGAACGGCATCGACGGCGCGGTCCGGGACCTATGCGTCGAAAGCGGCCGCATCGTCGAATCGGCACCGGTCGGCGCGCGCCGGATCGACGCCGCGGGCATGGTCATCATGCCGGGCGGTGTGGATATCCACTGCCACATCGCCGGACCCAAGGTCAATCTCGCGCGGAAACTGCAGCCCGAGGATCACCGCCGCGACCCGCATCCCGGAACCCTGTACACGCGCTCCGGCACGGGCGGCACGGTCCCGTCCACGTTCGCGACCGGCTACCGTTACGCGAGCCTGGGCTATACGACGGCGATGGAGGCGGCCGTCCCGCCCATCGGCGCGCGGCATACGCTGGAGGAACTGCACGACACGCCCGTCATCGACAAGGGGTTCTATGTCCTGCTCGGGAACAACATCTTTCTGCAACGCCTTCTCAAAGAGGGGCGACGCGACGAATTCCGCCAGGCCGTCGCGTGGTGGGTCAATTCGACCAAGGCCTACGCAACCAAGCTCGTGAACCCGGGCGGCGACGAACCGTGGAAGGGCAAACGCAACGCCAACGTTTCGGATATCGACGAAACCAACGAGGTATTCGGGATCAGCCCGCGCCAGATCATTGACGCCTTTGTCGATGCCGTGCACGAGATGCGCCTGCCGCACCCGCCCCACATCCACTGCAACAACCTCGGCCACAGCGGCAACTACGCGACCACGCTCGAAACCATGAAGACCGCCGGCGATCGTCGCCTGCACATCGCCCATATCCAGTTCCACAGTTACGGCGGCCAACCGGGAAAGAGCCCTTCCTCGGCGGCGCAGCCGATCGTCGAGTACGTCAACGCCCACCCGAACATCACCTGCGACGTCGGCCAGGTGATGTTCGGCAAGTCGACCATCATGACCGCGGACGCCCCGCTGGCCTACATGCTGCGCAACCTGAAAAAGAACAAGTGGGTCAACGCGGACACGGAATGCGAGAGCGGCTGCGGCATTGTGCCGTTCAGCTACCAGGAAAAAATCTACGTTCACGCCCTGCAATGGGCCATCGGGCTGGAGCTGTTTCTGATGTCGGCGGATCCCTGGCGCATCATCCTCTCCACCGACCATCCGAACGGCGGCTCCTTCCTGAGCTACCCCAAACTGATCCGCCTGCTCATGGATCGCGAATTCCGGAAGGAAGAAATCAAGCGCGTGCACAAGAAGGCAATCAGCCGCACGGTGCTCGCGGATCTCGACCGGGAATACACCTTGAACGAGATCGCAATCATCAGCCGCGCCGGTCCGGCGCGCGCGCTCGGCCTCCGGAACAAGGGGCATCTCGGGCCCGGAGCCGATGCGGACATCACCGTCTACGACGACGATGCGGATCGGGAACGGATGTTCAACGCGCCGCGATACGTCGTGAAGTCGGGCCGCGTCGTGATCGACGACCATGAATTCCGGGAGGATTTCAGCGGCCGCCTGCTGCACATCGCCCCCGAATACGACGCCACGATCGTCCAGACCGTGCGTCCGTTCTTCGAGGACTACTACTCCATCGAGTTCGACAATTACGCCGTCGGCGATTCCTTCCTGCATGACCATGAAGTCATTCCATCGCGCCCGGCCTGAGCGGAGATCGCGATGAAGATCGGAGACACGGAAATCGACGACACCTTTGCCGAGGCGTTCAAGATGTGGGGCGCCCGTATCCTGATCACGGCGGAGAACCCGGACTGGGCGCTCGCGGCCGCGCGATCCATGACGGGATTCGCCACCTCGGTCATCGGCTGCAAGTGCGAGGCCGGCATCGAACGCGAACTCGACACGCGCGAGACGCCGGACCTGCGGCCGGGCGTGAGCGTGCTGCTGTTTGCCACCGACGCCGAAGGGCTCGGTAAGCGGTTGGTGGAGCGCATCGGCCAATGCGTCATGACCTGTCCGACCACGGCCTGTTTCAGCGGTCTCCAGGGCGAGAAGTCGCTTGCCGTCGGTGGACTGCTCCGCTTCTTCGGCGATGGCTTCCAGATCAGCAAGCGGCTTCAGGGCCGCAGGCTCTGGCGTATCCCGGTGATGGACGGCGAGTTTCTCGTAGACGAAAAATTCGGCGCACAGAAAGCGGTGGGTGGCGGAAACCTGCTGCTGCTGGGCGAGGATCTGCCGGCCACGCTGGCCGCGGCCCGGTCCGCGGTCCAGGCGATGCGCGGCGTTCGCGGGGTGATCCTGCCCTTCCCCGACGGCGTGGTGCGAAGCGGCAGCAAGGTCGGCTCGCGCTACAAGGCGTTGATCGCTTCGACCAACGATGCCTATTGCCCCACCCTGCGCGCCGTTGCGACCCAGACCCGGCTCGATCCGGATGTGAACTGCGTTCTGGAGATAGTCATTGACGGGCTTGATGAGTCGGCGGTCCGCGAAGCCATGAACGTCGGTCTGCGCGCCGCGGCGCGGCCCGGTATCCGCAGGATCTCCGCCGGCAATTACGGCGGCAATCTCGGCCAGTACCACATCCATCTGCGCGATCTGATCAAGGCGGATGCCGCATGAGCCTGAGGCTGCAATTGCGCACCCGCCCCGAAGTGCCGGTCGAGGCCGATGCCCTGGCGCCGGATCGCCTGCAGGGCCTCAAGACCCCGGAGGTCGAGTCGCTGCCGCTCATTCACGGCAACGAGAATTGCGTGGTCGGAGATTTCTTCGCTGCGGATGGCGAATGCAATGGGGAACTCCACTTGGAAGGCGACTTGTCGCGCATCAAGCACCTCGGTTCAGGTATGAAATCGGGCACGCTGCACATCCACGGGGATGCGGGCGCCCACCTCGGCGTCGGCATGTCCGGCGGCCAGGTGATTGTCGACGGCAACGCGGGGGACTGGGTCGGCCCGGAAATGAGCGGCGGCCGGATCTGCGTCAAGGGAAACGCCGGGCACATGGTGGGGGCCGCCTACCGCGGCAGCCCGATGGGCATGACCGGAGGGGAAATCATCATCGGTGGCTGCGCCCGAAACGAACTCGGCCACGGCATGCGCAACGGCCTCATAGCCGTCGGCGGGGACAGCGGCGATTTTACGGGAGTCAACATGCTGGCGGGGACCATCATCGTGCTCGGCAGACTCGGCTTGCGCCCCGGGGCCAGCATGAAGCGCGGGACGATTGTCACACTGCACGATAGCGAGCTGCTGCCGACGTTCAGCTATGCCTGCTGCTTCCGGCCGCCGTTCCTGGGTCTGTATCTGCTCCATTTGCGGCAGCTGGATCTGGCGGTGGCAGATGCTCACATATCGGGACGCTATGCCCGCTGGTGCGGCGACTCCATCGAACTGAACCGCGGCGAAATCCTGCTCTACAAGACCTGATACAATACGGACATCGGGGGCCGGGGCGCGGGCCGTCGACAAGGAGCTCAACATGACCACCATCGTCACAGACCATTGCAAAGGCTGCCGCTTCACGGATTGCGTGACGGTATGCCCGGTCGAATGTTTCCACTACGACGACGACATGTTGTACATCGACCCGGATGTCTGCATCGACTGCAGTGCCTGCATCCCGGAGTGCCCCGTCCAGGCCATCTTCGAGGAGACCGATCTTCCCGACGACAAGCGCGAGTGGATCGAGATCAACGCGCAACGCTCCAAGGAAACGCCGGTCTGCAGCGACAAGATGGATCCGCTCCCCGGAGCGGAGGAACGGAAGAAGCAACTCGGTCTCTGAACCAGCCGCGTCCGGACCCGTCCCTCCCGTGAATGCAGCGGGTGTTGCCAAGACGGGCGTGACCAGCGGCTGAATATCCTCCGGATCACGTTCCATGGGCAGGATTGGGAGTGAAGACAACCCCCTGCGCGTCGCGATCGTCGGCAGCGGACCCAGCGGCTTCTATGCGACCGAGGCGCTGCTCAAGGCGGGCCTGCGGGTGCGCATCGACATGCTGGAGCGCCTCCCGGTCCCGTTCGGGCTGGTGCGCAGCGGAGTCGCGCCGGATCATCCCAAGCTGAAACAGGTGATCGAGGTGTATGCCAGGATCGCCGAAACACCGGACTTCAACTACATCGGCAATGTCACGGTCGGACGCGACATTTCCATCGACGAGCTTCGCGCCAGCCATCATGCGGTCATCTTCACCTGTGGCGCCGAATCGGATCGTAACCTCGGCATCCCGGGCGAGTCGCTCACCGGCAGCCACACGGCGACGGAATTCGTGGGCTGGTACAACGGCCATCCTGACTATCGCGATCGCACATTTGACCTCACTCACGACACGGCTATCGTGATCGGTCAGGGAAACGTCGCGGCCGATGTCGCCCGCATCCTCGCCAAGACCGGACCGGAGCTGGCCCACACCGACATCGCCGAACACGCGCTTGCCGTTCTGGCCGAAAGCAGGGTCCGCACCGTCTTCGTCATCGGCCGGCGCGGGCCGGCGCAGGCCAAGTTCACGCCCAAGGAGCTGCGTGAGTTCGGCGAACTCGAACATTGCGACGCCGTCGTCGACGAAACGGAACTGGAGCTGTACGACGCGAGCCGCCAAGAACTGGACGACAAGACGAACCCGGGCGCGCGCAAGATCTACGAGCAGTTTCGCGAATTCGCGACCCGGCGCGTATCGGGCAAATCACGCCGAGTGATCTTCACTTTTCTCAAGAGTCCCGTGGAACTGCTCGGCGACGGCAAGGTCGCCCGGGTGCGGCTGGAGAAGAACGTGCTTTCGGGCGAACCGTACAGTCAGAGCGCGCGCGGCACCGGCGTGACGATGGAGATCGATGCGGGCATCGTGTTCCGCAGCATCGGCTACAAGGGAGTGGCGATCCCCGGAGTGCCGTTCGACTCCAGGAACGGCGTGATCCCCAACGCCGACGGACGCGTTACGAAGGCGGGCGCTGCCTTGCCGCAAGTCTATGCCGCCGGATGGATCAAGCGGGGACCGACTGGTATCATCGGCACGAATCGGGCCGACAGCGTAGCGACGGTCAATTCGCTTCTGAACGACGTGGCGGCATTCGATTCCAGTTCCGCAAAGCGCGGCGCCGACGCGGTCTACGATCGTCTCCGTAGCAAAGGTATCCGATACGTCACATTTTCCGATTGGAAGGTATTGGACAAGCGTGAAATTGACAGAGGCCGGCCCAAGGGAAAGCCGCGGGAAAAATTCACCCGCGTACAGGAAATGCTGGCCCAGCTGGACCAGTAACACCCGCCGAACCCTCCCCGTATTCGCCCTGCGCGGCTCCTGCCGCGAACTGCCCTGTCCCGTTCGTTGAGCGCGGTACAGAGCCTACGCCTGGATTAGGCCAGTCATGCCCGTCGCCACGACCATAACGTTCAAGAATGTCGTTTGTCCATTCTGCAGCCTGTTGTGCGACGACCTGGCTGTGTCGCTCAAGGATGGACGCCTGAAAGCCGGGCATGGCGCCTGTCCTCTGGCCAGGCATGGACTCGAATACACGGGTACCGCCCTTTCCCCGCACGTTGACGCTAAACCAGTCCCCT
Organism: Gammaproteobacteria bacterium; assembly: GCA_016193395.1. GTDB lineage: Bacteria > Pseudomonadota > Gammaproteobacteria > Eutrophobiales > Eutrophobiaceae > JACPSH01. The sequence goes on from JACPSH010000053.1 coordinate 30,964, forward strand.
ATGTGGATGCACTGGGCCGGGCCGCGCAGATCCTGCGAAGCGCCCGACAGCCGCTGGTGGGCGGCATGGGAACCGATGTCCGGGGTTGCCAGGCAGCCGTGGCACTGGCGGAGCGTTGCGGTGCCGCCGTCGACCACATGCACAGCGATGCCGCGCTCTGCAACACCTTCGTGTTGCAGAGCCGCGGCGGGATGCTGACCACGTTGACCGAATTGCGCAACCGCGCGGACCTGATCGTTTTTGTCGGCACGGATGCGCTCGCGACCCATCCGCGCTTTTATGAGCGATGTGTCTGGCCGTCCAGCGCCCTGATAACTTCGAGACTGAAAAGCAGGCAGATCATATACATAGGCGATAAACTCAAGACCCGTCATGGGACCGGCCGGGGGCGGAGAGGCGCACAGCTTGTCGCCTGCAACCGTCACGAGATCGCGGACATCCTCGGTGCCCTGCGGATGCTCCACCGCGGCCGCAACCCGGCCACCACGGGGATTATCACCCGTGCCCGCCTCGCGCAACTGAACGAAGTGGTACGACGTCTGCGTGCGGCGCGATACGGCGTCCTGGTTTGGTCGGCGGCGGAACTGGACCCGACGAACAGGGAACTCGTCATACAGGCGATCAGTGAGCTCGTGGTCGCGCTCAACGAAACCACTCGATTTGCCGGCTTGGCGCTTGGAGGCGCGGACGGCGGAACCTCCTCAGCGAACGTCTGCGCGTGGCAGACGGGTTTCCCCGGGCGCGTGAACTTCACGGCCGGCAAGCCGGAATTCGATCCAGAACTGTACCGTGGCCGGACCATGCTGCAATCCGGTATGGCGGACGCGCTGCTGTGGATCTCCAGTTTCGGGACGGATGCGAAACTGCCCGTAACGCAGGTGCCGACGATTGCCCTGACGCGTCCCTCGCAGCGTGTCGCGCGATCCGCTAAAGTCTACATCCCGGTCGGAACGCCCGGCGTCGACCATGACGGCTCGCTGTTCCGGCTGGACGGCGTCGTCAGTCTGCCGTTGCGTGGATTGCGGACGCCGCAGATGCCGTCCGTAGCCCACGTGTTGACGCAGCTTCGTGAGCGGCTGTAGTCCCGTGCTGGTGCGGCTGAAAGGCGCGGTGGTCTACGATCCGATGCACGGGATCGACGGCAGGCGCATGGACCTGTTCATTCGCGACGGCATCATGGTTCCGGCGCCGCGAAGGGACACCCGGATCGATCATACCTATGATGTCCGCGACCGCATCGTCATGGCCGGCGCCATCGATATCCATACCCACATCGGTGGCGGCAAGGTCAATATCGCCCGCGCGCTGTTGCCGGAAGATCACATGCCGTATGCGGTCCAGGGCAGCCCGATCCTGCGCGCCGGCTCCGGCCACGCGGTCCCCACCAGCTTCATCACGGGATACCGTTACGCGGAGATGGGATATACGGCATGCTTCGAGCCGGCCATGCTGCCCGCCAACGCCCGTCACGCGCATGCGGAGATGGCGGATGTCCCGATCGTCGATACCGGAGCCTACGCGCTCCTCGGCAATGACGATTTCCTGCTGCGCCTGCTCGCCGGCAAGACCGGCCAGAAGGTGATTAACGACTACGTGGCGTGGATCGTGAACGCGACACACGCGCACGGCGTCAAGGTCGTCAACCCAGGCGGGATCAGCGCATTCAAGTTCAACCAGCGAGATCTCGACCTCGATGTCCGGCATGAACATTACGGCGTATCGCCGCGGAGGATCCTGAAGGCCCTCGCACGCGCGGTGCATGAGCTCGGGATCTGCCACCCCCTGCATGTGCATGGCTGCAACCTGGGCGTGCCCGGAAACGCCGAAACCACGTTGAAAACCATAGCCGCGGTCGAGGGACTTCCGTTGCACCTCACCCATGTGCAGTTTCACAGCTACGGGCGAGAGGGTGATCGCGGGTTCTCATCCGCCGCCGCGCGCATTGCGGAGGCGGTCAATTCCAACCCCAACATCTCCATCGACGTCGGACAGGTCATGTTCGGACAGACCGTCACGGCATCCGGCGATACCATGCTGCAATACCGCGGCCGCCGCCACGCGCACCCGAAAAAGTGGGTGTGCATGGATATAGAATGCGATGCCGGTTGCGGCGTGGTGCCCTTTCTCTACCGCGATCATAACTTCGTCAACGCCCTGCAATGGTGCGTCGGCCTGGAACTGTTCCTGCAAGTCCGGGATCCGTGGCGCATATTCCTCACGACCGACCATCCGAACGGCGCGCCGTTCACGACTTACCCGCGCCTCATACGGCTGTTGATGGATCGCGCTTTCCGCGCTGAGATGCTGGACCGCATCCATCCTGAGGCGCGTAAGTCCAGTATCCTGGACAGCCTCGACCGCGAATATTCCCTGGCGGAAATCGCCATCATGACCCGGGCGGCCCCGGCCCGCAGCCTGGGCCTCCAGACGCGCGGCCACCTCGGCCGCGGCGCCGCGGCTGACATCACGGTCTATGAGCCGAACCGCAACGCGGAAAGGATGTTTTCAAAACCCGCGCTCGTGTTCAAGGACGGGGTACTGGTGGTCCGTGACGGCAAGGTGATCCAATCCACGTCCGGGCAGGTGCATGCGACCCGGCCCGCATACGACCGCGGGATCGAGCGCGTGCTGAAGCAGTATTTCGATCGCTATCACACGGTGTCGCTGGGCAATTTCCGGATAGGAAGCGATGAACTGCTCGGTTTCGGCCGGTCGGCGATTTCGGTCCATCCCTGCGTGCCACGGTGAGCCACATGAAGATCAACGGGGTCACCGTTGACAATACCTTTGCCGAGGCCTTCGCCATGAAGGCAACGCGGCTTGTCATCACCGCCATGACGCTGAAGTGGGCTTACCGGGCGGCAAACTCCCTCACCGGGTTTGCGTCCTCGGTCATCGCCTGCGGCTGCGAAGCGGACATCGAAAGGGAACTGGGCCCGGGCGAAACGCCGGACGGCAGGCCGGGAATTGCCGTGATTATGTTCGCGATGTCCAGGAAACAGTTGATGGATCAGGTGCGACGGCGCGTCGGACAATCGGTCATGACGACCGCCACGAGCGCCTGTTTTGCCGGCAGTCGGAGCGATGACATGATCCCGCTGGGGCGGAGCCTGCGCTACTTCGGCGACGGGTTCCAGATCTCCAAGACAGTCGACGGGATCCGCTACTGGCGCATCCCCGTCATGCACGGCGAGTTTCTGTGCGAGGAGTCCACGGGCATGGTGCCCGCCATCGGCGGCGGCAATTTTCTGGTCATGGCCAAGACTTCACGGCACGGCATTACCGCGTGCGAACAGGCAGTCCGGGCGATCCGGGCGGTACGCGGGGCGGTCACGACCTTCCCTGGCGGGATCGTGGGGTCGGGATCCAAGGTCGGCTCGAAATACCGCTTCGTCCCGGCGTCGACGAACGAGGTGTTCTGCCCCACCCTGAAGGGGCTGGTGCCCACGCAGCTCACCGAGGAAGTGGGATCCGTGCTGGAAATTGTCATCGACGGATTGAATGAGAAGGCGATTCGCGAAGCCATCCGGGCCGGCGTGCACGCGGTGTGCCGCTTCGGGCCGAAGAAAGGGATTTTCCGCGTCAGCGCGGGAAACTACGGCGGCAAGTTGGGTCCGTACCACTTCCATCTCTGGGACATCCTGAAGTGAGCGACGTCACTTTTGAATTGCGCCGTCAGCCGGAGACCTGGCTGGATCTCTCCGCGTTGACGCCGGACAAGCTGCACGGCCACACGCTCACGGCCATCAAGGCGATCCGCCTGCGTTGCGGCCGCCGCGCCGGAAACGTCGGCGATCTCTTCCAGGTCTCCGGCGACGATCCCCTGTCGTTGAGGTTCGTCGATGCGTGCCGCAGTTTCGTGCGGCTGGGACACGGCATGACCCGCGGCCGGATCCGTGTCAACGGCCACGCGGGCCACTACCTCGGGCAGGATATGCGTGGCGGACAGATCACGGTGCGTGGCAGCGCCGGCAACTGGCTCGGAGCGGGCATGTCCGGCGGAAGCATTGAGATTTCCGGTGACGCGGGGGACTTCATCGGAGCGGCCGTAGCCGGCGCGATGCACGGCATGACCGGAGGAAACATCGTTGTCGGCGGCAATGCGGGGAAGCGCGCCGCGGACCGCATGCGGCGAGGGACCATCCTGGTGCTCGGGGACGCGGGTGATTTCGCCGGCTCCCGCATGATCGCCGGCACCCTGCTGATCCTTGGGCTGGCCCGGACGGGCGTCGGATACGGAATGCGCCGCGGAACAATAGTCCTCGGACGGATGCCGGCGCACGTGCCTGTCACGTTCAACGACTGCGGCAGGCTTAAAATGGAGTTTCTGCGCCTGCTGTTCAAGCAAACCGCGGATTCCAGGAAGCGTTTCGGCTACTTTCGCGAATTCGGCCCCGAGGCCCGGCGTTTCGCCGGCGACATCGCCGCCGGCGGCCAGGGTGAAATCCTCGTGCTGTTGAATGCGTCGCGGCGCCGTTCCGCATGAAAGCGAAACCCGAAAATAAAGGAGGCAGCCGGCGCAGCCAGTTGCGCGGGCGGCAGGTGGACACTGACGCCCTGTCCGAAGTACGCCGCCTCCTCGGTGATCGGCCGCGGCAACGCGACCTGCTGATTGAATATCTGCACCTCATTCAGGATGAATTCCGGCAACTTTCCGCCACGCATCTGGCGGCCCTGGCGGAAGAAATGAAGCTTTCGATGGCCGAGGTGTTCGAGGTCGCAACGTTTTACCAGCATTTCGACGTCGTCAAGGACCCGGATGCCGTTCCGCCTTTGCAGACGGTGCGTATCTGCGAGTCGATCACCTGCGAGATGTTCGGCGCGCGGAATCTGTTGTCCGAACTCAAGGGGCGCCTCCCCGGGACCGTGCGCGTACAGGCCGTCCCGTGCGTCGGCCGCTGCCATGGCGCTCCGGTCGCCGTGGTCGGCAAACGCGCCCTGGACAACGCGACCGTGGGGGATGTCATCCGCTCTGTCGAGGGACGCGCCCCTCCCGACCTGACCGAACCCTCTATCGGGCTGGATCAATACCGCAGAAACGGAGGCTATGCGCTGTTGCGGGCATGCCATGCCGGCCAGCACGATCCGGAAAGGATCATTTCGACACTGAAGGACGCCCGGTTGCGCGGGCTCGGCGGAGCCGGGTTCCCGGCCGGCAACAAGTGGGAGTTGCTTCGCAACCAGCCGAAGCCGCGGCTGATCGCCGTCAACATCGACGAGGGCGAACCCGGGACCTTCAAGGACCGTTACTATCTCGAGCGCGATCCCCACCGCTTCATCGAGGGCGCGCTGATTGCCGCCTGGGCCATCGAGGCGCAGGCGGTCTACCTCTACCTGCGCGATGAATATGCGGCTTGCCGCGACATCCTTCAGCGTGAACTGGCGGCGTTGCGGGAGGATCCGCCCTGCGAATTGCCGCCGCTGCACCTGCGCCGCGGCGCCGGGGCATACATTTGCGGCGAGGAGTCGGCGATGATCGAATCCATTGAGGGCAAGCGCGGAATGCCACGGCTGCGCCCACCCTATGTCGCCCAGGTCGGACTGTTCGGGCGCCCCACCCTGGAACACAACATGGAAACGCTGCACTGGGTGCGGGACATCATCGAGAAGGGCGCGTCATGGTTCAGCGCGCAGGGGCGGAACGGCCGCTCCGGCCTGCGTTCGTTCTCGGTGAGCGGCCGGGTGTGCAGGCCCGGCGTACACCTCGCGCCGGCCGGGATCACCGCCCGTGAGCTGATCGAGGAATTCTGCGGCGGCATGCTGCCGGGCCACCAGCTTTACGGTTATTTTCCCGGAGGCGCCTCCGGCGGAATTCTGCCGGCCTCCATGGCGGACATCCCGCTGGATTTCGACACGCTCACTCAACATGGGTGTTTCATCGGCTCGGCGGCTGTCATCGTCTTTTCGGACCGGGACCGGGCACGCGACCTCGCGCTGAATGCAATGCGCTTCTTTCGCGAGGAGTCGTGCGGACAGTGCACTCCCTGCCGCGTCGGCACGGCCAAGGCCGTGACACTCATGGAGCGACCACGCTGGGACGAAGCGTTGCTCAAGGAGCTCTCCGCAGCCATGGCGGACGCATCCATCTGCGGGCTCGGGCAGGCGGCGCCTAATCCCCTGCTCTGCGCAATGAAATTTTTTCCGGAGGAGTTCGCCGATGGCGGCACGGCCTGACCGTTCCCCCCGGGAAACGATACGCTTCACCCTCGACGGGCGAGTGATCGAGGCCCTGCCCCGCGAAACCATATTGCAGAGCGCGCGCCGGGCCGGGATCGAAATTCCTCACCTCTGCTACCAGGACGGCTACCGTCCCGATGGGAACTGCCGGGCCTGCGTTGTCGAGATCGCGGGTGAACGCGTGCTGGCGCCCTCCTGCGTGAGAAAGCCGGGCGAGGACATGCAGGTGCAGTCACGCAGCCCGCGCGCCCGGCAATCCCAGGCCATGGTCCTCGAACTCCTGCTCGCCGACATGCCCGGACAGGGCCGCTCTCCACATCGCCCGGATTCCGAACTCGACCGGTGGGCAGGCGCACTGGGCGTGACCCGTCCGCGTTTTCCCAGCCGTTTCCAGCCCAGGGCCGACGCGAGCAACCCTGCCATCGAAGTCAACCTGGACGCCTGCATCCAGTGCACCCGCTGCGTTCGCGCCTGCCGCGAGGAACAGGTCAATGATGTCATCGGTTATGCCTGGCGCGGCGAACATGCCCGCATCGTCTTTGACCTGGATGACCCGATGGGCGAGAGCACCTGCGTCAGCTGCGGCGAATGCGTGCAGGCCTGCCCCACAGGAGCCCTGATGCCCGCGGGACGGGTCGCGGCGAAAGCGCCGGACCGGAAGGTGGATTCAACCTGCCCGTATTGCGGCGTCGGCTGCCTGCTGACCTTCAACATCCGCGAAAACCGGATCGCCTACGTTGACGGCCGCGATGGGCCCGCGAACCACAGCCGCCTGTGCGTGAAGGGACGGTATGGCTTCGACTACGTGCACCACCCCGATCGTCTGACGCGGCCGCTGATCCGCAGGGACGGACGCGCCAAGAGCGCCGAGCTGTTGTCCCAGGAAGAGATCCCCTATTACTTCCGCGAAGCTCCCTGGGAGGAAGCGCTGGACGTCGCCGCGGCCGGACTGGCCCGGCTGCGGGACACGCGCGGACCGCACTCACTGGCGGGATTCGGTTCAGCCAAGGGAAGCAACGAAGAGGCCTACCTGTTCCAGAAACTGGTGCGAACCGGCTTTGGCACCAATAACATCGATCACTGCACACGGCTCTGCCACGCGTCGTCCGTCTCCGCACTGCTCGAAACACTCGGATCGGGGGCGGTCTCCAACCCGGTCGAAGATGTCGCCTTCGCGGACGTTATCATCGTCATCGGGGCCAGGCCGACTGTGAACCACCCGGTTGCCGCGACCTTCATCAAGAACGCCGCGCGGGCCGGCAAGACGCTGATCGTCATCGACCCGTATCGATCGGACCTTGCACGGCACGCGAGCATCTTCCTGCAGTTCCGTCCGGATACGGATGTGCCGCTCCTGAACAGCATCATGTACACGATCGTCGACGAAGGGCTGCACAACAGGAAATTCATCGAGAGGCGCACGGACGGATTCGAAGCGCTGTTGAAATCGGTGATGCAATACAGCCCGGAACGCGTGGCGCCCCTCTGCGGGATCGATCCGGAGACGCTTAAAAAAGTGGCACGCGCCTATGCGCGGGCGAAGGCCGCGATGATCTTCTGGGGCATGGGCATCTCACAGCACATACACGGCACCGACAATGCGCGCTGTCTGATCTCGCTGGCCCTGCTCACCGGGCACATCGGGCGTCCCGGGACGGGGCTCCATCCGCTGCGCGGACAGAACAACGTCCAGGGGGCATCCGATGTGGGACTGATTCCGATGGTCTATCCGGACTACCAGCCCGTGAGTGATGACTCGGTCAGGACGAAATTCGAGCAGCTTTGGCAGGCGAAACTCGATCCGAATCCCGGGCTGACCGTGGTCGAGATCATGGACGCGGCATACGAACGGAGCATCCGGGGCATGTACATCATGGGGGAGAACCCGGCCATGTCCGATCCCGATCTGAACCATGCCCGGATCGCGCTTGCCCGGCTCGATCACCTGGTCGTGCAGGACATCTTCTTTACCGAGACCGCGGGATTCGCCGACGTGATCCTGCCCGCCTCCGCCTTCCCCGAGAAGACCGGGACCTTCACCAATACGGACCGGCGCGTGCAGCTCGGCCGGCAGGCCATTTCATCCCCGGGAGAGGCGCGCCAGGACCTCTGGATCATTCAGGAACTGGCCCGGCGCCTTGGCCTGAAATGGAATTACCGTTCGCCCCGCGAAGTCTTCGAGGAGATCCGGCTCGCCGTGCCGAGCATGGGCGGAATGACCTGGGAGCGGCTGGAGGCGGAAGATTCCCTGACTTACCCATTGTGCTCCGAGGGGGACGCCGGACAGCCCGTCATCTTTACGGATCAGTTTCCCACGTCCGACGGCCGCGGACGGTTCGTGCCCGCCGAATACCAGCCGGCCGACGAACTGCCGGATGAGCGCTATCCGTTGATTTTCACTACCGGGCGCCAGCTCGAACACTGGCATACGGGGAGCATGACGCGCCGCGCGCCCGTGCTCGATGCGATAGAGCCGTTGCCGGTCGCCAGCGTGCATCCCGACGACCTCGCGCTGGCCGGTGTCCCCGCTGGAGCGGAGATCCGTATCGAATCCCGTCGCGGCAGCCTGACCGCTACGGCCCGCGGCGACGCCGGGATGCAGCGCGGATCGGTATTCATGGCGTTCTGCTACCGGGAGGCGGCCGCAAACGTGCTCACAAATCCGGCGCTGGATCCCTTCGGCAAGATCCCCGAATTCAAGTTCTGCGCGGTGCGAATTTCACCGGCCTGAAGGAACGGGCGCCTGCCGCGTGATTGGAGGGCGCCGGGTCGGGGTCAACTGCGAAATTCCACGCTCTTCAGCGTGAGGGTCTCCTCGAGCGCCGGCTTGTCCTTGTCGGACGCTCCGGGCACCACGGTATGGATCTGATACAAGGTGCCGGGGATCTCTTCCGACAGCAGGAATTCGTAACGTTTGGCGACAAACTGCTCGATCTGTGCCCGGTGTGGATCGTTGGCGTAAGGCGTGATGGTGATCCGTTTCGCGGCCACTGTCCGTCCATTGAAGGTGATCGTGGCCGCCTCGATCACCGCGCGTTCGGAAAGCGCAGCCTTGATGCGCCTCTGGAAGTAGCGCCAGTTTCCCTGCGTCAGGCGGTTCATGTCATGCACGTCGCCGCGCATGTACACGCCGAGGATCGGGTTGCCACGGACATTCGTGACGTTATCCGGTGAGGATGGCTGCGCGCGTTCGCCGCTGAAAAACTGGACATTCGTGTTCTTCGTGCCATCGGCGTTCAGCTGGACGACATCGAGATAGACGTTGTCGGAGAAGCCTTCCTCGAGGCTGCCGCCCTTCGTAAACTGGTAGTACAACCTGGCGGGCCGCGCAATATTGTGCAGGTGGTCGCTCATCCAGAGGCGTGACTCGGCTTCTGAAAACTTGACGGTATTCGGATCGACTGCTGCGGGCTCACCCATCCGACCGAAGGTCGCGCCTCCCACATCTGCGGGCTCACCCCCGCTGCTGCTGTCGTCCGCAATGGCAACGGTAGCGTACAGGCCGACCAGTATGGCAATCGCGAGCCCGCGCATTGCCGCCCAGGATTTAATCATCATCATCACGTTGCTCGGATTTTTTCAGCGGCAGCAACGGAATGCCGAAATCCTGCAGTATCTTGTCGATTTCCTGCTGGTTTTCGTGAATAAGGTCATTCACCTTCTGCCTCCATTCCTTCTCGCCGAACCGGATGGCCATGGCCATGCTGAATTCGAACTGCATGTCGGGATATTTGGGGTCGTTGTGAAGAGGCAGCAGAATGAACTCCGCCTGGTCGTGAAGCTCTCTCGAGAAATAGCCGGCGGTAGGTCCCCAGACGATCGATGCATCAATCTTGCCGGAGGCGATGTCCCGCATGACCACCTCGCCGGGATTCACCTTGGGGTCCCCCGGCTGGCCCAGATAGGGCACCATGTTGCCCATCAAACCGTGCCGGAATACCCACAACTGGGCCGGTCCCTGGTCGGAGAGCCCGATCTTGACCGGCCTGCCTTCCGCCACCACCTTGGCGAGCATCTCCGGCGCAGTCACATCGTCCAATCCGCGGCCGCGCGCAATCACGAGGACGTAAGTTGAAGTGAAGTAAGGATCCGTCGTCGCCGCCAAATCGAAGTGTTCGGGCACGGTGATGACCAGGTCGCACTTGTAGGTCCCCCCCTGATCCTCGGCGCGAAGCGTTTGCCGTATGAATCCCATACGCTGTGGAAACCATTCGTAGCGCACTTCCCATCCCAGTTTGCTGCCCAGCAATTGCGCGATCTTGTTCTCGTAACCCTGTTCATCCTTGTTCGAGAAAGGCAGCATGTAGGGATCGGCGCAAACCTTGAGTTGCTTTGGAGCCGCCTGCTCCTCCGCCCAGGCCGTGGTGAAACTGCCGGATAGAACGCAGAATAACGCCTGCGCCAGAAACAAAAAGCATGGCGAGGCGGCCGCATGTGACCATCCGCCAGCGGTTTCGCGCGTCTCTGCGGGCGCTCCGTTCACACCTGAATCCGTGCGCCAGGTCACTGTGCCTTCGCTGCCTGTTGCACTTTGAGGATCTTGCCAATCAGGCGGCGGTACGGTCCTTCAAGCTTGGCCTGCGCGCGGGTCATGACATCGTCGATGTCCTTGGCCTCGCCCACGACAATGATCCCGACCATCCCAAAGCCAAGATGCGGTACGCATACATACAGGTACGTTCCTTCCACTTCTACTTTTATCGAGAGATTGTTGCCGATACCACTCTCCCAGGGCTGCGCGCCTTCGGGAATGAAGCCCGCCACGGATACCGAGTCATGGGAAGCCATGTTGACGAACGAAATCGTGTCGCCCGGTTTGGCATACAGGATATCCGGGTTGAAAATACGCGCTTCCGCGTTGATCTGAAACTCCTCCGCCCAGGAAATCGACGGCAGCATCAGCGCTGCCACCACCACTGAACAGAAAAGGCCTTTAAACATTTTCATTGTGAAATTCTCCCATTTCATTCAAATAGTGCCGTTGATTCCTGACGGCAGCAACAGCAGATAGCGACTGCCTGATCGCGTAGACACCGAAACGCGAGCGCGGTTCGCGGGGCATTCCCGGAACTTCGCCGGTTACGGCGAATCGTCGGCCCGTCAAAAGAAAGTCCCCGGTGCCGTCAAGGCACCGGGGACTCGGTACAGATCTCAACTTACCTGTGGGCTACTGCTTACGGCAGGCTGAAGACCATCAGCACGCCGCTATTCCGGGAAACGCTCAGCAGCTTGCGATAGCCGCCGACCGCGCCCAGCGCAGCCTCGTCTGGCGCAGCGGCCAGGCCGGGGATAGCCACCACAGCGCCGGCCCATCCGCCGATACCGGACAGAACGCCGACATACTGCTTGCCCTTATGGCTCCAGGTGTTGAAGTTGCCGATGATGCCGGACGGCGACTTGAACTTCCAAAGCTGCTTGCCGCTCTTCGCGTCAACCGCCTTGGCATAGGAGTCCAGGGTGCCGTAGAACACGACATCGCCAGCCGTCGCCAGGACACCACTCCACACGGACCACTGCTCGGGAATCGACCACACGATCTTACCCGTGTCGGCGTTCCAGGCAATCATGGCGCCCATGTTGTCGGTGCCGTCCTTCATGACCGCGCCTGCCGGATACATGGTCAGGTTCGCGTTCACGAACGCCTGTCCTGCAACGTACTTGTTGCCGCCCGCCGCGTAGCTGACCGGTTCATAGGTCATGCACACGTGGTTGGTCGGAACGTAGAACAGACCGGTGCGCGGGCTGTAGGCCGCGGGTTGCTCGTCCTTCGTTCCGAGCGCAGCCGGGCAGACATCCTTGGATACGACATCTTCACCGTTGAAGTCGGTGCTCATGGCGTTGACCACCTGCGGATAACCGGTCTTCATGTCGACATGCGTCGCCCAGTTGACCGCCGGGTCATACTTTTCCGCTACCAGCACCTCGCCTGTTACGCGGTCTACCGTATAGGCGAAGCCATTACGGTCGAAGTGCACGACGACCTTGCGGTCCGCACCCTTGACCTTCATGTCGGCCAGGATCATTTCATTGACGCCGTCATAGTCCCACTCGTCATGGGGCGTCATCTGATAGACCCACTTCGCCATACCGGTGTCGATGTCACGGGCAAACATGGTCATCGACCACTTGTTGTCGCCGGGACGCACGACCGGGTTCCAGGTGCCGGGGTTGCCGTTGCCGTAGTACATCAGGTTCTGCTCGAAGTCAGCGGGCCACCAGCCCCATGTTGAACCACCGCCCTGCTTCCACTGATCGCCCAGCTTGCTGCAAGCACGCTTGCCGGCATCATTGGCACGCAGTTCGTTCTTGTCCCAGTCACCCTCGGCGCACCAGGTCTTCAAGGACGAATCCTTGCCGACCGGCTTGCCCATGGACATGGTCTTGTTCGGGTCCATCAGGATGTCGCTGTCCGGGCCCATGCTGAACGCACGCCAGGCCAACTTACCATCCTTCAGATTGAACGCCGCAATCCAGCAACGCACGCCGAATTCCGCACCGGAACAACCGGTAAATACCTTGTCCTTGATGACATGCGGGGCATTCGTCGTTGTGTTACCGGCCTTCGGACCATAGCCGATGTCACGGCCATTCTCAGCCTTCCAGGCGACCTTGCCATCCTTCGCATTCAGGGCGACCAACAGCGTGTCGGCCTGCTGCAGCAGGATCTTGCCATCGCCGTAGGCCAAGCCACGGTTGACGATGTCGCAGCACATCACGGGGACCGTTTCGGCCTCGTTCTGTTGCGGCTCGTAAGCCCAGGTGATGGTCAGGTCATCCAGGTTGATGGCAAATACGTCGTTCGGGAAAGAAGAATGGATGTACAGGTGATCGCTGCCCAGACCGGTTGCGCTGCCGGGAAGGACCAGCGGACCACCTTCATGACCTTGCAGGCGTCCCGTAGAGAACGTCCACGCAGTCACGAGTTTGCCGGCGTTCTGATTGTTGATTTGATTCAACTCAGAGTAACGCCAGTTCCAATAATTGCCACCCGGATAGGCCCAGTAGTTCGGATCCTGCGTCAGCTTTTTGACTCCATCATTTGCAAACGCAGACAGGGACACTACCAAGGCCAGAGCGGCAATCATCCATTTTCCAACGGACAATTTACTCATGACCTCCTCCTCTTTACGTTGGTTAACCAAGTTGATCTCTGAAAAAATTTACAAATCCCCCGCCGGCCCGAGATCAGAAGCCGACAGGAGATGAAAGGTCCGCGAGGGAGAGAAACAAATCTCGGTGGGTCGAATTGGAAATTTCATCCCGCGCACTCGATTCATTAGTATAGCGTTAGCAGTACCGAACCGGTTCGATAACCGTATGGCGACTGCCGGTACAAGGCACGCGATTATTCATTTTTTTATTGTATTGACTTATCGGGCTTGTCCGCCCGTGTCTCGTTGTTATTTTTATGCCGTCTTCTGGTTCCGGAACAAACTAGCCGTTCAGGATCAGTAAGTGACGCTAATTATCTAATTTTTCTTGGCGTTTTTGAACAACTTTTTGGACGGGCGACTTGTCCCGCATCAAGCTGGCAGCAGCCGTTGAGCAGGCAGATACACCGTACGGATCCTGAACCCAAACTACCGGCTGTTCCGACCGATACAGACAATGACACGCAATATCATCCAGTTATGACTCGGTTCAAATAATGCACGTTACAAGATTGCGGCACTGCGACAAAAATGAACCGGACAGACTTTTACGCGTCCATTGTGTAGCCGCTCTGGGTTGCCCGAAAAGGTCGTGTCGCCCCGTGGCCTTGTGAGGATAGAATTTTACGGATCGAAGCTCTCAAAGAGTCGGATGCAGACCATGATTCAGCAATCGCAAAGATACCTTCTTCACGGCACTCTTTTGATGTTGGCCGCGGTCTTTGGCTTAGCCGGGCCTTCCGCCGCCGACGTCGCGCCACCTGACTGGCGCGAATCGGCCTCTGACAAGATATGGGACGAACAGCTGCGGCCCGCCGCATTCGCCGATCGCGCGATTCTTGAGGGCACAGGACAAAATGTCCTGGAACTGAAAGCGCCGTTTCGCGCTGAGGACGCGACCGTGGTGCCGGTCTCAATCAGTACTCACACCCCGCAGACGGATCAGTCCTATATCCGCCGGATCCACGTCTATATCGACAAGAATCCCCTTCCCCTGGTCGGCATTTTTGAATTTACTCCACGGAGTGGACGGGCAGATCTCGCGATCCGGGTGCGGGTCGATGATTTTTCGTATGTGCGCGCGATTGCCGAAATGAATACCGGCGAACTGTACATGGCCAAGAGTTTCGTGCGCGCCACTGGAGCATGTTCGGCGCCGCCTCCCAAGAGCATCGATGATTCAATCGCCAACATGGGCACGATGAAGATAGACACTGTGGGCGAAGTGGATTTGTCAAAGCCTGCGCTGTTGCAATTGCGGATCAAACACCCGAACATCACGGGACTTCAGCCGATGAAGATCGGATCGCATGTGCGCCCGCCGGCTCACTTCATCAGCGAGCTGAACGTCACTTATGCGGGCGAACCGATCATGAAGGCCACGCTGACATTTTCCATCAGCATGGATCCCAGTTTCCGGTTCTTCTTCGTGCCCTCGTCCGAGGGGACCATTACAGTCGAGGCGATCGATACCGAGCAGAACCGCTGGACCGCCAGTCAGGACATCAGGGCGTCCTGAGACTCCGGGGGCGTACCCGTTCATGCGGCGCACGCCTCATTTCTTGGGTGGCTCGCGCACGATGCGTTTGACCTCCGGGCACTGGGCTGTGGCCTCTTTTCTCGCGGCCTTCAGTCTCTCGAACAGTTTCTCTCCGTCCTTGAAGTCCCGAAATAGCTGCCCCTTCTTGCCGGGCATTGACTGATACCTCTCGACGAGACTGGCGTTCTCGTAATCCCTGAACGTCATCTTTGCTTTGATCACGTCGTGCCGGCAGGCGCAGGTATACAGGTTCTCCTCGCTCTGCCCGCCGATATCGGACATGCACAAAACGACCATCTCCACGGTGTCCTGCGTGGGATAGTCCTCCGCCCACGCGCCGATTGCGAATAGCAGCAGACAACCAATCGACAAAGCGCGCATGAATTGACCTCCGGTGATGGATACGCGTTGGCGTCATGATATCAGCGTCGCACGGGCGCGCGTTATTCGCCGGGCACCGCCGCCTCAATTCTTGCGGGACGGCGGGCGGGGTTCGATAAATTGACTCAGACTCCGGACAAGTAGTTCCGTGCATCCGCGATGCTGCACAAACACGCCCCTCGCCCTTTCGCCCATCGAATGGCGGAGATCGGCGTCGCGCAGCATGCCGATGACCGTGTCGGCAAGCGCCCCGGCGCCCGGAACGACCCTCATCGCCTGCGCATCCAGCAGCAATTCCGATATGGACGAAAAGTTGAACAGGTGGGGTCCGCTGATCACCGGGACCCCGAGCGAGGCAGGTTCCAGCAGGTTGTGGCCGCCGAGCGGGACGAGGCTGCCGCCGACAAAAGCGATGTCCGCGCAGGCATAGTACACGGGCAACTCCCCAAGTGAATCGAGGACGTAAACCTGCGATCCGGGGCCATACTGGTCCTGGCGGCTGCGCCGGACGGTGTCGAACCCTGCGCGACGGCTCATGTCCTCTATGGCCTCGGAACGTTCCGGGTGGCGAGGCGCCAGTATGAGCAGGCAGTCGGGGAACTTCTCCAACAGCGCGCCGAACGCGTCAAGTATGGCACCCTCTTCGCCGGGGTGAGTGCTGGCCGCGATCCACACCGGCCGGCTCGCGGAGAAGAACTGGCGCAACGCCTGACCCTGCTCCCGCAGGCTGTGCGGCACGTGCATGTCGAACTTCACGTTGCCGCAGACCATGACTTGCGCCGGATCGGCGCCCAGGGACAGGAACCGGTCGGCATCCACCCTGCTCTGCGCGGCGATCAACGATGCGGATCGAAGCGTGCTGCGTACCAGGGCTGATACCCGCCTGTATCCCCGGGCGGACTTTTCGGAGAGCCTGGCATTGACCAGTGCCAGCGGCACGCCCCGCTCCGCGCAGGCGGCGTAGAAATTCGGCCACAGCTCGGTTTCCATGACGACGACTAGACTGGGATGAAGCATGCGCAATGAACGGCTGACCGCAAACGGGAGATCGTACGGGAAATAACGGTGTTCAATGTTGCCAGCGAAATTCTGGTGCACTGTCAGGGCGCCGGTGGGCGTGGTGGTGGTGACGACGATCCGGTACTGCGGATAGCGCTCCAGCAATGCGTTCAACAACGGCCTGGCTGCGAGCACTTCCCCGACCGAAACCGCATGCAGCCAGATCACGGGCTTCCCGTCCGGAAGCGCACGCGGGAAGCCCAGCCGCTCCTGCCAGCGATCCAGATACGCGGGATTCCGACGCGCCAGCCAGACCAGTCGCAGCAGCAAGAACGGAGTCAGCAGGATCAGGATGAATGAATAAACGATCCTCATGGTCTCTGTGACCGTTGCCGCGGATACTCAGCCGAAAGCGGACAACGCCGCTCCGGACACTGCGAGCCGTAATGCCAGAGGCGGATCACGACTCTTCACGACACCCGGCGACCTGCGGCTGCGCCGCATGCTGCCAGTCGAAATATTGCCGCAGCCCGTCTTCCAGGGTCAGGAATTCGTCCGTGTAGCCGGCGCGCCTGAGGGCATAGAGGTCCGCACGCGTGAAATTCTGGTAGGCGCCGGCCAACTCGTCAGGGAAGGGAATGTACTCAATGCTGCCGGTACCGTGCCAGCGGATGATGTTTCCGGCGACGTCATTGAAGCTGCGATCCCGGCCTGTTCCGACGTTGAATATCCCGGACTTGCCGGCGTGATCCAGGAACCACAGATTTACCTTGACGACGTCGCCCACGAACACGAAATCGCGCCGCTGCTCGCCGTCGCCGAAGCCACCGCTGCCGCGGAACAGCTTCACGCGACCCTCGGCCTGGAGTTGACGGTTCAAATGAAATGCGACGCTTGCCATTTTCCCCTTATGTTCCTCGCGAGGCCCGTAGACGTTGAAGTATCTCAGGCCGGCAACCTGGGAAGCGGACCGCGGGAGGCACTCGCGCACCTGATCATCGAACAGCTTTTTTGAAACGCCGTACAGATTAATGGGGGCCTCGCATTCCGGCCTCTCCCTGAAGTCGGTCCCGGAACCGTATACCGCCGCACTCGACGCATAGATCAGCGGGATCCGGTTGTCCACACAATGGCGCAACAGATCCATGGAGTAGCGGAAATTGTTCTCGAGCAGGTACTGTTCGTCGCGCTCGAGGGTGTTCGTGCACGCCCCCTGGTGGACGATTGCCCGCAACTGCCGCAGACCGGGGTCGCCGCGCTGTACGCGTGAACGGAAATCACTCTTGTCCACGCAATCCAGTACTGCGCAGCCGCGAAGATTGTCAGGCCCGGCCCCACGCGCGAACTCGTCCACGACAAGTATGTCCTCCTCGCCGCGGGCGTTGAGTCCCCGCACGAGGTTGCTGCCGATGAAGCCGGCGCCGCCGGTTATCACGATCATCGGGCGCAGAGGACTCAACCGGAGCGGATGGTCGTGATGGCCGCGGAAGTCGAATAACCTTCGACGAAGGGCAGCACCACGACCTGACCGCCATAAGCCCGCACGGTTTCAGCGCCGGCGATCTGCTCAGGCGAATAATCCCCCCCCTTGACCAGCACGTCGGGGCGAACGAGACCGATGAGCCGCTCGGGCGTTTCCTCACTGAACTGAGTCACCCAGTCGACGGCGCCGAGGGCGGCGACGAGTCGCATCCGATCCTCGACGTCGTTGAGCGGCCGTCCGGGCCCCTTGAGTCGCCGGACGGATGGGTCATCATTGATCGCGACCAGGAGCCGGTCTCCCAGGCCGCGCGCCTGCGCCAGGTACTGGACGTGTCCCGCGTGCAGCAAATCAAAACAGCCGTTGGTCATGACAATGGTCTCACCACGCTGGCGCGCCGCAGAGACGGCATGCGCGACTTCATTGGGTTCCAGCACCAGGCCTGTGCCGGGGACAAGGCTGCGGGTGATTGCGCTGTTGATCTCATCCGGACTCACCGAGGCTGTACCCAGCCTGGCGACCACCAGGCCTGCCGCGACGTTGGCAAAACCGGCCGCCTGTTCAAGCGGGAATCCCGAGGCCAGCGCGGCAGCAAGCGTGGCAATCACGGTGTCTCCTGCCCCGGTCACGTCGTACACTTCCCGGGCATGCGCCGGCAGGTGTCGTGCCTCGCCGGTTTCGGCGTTCAGCAACGTCATCCCGTGCTCCCCGCGCGTGACCAGCAGCGCCGCCAGGCCCAGGTTACGGCACAGGGCCAGCCCCTTTACGGCGATGGCATCGGTATCCGGACAAGGCCCGACAACCTCCTCGAATTCCCTGGCATTCGGCGTCAGAACGGTGGCGTTTCGGTAACGGCTGAAATCACGCGCCTTCGGATCGACCAGCACCGGTACTTTATGGGCACGGGCGGCAGCAATGAAGTCGCCAACGCGATCCAGGCTTCCCTTGGCGTAGTCGGACAATACGACGCAGGCGGCGCCCGGCAGCCACTCCAGGAAATGCCGGTACAGATGCTCCGTATCGGGCACCGCCCCCGTTTCGTAGTCCAGTCGCAGCAACTGCTGATGCTGGCTGACGACGCGCACCTTGGTGAGGGTCGGAAAATCCTCATCCTGGACGAACCGGCACGCGACATCCGCGCCGGTGAGCGCCTGGATCAGCGTCTCGGCAGAGGGATCCGTGCCGGCGATCCCGACCAGTTGCACCTTCAGACCCAGCGACCTAATATTCACGGCGACGTTTGCCGCTCCGCCTGGCCGATCCTCGGTCCGGTCGACTCGGACCACGGGCACAGGCGCCTCCGGTGAGATACGGGTGGTCGAGCCATGCAGGTACCGATCGAGTATCACGTCACCCACAACCAGTACCGCGGCGTTCGGATCCGGGACAAATCTTTCAAACATGGTATTTCCGCTGCCCGCGTGAAGTTCATTGAAGTGGGACAATCGCTGGAATTTTAACACGGTAATCAGGGTCTTAACGGGCACTCCGATGCGAAAACCGCTTATCCACCTGCTGCTGGTCGTGGCCGCGCTCTCCGGCCACCGCAGCTTGGCGTTGGAGTTCCCGGGCGAGTTTGCCGTCACCTACGACCTTTACAGCAAGGGTGCGCGGATCGCCAGCATGGAACGCGCCATCGCGCGCTCGGAAGACGGCAGCTATGTCTACCAATCCGACACCCGCGCCGTCGGTTTCATTGCCCTGTTCCGAAAGGATCACGTCGTCGAACGCAGCCTCTGGACGATGGTCGATGATTCGCTCCGGCCGTTGCAGTACACCTATCAACGCACCGGCAGCAAGCGCGACCGGAACGTTTCGGTCAGGTTCGATTGGGATGCACAGCGGATCATCAATACAATCAACGGAGATTCATGGCGTATGCCGACCGCGCCGAACGTCATGGACAAACTGCTCTATCAGCTGGCGGTAATGCATGATCTGAAATCAGGCCGGACACCGCTGATCTACACGGTCGCCGATGGCGGCAAAATCAAGACCTACGATTTCGAGCGCAGGGGCGAGGAGACAGTCAGCACACCGCTCGGTGACATTTTGACGCTGAAGCTCACGCGTCACAAACAGCAGAGCGAGCAGAAGATGACGCTCTGGTGCGCGCCCCATCTCAGTTTCCTGCCAGTCAAGGTGGAAAACGTCGAACCGGACGGGACGACGACGGTTGCCATCATCCAGTCAATTACCGGCGCGCCGAACTGAAGCCGCTTTGCCGCGCCGCGAACGGGCGCCGATCACTCCTCCGTCACGGCTTCCAGCAATTCCGAAGGCGAGAGGTATCCCCCCAGCGCTTTGCCGTTTTCAAGATAGATGGCCGGCGTGCCATGAACGCCGATCACCTGGCCCAGCTGGAATTGCTTTTCCACCGGATTGACGCACCGGGTTTCCGCCACCGGTTTCCCGAGTTTGGCCTCGGTCAGGGCCTGACGCGGGTCCGCCGCGCACCAGACCGACACCATGTTCCGGTACACGTCGCCCGTTGGACCGGATCGCGGATAGGCGAGATAGCGCACGGCGATCCCGAGGCGGTTAAACTCCGGGACGTTCTGGTGAAGCCGGCGGCAGTACCCGCAACTGATGTCCGTAAACACGTACACCGAATATTTCGGGTTGGCCGGAGCGAATTCGATCATCTCCCGCGCCGGCACTTTGCTCAGCAGGCCGAAGCGCGTCGCGGTCCGTTGATCCTCGCTCAGGTTGCGGCGTTCGTTCATATCCAGCATGTCTCCATGAATGACATACCGTCCGTCGGCAGTGGCGTAGAACACTTCGGATCCCACGATGACTTCGTAGAGTCCGGGGATCTGTGACATAGTGATACGGGCGGTTTCCGCATCGGGCAACACGGTGCGCAGACTCTCGATAATGCGTTTTTCCGCCTCCGGTTCGGCCGCCGCAGGCAGCGCGGGGATGAATGACATGAGCGCCAGAATCAGGCGTCCGATACAGTGATAACTCATTGAACTCCCTGGAATAATATGGCGGGTAAGCGATCCAGATTGGCTTGGGGTTATCTTATCAGACCGGGGATCGCTTTACCTGTTCCAGACACAAATGAGTACCGTCACTTCCACTCCCGCTGATCAACGGCTGTCTCTGGATTTCATCCTCCAGGAATTGCTGAAGGACGGTCTCGTGTCGCATCAGCAAATCGCGCAATTGCGTTCAACGATCAAGCTCGACGAACAGCGCCATCCGCTCGTGGTTGTCGCCGAGCTGGGCTGGCAGAGCGCCGCCAAGCCCAGTCACCCGCTGAACCTGGAGAGACTGACCCGCTGGCTTGCCGGCAAATGCGGCCAGCCCTATCTGCGGATCGACCCGCTGAAAATCGACGTCAGCAAGGTCGCCGGGGTCGTGTCGCAGGCCTATGCGGCGAAACTCAAGATCCTGCCGGTCGAAGTCACCGACAAGCAACTGACCGTTGCCACCTGTGAGCCATATGTGCGCGACTGGGAGAATGAATTGGCGCGCATCACCGGCCGGGAGGTCAAACGGGTCATCGTCAATCCAAACGACATCGATCGCTATCTCGTCGAGTTTTACGGCGTCAGCCGTACCATTCTCGGCGCCGTTTCAGACTCGAAACGGCAGGGACTCAGCGCGCTGCAGAATTTCGAACAGCTCGTCGAAGTCGGCAGGGTCGGCGAGCCGGATGCGAACGATCGGCACATCGTCAGCCTGGTCGACTGGCTCCTGCAATTCGCGTTTGAACAGCGCGCCAGCGACATCCATCTTGAACCGAGGCGCGACAAGGGCAACGTCCGTTTGCGCATTGACGGCGTATTGCACCTGGTGCACGAGTTTCCGCTGTCGCTGATGGGGGCGATCACCAGCCGCCTCAAGGCACTGGGGCGCATGGACGTGACCGACAAACGCAGGCCACAGGATGGACGGGTGAAGACCAAGACGCCGGCTGGAAACGAAGTGGAGATGCGCCTATCGACCATGCCCACGACTTTCGGCGAAAAACTGGTCCTGCGCATCTTCGATCCCGAAATGCTGATGAAACCCTTTGCTGACCTTGGGTTCACCAAGCACGACCTCAAATGCTGGCAGCAGCTCGTGGAGAATCCGCACGGCGTCATTCTCGTGACCGGTCCGACCGGATCCGGGAAAACCACAACGTTGTATTCGGCGCTGAAGCAGCTCGCCCGGCCCGAGCTGAACGTCTGCACGATCGAGGACCCGATCGAAATGGTCGATGCGCATTTCAATCAGATGCAGGTGCAGACCGCCATCGACGTGGATTTCGCCGCCGGCGTCCGGACACTGCTGCGTCAGGACCCCGACATCATCATGATCGGGGAGATCCGCGACCGCGAAACAGCCGACGTCGCCATCCAGGCCGCGCTGACGGGCCACCTGGTGCTGTCCAGCCTGCATACCAATGACGCGGCGGCCACGGTGACGCGCCTGCTCGACATCGGGGCGCAGCCGTACCTCATCAGCGCCACGCTGCGGGGGATCGTAGCCCAGCGTCTCATCCGTAAACTCTGCACCCACTGCAAACAGCCCTCAGAACTCGATCGCAAGGCATGGGAAACGCTTGTGGCTCCGGCCAAGGCCCGCTTCCCGGACAAGGCGTTTCGCGCCGTGGGCTGTGATGAATGCCGGCATACGGGCTATCGAGGCCGCATCGGCATCTACGAGGTGCTGATGTCCGACCCGGAACTCAGGCGCCTCATCAATAACTCCGCCAGCCTGGAGGAATTCTACGCAGCCGCGGCCAAGCAGCACATGAGGCCGCTGCGCTTGAGCGGGGCCCATAAGGTCGCGGAGGGACTGACTACACTCGAGGAAGTCTACTCGGCGATCCCGCCGCAAAGGGACTAGTCACTCCCGGGATCCGAGGCCGTCCCCCTCCCCGTGTGCGGCGACCCGCTTCAGCCGCGCGGGTGGTGCTGCGCATGAAGTTTTTTCAACCGCTCGCGCGCGACGTGCGTGTAGATTTGCGTGGTCGAGATATCCACGTGACCGAGCAGGAGCTGGACCACCCTCAGATCGGCGCCGTGATTGAGCAGGTGCGTGGCGAAGGCATGCCGCAGGACGTGTGGCGACAGGCTCTTGCCAATCCCCACCGTGGCGGCATGGCGCTTGATGGCATGCCAGAACGCCTGGCGCGTCAGCGGGCGGACGCCCCGGCCGGGAAACAGCGTTGCCGCCGGGCTGTTCTTCAACAGGGCCGGGCGCGCGACCTGCATGTAATGCGTCAGCCATTGCACCGCCGGCTCACCCATCGGGACAAGGCGCTCCTTGTTGCCCTTTCCGATGATCCGCACAACGCCCTGGCGCAGATTGACTTGTTCGACCCTCAGGTTGACCAGCTCCGACACGCGCAGGCCGGTTGCATACAGCACTTCCAGCAGCGCCCGATCGCGCAGACCGGAGTCCGTTCGGACGTCAGGCGCCGCCAGCAGCAATTCAACCTCCGCCTCGGTCAACGACTTCGGCAGGCTGCGGCCGATACGGGGACTCTCGACCGTGGCCGTAGGATCATGGCGCATATGCCCCTCGCGCACCAGAAACTGGAAGAAACGGCGCAGGCTGGAGAGGCGGCGCGCAATGGTCCGCACCGAGTTGCGGGAATGCGCGCCCAGAAACGCGAGGATATCCGCCGCCCGCGTATCCGTGAGCGCGCCGCCCGACCGTGCCTGCCAGCGGCAGAAGGCGTTCAGATCCGCTCGGTAGGCCTGCAGGGTATTATCGCTCAGGCCGCGTTCCACCCAGAGCGAATCAAGGAAGGAGTCGAGCAGGGACGACGCGGCGGACTTCTCGAGCCGAGTCACTGCGGCGACTCGGCGTCAGGCCCGCGTGATGCCCGGTTCCCCGTCGCGGCTCATGACGCGGGCGAAGTCGATGTCTTGATCTTTTCCCGGATGCGCGCCGACTTTCCACGCCGCTCGCGCATGTAATAGAGCTTGGCGCGCTTCACGTCACCGCGCCGCTTGAGCTCAATGCTGGCAATGGCCGGACTGTGAGTCTGGAAAACGCGTTCAACGCCCTCGCCGTAGGAAATCTTGCGCACCGTGAAGGATGACTGCAGGCCGCGGTTCCGCTTCGCGATCACGACGCCTTCGAATGCCTGCAGCCGTTCGCGCTGACCCTCGGTGACGCGCACCTGGACCACCACCGTGTCTCCGGGCGCGAAATCCGGTAATTCCTTCTTCATCTGTTCCGCTTCGAGCTGTTCGATTATGTTGCCCATGTGAATCGCTCCGCTATGCCGGGTTTTCCCCATCCTGTTCGTGCGCGGATTCGCGTACGTATTGTTCCAGAAGTTCAGCCTGCTCCGCATCCAGACGCAAGGCCGCAAGCAGATCGGGCCTGCGCTTCCATGTGCGCCCCAACGCCTGCCGCAGCCGCCAGCGCCGGATTTGTTCGTGGTCTCCGCTGAGCAGCACCGCGGGGACGCGCCTGCCGTCGATCTCCTCGGGGCGGGTATAATGCGGGTGGTCCAGCAGTCCGGACTCGAACGAATCCTGCGCCGCCGACTCTCCGTGTCCCAGCACGCCAGGCAGCATTCTCGCGACTGCGTCTATCAACATCATGGCCGGAAGCTCGCCGCCACTGACGACAAAGTCCCCGATCGACCATTCCTCGTCGACTTCGGCGGCGACGAAACGCTCGTCCACCCCCTCGTACCGGCCGGCGACGAGGATAACTTCGCGGCCGCCCGCCAATTTTACAATATCCGAACGATCCATTCTGCGGCCCTGCGGTGACAGGTAAATCACCCCGGCGCCGGACAACCGCGATCGGGCCGCGCGAACGGCGTCCCGAAGCGGCGCCACCATCATGACCATTCCGGGTCCGCCTCCATAAGGCCGATCGTCCACCGTCCGGTGCGCATCCTTCGCGAAGTCGCGCGGATTGAAGGCAAGAACCTCGAGCAGCCCGCGCTCAACCGCCCTGCCGCTGACGCCGAACGCGGTCACGGCTCTGAACATGTCCGGAAACAGGCTAATGACGCCGACACGCAACATCAAAAATAACCCGGGACCCAGTCCACCTCGATGCTGCGGCCCGCGAGATCGACCTTTTTGATGAACCGGCCCGGCACGTACGGGATCAGCATGCGTTCACCGCCTTCCACGACCAATACGTCATTGGCGCCGGTTTCCCAGATATCCTCCACCGTGCCCAGGACCCGTCCGCCGAGGTCCCGCACCTCCAGGCCGATCAGGTCGCACCAGTAATGCTGTCCTGCTGGAAGCGCCGGCAGCTCGCTGCGATCAATCGCAATATCGCTCCCGATCAGCAACCGGGCCGCATCGCGGTCATCCACTCCGTTCAACCGCACGCGCAGACTGCGCCCGAGGAATTGGCAATCCTCGACCTGGAACTCAAAGCAACGCTGCGCGACGCCAACACGCCAGCGTTTATATTCGAGGATGCCGGCCGGTGGCCGTGTAAACGAGGAAACTTTCAGCCAGCCGCGGGTACCGAATATTCCGCTGATCCTTCCGACAACGATGTGCCCTGAAGTCTGCCCCTTATTCCCCGCGGGCGCAGGCATTCAGACCTTCAGGCAGCCGCCTCCGTCGCCGGAAACTTCTTGATCAGGTGCGCGACGCGTTCGGAAGCCTGCGCGCCACGCGCCAGCCAGTGTGCGAGCCGCGCGCGGTCGATGCTGCACGCCTGCTCCTTTACAGTGGCGATCGGATTATAGAAACCGATGCGCTCGATATGCCGGCCATCGCGCTTGCAACGCGAGTCCGCGACGACGATGTGGTAGAAGGGCCGGTTCTTCGTGCCGGCACGCGCCAATCGAACTGTGACCATCTGTTCGTCACTCCTTGAATACTTTCAACGCTCGCCCGGATCACCGCCGGGGAGCCAAAAAAGGCGCCCTATTCTAGGGGATGCGCCCCAAAAAGAAAGGGCCGCTGCAACGGCTGAAGGACCCCGTAACGGACGACCGGCACGGGCACGCGATCTGTTCCTCGACACTATGGACTATAACGTTTGTAATATTATGTTTTATATGGTCTTTAATTACAAGTCTGAAGCCTTCGCATGAATGACATTCAGGAGCTGAAACGCATTCTGCGGAAGGAACTGCGAGAGCGGCGCGTGGCCATCGCGCTTGCCGCGCGCCGCGAGACCTCCGAGCGGATCCGCGATCGCCTATTGCAGCTTCCGGAAGTCGGATCCGCCGGAAGCGTGTTCTGCTTCATTTCCAACAGCGAAGAAGTGGACACGCACGCCCTGATTGATTCGCTGGTCGAACGCGGGAAGCGGGTGCTGGTCCCCTGGATCCCGGCAGGCGGTGACATGGCGGCCGTCCGCTTTACCGGCTGGGCGAGTCTTGCGCCCGGCCAGCTGGGAATACTGACACCGGTATCGCCGCATCCCTTCGACGGCCACGTGGATGTCTGCATCACCCCTGGCCTGGGCTTCACCCTGCGTGGAGAACGGCTCGGCTATGGTCGCGGTTATTACGATCGCTGGTTCTCATCCCATACCTCGGGCCCACGTGTAGGCATCGGATTCGATTTCCAGATCGTCGACCAACTCCCGACGAGCGATAGGGATGTCAGGCTGGACGGTCTGGTCACGGAAGCCCGCGTAATCGACACCGGCGGCTCTCCAGGCGCCTGAGCCAGGGTGGACTTCACGAAACCATTTCGCCGCTCAGGTCGTACTCGTCCGCGCCGGTGATCCGGACCCGGACAAAGTCACCGCGCGCAAGCGGGGTGCTTGTGTGAATCGTGACCTTACCGTCGATCTCGGGTGCGTCGGCCTTGCTCCGCCCTGCCGCACCCCCACTCCCGGCCTCGTCTACAAGGACATCCAGAACGCGGCCGATTTTCTCCCGCGTCTTCCTGGCGCTAATTTCCACCTGGACCTGCATGAACCGCTCCCAGCGTTCCTGTTTCAGTTCCTCGGGTACAGGATTGGGCAATCGGTTGGCGGCGGCCCCATCGACCGGCGAATACATGAAGCAGCCCACCCGGTCCAGTTTGGCCGCGCGGATGAATTCGAGCAGTTCATTGAAATCCGCACCGGTTTCTCCGGGAAATCCGACGATGAAAGTCGATCGAATCGCCAGTTCCGGGCAAATGCGACGCCATTCGACAATGCGTTCCAGCGTGTCTTGCGTCGCCGCAGGACGCCGCATGAGTCTCAACAGGCGCGGGCTGCCGTGTTGGAACGGAACATCCAGATAAGGCAGCAGGCGTCCGTCTGCCATCAGGGGAATGACCCGGTCAACGTGCGGGTAAGGATAGACATAGTGCAGCCGCACCCACACGCCCAGTGTCCCCAGCTCACTGCACAGCGAAAAGAAATCCGAATGCAGGGAACGTCCACGCCAGTGGTCCTGCGCGCCACGCAGATCCGACCCATAGGCGCTCGTGTCCTGTGAAATCACCAGCAGTTCCCGAACGCCGGCCTGCACCAGGTTCTCCGCCTCGCGCATCACCTCGCCGAGCGGCCGGCTGGCCAACGGACCGCGCAATGACGGGATAATGCAGAAACTGCAGCGGTGATTACAACCCTCGGCGATCTTGAGATAAGCGTAATGCCGTGGCGTGAGTTTCACGCCGGTGGGCGGCAGCAGACCGGTGAACGGATCGCGGCGCTCGGGCGGAGGCAGGTGTTCGTGCACCGCTCGCATTACCTGCTCGTACTGTTGCGGGCCGGTAACGCTCAGCACGCCGGGATGGCGCGCGCGAATATCGCCCTCCCGCGCGCCGAGGCAACCGGTCACGATCACCCGGCCGTTCTCCGACAGGGCCTCGCCTATCGCATCGAATGATTCCTCGCGAGCGCTGTCGATGAATCCACACGTGTTGACCACGACGATGTCGGCATCCTCGTAACTGGATACAACCTCGTAACCGTCCGCACGCAGCTGCGTAAGGATGCGTTCGGAATCGACCAGCGCCTTGGGACAACCCAGGCTGATGAAGCCGACCCTCGGTGTCACCGCCGCGGTTTTCTTGCGCGCTTCCGCAACCGCACGCATGACTCACCCCCGAATGCCGAGCGGGTTCTCCGGCTCGATCCCTTCCCGGAACGGGAGACGCCTGTCCACGTGAGTCAGCTGGTATACAGTGCCGATCCAGTTGTTGATGACCGCTTCGGCGCTGTCGTGCCACGTATTGTCCAGGCTGGGGACAATCAGGGATTCGGGGAATTCCGGCGCAGGGTTGCCATGCGCACGGGCTCCCAGGACGCGGTCGTGGTACTCGTCCAGCAGGGCCTGGTCGAGCGGACTGAAATAGTTTTCCGGGAACGGCGGATATTCCGCGCTTTCACCGCGAATGAAGCGACCGACCTCGCGCTTGTATTCCTTCATCAGGCTGATCACGTCATATTCGGGATGACCCTGGAAAAACACGATCCGGAACCCGTCCTCGCTCACTGCCAGGTGAACGCCGGCCACCTGACTGTCCGCGAGGACACGCAAGCCCGCGACCCGGAACTGTTCGCGTCCGACTTCATTGAAGCGCGAATGCGGGACATCGAACCGGGTGTTCACCCCGCGCACCAGGGGATGTGCCTTCTCCGTCACGGCGTGGGAATAGACGCCCCAGCGCTTGACCTGCAACGGGCGGCGCTTCTGTCCGTAACGGAACTGGAGGGTCGCATGTGTCGCGAGGCATGAGCAGAGGGTTGACGTCACATTGGCGTAAGCCCAATCCATGACCTCCTTCAACGGCTTCCAGAAAGGCTGTTCCGACAGTTCCGAGCCTATGACATTCGCCCCCGTGATGATGAGCGCATCCAGGCCCTGGTCGCGGATCTGTCCGAAGGGCTCGTAATACCGATCGACATGCGCCTGTCCCTCTCCGCCGCGCTGCAGCTCCGGGACGGTGAATGGATGCATGTAGAACTGGGCAATCTGGTTGCTTTCTCCGACAAGCCGGAGAAACTGCCGCTCCGTGGCTTCGAGGGCCTTGTCAGGCATCATATTGAGCAGCCCGATGTGCAGCTCCCGAATGTCCTGGTGTTCGGCGCGCTCCCGCGAAATGACGGTTTCCCCCTCTTCGTGCAGCCGCGCAAAGCTGGGGAGGCCGGTATTGGCGACGAGCGGCATTGCGGTTAGCCGTGCTTCGCGGCGGCTGGGAGCCGGGCGGCCGCGTCCAGGACATGTTCTATCAGCGCGAGAAAATCCCGCTCGTCGCGCAAGCCGGCGATCTGGTCGGTGGTGACGGTATAGCCCTCACGCGCCGCGATGTCCTCATAACGCGGGATCCGCGCGGCAATCAGGCGTGGGAACACCCAGCGAACGAAATCGTCGGGTTCAATGAGCGCAACGTAGTCGACACCCCGCTCCCGCATGTACATGCGCAACTGCTCGTCCAGAAACACTTCGCGATAGTAAAGCGGCTTGGGATCCTCGTCAGCGCGCCGTATCAGTTCCGTCTCGTCGGTCCGGCTGGTTCTGATGTACACGATCAGCGTGCAACGGGCCAGCACCGCCACGGCATCGCTCCCGTCCAGTTCGCACAGACTGCCGCCGGCGTCGTTCACGAAGTGGTCATAGCCGTAAATGTCGTATGCCCTGTGGATGAAGTCCGGCACGTCCCGCATCGCCGAAATTTCCGCTTCCCGATACAGGGACTGACGTCGTTTGAATTCACGCAGCCCGATGCCGCCGCGCTCGGGGTTGCCGACCTTGCCCAGAAAGGCGGACAGCGGCCGCAGGTTCTCGAACGTGATGTTATTGGCGAGATGAAGGCCGTCAGAACGCAGCAGGTCCCGCAGCAGCGGGTTTTGCATCGCCTGACGCTTGATGGCATCGAGGATTGGCTCGTCGAGGTAACGGGTCCCGATCCGGTAGTCACCGGAATAATGGAACCAGTGCCGCCGCCGCAATATCCGGGCGAGCCGCGTCTTGCCCACCCCGGACATGCCGAGGAGGGTAATGGCCTTGCGATCCCAGGCCCGGAATTCACTGGCGGTCAGTTTCAACGGGCGTCTCCCGAAAAGACGCGCATCCTACCGTAATCGTCCAGGAGGCGATACCGTGCCGGGCCGTTGTCCGTCCCGTGCCGCCGCCATCTCACCCCATGAGGCGCCGTTCCGGACCGAGCATGGGCAACCGCCGTATGCGTCTGCCGCTGGCAGCGAAGATCGCGTTGGCCAATGCCGCCGCAACCGGTGGAACGCCTACTTCGCCCAGTCCGCCGATGGCGGCGCCGCTCTCGATGAATTCAACGGTGATCTCGGGGCAGTCCGCCAGACGCATCAGCTCGTAGTCGGAAAAGTTGCCCTGCACGACGCGGCCCTGCTCTATCGAGATGCGGCCCCACAGGGCAGCGCCCAAGCCGAACACGATCCCGCCTTCGATCTGCGCCGCGGCGATATCCGGATTGATCACCTCGCCCGGATCGACCGCAGCGGTCACTCGCTCGACGCGCAATTCACCGTCCCCAGAAACGCGAATTTGGACGGCCTCGGCGACGATGCTGCCGAAACATTCGCACAGGGCGAGACCGCAACCGCGCCCCACCTCCGGAGCAGTGCCCCAGCCGAGCAGATCCGCGGCCCGCGACAACACCGCCCGATGCCTCGGTCTGTTCTTCAGCAAGCCCAGGCGGTACGACAGTGGATCGGCGCCGGCCCGATGCGCGAGCTCATCGACGAAGGATTCAGTGAAAAAACCGTGCATCGAATGTTCGACGCTGCGCCAGTAGCCCAGTGGAACCGGCGTCTTGTGACGCACGCGACCGATTCGCTGGTTTGGAATATCGTACGGGATCAGCGCAGCGTCCCGGTCTTCGTTCAGGCCGATGTCCGTATAGACGTTGTCCCAGATCAATGGCCGGAGGTCGCTGCCTATCCGGGCGCGAAACCGGCTCTTCCCCGCGGGACGGTAGTAGTCGTGTTGTATGTCCTCCTCGCGTGACCAGATCATCTGGATCGGAAAGGGGACCTCCATAGCGACACGCACGGCGTCCTCCACGTAGTTCAGGTGGCTGGGCAGGCGGCGCCCGAACCCGCCTCCCAGCGGCACGGGGTGCACGGTGACCGCATCCGTGTCGAGGTCGGCGATCTGCGCTCCGCGTGCCCGCGTCGCCAGCGGATCCTGCGTGCCGGTCCAGATATCCAGCTTCCCGTCTCGAAACCAGGCCGTGCAGTTCACCGGTTCCATGGTGGCATGCGCGAGGAACGGGATCTCGTAGACCGCCTCAATGGGGTCCTCTGCCGCGGCAAGCACCGCTTCCGGCTGCCCGATGCGTGCATCCACGGTCGGGTCGGCCCCGGACAGCATATGATCGAATTCCTTGGTCAATTCCTCTGAGTTGAACCGTCCGTGCGCGCCCTCGTCGAACTCCACCGGGAGACCGCGAAGCGCGTTCGTCGCCTGCCAGAAACCATCGGCCACGACGACCACGGCGGATGGCAACTTCACGACGCGCTGCACGCCGGGCAACCCGCGAACGGCCGCCGCGTCGCAGGACACGGCAACCCCGTCGAACACGGGGGCGTGGCGGATCGCGGCGAATTTCATGCCTGGCAGGCGTATATCGATGCCGAACCTGGCCGATCCCGTTACCAGTGCCGGTAGGTCGACCCGGGCCAGCGGTCGCCCACAAATCCGGTATCGCGCGCGCGCCTTCAGCGGCGGATCGGGGTCCAGCCGCTCGCGCGCTGCCGCCTCCGCAAGATCGCCATAGCCGGCGGATCGCCCGCTGGGCGGATGGAGGACATGCCCGGAATCCGTCTGGCACTCCGATATCCCCACCTGCCAGCGCCTGGCAGCGGCCTGCAACAGAAGATTGCGCGCAGCGGCGCCCGCCCGCCGCATGCCTAGGTGACCCGTAAAGCGGACGCTCGAGCTGCCGCCGGTGGTCTGCATGTGAATCAAGTCGGCGATCCGGTACGCCGCATAATCCACCTGTCGAAGCAGAGCGGATGGGATCCGCCAGTCGCCGATTCCGAACCCGCGCACCAGGTCGCCCACCGCGTACACCCCTTCGGCGGGCGCCTGCTCGACACGCACCTGCGGCCAGTCGGCATCCAGCTCCTCCGCCAGCATCATGGGCAGCGCGGTATGCACCCCCTGCCCCATCTCCGCGTGCGGTACAAGCACGGTCACGGCGCCGTCCGGCGCAATACGAAGCCAGGTCGCGAGAAATAAGCGGTCGTCGCCGGCGTCCGCATGCAGGGACAGACGTTTCGGAATTGCAAAATAGGCCAGCAGCAGCCCGCCCCCGAGCACCGCTCCACTCGCCAGGAATGCGCGCCTGTTCAGCTTCCCCATGAATACGGCCGCTCAGGAACGCCTTAGAATCCGGATGGCCTTGCGCATGCGTGTGTACGTGCCGCACCGGCAGAGGTTCGAGAGCTGACGCGCGAGGTCGTCTTCCGACGGCTCCGGGTTTTCTTCCAGCAGCGCCGCCACGGTCATGATGACGCCGGTCTGGCAATAGCCGCACTGTGGAACCTGGGCGTCGATCCACGCCTGCTGCACCGGGTGCATTGAACTGGCGCCGAGCCCTTCGATGGTGGTCACCGCGGCGCTGGCCACAGCACGGACCGGGACAACGCAGGATCGCATTGGCCGGCCATTGACGTGAACTGTGCAGGCGCCGCAGGCGCCGATGCCGCAACCGAACTTCGTGCCCGTCAGGCCCAGGGTTTCGCGAATCACCCAAAGCAGCGGAGTGGCTTCGTCAGCATCGATTGGCCGTACCTGCTCATTCACCATCAGCTTGAATTTCATCGGCAACCGCCTGCGTTCCTGCCGGCCATGTTAACCCCGCGAGGGGTGGCCCCGACATTGCGGCGTCATTCAGCCGGTCCCCGGAGCGACAGGGCCGTCACTAACAGTAATACGGTTGCATGCCGGCGGGCGCCCCGTATGCTGCGTGAGAGCGGCCAGAACGCCCTTCGGACCGCCGGGGCATGCGTGAGCCGCCCGCGCGGTGCATCGGTGTCCCGCAATGACTGAAGACTCCTAATTGAGTGAGGTGAACAGTATGAACGCCATGGTCAGGTTCGGAAATGCCGCCCAAGGCTGGCTCGACCGGTTGCGCGTACTGGATTTCCTCGGGCCGCTGGCCTTGCGCCTTTACCTTGTACCGATTTTCTGGATGGCGGGAACGAACAAGATCGACTTTTCGACCTTGCGCCCATACGAGGGCACCACGGAATGGTTCGCGGGCATTGGCATCCCGTTCCCCGCGGTCAATGCCTTCCTGGCCGGCTGGACCGAGGTCCTGGGCGCCCTGATGCTTCTCGCCGGTCTGGCCACGCGCTGGATAGCCATCCCGCTGATGTTCACGATGGTCGTGGCGATCGCCTCCGTGCACTGGCAGAACGGCTGGCTCGCCATCGCCGAGGGCAGCGGACTGTTCGCCACCGAACGCACCATGGCTGCGGTGGAACGTCTCGGCCGCGCCAAGGAAATACTTCAGGAGCATGGCAACTACGACTGGCTTACGGAGTTCGGTTCGCTGGTCATGCTCAATAACGGGATAGAATTCGCCGGCACTTATTTCATCATGCTGCTCGCCTTGTTCTTCATGGGCGGTGGTAATTTCGTCAGCGCGGATTATTGGATCGCGCGCAGATTGCGTCGCCGCTGATGGCGCGGCCCGGTGCGGGTGCCCCGCGCCTTTGTCCGGGCAATGACGAAGTCGATGCCTTCGAATTCATCGTAAGCCCTGACGATGAGGGTTCAGCCGGTCAAGGTTGGCGGGCTTGGACTCGCAGGGAGCGGCGCGCATGCTGCACGGGGATTGCGCCGGCCCGGGACTCGATCGCTGCGTCGCCGTGGGAGAACGTAACCACCCCACGGGAGTCGCGACCGCATTCGGCGCCAT
This sequence comes from Gammaproteobacteria bacterium, assembly GCA_016193395.1. GTDB lineage: Bacteria > Pseudomonadota > Gammaproteobacteria > Eutrophobiales > Eutrophobiaceae > JACPSH01. Next base: position 64,486 of record JACPSH010000053.1, read on the forward strand.
GCACGGTGGCACGGCCCGTCCCCGGATCCCCGGCGACGCCGGCGCGTGCTGCGCGATCCTGTTTCTGGTCGCCAGGGAATCGGACGGGGATTCGTCCGTCGCCCAGGCGGGCGCGGCTCAGTACCGGCCTCTGCCCCTCGGACGTTCGGAGCGTGGACGAGCCTCGTTGACCCGCAAGTTGCGGCCCTTCACCGAATTGCCGTCAAGCGCCTTGATAGCCGCTTCCGCTTCGGACTGGACCGCCATCTCCACGAAACCGAACCCCTTCGACTGCCCGGAATATTTGTCCGAAATCAAGTTGACGCTAGTGACTTCGCCAAACTTCGAGAACATTTCCCGCAATTCGACTTCGGTCACGCCGTAGGACAGATTGCCGACATAGATATTCATCATCTCGTTCCCATAATGCCGCGCGCAAATTGCATGCCGTCACTATCGAATAACGCGCGCACCGATTAGACGATAGTGTGCTGCCGAACATTGACTGAAACAGGGCAAAAACGCAACTTTTGCGCCCGTCAGTCGTGCACCGCCTTCATGCTGAGCCGGACCCTTCCCTGCCTGTCGATTTCCAGGACCTTGACCTTCACATATTCGCCCTCGGTAAGCTTGTCGCTGACATTCTCGACGCGCTCGTGGGAGATCTGTGAGATATGCACCAGCCCGTCCTTGCCCGGGAGGATGTTGACAAAGGCTCCGAAGTCCATGAGTTTGGCCACGCGTCCCTCGTAGATTTTGCCGACTTCGATATCGGCGGTAAGGTCCTCGATGCGCTTACGGGCTGAGTCGCTGGCGGCCTTGTCGATGGAATAAATCTTGATCGTGCCGTCGTCCTCGATGTCGATCGTCGTGCCCGTTTCTTCGGTGATCGCGCGTATCGTGGAACCACCCTTGCCGATCACGTCCCTGATCTTGTCCGGATGAATCTTGATAGTCATGATCCGCGGCGCATACTCGGACATCTCGCTTCGGGGTTCCGCGATGACCGCCGTCATCGCCTGGAGAATGTGCATCCGCCCCACCTTGGCCTGCTCCAGGGCCACGGCCATGATCTCGCTGGTGATGCCGTCGATTTTGATGTCCATCTGCAGCGCCGTCACGCCCCTCGCGGTTCCGGCCACCTTGAAGTCCATGTCACCCAAGTGGTCCTCGTCGCCCATGATGTCCGACAGCACCACGTATTTGTCGCTTTCCTTGATTAGCCCCATCGCGATACCGGCGACGGGAGCGGAGATCTTCACGCCGGCGTCCATCAGGGACAGACTCGTTCCGCACACCGTGGCCATGGAACTGGAACCGTTGGACTCCGTGATCTCGGATACCACGCGAATCGCGTACGGGAATGACTGCGGATCCGGCATCACGGCCATCATGCCGCGTTTCGCCAGGCGCCCATGTCCGATCTCGCGGCGTTTGGGCGATCCGACCCTGCCCGTCTCGCCGACGCAGTAGGGCGGGAAATTGTAGTGCAGCATAAAGGGGTCCTTGCGCTCCCCCTCTATGGCATCGATGATCTGCGCATCGCGCTCGGACCCCAGCGCGGTCACGACGAGCGCCTGTGTCTCTCCGCGCGTGAACAGCGCTGAACCGTGAGTGCGCGGCAATACCCCCACCTCGATTGAAATCGGACGGATCGTCGTTGCGTCACGGCCGTCAATACGCGGCTCACCCGCGATGATCCCACCGCGGACGATGACGGACTCGAGTTCCTCGATCACCTGGGCGACCTGCGTTTCACCCCAGCGCTCGGGATCCTGCTCCAGGATCCCCGCCTTTGCTTCCCGGCGAATCCCGTCCAGTTGCTCGCGCCGGCTAATCTTGTCCTGTATGGAATAGGCCTCGCGCAGCAGGTCACCGCAGCGCTTTTCGACCTCTGCTGCCAGGTCGGCATCGGCCGGCCGCGCCTCCCAGTTCCAGGGCTTCACGCCGGTGGTCCGGACCAGGGCTTCAATCTCGGCAATCACCATCTGTAACTGCTGATGCCCGTAAACCACCGCGCCGAGCATCACGGACTCCGCGAGTTCCCAGGCTTCCGATTCCACCATCAGGACAGACCCCTTTGTCCCGGCCACCACCAGATCCAGTTCCGAAGTTTCCAGTTCCGCGAAACTGGGGTTGAGCAGATACTGGCCATCGCGGTAACCGACGCGCACTGCGCCGATGGGTCCCTTGAACGGGATACCGGCAAGCGCCACCGCGGCCGAGGCGCCGATGATCGCGGGAACGTCCGGGTCGACTTCCGGATCCAGTGACAGTACGGTGGCGATAATCTGTACCTCGTTGCGAAATGCCTTTGGAAAGAGCGGACGAAGCGGCCGGTCGATGAGGCGCGACGTCAATATTTCCTTCTCCGAGGGCCTCCCCTCGCGCCTGAAAAAGCCGCCGGGAATCTTGCCCGCGGCATAGGTCCGTTCCTGGTAGTCGACCGTCAGCGGGAAGAAATCCCGTTCCGGGACGGGTTCCTTGCTCGCCACGCAGGTCACCAGCACCTGGGTATCACCCAGTCTCGCGACAACGCTGCCGGTGGCCTGGCGGGCAATCTTTCCGGTTTCCAGGCGGGCCTTGTGTTTGCCTAACTGGAATTCTCGCACTGCAGGATTCATACCATTACTCCAAGAGGATTTTCTGGAATCCTAGCACCGCGTCAGGTGTTGCGAACGGGGGGCAGGACCAGCGTGAACGGGAACGACGCACCGGAATGGCTCCGGTTCAGTGGGAAGCGGTTCGGTCTGTCAACTTACTTGCGCAGACCCAGGCGGCCAATCAGTTCGCGGTACCGATTAATGTCCGTTCTCTTCAGGTAATCGAGAAGCTGCCGCCGCTGATTCACCAGCCGCAACAACCCTTGCCTGGAATGGTGGTCTTTGACATGGGTCTTGAAGTGTTCGGAGAGATCGGTAATGCGGGCGCTCAGCAGCGCCACCTGCACTTCCGTGGATCCTGTGTCATCCGTCGAACGCCGGTATTCGGTGAAAATCTCAGCCTTTTGTTGCTGACTCAATACCATGAAAAAACTCCTGGAACCCATTTGGCCTGTGCGAGGTGGCGCGTATTGTACCCACGGCCCCGCGCACGAACAAGGACGCGCATCCCGCCTGCGCGGGCCCTCATTCGATATTGACCAGACGGCGGGGGGCAATGCGGCCATCATCCAATACCTCGCCGACGCCCAGGAACCGACCCGCATTGCCGTAGATCCTGACGCTTCCCCGCGTGGGCGCATGGGGGACCACGACCGGCTGGCCTTGGCGAAAATAGTAGGCGACGCTATCCGCCAGTTCCACGGCGGGTGCTTCGCGGAGCAGCGCGTCCATGCCCAGCAGGCAGGCGTCGAGCGCCGCCAGCCCCTGCCCGGCGAGGGTTTCGAGCCGCGCCAGTGGGATCATTTCCTGCTCGCGGAACGGCCCCGCGCCGGTGCGACGCAACGCGTTCACATGACCCCCGCATCCCAGGGACTCGCCGATGTCCTGCGCAAGTGTGCGGATATAGGTGCCCTTGGAACAGACAATGCGCAACTCGAACTCCGCACCTTCCATGCGCAGGAGTTCCAGCTCGTGAATGACCACCGCCCGTGGCGCGCGCTCCACTTCTATGCCCTGATAGGCCAGCTCGTAAAGGCGCTGGCCTTGGTGCTTGATTGCGGAGAACATCGGCGGCACCTGCTCGATCTTCCCAAGAAAGCGCTGCAGGGCTCTCTCCAGTTGCACCTGGGCGATCGGCGGCACGGGCCGCGTCGCGACGATCTCCCCCGCACCGTCGCCGGTGGTCGTCTGGATTCCAAGCCGGCAGGTCGCCACGTAATGCTTGTCCGCCTCCAGCAGATACGAGGAGAACTTCGTCGCTTCGCCGAGGCACAGCGGCAACATGCCTGACGCGGTTCGATCCAGGCTGCCCGTATGCCCGGCCTTGCGCGCCTGGTACCAGTGTTTGACCTGCTGCAGCGCCTCGTTTGAGGTCATCCCCACGGGCTTGTCCAGCAGTACAACCCCGTCAACGTCACGTCGCGGGCGGGATCGCCGTACAGGACTGTGCATGGCCATGGGCAGTGGGAGGGCCGCAGGATTATTGTGGGCTCAGACTGAAACGCGCCCGGTCCGCGTCACGATCCTCATTTACCCTTGTTCAGGGAATCGATGAGCGAGCTGAGGCGGCTACCCCGCTCCACGGACTGGTCGAAGACGAACTGCAGGCGCGGAACCGTCCGCATACGCAGCCTCCGGCCAAGCACGTGGCGGAAATGACCGGCCAGGTTGTTCAGTTCGTTCACCAGCGGGCGCCGGTCCGTCGCCGGATCAAGACAGGAGAAATAAATCTTCGCAATGGAGAGGTCCGGGCTCACGTCGACTTCGGAAATAGTGATCATGCCGGTACGCTGCTGGTCCAGTTCGCGCTGGACCAGATCGGCCACCTCACGCTGAACGAGGTCCGCAACGCGGCGGTTGCGGCCATATTCCCTGGGCATCGTCGGTTCAGTCGAGACTGCGCGTTACTTGGACCCGCTCAAAGACCTCGATCTGGTCTTCAATCCTGATGTCCTTGTAATTCTTCACGCCGATCCCGCACTCCGTGCCGGATTTCACTTCGCTGACGTCATCCTTGAACCGCCTGAGTGACTCCAGTTCCCCTTCATAAATCACGACGTTGTCGCGCAGCACCCGGATGGGGTTGTTTCTCCGCACGACGCCGCTGGTGACGATGCAGCCGGCGATCTCTCCGAATTTAGGCGAACGGAACACCTCCTTGACTTCGGCAACGCCGATAATCTGCTCGCGGACTTCCGGTTCCAGCATTCCTGTCATGGCCTTCTTCACGTCGTCAATCACGTCATAGATGACGCTGTAGTATCTGAGATCGACGCCTTCCTCTTCGACCAGCTTCCTCGCGGCCGCGTCGGCCCGCACGTCAAATCCGATGACCATGCCTTTGGAGGCGAGCGCCAGATTGACATCCGAGCCCGTAATGCCGCCGACGCCGCTGCTGATGACGTTCACCTTGACGTCAGCCGTGGAAAGGCTCGCCAGGGCATTGGCCAATGCCTCTGCGGAACCCTGCACATCCGCTTTCACGAGCACGTTGAGAGTACTACCGGCTTCTTCACCCATCTGCGACAGCATCGTTTCCAGCTTGGCGGACTGCTGACGCGCGAGCTTGCCTTCGCGTTGCTTGCTCTGGCGGAAAAACGCGATTTCCCGCGCTTTCTTCTCATCGGCGACCACGATCATCTCGTCGCTGGCATGGGAAGTCCCGGACAGCCCAAGCACCTCGACGGGGGTCGACGGCCCGGCGCAGTCGATCTCCCTGCCGTTCTCGTCATAGAGCGCCCGCACGCGCCCGAATTCCTGGCCGCTCAGCACGACATCGCCCTTCCTCAGCAGCCCATTCTGGACCAGGAGCGTCGCCACCGGGCCGCGCCCGCGATCCAGCCGGGATTCGATGACGGTCCCGGTCGCGGGCCCCTCTTCCATGGCTTTCAGTTCCAGGATTTCCGCCTGGAGCAGGATGCTGTCCAACAGGGCATCCACGCCTTCGCCGGTGCGCGCTGAGACCTTAACGAAAATCGTGTCGCCGCCCCAGTCGTCCGGGATCACGTTGAGCTTTGCCAATTCCTGCTTGACGCGATCCGGATCGGCACCCGGCTTGTCGATCTTGTTGATGGCGACGATCATCGGCACCGACGCTGCCCGCGCATGCTTGATCGCTTCCTCCGTTTGCGGCATGACCCCATCGTCCGCCGCCACGACCACCACGACGATATCCGTCACCATCGCGCCGCGCGCGCGCATCGCGGTGAACGCCTCATGACCCGGGGTATCAAGAAACGTGATCCGACCTTTCGGCGTCGTCGCGCAGTAGGCGCCGATGTGTTGTGTGATTCCACCTGCCTCGCCCGCCGCGACCTTGCTCTGGCGAATGGTGTCCAGCAGCGAGGTCTTGCCGTGATCGACGTGACCCATGACGGTCACGACCGGGGGCCGCGTCACCTCACCGCCCTTTTGCCTGGCCGCCTGGATGACTTCCTGTTCCAGCGCGTTCTCCTTCAGAAGTTTCGGCGTATGTCCCATTTCTTCGACAACGACCGCGGCGGTTTCCTGGTCCAGCGTCTGGTTGATCGTCACCAAGCTGCCCAGGTTCATCATCACCTTGACCAGCTCGGTGCCCTTCACGGACATGCGTTGGGCCAGTTCGGCTACCGTGATGATTTCCGGGATCTCCACTTCGCGGACAATGGGCGCGGTGGGCATTTCAAATCCATGCTGGATCGGACGCCGCACAACGGTTGGCCGGATTGCGCGCGGTTTTTTCTTGCGCCGCCCGGACTTCTCGAGGGCGACGTGCAACTCCTGGCGATGGAAAGCGTGCGGTGCGGGTTCGTCGCTGGCCGCCTCCTGTTCGGCCGGGGCTCCCTCGGCCCCCGCCTCGGCCTGCGGAGCAGGCTGCACCTCCGGTTCTTCGGTCTCGACCATCGTCGGCGCCGGTTCCGCCTTCGTCATGACCGGGGCGACGGCCGGTGCATTCGGTGGCGCGGCTTCGGCAGCCTGCGCCGCGGCGATCAGGGCGGCTGCCTGCGCCGCGGCCTGTAACTCCGCCAGTTGTTGTTCACGTTCGGCCTGCTGGCGTGCCGCCTCCTCTTCAATCGCGCTGCGCTTGACGTAGGTACGCTGCCGCCGGAATTCAACGCTGACCGTTTTCGACCGCGGTTTAGTCCGGCCCGGCGTCGCGACCGGCACCTTGATCTCGCTGATACTCTTGCGCCGCAGGGTCACCTTTTTGGGTTCGGAAGTCGCGTCCTTGCCGCGCTTCCGGCGCAGGTATCCGAGGAGTTCGGTCTTTTCGTTATCGCTGATCATGTCATCGGCGGACTTCTCCGACAGGCCGGCGTGCTGCAACTGCTCAATCAGCCGATCGACGGACACGCCGATGACATCGGCGTACTGCCGTATGGTCACTTCAGGCATCGGCTCCCCCTTTCAGCGCCGCATCCGCGGCTTCAAACCAGGGCCGGCGCGCAGTCATGATCAGGGCCCCGGCGCGCTGTGCGTCCATCCCCTCGATCTCCATGAGATCGTCTACGGCCTGTTCCGCGAGGTGCTCCATAGTGACCACGCCCCGCCCGGCAAGCTCGTAGGCCAGCGCCTCATCCATCCCCTCCATGCGCAGCAGGTCCTCGGCAGGCTCGGCATCAGACAGCCGTTCCTCGTTGACAATAGCCCGCGTCAACATGACGTCACGGGCACGGTCGCGCAGTTCCTTGACCAGGTCCTGATCGAACTCCTCAATTTTGAGCATCTCGTTCTCCGGAACATACGCGACTTCTTCGATGCTGGAGAATCCCTCCTGCACCAGGATGGAGGCCACCTCGTCATCGACGTCGAGTTGCTCCTTGAACATTGCCTGCAGGTTTTGCGACTCGACCTCGTTCTTCTGGTCCGCCTGCTCCACGGACATGATGTTCAGTTCCCATTTGGTGAGCTCGCTGGCGAGCTTGACGTTCTGACCGCCGCGGCCGATGGCCTGGGACAGTTGCTCTTCCGCGACGGCGACATCCATGCTGTGCGCGTCCTCGTCGACCATGATGGACACGACTTCGGCGGGCGCCATGGCATTGATGACAAACTGGGCCGGGTTCTCGTCCCAGAGGATGATGTCGACGCGTTCCCCGGCCAGCTCGTTGGATACGGCCTGGACGCGCGATCCACGCATCCCGACGCAGGCACCAATCGGGTCGATGCGCGGATCCCTGGCGCGCACTGCGATCTTGGCCCGGGAGCCGGGGTCGCGCGCGCCGCTGATGATCTCGATCAGGCCGTCGTTGATTTCAGGGACTTCGATCTTGAACAGCTCGATCAGCAGTTCAGGTGCAGTCCGGCTCAGGAACAGCTGCGGGCCCCGAATTTCCGCGCGGACTTCGCGCAGATGGGCCCGCAAGCGGTCTCCCGGCCGCACGGCCTCGCGCGGGATCATCTGATCCCGGGCGATCAGCGCCTCGGCGTTGCTGCCGAGATCCAGTATGACGCCGCTGCGCTCGACGCGTTTCACCACGCCGCTGACCATCTCGCCGACGCGATTCCGGTATGCCTCCAGCACCTGGTTGCGCTCCGCCTCGCGCACTTTCTGTACGATGACCTGCTTGGCGGTCTGGGCCGCGATTCGCCCAAACTCGACGGAAGCCATCGGTTCCTCCACGAACCCGCCGATCTGTATATCAGGATTTTGCCGCCGCGCGTCCGACAGACGGATCTGACGGGCGGGGAACTCCAGGGGGTCCGGGCTGTCCTCGACGATTTCCCAGCGCCGGAAAGTCTCGTAATCGCCTGTCGTCCGGTCCACCGAAACGCGAACTTCGATGTCTTCGCGGTTGCGCTTCTTGGTCGCACTCGCCAGGGCCGCCTCTATGGCCTCAAAGATGATCTCCTTGGCCACGCCTTTTTCATTCGAAACGACGTCAACGACTGTCAGAATGTCTTTGTTCATATTCCGCTTGAATGCAATTTAAGAAAATCGCCCGTAAGCGCGCGTCCTGCCGCCGGGAACCTGCCGGAAAGCAACTACAGCTGGGGCACTAGCCGCGCTTTTTCAATCATGTCGGCCGGGATCGAATACACCTTTTCTCCCGCCAGAATGGAAACGGCGTCCTCACCCACCTCGCCGATCCGCCCGGAAATCTGTCTGCGGCCTTCGAGCTTTGCGGTCAGGCGTATCCGGATTTCGTGTCCGGCAAAACGACGGAACTGGTCCAGGCTGAACAACAGCCGATCCAGCCCGGGTGAGGACACTTCCAGATCATACGGGCCGCGAATGGGGTCCTCGACATCGAGCACCCCCGTGATCTGGCGGCTGACGCGCTCGCAGTCCGCAACCGTGACGCCGCCTTCGCGATCGACATAAACACGCAGCAACGAACGGCGCCCGCGGGCCAGATGCTCCAGACCCCAGAGCTCGTATCCCATCGCCGCGACGACAGGGCCGAGCAGATTCAGCAGGACCGGATTCTGCCGATTCATTGCGCGCAAACAAAAAGTGGGCCGGCGGCCCACTCTTCTCCACATCCTTCAATCGACGGAACAAGTATAGCGGTCCCGCCGGGCGTCTGCCAACCCAACGCCAACCTCCCGATACTGCCCAAAAACAAAAAAACCCCTGAACGGGGCGGGGCTACCAGCGACTGGTAGCGGGGGCAGGATTTGAACCTGCGACCTTCGGGTTATGAGCCCGACGAGCTGCCAGACTGCTCCACCCCGCAACAAAGGATGCGCATACTACAGCGGGAGGTCACCGTTTTCAAGCCAAAAACGCGCGGATCCAGGGCCTCGCGCGTCATGAGAGGCGTACCGGCTGGCGCCGCGCTCCCCACGTACCGTGGCGCCCATCGAACACGCCTGGACACTGAGTGCCGCAACTTCGGCACCGGCCGGACTCCGTCACTTGCCAGTCCTTCAATACGTACCAGTCGCGCGCGATGAGCAACGCGCCACAGCCGCTGCAATAGGTGCTTCCACCCTTCATGTCGTGCACGTTGCCCGTATACACGAAATGCAGTCCGTTCTGCATCGCGATGGACCGGGCGCGGGTCAGAGTCGCGGGTGGAGTGTGCGGCTTGTCCCGCATCTTCCAGTCCGGGTGAAAAGCGGTGAAGTGAAGCGGCACTTCCGGGCCGAGCTGTTCCAAGATCCATCGGCTCATCGAATCGATTTCCTGATCGGAGTCATTCTCGTCCGGGATGAGCAGGGTTGTGATTTCAAACCAGACCTGGGTTTCATGCCTGAGATAGACAAGCGTGTCCAGCACCGGCTGCAGCTGCCCGCCGGTCACGTGCCGGTAAAAGCGCTCGCTGAAGGCCTTCAAGTCCACGTTCGCCGCGTCCATATAGCTGTAGAACTCCCGGCGCGGCTCTGGACAGACATATCCGGCCGTGACGGCGACCGACTTGATGCCCACTGCCCGACAGGCCTGCGCGACGTCAATCGCATACTCGTGAAACACGACCGGATCATTGTAGGTGAACGCCACCGAACGGCAGCCGAGGGTGACGGCGGTATGCGCCAGTTTCTCCGGCGAAGCCGCATCCGCCAGTGTGTCGATTTCCCGGGACTTGCTGATATCCCAGTTCTGACAGAACTTGCAGGCCAGGTTGCAGCCGGCCGTGCCGAAGGACAGTACGGACGTTCCGGGCAGGAAATGATTCAGCGGTTTCTTTTCAATGGGATCGATGCAGAAGCCGCTGGAGCGCCCGTAGCTGGTCAGCACGATCTCGTCGTCCTGGCAGGCGCGCACGAAGCACAACCCTCGTTGTCCATTCCTGAGTTTGCAGGCCCGCGGACAGACGTCGCACTGGACCCGGCCGTCGGGGAGGTGATGCCAGTAGCGCGTCCTGACGATGGAAGGATCCTGGACTAGGGTGCTCATGCTGCAGCCTCCGGCGGCCGGTTTGTCAGGCGCCGCCACGCCCGGTGACTCAGACATTATCAGTGCGTGAAGGCCCCGGACTCAACCGCCCCGTCAAAACGCCACGATCGGGGCGCGGGCCAATCACTCATTCCCCCCGGCCAATTGCCTGGCGCGGGCGATCAGCCGCGCATTCGCTTTCCGGAGTTCTGGATCCCCTGTCGCCAGGCTATCGGATTTGCGCGCCAGCGCCATGGCTTGCTCCCACCGACCCTGGCCCAGCCGCACGCGCGCCAGACGGTGCCACAGGAGCGCGTTATCGGGGGCAATCCGCAGCGCCCGTTCGAGGGCCGCGGCGGCGCCTTCCGCCTCGCCACTTCGGAGTCTTTGGTCCGCTTCTCCGGCCAGCGCAATGACCGCCGGATTGGGCGTCGGGGTGGCAGCGGCCGTCGCTGTCTCCCTGTCTGTCGCATGCGCCTCGACTCCGGTCTCTTCAACCGGCTCGGTCGTGGCGACTGCCTCCGGCACCGGCGGGCCTGCGCCGCGATGATCCACCGGCGCCGGTCCCGGACCATGAAATCCGGCGCAGGCCGAATTCAACGACAGGATGACCAGGATCGCGAGAGGCCAAGGGGCCGGCCGCGGAAATGCCTGCCCATTGTCCTGGATCACCGAAGTCAACATCCGCCACCCTCTCCCGGACGATGCGGCTTGATAAATGGCACCGACTCGAGGACGCGGCAGGCGCCGCGATACTGAATCCTCGCGCTATCCATAAACGCAATGTCCGAGGGTGGGTGCGCCTTCAGCGGCTGGATCCGGGCTGCCAACATCAAGGCGGCCCAGACGCTCATCGCCCCCGTGGCACCGGTCAGCCCCATGGACCTGTTATCGTCGCGACCCACCCAGGTCACGGCGAGCAGGTCCTCACCATACCCGGCGAACCAGCTGTCGCGAAGATCATCCGTGGTCCCGGTCTTGCCGGCAATGGGCGTTGCCTCGTCCATGATCGCGTTCAATGCGCGCGCAGTGCCTTCTGATACCACGCGTTGCAACAGATAGTCCGTGAGGTACACCGCCGCCGGATCAAATGTGGCGGCCATCTGCAGACCGTGACGCCGGAGCGGATGTCCGCGATCACTGACCACTTCCCGGATACCTTTCAATGGCGAAACAAACCCGCCGTTCGCTAGGGACTGGTAGAGCTGCGCGACTTCCACGGGCGACATCTCCACCGCGCCAAGCAGCAGCGAGGGATTTTGCGCCAATGGCCGGGCCAGGCCGCCACGAACAAGCGTCTCGATCACTTTATCGAGTCCTACCGCCAGTCCGAGGCGCACCGTCGCCACATTGTAGGAATGTGCTAGCGCCTCCATCATCGAAACGTCTTCGTGAAATGCCGAATCGTAGTTCTGCGGCCGCCAGGCTTGGCCGTTGCGCTGAACGATTTCCAGCGGCGAATCATCGAGCGGTGTCAGCACGTTGAATCGGGCAGGTTCGGACAGCGCGGCCAGGAAGACGAACGGCTTCACCAACGATCCGATGGGGCGGCGGGCATCGAGGCTGCGGTTGAATTCTCCCGTCCCGTCCGAGCGGCCGCCGGCCGCGGCCAGTATTTCGCCATTGCTCGTTCTGACCAACACCGCGGCAACCTGCAGCGACCCACGGGGCAATCCACGTTCCCGTTCCAGCCGCGCGATCGTCATGGTGGTCACGACCGAAGTCGTATCCTGCAACGCGGGATCGACGGTCGTGAATATTCGCAGGCCGGCGCCCCGCAAATCGTCCTCACGGTACTCGCGCCGCAGCTGCCGCCGTATCGCGTCGACTACGGCGGGATACCTGGCCTGGGTCCATCCGGGCTGCGGGCTGATACCCAACGGCCTTTGCCGGGCCATCGCCGCAGCCCGCGCATCGATGTATCGCTCCTCAACCATGCGATCCAGCACGTGATTGCGCCGCTCTATCGCACGCTTCGGGTAACGCCGCGGATTGTAATGGGAGGCACCGCGGACCAGACCCGCCAGCAACGCAAGTTGCTCTATCCCCAGTTCATCCAGGGGCCGGTCGAAGTAGTACACGGCCGCCGCGCCAAAACCGTGTATGGCGCGCTGACCATGCTGACCGAGATACACCTCATTTATATAAGTCTCCATGATCTGGTTCTTGCCCAGCCGCCGTTCCAGCAGCAGTGCCATCAGGATCTCGCTGATTTTTCTTGAGAAAGTACGCTCGCGGGACAGGAACAGGTTCTTGACCAACTGCTGGGTGAGCGTGCTGCCCCCCTGAACCCATTCACCCCGCAACAGATCGGTCAACAGGGCGCGGGCAATGCCGAACAGGTCAAGTCCCCCGTGATCGAAGAAACGCTGATCCTCGACCGCAACCAAGGCGTCGGCCAGCGCCGGGGGTAGGGACGAATAGGGGACAAAAACCCGATCCTCATCGCTAGCCGGGTAGATCCGGCCAATGAGCGGCGGTTCGATCCGCACCAGCGGCAGTCCGCTGCCGCGATCCCGATCATCGATGCGGACTACCGCACCGTTGCTGAACCCGATTCGGAGCCGGCGTGCCGGTTCCGACCCATCCCAGTAGTCGAAACTCCGGGTGAAGACTTCAATGGATCCCGCATCGCGTCGATATTCCCCCGGTCGCGACGGCGGGTCCCAAGTCCTGTACCCGCTCGCCCGCAGCGCCCGCTCCAGCCCGGCCGGATCGAGTGGCTGCCCAGGATGGACGTCCAGCGCGTTCGCATACAGGCGTCCCGGCAGCACCCACTGCCGGTTGGCCAGCCGTGAAACGAGATTCGTATCCAGCCAGACGATATAGGCGATCGGGGCGCAGAGGAAAATGATCAGAAGGTAAATCGATGACGGCCCGAACAGCCGGCGCGTGAAGGGGGCCAGGCCGGACCTTTGTGAACGTCTGCGGCGCCGGGCAGCAGGCATGGGGACTATGCCGGAAGTCAGTAAAAACCGGTGTCCCGGCCCGGAAAATAAAAGGGCCCCGCCAATAGGAGGGGCCCGAAACTCAAGGGAGAATGTCTCGGAGAGATCCTTCGACTCCCCGCCGTCCCCGCCCACTTTCTGGCCATGGCACGGCGCTTCTCCCGTCTAGCCTTTATCTCCGCCCTGGCATCGAGCCTGCGCTATTGCGCGCGTCAGGCGGGACTTTAGGTCTGGCTATTTCTTCTTGGAACGTCTTGCTTTCTTCTTGCCCGCCTTCTTCTTACCGCGTTTCTTAGCCATATATAGACTCCCCTTGAACCAGATTGGAGTAACTAATGGTTTAACAGCAACAACACCACAACACGACTCGCATCTTATTATAGTAAGGATTTTCTGAATTTCTAATGTTTTTTTCTTGCTTTGACATCAACGCCACCCCTGAATTGAGAAGCACGTCAACACCTGCGACCGAAAAAGGATCCGATCACGCTCACTTCGCGCTCACTTGCCCTTCAGCGCCGCCAGCACATTTCTCTTTATCTCCCCCACCTCTCCGATTCCCTCCACGTGGATCAGCGCGGGCGCGCGACGATCGCCCGTCTTCGCCCACTTCGAGTAGTGGTCGATCAACGGCGCCGTCTGTGAATGATAGACCTGGAGCCGTTTATGCACGGTTTCCACCCGGTCATCCTCGCGCTGGATCAATGGTTCTCCGGTGACGTCATCCTTGTCGGCCTGGCGCGGCGGATTGAAGACAATGTGATAGGTGCGGCCGGATGCCAGGTGGACCCGCCGGCCGCTCATTCGCCGGATGATCTCCTGGTCGGGAACGCGCAGTTCCAGGACGAATTCGACGTCGATATCGGACTTGCGCATGCCTTCGGCCTGGGCGATCGTGCGCGGAAAGCCGTCGAAGAGGTATCCGTTGTTGCAATCCGGCTGCGTGATGCGTTCCTTGACCAGATCCAGGATTAATTGATCGGAGACGAGTTCGCCCGCGTCCATGACCTTCTTTGCTTCCCTGCCGAGCGCGGTGCCCGCCTTGACGGCGGCTCGAAGCATGTCCCCGGTCGAAATCTGAGGAACCTTGAACGATTCGCAAATGACGCTGGCCTGTGTACCCTTGCCAGCGCCAGGTGGTCCTAACAATATGATTTTCATGTTATTTATTCCCCCTGCTACGGATTGTTAGAATGGCACTCCCGGAATTCGTTCGAACCGACCGCCATGAAGATTGATCTGGACCTGGTAAGTGGCCACGCCCGCAAGATCGACGCCTACGCCACCGGCAGTGTCACCGTGGCTGCCGTCGTCTACCGTCACAGCATCGTGCTGGGTTCCGGTCAACCTCATTGGCACCGGCCGGGGCCTCTTGTTTCCTGCCGCCTCCCTGCTCGCCCCCCTGGCATCGAAACGGATTGGATTCGAAATCATGGACACCGGGGCGGCCTGCAGAGCCTACAATTTTCTGCTGGGCGAAGGCCGGCAGGTCGCCGCTGGGCTCCTCATGATCGAATGATGTGACAGTTTCACCCCTCCTGAAACAGCGCATCGATTGAAAATCCCTCCCGTTCCAGGATCTGGCGCAGCCGCCGGATTGCCTCAATCTGGATCTGCCTCACCCGTTCCCGCGTCACACCCAGCTCAGCGCCGATTTCCTCGAGCGTTGACACTTCCCTTCCGTGAAGGCCGAAACGACGCTCCACGACCGCGCGCTGTTTATCGCTGAGCTGGCTCAACCAGATATCGATATGGCGCTGCACGTCGCTATTCTGCAGAAGCAGCGAAGGATCGGTGTTGTGTTCGTCGGGAATCATGTCCAGGAGCGACTTGTCTGATTCCCTGCCGGTGGGAGAATCCACCGAGGCTACGCGCTCGTTCAATCCGAGCATGCGCTTGACCTCGTCGATTGGCCGATCCAGGTGGGCGGCGACATCTTCCGGAGTGGGTTCGCGGTCCAGTTTCTGCGCCAGGCACCGCGCCGCCCGAAGGTAGATGTTGATTTCCTTGACCACGTGGATGGGCAGGCGCACGGTACGGGTCTGGTTCATCAATGCCCGCTCGATGGTTTGCCTAATCCACCATGTGGCATAGGTAGAGAACCGGAAACCCCGTTCCGGATCGAATTTTTCCACGGCCCGGATCAGTCCCAGGTTGCCTTCCTCAATCAGGTCCAGAAGCGCCAGGCCGCGATTCATGTAGCGCCTGGCGATCTTCACGACCAGCCGGAGATTACTTTGGATCATCCGGCAACGGGCACTGTCGTTGCCGGCGCGCGCCGCGCGTGCGTACCGGACCTCTTCCTCCGCCGTCAACAGCGGCGAAAACCCAATCTCGCCCAGGTAGAGCCGCGTGGCGTCGAGCTCGCCCTCGCTCAGTGATGCGGACGCGGTCTCATCTGCGGACTCGACCGAGAGCGCCTCTTCCGCATCCGCCTCCGGTTCCTCGAGATCTTCGAGTTCCGACAGGTTTTCAAGCTCAAACTCCCCTTCAGCGGAGTGCTCCGTGGCGTCGGGCCTGGAAGATTTGGAAACTTGGGATCGCCTGGCGGTCATGCAAAACGGTCGGCGGTTCAGAAGGGCGCCCTGGGGAGACGTCCCAGCGGGTTGACGGGCTTGCCGTCCTTGCGAATCTCGAAATGCAGCACCGGTGTTCCGTCGCTCCCGATCCCCATCGTTGCAATCGTTTGTCCGGAGGAAACGCGGTCGCCTTCTTTCACAAGAAGTGTATCGTTGTGTGCGTATGCACTCAGATACGTATCACTGTGCTTGACGATGATAAGCCGCCCGTAACCCAAAAGTCCACTTCCGCTGTACACAACTGATCCGGCTGCCGCAGCCGCGATCGATTGTCCGCGATGACCGGAAATATCGATGCCGTTCCGCGCCGTGGGCGTGTCCGATCGGATCACACGTCCCTTCGTCGGCCATCGCCATCGAATGATCATCGACCTGGGATCCGCCGGAGTCACCGGCACGTTCACTCGCGATTCCGGTTCCGGTTCCCGTTCCGGCGTCGTTGCGGGCGTGCGCGCTTTCGGTTCAACGCTGGGCCGCGGCGCCGAAACGACCCGCTCCGCAGGCGGACTCAGCCGCAGCGCCTGGCCGGGAATGATGAGAAAAGGATCCCGGATCCCGTTCCATCGGGCAACGTCGCGATAATCCGCGCCATAGCGCCATGCGATCGAATACAAGGTATCGCCTTGCTGCACGATATGCCGGTCGGGCACCCGCTGCGGCGCGGCTGGCGTTTCGCCGGCTGCGTATCCGGCCTCGGCCGGCTGTCCCCGATCGCGCGTCTGCACCGGTGCGCTGACGGGGGCAGCGCAGCCGAGGGCGAAGGGGATCAACCACAGCGGGCATAGTATGCGCAGGGACGGCCGACGGACCGGGAGCATGCGTCAGCCCATACCCTCAATCATGGGCACGAAACTCACCCAATCCAGGCGCCTCTCTTCATATCCTTCAGCCGTGCGCCGTATGGACAGGAGCTCCTGATGTCCACTCCCGCCGACCGGAATAATCAGGCGTCCCCCAGAAGCGAGTTGCTCGAGAAGCGCCGGCGGCACGCCGAGCGGCGCTGCAGCGACCAATATCGCGTCGAAAGGCGCGCGTTCCATCCACCCCAGATTGCCGTCTCCGTGACGGACGAAGATATTACGGCAGTCGAGCGCCCGGAAATTCTGGCGCGCGCGGTGCACGAGCGCTTCGATGCGTTCGACCGAGTAAACCTTCTTCGCCAGTTTCGAGAGGATCACCGTCTGATAACCGCACCCGGTGCCGATTTCAAGCACGGTCTCCGGCAGGCCATCCGCAAGCAGGGCTTCGGTCATGCATGCGACGATATACGGCTGCGAAATGGTCTGGTTGAACCCGATGGGCAGCGCCGTGTTGTCATACGCGCGGCTGGCCAGCGCCTCATCGATGAAGATATGGCGCGGGGTATTCCTGACGAGTTCGAGCACCTTTTTCGACTGGATCCCCATCTCGCGCAACTGGCTCACGAGGCGATCGCGGGACCGCTGTGAAGTCATGCCAATGCCGCGGAAATCACCGGCCATCGATCTGTACGCTGTCGAGCCAGCGGGACAGGTGATCGAGCGCGCTGTGGCGGGTGAGATCCACCTGCAAGGGCGTCACGGAAATATTGTTCCGCGCAACGGCATGGAAATCGGTGCCCGGACCCGCGTCCTGGCCGGGACCCGGGGGGCCGACCCAGTAGACCGTCCGCTTCTTCGGGTCCTGCATCTTCATTGCCGGTTCGGACTTGTGGCGGTGTCCGAGACGGGTGACTTCCCATCTTCCGTATTGTTCAAATGGAACATCGGGAAAATTGATGTTCAGAAGCAAGTCCGGGTCCAGCGGACGATCAATCATGGCCTTGACCAGGTTGATCGTGGCGCGCACCGCCGCATCGAAATGCACGGGGTTCTCGCCAATCAGGGAGAGAGCCAGGGCGGGACGTCCGAGAAACCGGGCTTCCATCGCTGCGGCCACCGTGCCCGAGTACAGAACGTCATCGCCCAGATTGGCGCCCGCGTTGATGCCGCTGATGACCATGTCCGGATCCGGTTCCAGCAGGCCGGTAATCGCGAGATGCACGCAATCGGTCGGCGTCCCGTTCACGTAGATGAATCCGTTTTCGGCGCGCCGAGGATGGAGCGGAGCCTCGAGCGTCAGTGAATTGCTCGCGCCACTGCGGTTGCGGTCGGGCGCCACGACAGTGACCCTGCCGATTTCGGACACGGCCTCCGCCAGTAGCCCCAACCCCGGCGCCTGGTAGCCGTCGTCATTGCTCAGAAGAAAATGCATCGCCTGTCGACTGCCTTCGCCTGCCCGCGTGTCCCCATCGCCGGACTGCCGGGCCTGGCGATTCGGATTCTACCGCAACAGAAATTCCAGCAACGCCTTCTGCGCATGCAGACGATTACCGGCCTCTTCCCAGACGACGCTTTGCGGTCCGTCAATCACCTCGGAGGTCACCTCTTCCCCGCGATGCGCCGGAAGACAGTGCATGAACAATGCATCCGGCGCCGCGAGACGCATGAGCGCGCCGTTGACCTGAAAACCCTCGAACGCGATGCGCCGCGCCTCCGCGTCCGCCTCCTGTCCCATGCTGGTCCAGACGTCGGTCAACACCAGGTCCGCGCCCTCGACCGCCTGACGCGGGTCACCGGAGAGGATAACCTCGCCGCCCGCTTTCTTGAGTATTTCCGCCGCGGGCTGGAATCCCTCCGGAGACGCGATGTGGAGGCGCAGACCCAGGAGCGCGGCAGCCTCGATATACGAATGGCACACGTTGTTCCCGTCCCCGATCCAGGCAACCTTGCTGCCGCGGATCTCGCCACGGTGTTCGACGAAGGTCTGCAAGTCCGCCAGGAGCTGGCATGGGTGGTGCAGGTCGGACAGGCCGTTGATTACCGGGACTTCCGCGGCGCCCGCAAATGCTTCCAGCCTCCGGTGTGCGTGGGTCCGGATGAGGATGCAATCCACCATCCGCGAAAGCACGCGCGCCGTATCCTCGGGTGGCTCGCCGCGCACCAGCTGCGAATCCCCGGGGGCAAGGAAAATGGCATGCCCACCGAGATGCACCATCGCGGCCTCGAAAGATACGCGCGTACGCGTCGATGATTTCTCGAAAATCATCGCCAAGACACGGCCGTACAATGTCTCCTGCATGCGCCGTTCCCCGAACTCCGTCTTCAGAACGCGCGCGCGATCCAGCAGCGCCCGCAGATCGGCGGGCGTCAGGTCAGCCAGGGTCAGAAAATGGCGCGGCTTCATTTCGGTCACGATTCCATGCCCCAGAAAAACCAAGCCCGGCAGGACGCCGGGCTGAGGTCATCGGGCACGCCTGCGTTCAGAAGGGCAACCCGTGAGACGCGGCCCCCATGAACAAGAGCATGGGTATGGACATCGCCGTGTTGGCCCGGGACGCGAGAAACGCGTTTCGGCGTGCGCGACCCTTCTCCTCATCGGTCGCCGCGACGAGGCCCAGCAATTTCTTCTGGTTTGGCCAGATCACGAACCAGACATTGAAGAGCATGATCGTGCCGAGCCATGCCCCCATGCCCATCGTGGTCCATTGCGCGTTTGCCGCGCCGATCCCCAAGGAGAATGCGCCGAGGAACGAGTAGTTGGGCGCATGCAGCAGGTACACGGCGCCCGACAGCCAGGTGACGAGTGCGGCCCAACGGAACCAGAGCAGCGCCCGCGGCATGACGTACTTGCTGATCGCGGATGGTCCCGGCCCGCCTTTGTCGGCATTGGCCTCCGCGACAGCGGGGACGTTCACGAAATTGAAGAAATACAACAATCCTATCCAGGCGACGCCGGACAGGAAATGCAGCCAACGGTCGAGCGACAGTACGATTTGCGTTGCTTCCATAACGTGTTTCCCCTTGCGTCAGACGCCGACGATTGCCTTGATGACCACGACCAGGACGGCGGCGAGCACCAAGCCCGTGATGATTGTTCCGCTGATGGAATCGAGAGGATTCATGCTGCGCACCCCCATAGCCCGAGCAGCGTCGAGGCATTTGTCTTAATTTTGTCGGATAGCTCGAATTATACCCACGCCCCTGCGCACTTTCATCTGCGAGGGCCGCGACGGCGCCAGGGCGCGCTGCCCGCCGGACGGATGCCGTCGCGCGTCCATGAACGTGAACTCATCTCGGCCGTATCCCGTGCGCGTCGCGAGATTCTTCCAGACGGGCCGCGGCCATCGACAATATGCGCAATCCCAAGTAAAATACTCAACTATTAAACCCGATCCGCAATTGAGGTTCAGGCAATGGATGTGATTGAACAGATCAAGGCGACCATTTCCGAAAATCCGGTCGTCATCTTCATGAAGGGAACGCCCGACTTTCCCCAGTGCGGGTTTTCCATGCGCACGGCCCAGGCGCTCAAGGCGTGCAACGTCGACTTTGCCTATGTAGACGTGCTGGCCAATCCGGAAATCCGCGCCGGATTGCCCTCCGTCTCGAACTGGCCGACGTTCCCGCAGGTCTTTGTCGGCGGCGATTTGATCGGCGGCTGCGACATCACCCTGGAAATGTTCCAGAAAGGCGAGCTCCAGATACTCATCAAGCAGGCGGTTTCCGGCGCCCGCTGATCCTCCCCCGTCCGGGCACTTGCCGCGCTAAGGAACCTCTGAACAAGTTCAGAGGTTCCTGCCGCACAAGGAGGTGCGGCCATTTTCCGATCGCGTAAGCGATTGGAAAATGAAGGAAAGCGAAAATCAGACTTTTCGCTTTCTGTGCTCTGACAAGTCCTGGACGGACTTGTTCAGAGCTTCCCTAACCTGATCCACGGCCTACGCGCGGCCAGAGGCAACGGCCGCCGCTTATCCTGTCGATCGCGCGGAGGCGTTCGCGATGTGCTTCCAGTTCGGCGGCGTTCGGTTGAATCATGCGCAACGGCCCGCGCTTCCTGGCCAACCCGCCGTGTTCAGAGCCCCTCGCCGCCGCGGAAACAGTATGTTCCTCCAGTGAAAGACTGGTCTGTCCCCCCGTCATCGCCAGGTAGACGTCGGCGAGAAGGCGTGCATCGAGCAGCGCGCCGTGCAATTCCCGCCCCGTGTTGTCCACGGCGTAGCGTGCGCACAGCGCGTCCAGACTGTTTTTCTGCCCCGGATGGAGACTGCGCGCCAGTGCGAGCGTGTCGATTACGCGGCATTGGTCTTCAATCCGTCCCCACTCCGGGCCAAGCTGTCTCAGTTCCCAGTTGATGAACCCGACGTCGAATGGTGCATTGTGGATGATCAGCTCGCTGCCGCGGATGAACTCCAGCAATTCGGTGGCCACCTCCCGAAACAACGGCTTGTCCGCCAGGTCGGCCGTACAGAGCCCATGAACATCCGTGGCCCCGTCTTCGATATCCCGCTCCGGGTTCAGATAGGAATGAAACGTGCGCCCAGTGCGGCGCCGGTTGCGGAGCTCGACGCAGCCAATCTCGATGATTCGATGGTTCTGCTCCGGCTCCAGGCCGGTCGTTTCGGTATCCAGTACTACCTGCCGCATCTCCCCTTCACCTCCATACGGTCCGGTGTCCCTCGGAGCCAGGTCAGCGCGCGCCGCGCTCTATCCCGGCATCCCGCAGCATCCCTTCTATGGCTTCATTGGCCAGCGCATCGACGCGCTCGTTTTCGGGATGGCCGCTATGGCCCCTGACCCACTGCCACTCAATATCATGCGTTTCCGCTGCGACTTCCAGCGCCTGCCACAGATCCTTGTTTTTGACCGGTTTGCGGTCGGCGGTCTTCCAGTTACGGCGCTTCCAGTCCGGCAACCAGCGCGTGATCCCCTGGTTCAGGTAGGTCGAATCCGTGACCAGGCGAACCCGACATGGCCGGGTGAGGGCCTGCAGCCCGCGAATTGCCGCGAGCAGTTCCATGCGGTTATTCGTCGTCTGGCGCTCGGTACCGGACAGCTCCCGCTCGACGCCCTGGTAGCGCAGCAGAACCCCCCAGCCGCCAGGCCCGGGATTGCCCCTGCATGCGCCGTCGGTGTACAACTCCACTCGTTCTTTCATCCGGCCGAAGACTTACGCATGCTTGGTTCCGCGACTCCCGCCGCGATCATGCCGTGCCGCGCGGGCCAGCGCAGCCGGCTAGGCGTCAGGGGCGCGACCCGCTTTCTGGCGATGACAAGATAGGCGCCGGCGAAGAGCGGCCAGAGGTACCGTCCAAGCTGTTCGAGGACCTGCAGACGATCCATGACCGCGATGCTGCGCAGCGGCGGCCGGTAGGAGAACCGATCCACGTGCACGAGATCGAAATCCAGCAGGGCCAGCCAGTCGCGCAGTCTCGCCAGCGCATAGTACTGGCCGCACCAGGGCGGGTCTTCGCGCCAGCCCAGGACAAACCTCCACAGGCCCCACAGGCTCCACGGATTGAGCCCCAAAAGGACCAGATGGCCCTCGCCGATCAAAACGCGCTCGACCTCGCGCAGAACGCGGTGCGGGCTCGGCGTGAATTCCAGCACGTGCGGCAACACCACAACATCGATGCTGTCAGCTGCGAACGGCAGCGATTCCGGGAAACAGGCGAGCGTGACGCCACTGCCCGCATCGACGCCGCCGGGAATCCGCAGGACCATCTTGTGGCCGATCCGGCTGGCCTCGAGCAAGCCGGCTGAGCCGAACGATCCGATTTGCACGATGTGGTATCCGAACAGATCGGGAAGAACACGGGAAACCCGCAGCTGTTCCTGCGCATGAAGCGTGCGGCCGGCACCGGAGTCGAACCAGGACTTCGCCATCACGGGGTTCGTGGGAGACGATTCAACCATTGTCGTGGCCGCGGAACCGCACGGGATTGCACGGCAATAGACGGCGAATTGACGCGTTGATCACCGGCTGCGAGCATAATGCGATGTTCGTGGTAAAACCAGTCCCGGCGTTCGCCGACAATTATATCTGGCTCATCATCAACCCGAGGCGCCACTGCGCCGCGGTCGTCGACCCCGGCGATGCGGCACCGGTACTGGCGGCGCTGGAACGCGAACGCCTCGTTGCCGTTGCAATCCTCGTCACGCACCATCATGGCGACCATGTGGGCGGCGTGCTCGACCTGGTCGCGGCAAGACCCGCCCCTGTCTACGGACCGGCGGCGGAGACGATCCCCGGAAGGACGCATCCGCTGCGCGAAGGGGACATGGTCGAGTTGCCGGACCTCGAGGCGCGCTTCAGCGTGCTCGAGGTGCCCGGCCACACGGCAGGACATATCGCCTATTACGGACACGGCATGGCCTTCGTCGGCGACACCCTGTTCATGTCCGGCTGCGGCAGGCTGTTCGAAGGCACCGCCGATCAAATGCATGCGTCGCTCGGCAAACTGGCGCAACTGCCGCCCACAACACGGATCTACTGCGCGCACGAATACACCGTGGCGAACCTGCGATTCGCCGCGGCGGTGGAACCGGACAATGCCGACATCACCGATCGCCTGGCATACAGCATTGCATTGCGCGAGATGGACCAGCCGACAGTCCCTGCCCCTCTCGAACTGGAGAAGCGTACCAATCCGTTTCTGCGCGTGAATGAGCCGACGGTCCGGGATGCCGCCAGCCGGCAAGCCGGCCGAACGCTCGCTCGTGGAGCGGAAGTGTTTGGCGCTGTCCGGCGCTGGAAGGATACCTTTTCTTCTACGCCTCAGATGTAGGGTCTTATTCGCTGATTCTGAAGCAAATAGGGTTGACGCTTCCGATAGCGACGCCTAGCATTTAAACCCGTGCGCCGAATAATAATTACAATCGCGCTGTTTCTCGCGGCATGCGCCAACCCACCAGCCCGGATCGATGCAAACGGCGGATTGTCATCGGCCCGCCCTCCCGATCCCTTGCGACCGGGCAGGGAATGGGAAGCCGGCATCCCCGGGACGGGCTCGCCCGAAACGCATGCGGCACTTCAACCCCGGGAATACGGCGGGACAAAAACCAATGTCTGGGTGAGGATCCAGTCCGCACTGTCCCTGGATCGCCGCCTCGATCAGAAGGCTGTGCGGGACAAGCTCGCCTGGTTTTCACGCAACCAGGAGTACCTCGACCGGGTTGCGGAGCGCGCCAGACCCTATCTTTATTACATCGTCGAAGAGCTGGATCGGCGCGGCATGCCGCTGGACCTCGCGCTACTGCCGATCATCGAGAGCGCCTACCACCCCTTCGCCCTCTCTCCGAGCCGCGCCTCCGGGATCTGGCAGTTCATTCCAAGCACGGGAAAGCGCTACGGACTTAAGCAGAACTGGTGGTACGACGGCCGCAGGGACATTATCGCCGCGACCGGTGCAGCCCTCGACTATCTGCAGAAGCTGCACGCGGAGTTCGACGGCGACTGGCTGCTGGCGGTCGCCGCATACAACGCCGGCGAACTGAACGTCACGCGCGCCATTAACCGTAATCGAAACACCGGCAGGAAGGCCGATTTCTGGTCGCTGGACCTGCCCAGGGAAACACGCGGCTACGTTCCGAGCTTTCTCGCTGTCGTCGAACTGGCCGCGCAACCCGACCATTACGGCATCGCGCTGCGACCTATTGCCAATGCGCCCTACTTTTCGCGCGTGGACCTTGACGGGCAGCTGGATCTCGCCACCGCCGCGGCTCTTGCCGCGATCAGCATGGACGAGTTGTATACGCTGAACCCCGGCTTCAATCAGTGGGCCACGGACCCGGAGGGTCCCCACACTCTCCTGCTTCCACTGGCGAAGACCGAGGAATTCAAACGCGGTCTCTCTTCACTCCCCGCCGAGGAGCGCATCCGCTGGACGCGCCATGAGATCCGCGCAGGCGAGACCCTGGGCGAGATCGCGAGTCGGTACCGTACCAGTGTCGAGGCCCTGCAGGCGGCAAACGGCCTGCGCACGAACCTGATCCGCACGGGGCATTCCCTGCTCATCCCGAACGCGCAACAGCCGGAAGCCCACTACACGCTCAGCGCCGACAACCGGGGCTTTCGCGTTGCCGCCCGCGCCACACTTCGGCAGGCCGCGCGCCACGTCGTGACCCGCGGCGACACCCTCTGGGACATCAGCCGTCGCTATGGCGTGAGCATTGCGGATCTGTGCGCGTGGAACGACATCACGCCTAAAGCGCTATTGCGGCTGGGCCAGAAACTGGAGCTGCACCCAGAGCGCGATCAACCCGCCGCGGTTCATGTCGGCATGGCGGCTGCCTCCGCGGAACCGATCAGCTACACCGTTCAGAGGGGCGACTCGCTGTGGCAGATATCGAGGCGCTTTGGCGTCACCGTCAGCCAGTTGCTGCAGTGGAACGGCTTGAACGAGGGCAGCCGGCTGCAACCGGGCCAGATACTCGTCCTGCACCGCTCCAGTCTCACGGCGACCGGCGCCTGAACGGGCGAACCACGGCGGATCGGACTCACGGACCATTCGCCGCACCGCGCCGTTGAAGAGTCGGCGAGAGGGCGTGTCATGGCCGGAATCGATTCAAGGGGTCGTTCCCGGGGGACCCGGACACCGATCGCGGGCCCAACCGCCCGATGATCCGCGTTATCAAATCACTGCTGCGCCTGCTTCTGCGCCTCCTGTACCGGGTCGACGTGCGTGGACTGGAGAATTACTGGCAGGCCGGTGAACGTGTCCTGATCGTGGCGAACCACAGTTCGCTGCTTGACGGGGCGTTGCTCTACGCGTGGCTTCCGGAAACGCCTACCTTCGCAATCAACACGCAGATCGCTTCACGGCCCCTGTTTAGGCCATTTCTGCGCTTCGTCGACCTGTTCATGATGGACGCCACCAGTCCGCTGTCGGTCAAATCGATGATCCATTTTATCCGCGGCAACCGCAAAGCCGTCATTTTCCCGGAAGGGCGCATCACGACTACCGGCATCCCGATGAAGGTCTATGAAGGACCCGGCCTGGTTGCCGACAAGGCCGATGCCGCGATCCTGGCGGTGAGCATTGAGGGCGCTCAATACAGTCCCTTCTCATATCTCCGGGGACGCGCCCGCATCGAATGGTTCCCGAGGATCTCCATGATCGTATTGCCGCCGGAACGACTGCGACTGGATCCCGACCTTCGCGGCCATGTCCGGCGCAAGTCGGCCGGGGTCGCGATGCAGCGGCTCATGCTGCGGCTCTGTTTCCTGGCTTATGACTATCGACGCACCGTGCTTTCGGCCCTCGTCAACGCGGCCCGCCGGCATGGCTTCGACCAGTGCGTACTGGAGGACACCGAAAGGAGGCCGTTGAATTACCGCCAGCTCCTCGCGCGGATTGCCATACTTGCCGGGGCGATCGAACGCGATTCACGCCATGGCCAGCATGTCGGCATCATGCTGCCCAACGTTGCGGCTGCGCCCATTCTCTTTTTTGCCCTGCAATACCTGGGACGGGTGCCCGCGATGTTGAATTTCACCGCCGGGACCCAGGCCGTGCTCAGTGCCTGCGAATCCGGCAGCGTGGAAGTCCTGTACACGTCCAGGAAGTTCGTGGAAACGGCGCGCCTCGCCACCATGGTCGACGAGCTGCGCAACGGGCTGCGGATCATCTACCTGGAGGACGTCAGGCCGCGCGTCTCGGCGATCCACAAGATACATGGCGTCATGATCAGCATCCTCTGCCGATGGCGCGAGCCCGCGTCCCTCTCATCCGTGAATCCGGACTCCCCGGCCGTTATATTGTTCACCTCCGGATCCGAAGGCGCGCCGAAGGGCGTGGTGCTGTCGCACTCGAACCTGCTGGCGAATTATGCGCAGGTCCGCTGCCTGATCGATTTCCGTCCGACCGATACCCTGTTCTCCTGCCTGCCGCTATTCCATTCCTTCGGGCTCAATGCCGGGTTGCTCATGCCGCTGCTCGGCGGCAGCCGGGTATTCCTCTATCCGACGCCGCTGCACTACCGACTGATCCCGGAACTGATCTACGAACTGGGTGCGAGCATTCTGTTCGGCACCAACACCTTTTTCCGGGGTTATGCCCGCTATGCGCACGCTTACGACCTGCATACGCTCCGCTATACCGTGGCGGGCGCGGAAAAGCTGGGCGATGACACACAGCGTCTGTGGATGGAGAAGTTCGGGATCCGCATTCTCCAGGGATACGGCGTGACGGAGGCGAGTCCGGTGATCTCCGTCAATACCCCGGTGTCGGGCAAACTCGGCTCCGTGGGGCAGCTGTTGCCCGGAATGGAATGTGACCTGGAGCCGATCCCGGGCGTCGCCGGCGGCCGACTCGTCGTGAACGGCCCGAACGTCATGCTCGGCTACCTGCTGCACGGGGGCGCCGGCCGAATACAGCCACCCGCCTCCGACCGGGGTCCCGGGTGGTACGACACGGGCGACATTGCCGCGCTGGACAGGGACGGCTTCATCAGCATCCTCGGCCGCGCCAAACGGTTCGCCAAGCTGGGCGGGGAGATGGTTTCGCTGACAGCGGTGGAAGAGCTTGCGCTCCGCATCTGGCCGGACTACCACCACGCCGCAGTCTGCGTGCCCGACGAAAGAAAAGGGGAAAAGATTGTGCTCATGACCGATCACGTTTCCGCCTCGCGCCGGGAAATCCAGGACGCGGCCCGAACGCTCCGTTACAGCGAACTCTACGTGCCCAGAAAAATCCTGCCCATCGAGTCCATGCCGGTCCTCGGTACCGGCAAGACCGACTATGTGCGCCTGGAGCAGCTCGCGCGCGCGGGCGAGAAATCCGACCCGGAAAGGCTGGAGGACCTGTCCGGTCTGGTCGGCGAAGAGGAGCAGGATTGAGGACTCCCGGCGGCCTCCAATCGGGATGCCGGCGATGCGGCATCAATCGGGAGCCGGACCGGCGCCCGCCTCGTGCGAATCCGCCACGTCCTCAATCGCACCGACGATGGTGTTTTCGATCTCCCAGAGAACGCCCGCGGCCGGACTATCCCCCGCCACCGCCGTCAGGCGCTCGAACAGGGCGGTCACCACCCCCGACTTGTAGAGCAGAGTGACGTTCATCGGACACACGGCCATCATCCGCGGATCCAGGTTCAGCAACTGGTTGGCGTACCAGGGACCGCAGATCACCATGCTGCGCACGCCCTCGAAGCCGTTCCGGTTGTAATCCTCGCCCCAGCGTTCCGCGTTCTTCGCCAGGTTGCGGCCGATGTCGGCCTCGAAGATCACGAAAAACCGGGCCTCCTCCAGCGATCGGTATATCTCCTGATAGACCGTCTCGAAGTCCCCGCGTATTTCCCTGCGGTAAATGGGATCCGACGCCGCAGCGTGCTGCGCATGGAATAACAGGCCGATCAGGACGACTCCGATGCGTCTCACGAGCGTGCTCCCCGCAAAGTGGTATTGAAAAACAGGCAACGCGGTTCCTGTACAGCGCTCCGATCATGACCTAGTCTATCTGGTGGGACAATCCAGAGTGTCCGTCAGCGAATCCGAGGTCGCACCATGGAACATGAAATCAAGTTGATCCCCTGCATCCAGACCCGATCCGGGATCCCGTGTCTCTCCCCCGACCCGCATTCGGCCACGGCCGTGGAACAGGATCCGGCGATCCGCGTCATGACCGACTTCTCACGCATCGTGCCGATCACAGTAGAACCGATCGTCGGTATCGACCTGGCGCTACGCAAGATGAAAGACTCCGGGGTCAGGCTCCTGCTCGTCACCGATCCGCACGATAACATAGCCGGCGTAATTACGTCCTACGACATCCAGGGTGAAAAACCGATCAAGTATTCCGAGGAGTACGGCGTGCACCACAGCCGCATCACGGTGGAACAGATTATGACGCCGCTGGAGCGGGTGCCGGTGTTCGACTACGGTTTTGTGCAGCAGTCTCTGGTGCGCCACGTGATCAACACGATGAAGGCGCTCAACCGGCGGCATGCTCTGGTCGTGGAAACGCGCCAGGACCGACAGTTAATCCGCGGCATATTTTCCACCTCGCAGATCGGCAAGATGCTGGGCACCGTCATTCACGATCCACTGCGCGCGGCACCCTCTCTGGCCGACATGCAGCAGGAACGCTCCGTGTATTGATTATCCTGGCTGGAAGGACGGCGTCGGGTTCACTCGCCGCTCTGCATCGGCACAAAACCGACGGGGAGCACATCGCGCATCGTCACCCTGCCTGCGGCATCCCGCGACACGACCTTCAAGGACTGCGGGGCCTGCTGGGATCCAACGGGAACAATGAGTTTGCCCCCGGGCTTGAGCTGCTCCACCAGCGCGGGTGGCAGCTCTTCGGGCGCGGCCGTGACGAGGATGGCATCAAAAGGCGCATGCTCGGGCCAGCCGCCGTAGCCGTCGCCGATACGCACGGTCACATTGTCATACCCGAGACGGCCCAACGTCCGTTCCGCCGTCTTCCCGAGGACCTCGACAATTTCGATCGTGTAAACATGCCGCACCAGTTCGGCGAGCACGGCGGCCTGGTATCCGGAGCCTGTGCCGATCTCCAGCACTACCGAATTCTCCCTGACTTCGCCCAGGTCCGTCATCAGCGCGACAATGTACGGCTGCGATATGGTCTGGCCGTTGCCGATCGGCAGCGGCCGGTTGGCATAGGCATGTGATCGCACCGACTCCGGGACGAATTCATGCCTTGGAACCCGACCCATCGCCTGCATCACCCGCTCGTCAAAACGATTTTTACCGGTGTAGGAACGGGTCTCGGCAGCCATGTCCGCCACTTCCCGCACCATCAGTTGCCGTTGCATCTCGAAGGAATCCGCCGGTTGGACACCGGCAACGAAGGTCGTCAGGAGCAGTAATGCAATCAGCCGCAGAATTTTCATGACATCACAGGCACAGGCGCAAGCTTAGCAGAGTAAAGGGTCAGTGAGTGGAGGCCTCCCGATGCGCGGCCCGGATCGGTTCGGGCAGCCGGAAGCGCGTCGTGCAGGCCATGACGAATTCGAGGGCGCGCGCCAGGCTAATCCGGTGCCCGACCGAAATATACAGTGGGCGCACGCCGGCGCGCGTGCACAGGACGGCCCCGATCTTCCTGCCGTCGTGTCGCAGCGGCGAAGACGCGCCGCGCCGGTCGGGCACCGGCGCATGCTGCCCCAGCAGGCGCGTCTTGCCGACGCCGATCGTCGGCACATCCAGCAGCACGCCCAGGTGGCAGGCCATGCCGAAGCGGCGCGGATGGGCGTAGCCCTGGCCATCGCACAGGATCAGATCCGGCAGACGTTCGAGCCGCTCGAATGCCGGGAGCACGGCCGGCAATTCCCGGAACGACAAGAGGCCAGGCACGTACGGGAAACAGGTCCGGATCCGGTTGACCTGCACGTCCACGATTTGCAGGTGCGGGAACGTGAGGATGGCCACCGCCGCCTTCGTGATCGCGCCGTCCTGTTCGAAGCCGACGTCCACGCCAGCCACGCGGGAGACCCGTTCGGGACCACCGCGGCGCCACACCTGCGCGCTCAGCTTGCGCTGCAACGCCACCGCCTCGGCCGGCGTCAGGTCCCAGTTGTGCGTCTTCCACATGGGCGGTTCGCGGCGCATTGGACGGCAGGCTATGATCAGGCCGCGAGCGACAGGAGGAGAATCGCGTGGACAGACTCAAGTCGTGCATCAGGAACATCCCGGACTTTCCAAAACCGGGGATCCAGTTCAAGGATATCACCCCGCTGGTCAAGGATCCGGCCATGCTGCGGCTGGCCGTGCACCAGCTCATCCACCCCTTCCTGGGCGAGCGCCTCACGGCGGTGGCGGGGATGGAGGCGCGCGGCTTCATATTCGGCAGCCTGGCGGCCTGGGATCTCGGCATCGGCTTCGTGCCGCTGCGCAAACCGGGCAAGCTCCCCTACAACGTCCAGACGATCAGCTTTGAACTCGAATACGGCGCCGCGACGCTGGAAGTGCACATGGACGCGTTCGGCCCCGGCGACCGAGTCCTGCTGGTCGATGACCTGATTGCGACCGGCGGCACGGCCGCGGCCAGCTGCGAGCTGATCGAAAAACTGGGGGCCGAAGTCGCGGCCTGCGCCTTTGTCATTGAACTCGATGCCCTCGACGGGCGCAGCCGCCTGAAGCGTTACCCGGTCCACAGCCTCATTCACTTCTAACAGGTTGTTGAAAAAGTCCGTCCATGGACTTTTTCAACTCGAAAAGCAAAAAGTGTGATTTTTGCTTTTCTCCATTTTTCAATGGCTTGAAAAATGGCGGCGCATCCTGCACCGCTTTAGCAGGCTGT
Organism: Gammaproteobacteria bacterium; assembly: GCA_016193395.1. Lineage (GTDB taxonomy): Bacteria > Pseudomonadota > Gammaproteobacteria > Eutrophobiales > Eutrophobiaceae > JACPSH01. The sequence continues at coordinate 95,457 of JACPSH010000053.1, forward strand.
TGAAAAGGCTTTTTCAACAGCCTGCTAACAAGCCGATGCAAAACTCGCGTTGCATCGGCTTGCGGCGCCCCAGGGCAGACTTCCTGCGCCTGCGAAATCTGCACTTCCGCCATCCCTGGCGGTCGGATGGGACGCATCATTTATCAAGCACGCGAGTACTTGATATATGGAGCAAGGCCGAAGCTCCGCTTTGCTTGACGCGAGATGCAAAGGTCCGGCAGAAAATTGCTCCTGCATTTTCTGCATTCC
>JACPSH010000028.1 GCA_016193395.1 Gammaproteobacteria bacterium
GACGACGACGTTCAGCAGAAAGGCCGCAACGCCCAGGAAAATCATGGAGAAGATGTCCGCCATCTGTTCGAGCTGCTCGAACTCGTTTTCCAGGAAACGGTGCGAGGTCTGCCAGTAACGATCCTGCGCGTCGAGGCCGCCGTAATCCTCCAGGAGGGCGTCCAGGCGCTGCATCACTTCTTCGGCGCTGGCATCCGCCGTGAGCGTAAGCACGACATCGTTGAAGGCGCCGTCCATGTCGTAGGCGCGCTCCAGCACATCGCGCGTCATCCACAGCACGCTGTAATGTCTGAAATCCGGTATGACGGATCCCGGCGCGATCTGGAAAATGAACTCCGGCGACAGCGCGATGCCGACGATGTGCAACCGCTGCAGCCTGCCCCTGATGATCATCTCGAGCCTGTCGCCCGGCGCCAGGCCGTGCGCCTCGGCGAACACTTCGTTCACCATGGCTTCGTCGTCGCGGCCCGGGTCGGGGGCGCGGCCGGCGCGGATGTACAGGCGGTTCAGCACCGGTTCGCCCGAATCCGGGATGGACACGGCCCTGCCGTTGATCGGCTCCGTGAAGCCCTCGACAGACAGCTTGACGCCGGCGACGACCCGCGTCTCGACCTGTTCCACGCCGGGGATCTCCTCGATGCGCGACCGCACGCTCTCCGGCACCCGCTTCGCCTGCGCAAAAATCTGCGCGAAGCGATAATCCTGGTAGTAAGCCTCGCGCGTGGAATGCAGCGAGTGCACTGTGCTCAAGGACATGATGTAGGTGGCGACACCCGAAGCAATCACTATGGCGATGGCGAACGCCTGTCCCCGGGTATTGCGCAAATCGCGCAGCAGCTTGCGGTTGATGGCCTTCATCGCCTCACCACTGGATCTCGCGCAACGGGACCTTGTGGGGCACATTTTCCACGCGATCGATGTGACCGTCACGCAGGTGCACGACGCGGTCCGCCATGTTGGCGATGGCCGCGTTGTGCGTGATGACGGCGGTTGTCGTTTTCAGCTCCCGGTTGATGCGGTCGATGGCTTCCAAAACCAGGATGCCGGTCTCGGAATCCAGCGCGCCGGTCGGTTCGTCGCACAACAATACCTCCGGGTTCTTGGCAATCGCCCGCGCGATGGCGACGCGTTGCTGCTGTCCGCCGGAGAGCTCGGAGGGGAAATGATCCATGCGGTCGGCAAGTCCGACCAGTTCGAGCGCATCTTCCGGGCGCATCGGTTGCTGCGCGATCTCGGTGACGATGGCGACGTTCTCGCGCGTCGTGAGGCTCGGGATCAGGTTGTAGAACTGGAACACGAAGCCGACGTGGAACCGGCGGTACTCGGTGAGTTCGTCCTCCGTGGCGCGGGTGAGGCTGCGATTACGGTAAAACACTTCGCCCGCGGTGGGCCGGTCCAGGCCGCCGAGGATATTGAGGAACGTGGACTTACCGCTGCCGGAAGCGCCGAGCAGCACGAGCAGTTCGCCGGCGTAAAGCTCGGCGTCAATCCCGCGCAGGGCGTGCACGTCCACCGCGCCCATGTGGTAGACCTTGGTCAGCCCGCGCGTGCGGAACACGACTTCCGCGTGCGCGGCGGACTCAGGCGCGGTTGCCAAGCTTGCCCTGCTCACGGATGGCCTGTTCCCAATGCTGGCCGTCGAACGGGACCACGCGCGCCGCAATACCGGCATGGCCGTCCAGGCAGCGGAAGTTCACGCTGTAGCCATCCGGGTTCGAACGCGGCGCGTAGAACGACTTGATTCCGCAGGTGCGGCAGAACATGTGCCGCGCCACGCCCGTATTGAAGGTGTAGGTCGTGAGCTGGTCCGCACCCTGCAACAGGCGGAAATCGGCCTTCGGCACGATCAGGTGCAGGGTGCCGGCGCGCGCGCACATCGAACAGTTGCAGTCATGGACCACGGGCTCGGCCGGGGCCCGCACCTCGAACCGCACCGCGCCGCAATGGCAGCCGCCGCTGTAGGTTTTCATTGAGTCCATGTCGTCGTTTCCATCGCCTGTTCAGGCGACATCATGCCGCCTCCCCGATCGCGGGTCCAACCGCTTTCCCGCTCCCCATTCCGGCACATTCGCAGTTGCCGGCCCAAACCATTAAGATTCGCGTTCCGCCGGGGCACCCGGACGGATCCGCAGAACAAATCGACTGGAGAACAACAATGTTTAGACGAATTGCACTGGCTATTTCACTACTGGTTCTTGCCAGCCCGGCCGTCATGGCAGCAGGCAAGTTGAGCGTCACCAAGGTGGCAGAGATCAACACCGACGCCGCAACGCTCTGGGCGCTGGTCGGGAATTTCAGCGGCCTGCACGCCTGGCACCCGGCGGCCAAGTCGACCGACATGACCGGCGATGGGACCAAGGTCGGCGACAAGCGCGTACTGACGCTGGGCGACGGCGGGAAGATTAATGAAACCCTGGAAGGCCTGGACAACGCCAGGAGGGTGCAGAGCTACACCATCACCGAATCGCCGCTGCCGGTCGAGAACTATCATTCGACCATCACGGTGACGGCCGCGGGCGACAAGAAGTCCATGTTCTCCTGGACTTCCACCTTCGATCCCAAGGGCGAAACCCCGGATGCCGATGCGGTGAACGCCATCAGCGGCGTTTACGACGGCGGCATCAAGGCGCTGACCGAACGCTTCCCCTGAAGATCGCTACGGCAGATGATCAACACGGCGGCCTGGTGCCGCCGTTTCTTTTTGGGGACTCGGGGCTCGAGGCGAGTGTAGTTCAGCTTCTTTCGCCGCTCGCTTCCCAATTTTCACTCTAATCCGCCCCGCCAGCGCCACCGCGCCGAGCACCAGTGCCCCGGCGATGATGCCGGCCACGCCATCCAGCAGCACGGGCATCGCGGCCTCCAGCGCGCCACCGATGCCGGGTACCGCCGCGGTGTAGTGCGCGAGCTTGTGGATGAAGGCATGCGCGCCCGGGATCCCGTGCGTGAGTATGCCGCCGCCGACGAGGAACATAGCCGCCGTGCCCGCGATCGACAGGCCCTTCATCAGGTACGGGGCGGCCTTGAGCAGCATGCCGCCCGTAAAACGCTGTACCCGTGGCGTGACACCGCTTCCCTGCATGCGGCTCAGGTACAACCCGCCGTCGTCGAGCTTGACGATGCCGGCGACAAAGCCGTACACGCCAACGGTCATGACAATCGCGATCACCGTCAGGACCATGACCTGCCGGGCGAAGGGTGCGAGCGCCACCGTGCCGAGCGCGATGACGATGATCTCGGCGGAGAGGATAAAGTCGGTGCGCACCGCGCCGCGGATCTTGTCCTTCTCGAACTCCACCATGTCCAATTCCGGCTTGACCAGCGCGGTGATGTGCTCGACGTGATGCTGCTCGTCCTCGGAGGGGCTGTGCAGGAACTTGTGCGCCAGCTTTTCGAAGCCCTCGTAGCAGAGGTATGCGCCGCCGAGCATCAGCAACGGCAACACCAGCCACGGCGCCAATGCGCTGATGGCGAGCGCGGCCGGGACGAGGATGACCTTGTTCCGGAACGAGCCCCTGGCGACTGCCCAGACCACCGGCAGTTCGCGATCGGCCGTGACGCCCGCGACCTGCTGGGCGTTGAGCGCCAGGTCGTCGCCGAGCACCCCCGCGGTCTTCTTGGCGGCGACCTTGCTCATCACCGCCACGTCGTCGAGGATCGTGGCGATGTCGTCGATCAATGCGAGAAGGCTGCTGCCGGCCATGTAACTCTATTGAGTCTTTCGCAATACGTGAAGACATGTCTTGTCATTCCGGAACGGCCCCCGGCCTGCGCCGGGGCAGGCTCCGGCCGCTTCCGGAATCCAGGCGATGCTCACCGCAGCACTGGATTCCGGACGCGCTTCGCGGTCCGGAATGACAAGCTGCAAGTTCTCGCACTCTGCAAACCTCAATAAGTTAACCCAAGCGCCGAGGCGTCGTATACTTGGGCGCGACGATCGCCGGGAGGGAGCCACCGCAACATGTCCGTGCAATTCACGCTGAACGGCAAGTCCGCGCAGTTCGACGGAGCCCCGGACATGCCGCTCCTCTGGTACCTGCGCGACCATGCCGGCCTCACCGGCACCAAGTTCGCTTGCGGCGTCGCCGCCTGCGGCGCCTGCACCGTGCACGTCGACGGCAAGGCGGTGCGTTCCTGCGTGACGCCGGTCAGCGCCATCGCCGGCAAGCGCGTCACCACGATCGAGGGCCTCGCGCGGGACGGCAAACTGCACGCCGTGCAGCAGGCCTGGCTCGATGAGGACGTGCCGCAATGCGGCTATTGCCAGGCCGGACAGATCATGGCCGCGGCGGACTTACTCGCGCGCAACTCCAATCCCGATGATGCGGCGATTGCCGGCCTCACCAACCTGTGCCGCTGCGGCACCTACCCGCGCGTCCGCCGCGCCATCCGGCGCGCCGTCAATCTTCTTACCGGGAGCAAGTCCACATGAGCGTGGCGCTGTCACGACGGGATTTTCTCCAGATCACCGCGACCGGTCTCGGCGGTCTCATGGTCAGCGCCTGGCTGCCGCCGTTGCGGGCACAGGAGGCGGCAACGGAGCCGGCCTGGCTGCGCAGTTCACTCGATCTCTTCGTGCGCGTCGAACCCGACGAACGCGTCATCATCGGCGCCCGCAGTTGCGAGATCGGCCAGGGCGTGCGCACCTCGCTGCCCATGCTGATTGCCGAGGAACTGGACGTGGACTGGTCGAAAGTCACCGTGGAGCAATTACCCTACGGCCTCGTGGCGGCGGACAACGAGCAGGGGCTGGACTTCAAATATGGCCCACAGGGCGCGGGCGGCAGCACCAACATCCCGGAAGGCTGGTTGGAGTTGCGCCAGGTCGGCGCCCGGGTCCGCCACCTGTTTCTCCAGGCCGCGGCAAAACGCTGGAATGCGCCGCTGGATTCGCTGAGCACGGAGGCCGGCCGCGTCCTGCACCCGGACGGACGGCATTTGAGCTATGGCGAACTCGCGGAGCTCGCGCGCACAATGCCGGTTTCCGACAAGCCGCTGCCGCTGAAGGCCCCGGACAAGTTCCGCATCATCGGGCGCGAAACGCGCGTGGCGGACGGCGCAGACGTCGTCACGGGCCGGGCCCGGTTCGGCATCGACGGCGGCATTCCCGGATCGCTGGTCGCGGTCATCGCCCGCTGTCCGTATTTCGAGGGCACGCTCGAATCCGTCGACGACTCGGCCTCGCGCGCCATCCCCGGCGTGCGCGATATCCTCCCGATCCCAGGGCCGACGGCAAAGGAAGGACTGGTGCGCAATCTCGCCGCCGGTGTCGCCGTGGTGGCGGACGACACCTGGGCCGCGCTGCAGGGCCGCAAGGCACTCAAGATCAAATGGCGGCCGACGGAGTGGGCCGGCGACGATTCCGACACGTTCCGCGAATCCGCCTTCGCCGCCTTGCGCAAAGACGGAAAGGTGGCGCGGCAAGATGGCGATGTGAAGGGCGCGCGGGCGAAGGCCAAGCGCGTGGTCGAGGCGGAATATTTCCAGCCGTTCCTTGCCCACTGCACCATGGAGCCGATGAATGCCAGCCTGGAACTCAAAAAAGACAGCGCCCTGCTCATCGCGTCGCTGCAATCGCCCGGCGGTGCCTCTCGAATGATCCATGACATGACCGGCATCAGCCGGCTCAACATCGACATCCACCTGCCGCGCTCCGGCGGCGGCTTCGGCCGGCGGCTCGAGAATGATTTCGTTGCGGAAGCCGTGCATGTCGCGCAGAAGGTGCGGCGTCCCATCAAGCTCATCTGGACGCGCGAGGACGATATTCAGAACGACTGGTACCGCCCATCCGGTGCGCACGGCATGACTGCGTTCCTCAATGAGAAGAATGAACTGACGGGCTGGTCCCATCGCGTCGCCGCCGCGGACCGCGGTTTCCGCCAGCCCGACTTCGCCGAGCGGCTGGTGGCGCGGCCCGCTACCAACCTTTGTGGCTTTCCCCATCCAGTCCTTCATGGACGAAGTCGCGCATGCGGCCGGCGCCGACCCGCTGGAGTTTCGGCTCAGGCTTCTCGGGGCACCGCGGGAACTGAAGTACGGGGGTCACGGCGGGCCGGTCCTGGACACCGAGCGCATGGCGGCCGTGCTGAAAGCGGCGGCAAAGCGCATCGGCTACGGGCGCAAACTGCCGCCCGGGCACGGCATCGGCGTCGCGGCGCATTTCGTCTTCGGCGGCTATACGGCCCATGCCATGGAAGTCTCGGTGGAGAACGGCCGTCCGAAGATCCACCGCTGCGTGTGCGCCGTGGACGTCGGCCGTGTCGTGAATCCGCTCGGCGTAGAGGCGCAGATGATGGGCGCCACGCTGGACGGGATCTCGGCGGCGCTGCGGCTCGAGATCACGGTCAAGGACGGGCGCGTGCAGCAGCAGAATTTCCCCGACTACCCGATCCTCACCCCGGCGGAGGCGCCGGACGTGGAAGTCGAGATCCTGCGCAACGAGTATCCGCCCTCGGGCGCCGGCGAGATGGGGATCCCCACCGCCGCGCCGGCGCTCGTGAACGCCCTTTTCGCCGCCACCGGGAAACGCATCCGCCGCCTGCCGATCGGCGATCAGCTTTCATCGACCTAGTGTGATCGAAACGCCTCGCGCGGCGGGCGCAAGTCAAGGCCGGTTCGATCCGGCCGGCTACGCGCCGCAATCCTTTTCCTGTTTCAGGGCGGTCAACCGCTCGACGCGCCCGTCGGCGGCCTTCAGGGCCGTGTTGTAGTTCGAGCTCTTCGCGATCAGATTGAAGGGGAACCACAGCAGGCCGTCGATCACGTCTTTGCCGCTGATATCTTCCTTGTCCTGGTTGACGGCGTCGATTACGTCCTGGGCCTTTGCGATCTCGGCGTCGATCTCCGCACAACTCAGGTTGACGTCGTTCTCCTCGTAGGAAGTCAGCACCTTGTGGGTGGCGCTGCCGGCGCAGCCGCACAGCGTCGCCAGCGCGATGCCGGCTATCGTTGCGTGTCTCATTGCATCTCTCCTTTTGTGGACTCGGTAGGAGATCGCCTGCCCGGCAACGCGTCCGGAGGTTTCCGGACCGACTCCGGGACGGGATGGCGATCTTCCGTGAGCAGAGATCTAGCAGCCCGGTTCCCGCATGAATAGTTACAGTTGACTTACACCGCCGCGGCCCGCTCGGAGCCGGTAGCCGAGGGAGGCGAGGAGCATGCAGACGCTCAGGGCAAGCAGGATCCTCGCGGGATGAAACACCACGGAACGGGCGCGCATTCGATACGGCACCCACGTGAACGAATCGCCCTGGAACGTCCATCGCAGGGTGCCGTCCGGCTGGAGCCGGCCGTTGTGCCCCAGCAATCTGCCCGGCATGGCGAGCTCGATGTCGATCACAAAGTCATCGAACAAATGGCAGCCATGAACTCCAATTACGTCCTCGCATACCCACATGAAGAATGGCTCAAGTAAGTCGAAATTGCCCACCTGCTTCCTGACTTTCTCAGTTGCCGATTTCACCGTGGCACGGGTTGCGGGCTCACTCATCCCGGCGTCGCCGCGGAGTTCCTTCGAAAGGCTTTCTTTCAGGAATTGCTCGTCGTCTTCAGCAAACGCTCTTTCGAATATCTTCGTGAATTCCTCGCCCAGGACCGCATCGGTTTCGAAGGCAACCATACCCCTCCGATTTTCGCGGTTGAGAAATACCGCCCACTCCGCCAGAGCGGATTGCGCATGCCGCCACACCGCCTCTCGCAGTCTTCTTTCCGGGATCCGGCCCTGAAACTGAGCATCCAGCTGCTGAACGAGAACTTCGGCGTACAGCGGCGCCAGCGCCCGAATCGACATCAGGGCTCTCGCCTTGCTCGAGTCACGGAAGGACTCTTCAAACGTCAGAACCGTGAACAATCCGAATCCCGACCTGCGCAACTGGATTTCATTGGCGGACGTGTTGGCGGTTTTCTCGGACAGCAGGACATAATCGGCGGGAATGGCTGCGCCTGGGGCCGAGCGCCGCTCCACCCTGTACACCATCCTGTCCACGGCCCGTTTCTGGACGCCGCCGGCGAACGGAACCTCGTGCCTTCGCTTCTGCTCCTCCCACCGGCCGGCCGGCGGTAATCGATACCACTCCCGTATCGCCGTTCCCGTGTACGGCGCTGAAAATTGGGTGCGGCGCTGGGTTGCACCGTCGGCGGAAATCGCCATCTGCGCCCGGTACTCGATTGTGACCCCGCAACCCGCAAGGCAGCACTGGACCAGGAGCAGGACAAGAGCGGCGCGCGCATGACTCGAGACACCGGGCACCATCCGGCGGCGTTCCCCTGTACCGGGCGATACATGCAGGCATTTCATGAGGAGCCAGTGTAGGCAGGTGCAAAGCGGCGGCAGCTTACAGATCGCTTACGGATCGGAGCTGCGCCCCTGCCGGTGCCGGGGAGGAAACTGTAAGCGAGCTGTAGGTCGCTTATATCGCGGCGCCTGGTAAAGGCTCTTGCCCAGGCTGGCTCACACGAGGGGAATGGTAATGATCAAGCGCTTGGACATGCCGGGCACGCTGCGCTGGCTTTTCTTCGCTCTCGCCCTGTGGTGCGTTGCGGCCAGTTTCTACTGGGTCGGCGGGGCCGTTACCTTCCACGCCCACCGCACCATGGAGTCGATGGACGCCAGCTAGGCCGTAATTTCCTTCGCCGCCAGGCAGGCGGCGAGCCTGCGTTCAGCCGCCGCTGAGCGCCTGGACGATCATCAGCCGGTCGTCGGGCCGCAGGGATCGCGCGAGATCGAAGACCTGCTCGTTGTTCACGAAGAATCGGATGTGGGGCCGCATCTGCTCCTGCTCGTCGATCATGCGGAAGCGGATCCCCGGGTAGCGGCGATCCAGATCGGCGAGCACCGCGTCCAGCGTCCCGCCCTCCGCCTCGACCCAAGTCTTGCCGGTGTAGGACAGCAGTGGTGTGGGGATCAGGACCTGCATGATGACCGCGTATCTTGACTTTGCGCGTGTTGGAATTTGCTGGGCTCGTTTCACCTACCGTTCCGCCGTTTCCACCGCGTAGATCTCCGGCAGGTGGCGGGCGATGCAGTTCCAGCGCCTGCCCTCGTCGCGGCTGGCCCACAGTTCGCCGCCTGTATTGCCGAAATACAGCCCGACCGGATCGTGCCCGTCCGCCGCCATCGCCTGCCGCTTCACGGTCCACCAGGCCTGACCCTTCGGCAGGCCGGCATCGAGCCGCTGCCAGCTCCGTCCGCCATTGCGCGTCAAGTAGGCGGCTGGTCTGCCCTCCGGACTGGTACGCGGCCACACGGTCGAGCCGTCCATCGGGAACACCCACACCGTGTCGGCGTCGCGCGGATGCACGACCAGCGGGAAGCCGATGTCGCCGACGCGCTTCGGCATGCTCTTACCGATCCGCAGCCATTCATCGCCGGGGCGATCCAGTCGGTAGATGCCACAATGGTTCTGCTGGTAGAGGCGATCCGGGTTGCTCGGGCAGAGCCGGATGCAGTGCGGGTCGTGGAACATCGGGTTCGCCCGGTCGAATCCTTCGACCACTTCCAGCCCCTTGATCAGCGTCCTGAACGTGCGCCCGCCGTCGGTGGACTCGTGCACGGCGCCACCCGACATGCCGAAGTAGAGATGATTGGCATCGCGCGGATCGACGATGATGGAATGCAGTTTCGGGCCGTCCGGCGTGCCGTCCTGCACCGTGCCCATCCAGGCACGAAATTGCGGATCGTCGTTTATGTAGCTGAACGGCTCCCAGCTGATCCCGCCGTCCAGGGAACGGAACAGCCCCTGCGGCGAGGTTCCCGCGTACCACAAACCCGGCTCCTGCGGCCGGCCCGGAGTCAGCCAGAAGGTGTGATCGACCGCGCGGTCCTTCTCACCCTCCGCGACTTTCGCGAAGGCCGGCGGCTTCGCCGCTTCCTTCCAGCTCCGGCCGAGATCCGTGGATCGGAAGATAACGGGACCGAGATGCCCGGTGCGCGCGGTGGCGAGCAGCGTGCGCCGGTCGCGCGGATCGAGCACGACGTGATGGATCGTATGGCCGAGAAAATGCGGCCCGTCCGCGCGGAAGTTCCGGCGTGCGCCGTCGCCGTGAAACAGCCACGCACCCTTGCGCGTTGCGACCATGAGCAGCACCCTGTGCGCCGCCCGGGCAGCCGGGCTGCGTCGCGCGCGCGTCGTTTTCTTCGTCCGTCTGTCCGTCTTCGCCGTGTGGCCAGCCATTGACCGTCCCTCCTCTTGACGTAAATTTGCGCAAGGTTGACAGGAAAACCCATTCCCTGTCGAGCCGTGCCAGTCCCCCGGGTTTCAGTCTGACACCGGTTCCGCCACCGGCGGCGGATCGACGAAACGCTGCACGCCCACGGCCTCGTAGACCTCCGCTGGATAGAAGACGACGCCCTCTTTCATCACCAGGCTGATGCGGCGGATGTCGGAGATATTCCGCGTGGGGTCGCCGTCAATCAGGATCAGGTCGGCCTTCTTGCCGCGCTCGATCGTACCCAGTTCACTCGACAGCCCGCTATAGAGCGCGCCGTTCCAGGTCGCGACCTGCAATGCCTCGGCGGGCGTGAGACCCGCCTGCACATAGAGCTCAAGTTCGCGATGCAGCGTGAAACCCGCGATTTCGTCCGTGCCCGCGACGAACGGGATGCCGGCCTCATGCATGCGGCCGACGAACTCGAGCACGCGTTCCCAGGACGCGCGGTACGTTGCGGCGTTGCGATCGGTCACGTTCATCGAGTTCGTGCGCCACGCGCGCTGCCGGCCGAAGGGTACGTGATCGGCGATGGGCGCGAACGAGGGATTCATTTCCCCTTGGCGCTGCACGAACATCGCCTCGAAGGTGCCCAGCGTGGTATCGATCACCGTGCCGCGCTCCTTCAGCAGCCGCAGGAAATCCTGCACCCTGCCGGAATCGAGATCGAGCTCATGCGCGTGGTCGGTCATCAGGTAAAAGCGCGCCAGCGTGCGCGTGTCGTCCTTCGGCCCGACGAGGAAGTTGAGCATCACCTGGTTGATGTGCTGGATCTCGTCGTAACCCGCCCGCACCGCTTCCTCCGCGCGCATGAAGGCCGGAATGTGGCCGCTCACGCGCAATCCGCGCTGGTGCGCGTAGGCGGCAGTCGGCTCCACCCACTCGGGGCGGAATGAATTGTAGATCTTGATCTGCCGGTAGCCCCGCTGGGCGTACCAGTCCACCGCATCCGTCGCCTGCTGCAGGTCGGCGACGACGATCCCGCCCGGCGAGGAGAACGACGACTGACCCTCGATGTATCCAGCGGGCACAATCCTCGGCCCGATGACGTCGCCGCGATCGATGTCCGCGCTCAACGCCGCCAATGTGGCGTTGTCGTTGCCCATGTCGCGGCCGGTCGTGACGCCACCCGCGATCTGCAGCGCGGCGTTCCACGCGCTCTCGTGCGTGTGCATGTCGAACAGTGCGGGGCAGAGGACCCGGCCGCCGCCGTCGATTTCGGTGACCTTCCCGCGCGGCGTCGACCCCGGCTCGTAGAGGGCGGCGATGCGGCCGCCCTGCACATAAACATCCGCGGGATCGAGCAGGCGGGCGTTGCGCGAATCGAACACGCGCACCTTGCGGAACAGGACCGGGTCGGCGAAGCGATGGCTGAGGCGATCCGCGAACTGCCTGAGTAGCTCGCCCTCGGCTTTCACCTGCAACTGCTCGAGCGATTCGCCCCCGGCTTCCCAGCCCGCTTCGATGATCCGGATCCAGCCCGGATAGAGGTAACTGAAGAAGCGCTGTTCAGGGTCGTCGCTAAGCCAGATGAAGCCCGGCTCGGTGTTCAAGCCGCTGGTCGAAAAGAGCGCGATTTGAATGCTGCGATCGCCGGACGTGAGCTCCGTGGTCGTGAGTTTCTGTACGCTGAGCTCGCCGCCAGGCAGGGCCGCGAGTTTGACGTCCGGCTGGCGAGCCACTGCCCGCGTGATCGCCGCGATCGCTTCCAGGGAGCTTTCGACCGGCACGTAGATTGCCGGGCCGGAGGCTGTCGAATCTCCCCGGTCCGAGTGCGAATGCCACTGCACCCTGTCACCACGACGGGAGAAGGTCTCGTTGACCGGCGCGCCGAAAGTCGACTTGCCCGTGACCCGGTAGTGTTGCAACGTGCCGTCTTCCGCGAGCTGGAAGTCCTCCTTGAGATCGGGGCCACGACCGTTCTGCGAATACCGGTAGGCGACCCGGATGCGTCCACTGGAACTCACGGTCGTCACTTGCTCGCCCCGCTTCTCGCCTGAAAAGAGCACGGAATAGCGCGTGGTCTGATCGGCCGCCGCGGACACCGACATCAGGATCAACGCCATCGTCAGAATAGGCCGCATGTTTTTGCCTCGCTTGTGAACCCCTTGCTTCCGGCCCGGTCTTCGCACAAGGAAAATGGGGAAATCGCCGCCGATCCCCTAACAGGTTGTTGAAAAAGTCCGTCCATGGACTTTTTCAATTCGAAAAGCAAAAAGTGTGATTTTTGCTTTTCTCCATTTTTCAATGGCTTGAAAAATGGCGGCGCATCCTGCACCGCTTTAGCAGGCTGTTGAAAAGGCTTTTTCAACAGCCTGCTAACTCGGCCTGGCGGACTATAAGGCAATTCTGACCCAATCTGTTCGCAATTGCCCATTGTCGTAAAATGGACGCGCGATGAACTCGGCGTTGTTCCATCCGGCGGTTGAGGAGTGGTTCGCCACCCGCTTCGGCGCGCCGACACCCGCCCAAGCCGAGGCGTGGCCGGCGATCCGGCAAGGCCGCCATACGCTGATCGCCGCGCCCACCGGCTCCGGCAAGACCCTGGCTGCCTTTCTCTCCGCCATCGACGCGCTGGTCCGCGAAGGCCTCGATCGCGGCCTCCGCAACGAAACGCACGTGCTGTATGTCTCGCCGCTGAAAGCCCTTTCCAACGACATCCAGAAGAACCTGCAGGAACCCCTGTGTGGGATCGCCGACAAATTGAATGAACAGCAGTTGCCGGCCCACGGCATCCGCGTGCAGGTCCGCACGGGCGACACGCCGCAGTCCGAACGCCAGAAGATGCGGCGCGAGCCGCCGCACATCCTCGTCACCACGCCGGAGTCCCTGTTCATCCTGCTGACCAGCGAATCGGGACGGCGCATGTTGAGCACCGTGCGCACGGTGATCGTGGACGAGATCCATGCCCTCGCCGACAACAAACGCGGCACGCATCTGTCGCTTTCCCTGGAACGGCTCGAGGCGCTGGTGACCCGGCCGACCGTGCGCATCGGCCTCTCGGCGACGCAGCGGCCGATCGAGCTCATGGCGAAATTCCTGGTCGGCGATCGGGACGGGCCGTGCAACATCATCGACAGCGGCCACGTCCGCCGCCGCGATCTCGCGCTGGAATTACCCGCCTCCCCACTCGAGGCGGTAATGGCCTCGGAGGTCTGGAGCGAGGTGTACGACCGGCTGGCGCAGCTTGCACGAGAGCACCGCACGACGCTGGTCTTCGTCAACACGCGCCGGCTCGCGGAACGCGCGGCGCATCATCTCGGCGAGCGGCTGGGCGACGAGCACGTCACCGCTCATCACGGCAGCCTGGCGCGCGAACACCGGCTGGATGCCGAACAGCGTCTGAAGTGTGGCGATTTGAAACTGCTGGTCGCGACCGCGTCGCTCGAGCTCGGCATCGACATCGGCGAGGTGGATCTCGTCTGCCAGCTTGGGTCGCCGCGATCGATCGCCGCCTTCCTGCAGCGGGTCGGGCGGTCCGGCCACCAGGTCGACGGTACACCGAAGGGCCGGCTTTTCCCGCTCTCGCGCGACGAGCTGGTCGAGTGTGTGGCGCTGTTGGATGCCGTCCGGCGTGATGAACTGGATGCGCTTTCCATTCCGCCCGGGCATCTCGACGTGCTCGCGCAGCAGCTCATCGCGGAGCTTGCCAGCCGCGACTGGAATGAAGACGAACTGTACGCGCGGCTGGTCCGCGCATGGCCCTACAGGCAGCTTGCGCGTTCGGAATTCGACGCGGTGCTCAACATGCTCGCGGATGGCTTCACCACGCGCCGCGGCAGGCGCAGCCGTTACGTGCAGCGCGACGCCGTGCACCGCATTGCGCGCGGCCGGCCTGGCGCGCGGCTCACGGCAGTGACGAACGCGGGCGCCATTCCCGACCAGTTCGACTACGAGGTGATCCTCGAACCCGACGGCCATTTCATCGGCACGGTCAACGAGGACTTCGCCTTCGAAAGCCTGCCCGGCGACATCTTCCAGCTCGGCAACACGTCCTACCGGATACGCAAGGTCGAACAGGGAAAGCTGCGCGTGGAGGATGCGCACGGGCTGCCGCCGAATATGCCGTTCTGGCTCGGTGAAGCGCCCGGACGCACCGATGAATTGAGTTTCGCCGTTTCGCGCCTGCGCAGGACCATCGATGAAAAACTCGACTCAGGCATGGCGACGGCCCTCCGCTGGGTGCTCGACGAAGTCGCGGTCGATGAAGCGGCCGCGATCCAGATGGTCGAATACCTGGCCACGGCGCGCGCCGCGCTGGGGCGCCTGCCGTCCCGCGAGGACATCATCTTTGAGCGCTTCTTCGACGAGACCGGCGATCAGCACCTGGTCATCCATTCGACCTATGGCTCGCGTCTCAACCGCGCCTGGGGGCTCGGCCTGCGCAAGCGCTTCTGCCGCAAGTTCAATTTCGAGCTGCAGGCCGCGGCCCTCGAGGACAGCATCGTTATTTCGCTCGGCGCCACGCACAGCTTTCCGCTGGAGGACGTCGCTCGCTACCTCCATTCCGGATCGGTGCGCGAAATCGTCACGCAAGCCATGCTCGCCGTGCCGATGTTCGGCACCCACTGGCGCTGGAACGCGGGCATCGCGCTGGCGATCCGCCGCAACCGGAACGGCAAGCGCGTCCCCGCGCAGTTCCAGCGCATGGACGCGGAGGATCTGATGGCGCTGGTGTTTCCGGACCAGCTCGCCTGCCAGGACAACCTGGTCGGCGAGCGGCAGGTACCGGATCACCCGCTGGTCGCGCAGACCGTCGCGGACTGCCTGCACGACGTTATGGACATCGAAGGCCTGGAGCAACTCCTGCGCCGCTTCGAGAACGGCGAGATCCGCATCCACGCGCGGGACCTGGGCGGGCCTTCGCCGCTCGCGCAGGAAATACTGAGCGCCCGGCCGTACGCGTTCCTCGACGATGCGCCCGCCGAGGAACGGCGCACGCGCGCGGTCGCCGCGAGGCGCTTCCTCGAACCAGCCGATGCGGCGGATCTCGGAAGGCTGGACCCCGCCGCCATCGCGCAGGTGCGCACCGAGGCCTGGCCCGTCGTGAGTGGGCCGGAAGACCTCCACGATGCGCTGACATTGTGCGGTTTCATCCGCGAACGGGAAGCCTTGCAGCCGCGCGATGCGCTGCTCGACTGGCGCGGCACCCTTGAAAACCTCGTTCACGTGCAACGCGCCACGGTGCTGGACACCGGGCATGAGCGTCTCTGGGTCTGCGCCGAGAGGCTGCCGCAGGCGCTTTCCGCCTTCCCCGGCGCGCGGCTGGAACCGCCGATCCGCGGCGCCGGACCCGCCGCGGCGATCGAATGGACGACGGAGAGCGCACGCGTCGAACTACTGCGGGCGCGGCTCGAATGCCTCGGGCCGGTGTCGGAGCCGGAACTTGCCGAGTCGTTCGCGTGCAGCTCCGCAGGGATTCAGGCGGCGCTGTGTGCGCTCGAGGCCGAGGGCTATTGCATGCGCGGGCAATTTACCGGCCGGTCAGATACCGAATGGTGCGAGCGGGCGTTGCTCGCGCGCATCCATCGCTACACGCTGCAGTCGCTGCGCCGGGAGATCCAGCCTGTCTCAACGCAGGATTACATGCGCTTCCTGTTCCGCTGGCACGGCCTCGGCGCGGAGCGCGCAGAAGGCGACGCGGCGTTGCACCCGGTGCTCGAGCGGCTGGAAGGGTTCAGTATCGCGGCGGCCGCGTGGGAATCCGACGTGCTGCCGGCGCGTCTCGCCGACTTCACGCCGGATTCGCTGGACCGGCTGTGCAGCGCGGGACGTTTCATGTGGCTGCGTCTGCGCGCGGAACGCGGCCGGCCGGCAGAGGACGCCGAGACCGGCAACCACGCCACGATCCTGCGCAACTCGCCGGTCGCGCTTCTGGCCAGATTCTCCGCGCCGCACTGGCTCGCCCTGTCCGATCGCCCCGCGATAGACACCGCGCCGCTCTCGACGCCGGCGCGGATCGTGGCGGAAGCGCTCAAACAACACGGTGCTTCCTTCTTCACCGACCTCGTGTCGCAGAGTGGACTGCTGCGCACCCAGGTGGAGGAGGCGCTCGCCGAACTTGCTGCCGCGGGCCTGGTGAACTCCGACAGTTTTGCCGGACTGCGATCGCTGATCGCGCCCGCCGGCCGGCGCGGCGCAAATGCCCGCCAGCCAAGGCCACGGCGCGGCGCTGCTTCGGACGGCCTGGATGACGCTGGCCGCTGGTCGATCGTGCCCAACCCGAACGTCGAGCAGGGGGAAGGTCGTTCCTCCGGCTGGATCACAACGCCGCTTGAGTCACTGGAAATCATCGTCCACACCTTGTTGAAGCGCTACGGCGTCGTGTTCCGGCGCGTGCTGGAGCGCGAATCGCCGCTGCCGCCATGGCGCGAACTGCTCTATGTCCTGCGGCGCATGGAGGCGCGCGGCGAGGTGCGAGGCGGGCGCTTTGTGGACGGCTTCAGCGGCGAGCAGTTCGCCTTGCCCGATGCCGTGGGGTTGCTGCGCAACGCCCGCAAGTCGGCCGATGACGAATGGATCGCGATCTCGGCCGCCGATCCGCTGAACCTCACCGGCATCATTTTGCCCGGTGAACGCATCCCGGCTGCCGGCAGCCACCGCGTCGTATTCCGCAACGGGCTGCCGGTCGCGCGCCAGTCGGGGCGAGACATCGAGTTTCTCCAGACGCTGGACAATGAACAGGCCTGGCAGGTGCGCAACTTGTTCGCCCGGCGCCGCAACCCGGCGGCTTATTTTTCGTCGCCGCCGCATATTGCCTGATACGTCGCCCTGCGGGTTTCCCGCATGCTCGCCGATCTGAATGAACTCGAGGACGGCGCAGCGATAGCCGCGGATGTGTGCGTGATCGGCGCAGGCGCGGCGGGCATCACAGTCGCGCGCGCCTTCCTGAACACTCCCCACGACGTCTGCCTGCTCGAAAGCGGCGGCAACGACTACGAAGAGCGCGTGCAGTCGCTCTACGAAGGACGCAACCTCGGTATGCCTTACTACGATCTGGTGGAGTCCAGGCTGCGCCTGTTCGGGGGCACCACCGCGATCTGGGGCGGCCGCTGCGCGCCGCTGGACGCCATCGATTTCGAGAAGCGCGAGTGGGTACCGCACAGCGGCTGGCCTTTCGACCGCGCGCACCTGGATCCCTGGTACGAACGCGCCCACGCCCTGCTCGGCCTCGGCGCGTGCGAATATGACGAGCGCGTGTGGCGCAGCCTGGGTGACGCACCGCCGGGATTCGATCCGGAAGTCTTGCGCAACGATTTCTGGCGCTTCGACCTTAGCCGCGATCGTTTCACGTTGAACCATTGCCGCGATCTGGCAAACGCCGCCAACGTGCGCATCGTCCTGCACGCCAACGCGGTCCGCATCCAGGCCGGCGCGGATGCGCGCAACGTGGAGCACGTGGACGTCGCTTCGCTCCAGGGCCGCAGGGCAAAAGTCCGCGCGCGCCTTTACGTGCTGGCCTGCGGCGGCATCGAGAACCCGCGGCTGCTGCTTGCTTCCAACAATGTCGAAACGCAGGGGATTGGCAACGGCCATGACCGGGTCGGCCGCTTCTTCATGGAACATCCGCACGGCCGGGCCGGACGCATCAATTCCGACCGGCCGCACGAACTCTGGTCGCTGTTCCGCAGGCGCCCGGCCGGCGACGGCACGCCCGTCGCCCTGACGCTGCGCCCGGGCGAGGAACTGCAGCGGCGCAAGAAGGTGCTGAACAGTTCCATGACCATCAAGCTGCAACGCGAGCCCAAACGCGGGCTGGCGTTGAACAAATACCTCTACCAGCAGGCGATCTCCAAAGTGAATCCGACCCGGGAGGCGCGCTACCTGCTGCACCTGTACAAACGCCTGCGGGCCCGGTTGGCGAATTTCGTGCGCCCCTCGCTGGAACGGCTGCGGATCCGGGCGGGAATGCGCCATCTGTTCCTGATCGTGCGCGGCGAGCAATCCCCGAATCCGCAAAGCCGCGTGCTGCTGTCGACCGAACGCGACGCGTTCGGAGCGCCCCGGGCCGACCTGGACTGGCGCCTTTCGGCGCTCGACAAGACCAGCGTCGCGCGGCAGGTGGAGGCGCTCGACGTCGAACTGCGCCGCCTGGGTCTCGGCCGGATCGAACCGTCGGAGTGGCTGCGAGATGGCACGCCGCAATGGCCGGTGGATCCCACGGTCAGCAACCATCCCATCGCCGGTTACCACCACATGGGCACGACGCGCATGCACGATGATCCCCGCCGCGGCGTCGTGAACGTGGACAGCCGCGTGCACCATTATGGGAATCTCTATGTCGCGGGCAGTTCGGTGTTCCCGACCAGCGGCTGGGCCAACCCGACGTTGACTATATTGGCGCTCAGTCTGCGGCTGGGCGATCACCTGCGCCGGCGCCTGGAAAACAATTGAGCCCTGCCGGCATTCAACGCCCCGCCCGCGCGGTGCTCATGCTCGCGATCCCGGGCAATACCCGCCGCGGCAAGCGCAAGCCGTTGCCGTTGAATTACGTCCCCTTCGCGCGCGCAACCTGGGAGTGGTGGTGCGGGCAAAACGGGATCCGCTTCATCTACGTCCATTCACTCCCGATCCCGGCCCCGAATGCGGACCTGCCCGTGCAGGTCAATCGCTGGATGATGGCGCACGATCTGCTCGCATCCGGGAAGGCCGAACAGATCGCCGTGGTGGACGCGGACACGATGATCCGCTGGGACACGCCGGACTTCTTCAGCCTGTGCGGCAACACCCTCGGCGCGGTGCCGGACAGGAAAGTGGAATGGGTTTCGGCCAGCATCGCGGGTTACCAGCCGCTGTTTCCCGACGTCACGCTGGATCCGGGTCAATACTTCAACTCGGGACTGGTCGTATTTTCACGCGGGCATGCCGGCCTGTTGCGGGAATTCGGAACATTTTACGCGGCACGGCTCGACGAAATCCTGCGCATCGGGTCGCGGGAAGAAGACATCGGCATAGATCAGACACTGTTGAACTTCGTCGCCCGGCGCCGCGGCGTGGTGGTCACCCCGTTGCCGGGGACCTTCAACATGCTGCACTGCATCCACTCACTTCCTGACTTCCGCGACGCGCCGGTGTCCGATGCCACCTGGCAGCGCGTGCGGCAGGAACCCCAGTTCGACAGGCTGTTCGAATATATCGATCAGGGTTACCTCTGGCATTGACACCACGGCCGTGGAATTCGAACACCAGGTACAGCGCGGGTTCCGTGCCGTGGTTTCGCATGCCGTGCGGCTCGCCCGCCGCATAGTAGATGACCCCGTGCGGCCTGACCCGCCGGCCCAGTGTTTCGACCTCGCCGTGCAGCATCACGATCGCGACGTCATAATCGTCGGCATGCGCCGGATAGCCGCCGCCCGGCTGCAGCAGCGTGGCGTGACAATGGAACTTGTCCAGGTAGCGGGTCTTGCCCTCGATAATCGTCCGCTGAGTCATCGTCCGCAGCCGTGACTTGCCCGGCTGAGGCAGGCGCGTGGGGAATTTCGCGAACAAGCGCTTCAGTTCACCTTCATTGCGGCGCTCATCCGATCGCCATTTGAACATGAGGTAACTGAGCGGGGACTGCCCCGCATTGAATATCGTGTGCGTGCTGTCCGCCGGGTAGTACGCGAATGCGCCGGGCATCATCCGCACGCGCTTCTCCTCCGGTGTCGCGCCGGGCGTGCGCAGGATCAGCTCCGCCTGCCCGTCCAGCACGATCAACACTTCCTCCTCGACGTGTTCATGCGGCGGGTGCCGCGACCGGTGGCGCCCGAGCACGGAAGCGTGGCTCTCGAACTCGGTGACGACCGCCGTCCTGCCGCGCAGGATGGGAAACGACTTGAACGACACGCCGGTGCGCGCCAGGGGGACGGTCAGGCCGCGTCGTCGCCGTCCGTCGGCCGGAACGGCTCGCGCAGGAATTCCGCGAAGCTCCGGCACGCATCGGTCACGGTGAAGACGCCGGCCAGCTTGCCATTGCGCGTGACCAGCACCGATCCGATGTGGCGCTCGGCCATGTTCGACAGCACGTTATCCAGGCGCTCGTTCAGGTCCACGATGTAGGGGCGATCCATGTACACGTCGCGCACGCTCGTCTCCCGGGCCTTCGGATAGTCGAGTTCCGGTCCGAGGTACAGCTTGATATCCCGATCGGACAACACCCCGACCAGCTCCTGCTTTTCCGTGACCGGCAGGTGGCGGATCCTGTGCTCGCGCATGAAGCGCTGAGCCTCCGCGATCGGGGCATCGATATCCACCGAGTACGGGAAGGGCGTCATGACGGACTTGATTGTAGGCAGGCGTTTCATTGGCACGGAACGCGATCGATCAAATAGTAGAAGGGCACGCGGCAACTTGCCAGGAAGCGGCGCGCGGGCTCACGGAACGCGCGCGCGCACGATTCGATCGGCATCGACCCCGAACCATAAAGTCCGCGTGGGCGCGTGGTACACCATGTGGCGCGCCGCGTCGCCGCCGGGAATCGGAACCGCACTGGTGAATTTCTCGATGCCGGGATCGAATGCCACGAGGCGGCTCGGACTGGAGCCGGTTTCCACCAGCCAGATCCGGTCCCGGTCATCGGAGGCCATGGCATACGGTTGGGATTTCGCGCCGCCGGGCAGCGGCCATTCCTTGAATGCCCGTGTGCCGGGCGCATACCGGCCGAGGATCCCCCAGGCATAATCGACGTACCAGATCGTCCCGTCGGAAGTCGCGGCGAGGCGGCGTGGGCGCGCATCCGCGCGCGGCAGCGCGATCTCGCTCAATTGCATCGACGAGGGATCGACCGTAGCGAGCTTGCCGGTGCCGAACAGCGCAAACCAGGGGCGATTGCCGGCGTCGACGATGACGCCATAGGGACGTGCGCCGGGCGTCGGCACCGGCAACAGCCTGATTTCGCGGGAGCCGGTATCGAGCTTGCCGACGAAGTTCCCGTTCTGCACGGTGAACCAGATGTCTCCTGCCTGATCGAACACCAGCGTGTGCAGATCGATCGCCTTGGGCTCGGGCATCGCGTGCCGGGCGATGCTGCCGGAAGCGGGATCCAGCGCGCCGATGTAGGCGCGAAGATTGCCCGCGAACCAGACCGTCCCCGCGCGATCGATGATGAGATTGTGGGGTCCCGGCCTGTCCTCCAGGTCGATGCGCCGAAATTCCTCCGTTGCGGGATCGAAGCGCGCGAGGTAATGGCCGGCCTGGCCGCAGAACCAGACTGCGCCGTCCGGCGCCACATAGGCGTCGCGTGGACGGGTGCCTTCCCAGGGCACCGGCCAGGACGCAATCTGCGGCGCATCGGCCAACGTCAACGCCGGCCAGAGCAGCAGGGCGAACAGCGCCGCGAGGGCGCCTCGTCCCTCGTCCCTCGTGCCTCGATCGTTGCACGCCCCACGAGGAACGAAACACGAGGCACGAGGCAAGTTCTTCACCGCAACCCCAGTACGTCCTGCATGTCGAACAGGCCGCGCTCCCTGCCCATGATCCATTGCGCGGCGCGCAGGGCCCCCGCCGCAAACGTCGCGCGGGTCGAAGCGCGGTGGGTGATTTCAATGCGCTCGCCGGCCGAGGCGAACAGGACCGTGTGGTCGCCGACGATGTCGCCCGCGCGTATCGACTCGAAACCGATCGTCCCGGGCCGGCGCGGGCCGGTTTCGCCCTCGCGCTTGTATACGGCGCAGGCCCGGAGATCGCGGCCGAGCGCGCCGGCGATGATCTCGCCAAATCGCAACGCCGTCCCGGACGGCGCATCCTTCTTCTGGCTGTGATGGGCCTCCACGATCTCGATGTCGGTGTCGTCGCCGACCACGCGCGCGGCGAGTTCCGCGAGCTTGAAGCAGAGATTCACGCCGATGCTCATGTTCGGCGCCACGACGATGGCGATGTCGCGGCTCCCCGCATCCACGATCGCGCGCTGCGCCCCGTCGAGGCCTGTCGTGCCAATCACCATGCGCTTTCCGGCGGCGCGACATACCTCGAGATTCGCGATGGTGGCGGAAGGGTTCGTGAAGTCGACCAGGACATCGAACTGACCGGTCGCCGCCGCGAGGTTGGCCAAAAAAGGCACGCTGCGCTCGTTGCCCCCCGCAAGCGCGCAGAGATCGCGGCCGATGAACGGCGAATCCGCGCGTTCGACCGCCGCGCCGACGGTTACGCCCGGCGTCGCATCGCAGGCCTCGATGAGGCTCCGGCCCATACGCCCTGCGGCGCCCGCGATGGCGATGCGGATCATGATTGTGGCTCGGGACTCGTGGCTCGGAACTCGCAGAGTGTTGGCTGAGACGGTAAGCGGGTCAAGTACCGGATCACGAGTCCCGAATCCCCCGTCAGGCGCTCCCCGTCAGATGATCGAAAAACTTTCTAACGCCTTCGAAGAAGGACGCGGATCGGGGGCTCTGGCCCTGACTGCCGGTCGACAATGACTTCTCGAACTCGCGCAACGTGTCCTTCTGCTGCCGGCTCAGGTTCACCGGTGTCTCGACCATGACCCGGCAGATCAGATCGCCCTTGCTGGAGGTGCGCACGGAGCGCACGCCCCTGCCGCGCAGACGGAACTGGCGCCCGCTCTGGGTCTCCGGCGGGATCTTGAGCTTGACGCGGCCATCCAGGGTGGGGATCTCGAGCTCGCCGCCGATCGCGGCCGTGACGAAGCTAATCGGCACTTCGCAATGAAGATGGGTCCCGTCGCGGACGAAGATGGGGTGGTCCTTGACGATGACATGCACGTACATGTCCCCAGGAGGCCCGCCGCTCTCCCCGGCCTCGCCTTCCCCGGTCAGGCGGATGCGATCGCCGCTGTCCACGCCCGAAGGCACTTTCACCGAGATGGTCCTGGTATCGCGCAGGCGGCCTGCGCCGCGGCATGTCGTGCAGGGATCGGTCACGACGCGGCCTGCGCCGCGGCACTGCGGACAGGTCTGCTGCACGGTGAAAAAGCCCTGCTGCATGCGCACCTGGCCCATGCCGCCGCAGGACGGGCAGCTGACCGGGCTGGTGCCCTGCTTCGCGCCGGAGCCGCCGCAGTTTTCGCAACGGACCAGCTTGGGTACGCGAATTTTGATCGTCGTGCCGGCAACGGCCTGTTCCAGGTCGAGCTCCAGGTCGTAGCGCAGGTCCGCGCCGCGGAAAATGCGTTCGCCGCCGCGCGCGCCGCCGAAGATGTCTCCAAACACGCCCTCGAATATGTCGCCGAGGCCGCCGAAACCGGGGCCGCCGCCGAATCCACCCGGTCCGCCGGCGGCGGCGCCTTCCACGCCGGCATGGCCGAATTGATCGTAGGCGGCGCGCTTGCGTGAATCAGAGAGGGTGTCGTAGGCCTCCTTGGCCTCCTTGAATTTCTCCTCGGCCTCCCGGTTGCCGGCGTTGCGATCGGGGTGATGCTTCATTGCCAGGCGGCGGTAGGCCTTCTTCAGCTCCTCCTCGCCCGCCGTGCGCTCGACGCCGAGGACTTCGTAGTAGTCTCTTTTCTTGGCCATTCTGTGGCGCAGCCCGTTCTATGGACGCGGCGAGGCGCGCGAAGGGCCATCGCCCTTCCCGAACCTGTTCCATCCGTCCCTCGTGCCTCGTGCTTCGCATGAAGACGCCCCGCGAGCAACGAGGCACGAGGAACGAGGCACGTTATTGTTTCTTATCGTCGTCGACCTCTTCGAACTCCGCGTCGACGACGTTCTCGCGCGGCTTGTCCTCGCCGTTCCCCTTCGCGCCGGCACTGGCGCCGGGCTGCGCGGCCGACTGGTTTTCAGCGGCCTGTTTGTATATGCGCTCGGCGAGCTTGCCGGCGATCTCGGAAAGCTTCTTCGCCCTGGCCTCGATGGCATCCTTGTCGTCGCCCTTCACGGCCTGCTCGACCTCGGCGATGGCTGCTTCGGCATCCTTGCGCTCCTGGGCCTCCACCTTGTCGCCGAGTTCGGCGAGCGACTTCTTCGCCGCATGCGCAAGGCTATCCGCCATGTTGCGCGCGTCGGCCAGTTCGTGCGCCTTGCGGTCCTCCTCCGCGTGCGCCTCCGCGTCTTTCACCATGCGCTGGATCTCGGACTCCGACAGACCGCTGGATGCCTTGATCACGATCGACTGCTGCTTGCTGGTCGCCTTGTCCTTCGCGGACACGTTCAGGATGCCGTTCGCGTCGATGTCGAAAGTCACCTCGATCTGCGGCATGCCGCGCGGCGCCAGCGGGATGTCCGCCAGGTCGAAACGCCCGAGGGACTTGTTGCCGGCCGCCATTTCGCGCTCGCCCTGCAGGACATGCACGGTCACCGCGGTCTGGTTGTCGTCCGCGGTCGAGAAGACCTGGTTCGCCTTGGTCGGGATCGTGGTGTTGCGCTCGATGAGCCGCGTCATCACGCCGCCAAGGGTCTCGATGCCGAGCGACAGCGGCGTCACGTCGAGCAGGAGCACGTCCTTTACCTGTCCGCCGAGCACGCCGGCCTGGATCGCCGCGCCGACCGCGACGGCCTCGTCCGGGTTGACGTCCTTGCGGGGCTCCTTGCCGAACAGCTGCTTGACGGTCTCCTGGACCTTCGGCATGCGCGTCTGGCCGCCGACAAGGATCACTTCGTTGATGTCCGAGGTGCCGAGGCCCGCATCCTTGAGCGCGATCCGGCACGGCTCAGTGGTTTTCTGGATTAGATCCTCCACCAGGGACTCGAGTTTGGCGCGCGTCAGCCTGATGTTCAGGTGTTTGGGGCCGCTCGCGTCCGCCGTGATGTACGGCAGATTGATGTCGGTCTGTTGGCTGGAGGAAAGCTCGATCTTCGCCTTTTCCGCGGCGTCCTTCAGGCGCTGGAGGGCGAGCGGATCGTTGTGTAGGTCGATGCTCTGCTCCTTTCTGAACTCGACGCACAGGAAATCGATGATGCGGAGGTCGAAGTCCTCGCCGCCCAGGAACGTATCGCCATTCGTAGACAGCACTTCGAACTGGTGCTCGCCGTCGACTGCCGCGATCTCGATGATAGACACGTCGAATGTGCCGCCGCCGAGATCATATACCGCGATCTTGGCGTCGCCTTTCTTCTTGTCCATGCCATAAGCGAGCGCCGCCGCCGTCGGCTCGTTGATGATCCGGCGCACTTCGAGTCCGGCGATGCGTCCGGCGTCCTTGGTCGCTTGGCGCTGCGAATCGTTGAAATAGGCCGGCACGGTGATGACGGCCTCCTTGATTGCTTCGCCGAGATAATCCTCGGCGGTCTTCTTCATCTTCATGAGCACGCGCGCCGAGATTTCGGGCGGGGCCATTTTCTTGCTCTTCACCTCGACCCAGGCGTCGCCGTTGTCTGCCTTGACGATCCGGTAGGGCACCATCTTCATGTCCTTCTTGACGACCTCGTCCTCGAAGCGGCGGCCGATGAGGCGTTTGACCGCGAACAGGGTATTCCTCGGGTTCGTTACCGCCTGGTTCTTGGCGGGCTGGCCGACCTTGATCTCCTCGTCGTCGGTAAAGGCCACCACCGATGGCGTCGTGCGCGACCCCTCGCTGTTCTCAATCACCTTGACCTGGCCGCCTTCCAGAACCGCCACGCAACTGTTCGTGGTGCCGAGGTCGATACCGATCATCTTGGCCATTGTCTGCCTCCGAAATTCCTAACTATTTGAATTATATAAATAAAACGTATTCTCGAATGACTCTTTATATGTGGGCCGCAAGCCGCGAATTCAAGCCCGGCGGCCGTTTACCTCGCGACCGCGACCACGGCCGGCCGCACCAGTCGGCCATTCAGCTCATAGCCCTTCTGCATCACCGCGATCACGGTGCCCGGCTCCACGCCGACAGCCTCCTGGACGGACACGGCGTGGTGCCGTTCCGGGTTGAATTTCTCCCCCATCGGATCGAGCACCGTGACGCCGAATTTCTGCAGCGCATCGGCGAATAACTTCAGGGTCAGTTCCAGCCCCTGGCGAAGGGACACGACGTCGCCGGCGGCGCTGGCCGCGAGCCCCAGCTCCATGCTGTCCAACACCGGTAGCAGTTCGTTGACGAACCGTTCCAGGGCGTACTTGTGGGCGCTCTCGACGTCGCGCACCGTACGTTTGCGGAGGTTTTCCAGCTCGGCCCGGGCGCGCATGGCCAGATCCAGGTTCTCCTCCGACTTGCGCCGCCATAGCTCGGCATCCTGGCGCGCAGCTTCGAGATCCGCCGCGGGCCGTTCCGGCTCTGCGGATGACACGGCCGCGGTTTCAGCCGCGGCCGGGGTCGCCGGCGACCCGTCGTTCTGGCCGGTGTGTTCCGCCCCCATGGAAGGATCCTGTGAAATTGAATTAGACAACAAGACACGCTTTGGCGGCACCAACCGCCCGTCACCAATGCAGGTAGGGATCAGGTCAGGGAATTCAAGGCCGATCCCAGCATTTTTGCCGTGACATCGACAATCGGGATCACCCGTTCGTAATCCATGCGCGTGGGGCCGATGACCCCGAGCACGCCTAGTATTTCGCCCTCCACCTCGTAAGGGGAAGTCACCACGCTGCAGTTCTCCAGCACCTCGTAGCCCGACTCCTCGCCGATGAAGATCTGCACGCCGCGGGCGTTAATTGCCTGTTCCAGCAGATGCAGGATATCGCGCTTGCGGTTGAAACTTTCGAACAGGCGCCTGAGCTTGTCGACGTTCAGGAGATCAGTGACGCCCATGAGGTTCGTCTGCCCGGACAGGACGTAGTCGCCCTTCGCCGGTTCGCCGACGTCGAAGGCCTTCTGCGCAATTTCAATCGCCGTCTGCATGATGGAATTGACGTCTTCCTTCATCCGCTTCAATTCCCCGAGCAGCTCGGTACGGACGGCCTGCAGGTCGCGCCCGCTGTAGAGGGAATTGAGATAGTTCGCCGCCTGCTGCAGTTCGCTCGGCTTATAGGGTCGGGCCGTCTGGATGATGCGGTTCTGGATTTCGTGTTCGTTGACTACCAGGATCACCAGGACGCGGTTGTCCCCCAGGGCGACGAACTCGATTTGCCGCAGCGATTGCTGCGCGGCCCGCGGCAGCATGACGATCCCGGCGAGCTGCGTGACCTCTGACAGCATGCTGGAGGTCAGTTGCATGAGCATCTGCACGCTCTCGCCCCGGTCCAGCTCCCGGGCGATGCGCTGCAACTCGGGCGCGCCCAGCGTATGCATGCGGAGCAGGCTGTCGACAAAAAGCCGGTAACCGCGGACTGTCGGGACGCGCCCGGCGGAGGTATGCGGTGACTGCACCAGGCCCATGTCTTCCAGATCGGCCATCACGTTGCGGATGGTCGCCGGGCTCAGGTCGAGCCCGGTATCGCGCGCCAGGGTCCGGGAGCCGACCGGCAGGCCGCCATGGATGAAATGCTCGACCAGGGCGCGGAACAGGATCAGGCTGCGTTCGGACAGCTGCAGCGCTACAGTGCGGGGAGTTCTGGACATCTGCGGGCGAATTTAGCACTCCCCATGCCCGAGTGCAAAATCGGTTTGGCGCTCCCCGGAGACCATGCTAACTTGCCGCAGGACTTCAATCCGCGGCGCATTCGCCCACATGTTCAAACGCATCGCCCTCATTTCCGGCAATCACGCCGCGGAAGTCCGCGACACGCTGGTCGCGGTCATCAGGTTTCTCCGGTCGCACAACGTGGAGGTCGTTCCCGATGAATTCTGCGCCCGGCTGATGCGAGAGGCCGGGCTCGGCGCCGCCACTTCCGCCAGCCCGCCCGCGGGCTGCGACCTCGCCATCGCCATCGGGGGCGACGGCACCATGCTGCGCGCGGCGCGCCTGCTGGCAGACTACAACGTGCCGCTGCTCGGCATCAACCGTGGCCGGCTCGGTTTCCTCGCGGACATCCCTGCGGACGCCGTCGAGTCAAACCTGGCGCAGATCCTGGATGGGCAGTACGTCGAGGACGAGCGCTTTCAGCTGAATTGCCAGGTCGAGCGCGCGGGGCGGACCGTGCTGGAGAACAGCGCCTTCAACGATGTGATCATCCAGAAGTGGAACATCGCAAAACTGGTGGAGTTGCAGACTTTCGTCAACGGCAGGCTGCTTCACAGCCAGCGCGCCGACGGCATGATCATTTCCTCGCCAACCGGTTCCACCGCCTATGCCCTGTCGGGGGGCGGACCCATCCTGGAACCGTCGCTGGACGCCCTGGTGCTGGTCCCAATCTGTCCGCACACGCTCAGCAACCGTCCGATCGTCATCGACGGCAACAGCACCGTGGAGGTGGTCGTAGGCACCCCGGAGATTGACCGCGCCAGCCTCACCTGCGACGGCGATATCGCCAGCGTGCTGCAGACCAACGATCGCGTGATCATCAGAAAGAAGGATAAACGCATCCGCCTGATCCATCCCCGCAACCACGACCACTTTTCGATCCTGCGCGCCAAACTGCACTGGGGTTGAACGAAGCGACGGCACTTTCTCCATGCTGACGCGGCTCCACATCCGCAACTTCGCCATTGTCGAGCAACTGGAACTCGAGTTTGCCCCCGGAATGACGGTGTTCACCGGCGAGACCGGGGCGGGGAAATCGATACTGCTGGAAGCGCTCGGGCTTCTGCTCGGCGATCGCGCAGAGCAGACCCTCATCCGCGGAAACTGCGAAGCCTGCGAAGTCACGGGCGCCTTTCAACTTCCCGGAACGCCAGCCCTCGCCGCGCTGCTCGAGACCCAGGCCGTGGATGTGGGCGGCGGCGAGATCCTGATCCGGCGCGTGGTCGGCCGCGACGGTCGTTCGCGCGCGTTCCTGAACGGCAGTTCGGCGCCGGTCAGCGTGCTCCGGAGCGTCGGTGAATTCCTGGTCGACATCCACGGCCAGGGGGAGCACCAGTCACTCCTGCGGCGCGACGTACAGCGCGGCGTGCTCGACGAATACGGCGGTCACCGCGCCGAACTGGACGCCACCGCAGCGGCCTGCGCGGACTGGGCGGCGGCGACGGAACAACTGCAAAGCCTGTCCGCGGCCGGGCCGGACCGTGACGCGCAGCTCGCCCTGCTGCGCTACCAGGTGGAGGAACTGGAAGCCGAACGGGTGCGGCAAGACGAATTCGAGTCGCTGGACGCGGAACACCGGCGGCTCGCGAATGCCGCGCGGCTGCTGGAAACCCTGCAGCAGGTCGCCTCCGGACTCTACGAAGGCGAAGTGGCCTCGCAGGCGCAAACGGGCCGGGCCGTGCGCGAGTTGCAGGATCTGGAGCGTTTCGATGCGCGCCTGGCCGCGATCCGCTCCCTGCTGGAGACGGCGCTGATCCAGATCGACGAAGCGGCAGCGGAACTGCGCCATTACCTGGAGAGACTGGAGCTTGACCCGGCGCGCCTGAACGAAGTCGAGCAGCGGCTGGACCGGCTGCACGACCTTGCGCGCAAGCACCGTGTGACGCCGCAACAGCTGCCTGCGCACCTCGAAAGCCTGAAATCCACGTTGCAGGCAATGACGGACAGCGGCGAGCGGGTCGGTGCGCTACGTGAAGAACAGGCGCAAGCCGCCGCACGGTTCGCGATCGCGGCGCGCGCCCTGCACAAACGCCGGCTGGAGGCGGCCGCATCACTGGCCGGCGATCTGACCAGACAGGTCCGGGAACTGGGCATGCCCGGCGCCGGATTCGTCATCGATGTTTCGGAAATGCCTGAACAGGCGCCGATGGCGCACGGGATCGATCAGGTTGAATTTTTCGTGACCGTCAATCCGGGCCAGCCGCCGCGGCCGTTGAGCAAGGTGGCCTCCGGCGGGGAGCTATCGCGCATCAGCCTTGCGATACAGGTGATCGGCAGCCGGGACGCCGGTACGCCGACATTGATCTTCGACGAGGTGGACGCCGGGATCGGCGGCGCCACCGCGGAAATCGTGGGCGGACTCCTGCACCGCCTGGCCGGGCGCCGGCAGATCCTTTGCGTTACCCACCTGCCGCAGGTCGCCGCGCAGGGAGACAACCATTTTCAGGTGCAGAAATCGACGACGCGGAATTCCACCTGCACGCAGGTCGCGTCGCTGGAAACGCAGGACCGGGTCGAGGAGATCGCGCGCATGCTGGGCGGGCTGAAGATCTCGGAGCAGACGCGCGC
>JACPSH010000055.1 GCA_016193395.1 Gammaproteobacteria bacterium
GCGGCACGGGGGCTGAAGTCCGACTGGAATCCCTGCCGGTTTGCCAGGCGCTGGCTTCGATGCGCGATCCGGATTTGCGCCGGCGGATCGCGCTCTGCGCGGGGGACGATTATGAACTCTGCTTCACGGTGCCGCCGGGCCGGCGAAAGGAGCTTGTGCGCGCCATGCAGGAGATTGGCCAGCGCGTGACGCACATCGGCGAGATGACAGCGGACAAGGAATTGCGCTGGCTGAAGGAGGACGGCAGCGTCTACCTCCCGCCCGCGGGCGGCTACCGCCACTTCTGACTCCGGAAGGATGAACCGGGGTGGCTGAACCGTTATATTGTATCGATGTGGATTCCGGAGCGCGGCCATGAATAAAACCGTACTGTTGACTGATGACAATCCCGACATCATCGAGCTCGTGCAACTGGTGCTGGGGAAGTCCGGATACCGGTTGCTGACAGCGAACGACGGCAGGCAGGCCATCGAGATTTGTCTCAAGGAGAATCCGGATCTGGTGCTCATGGATTTGAACATGCCCCACGTGAATGGATTCGATGCCACGCGGCGCCTGCGCGAGCAGGGGTTCCGCAGTCCGATTATCGTATTGACGGGTTCCGAATCCGACGACGATCGGCGCAAGGCGAAAGATGCGGGATGCGATGACTACATCCTCAAGACCATGGAAATGCGTGATGTCGAGCGTGTGGTCGACCGTTTTCTCATCGGCGCCGGAGACATGGAGTAGCGATCCCACCGTCGGATCGACCCGGGCGCCGGACCGCGCGGAGTCCCCATCGGGGCTCTGCGATAAGGGCACAATTCAATGAATGACCCGCTGCATCAGATCAACATCGCGTATGTTCCCAAGGAAGACCGCCTCCTGCTGCGCGTCTCCACGCGCAAGGGCGACGAATACCGGGCTTGGCTGACGCGCAAGTTCGCGGCGCTGCTGCTCAACGTGCTGCGCGAGAAGATGGATCATTTCGGCGGCGCTCCGTCGCTGGCCGCCAGCCAGGAGACCAAACGCATGTTCAAGCAGGGCGCCCTGAGCAAGCGTTTCGATGCCGAGCGGAGCATGGAATTCCCGCTGGGCGAGGAGGGCATCCTGGCGGTGCGCTTCAACGCATCCATGACCAAGAAAGGGAATCTGGCGCTGCAGATCCTGCCGGAACGCGGTCAAGAGGGTATCACGCTCAACTTGACTCGCACACTGCTCTATCTTTTCTATAACGTGCTGACCCAGGGCATCGACCAGGCGGACTGGCAGTTGCAACAGGACGTGTCGCGCAAGCTGCACTGAGAAAAAGGGGACAGATTTATTTTCCGCTGTCCGGGAAAACAGATGTCCGGGGATTTCCTGCGAATCAGGAAAATAAATCTGTCCCCTTTTTTTCAGGAAAATAAATCTGTCCCCTTTTTTTCCTCGCTTGCGCGCGGCCCAGGGGAGTGCCCGGCGCCACCCGTCCGGGTAGCGCTTGAGATGAATCCGGCCGGCCGGACTACGCCGCGAGCTGTCTCAACACGTACGGCAGGATCCCGCCGTTCTGGTAGTACTCCCACTCCTTCGGCGTATCGACGCGCACGTTGGCGCGGAATTCCGCCTTTTTGCCGTCATCGGACGTGGCTGTCACGGTCACTTCGCGCACGCCATCCTTAAGGTCGGAGATGCTGAAGGTCTCGCCGCCTGTGAGGCCGAGCGAATCGGCGTTCTTGCCGTCCTGGAAAGTCAGCGGCAGCACGCCCATGCCCACCAGGTTGGAGCGGTGGATGCGCTCGAAGCTCTCGGCGATCACCGCGCGCACGCCCAGCAGCCGCGCGCCCTTGGCCGCCCAGTCGCGCGAGGAGCCGGTGCCGTATTCCTTGCCGGCGAGGATGACGAGCGGCACGTCGTCCTTCTGGTAGCGCATCGAAGCGTCGTAGATCGTCATCTGCTCGCCGCTCGGCTGGTGCCGGGTCCAGCCGCCCTCGGTGCCCGGCGCGAGCTGGTTGCGCAGGCGGATGTTGGCGAAAGTACCGCGCATCATTACTTCGTGGTTGCCGCGGCGCGAGCCATATGAATTGAAGTCCTCCGGCTTGACGCCGTTCGCGATCAGATACTTGCCCGCGGGGCTGTCCTTCTTGATGGCGCCGGCCGGCGAGATGTGATCGGTCGTCACGCTGTCGCCGAGTTTCGCCAGTGCGCGCGCGCTTTTGATCGGATGTATCCCTTCCGGCCCCTTGCTCATGCCGGCAAAGTACGGAGGGTTTTGCACGTAGGTCGAATCCGCGCGCCAGGCATAACGGTTCGTGCTCGGGATCTTGAGGCCGGACCAGCGCACGTCGCCTGCAAACACATTGTTGTAGCTGTTCCGGAACATGGCGGAGTTGATGGTGCCGAGGAGCACGTCCTGGATCTCCTTTTGACTCGGCCAGATATCCTTCAGGAAAACGTCCTCGCCCTGGCTGTCCCTGCCAATCGGCTCATGGTAAGGATCGAAGTGCATAGTGCCGGCGATCGCATAGGCCACGACCAGCGGCGGGGAAGCGAGGAAGTTCAGCTTCACCTCGGCATGGATGCGGCCTTCGAAGTTGCGGTTGCCGGAGAGTATGGCACTGACGGTAAGATCGCCCTTCTTGATCGCCTCGCTCACCGCCTCCGGCAGCGGGCCGGAATTGCCGATGCAGGTCGTGCAGCCGTAGCCGACGATGTTGAACCCCAGTTCGTTCAGCGCCGGCGTGAGTCCGGCTTTGTCCAGGTAGTCGCGCACGACCAGCGAGCCGGGCGCGAGGCTGGTCTTGACCCACGGCTTCACCTTCAGCCCCTTCTGGACGGCTTTCTTCGCGAGCAGGCCGGCGCCGATCATCACCGACGGATTTGAGGTATTGGTGCAGGAAGTAATCGCAGCGATGACGACGGCGCCATCATTCAGTTCGTATTGCCGGCCCTGGGCGTCCTTCACCGGCACGCCGCCCTTCGTGCCGGACTTGCGCGCGGCACCGGCGTCGTTGATCGCTTTCTCGACCACACCCTTGGCGGTCTTCAGGGTGACACGGTCCTGCGGCCGTTTCGGCCCGGCAAGACTTGGCTCCACCTTGGACAGGTCCAGGCTCAGGACGTCCGTGTATTGCGCCGGCGTCATGCCGCTCTCGCGCCACATGCCCTGCGCCTTCGCATAGGCCTCGACCAGCGCGATCTGATCCTCCGGGCGCCCGGAAAGCCGCAGATAGCGGATCGTTTCCTCGTCGATCGGGAAAATGCCGCAGGTCGCGCCGTATTCCGGCGCCATGTTGCTGATGGTAGCCCGATCTGCGAGTGGCATGCCGTTCAGACCGTCGCCGAAGAACTCCACGAATTTCTCCACCACGCCCTTGGCGCGCAGCATCTGCGTGACCGTCAGTACCAGATCCGTTGCAGTTGCGCCCTCCGGGAGTTTGCCGGTCATCTCAAAGCCGATGACCTGCGGGATCAGCATCGTGCTCGGCTGGCCGAGCATGGCGGCCTCGGCCTCGATACCGCCCACGCCCCAGCCGAGCACGCCGAGCCCGTTGATCATGGTCGTGTGCGAATCGGTGCCGACCACGGTATCGGGGTAGGCCTGCACGACGCCGTCCTTTTCGCGCGTGAACACGGTGCGCGCCAGGTATTCAAGGTTGACCTGGTGCACGATACCGGTGTCCGGCGGTACGACCTTGAAGTTGGAAAAGGCTTGTTGTCCCCAGCGCAGGAACTCGTAGCGTTCCTGATTGCGGTGGAATTCGATCTCGGCGTTCCTTTCCATGGCCTGCGGCGTGCCGAACACATCTACCTGCACGGAGTGATCGATCACGAGTTCGGCGGGGGAGAGCGGATTGATTTTGTCCGGATCGCCACCCAGTTTCCCCATCGCATCGCGCATCGCGGCCAAATCGACCACGGCCGGCACGCCGGTGAAGTCCTGCATCAACACGCGCGCCGGCGTGAACGAGATCTCCTTGCTGGGGGTTGCCTTCGGGTCCCATTTCGCGAGCGCCTCGATATCCTCGCGGGTGACGTTCACGCCGTCTTCGAAGCGCAGCAGGTTCTCCAGAAGTATTTTCAGCGAGTAGGGGAGGCGCGAGACCTTGAATTCCGCTTCCAGCGCCGGCAGCGAAAAAATCTCGTATTCTCTGTTCCCGACCTTGAGTTTAGTGCGTACGTTCAGCGGCTTGGCCATGACGGGTACCCGGTTGCAATCACGGACACATTATATCCAACGACCATGACAAAGACGCGGCAGCCCCGGAAGCGCCGCGCCTGCGGGAAACGGCTTCAGGCGGCGCGGCGGATCCGGACCGGCAGCCTAGCCGGCCCATGGCCGATGGTGGTCATCCACGGCTCCGGATCGCCGCCCGCCTCGAAGCGATCGATGCGCCGGACGATGGCGCGGAGCAGCGCCTCGGCTTCCAGCCCGGCAAGCACGCGGCCGACGCAGGAATGGACCCCGAATCCCCAGCCGACGTGGCCGCGCGTCTCGCGCCCTAGGTCAAAGGCATCCGGGTTCGGCCACTTGCGCGGATCGCGGTTGGCCGCGGCGAACAACAGGCCACAACGGGTGCCCGCGGGGATCACGCAACCTTCGATTTCCACGTCTTTCGTCGTGATCCGGCCGGCGAGCCGCGAGGGCGAGTCCCAGCGCAGACTTTCCTCGAACGCTGCGCGCGCGAGCGACGGGTCGCGGCGCAGGCGCTGGTATTGATCCGGGAATTCGCAGAACGCTCGGATGGCGGTCGAGATCGTCATGACGGTCGTGTCGGCCGCGGCGGAGAGCAGGATCTGCACGAGCAGCTTGGCTTCATCCTGCGTGATCGAGCCGCGGTCCGCCGCCACGAACATCATCATGCCTAGCCCGGCCGGATCCAGGTTCTTCCGGTCGCAGCATTCGTCCACCCATTTGAACACCGGCTCGGAATTGTTCCGCATGGCCTCCAGGAACAGCTCGTTCGGCGGACCCATGGTCGCCCAGACCATGTGCCCGAAAGCCTCCATGTGATGGCGGCCCCATTGCGGTAGGCCGAGCAGATCGGGGAGGACCTTGTAGACGAATGGCCGCGAAATATCCGCGACTGCATTGATCTCTCCGCCGTTCGTTGCGATGACACGGTCCACGACCGCTTCGGCCTCCGCGGCGAAGGGCGCGGCCAGTTTCAAGAGCACGGCCGGGGACAGGGCGTCGGCCAGCACGGCACGCACCTCGGTGTGCCGCGGTGGATCGTCAGTCAGCAGGATCTCCGGACGTACCGATTTCGGATCGTGCCAGGGACGCGAGCGGGAGGAGAACGTGCGCCAGTCGGTCAGTCCTGCCTGCACGTGTTCGAACCGGCCAAGTACGACGATGTCCTCCCGTGCGAGCCGCACCACCGGCGCCAGCTCGCGGATGGCGTCGTCAATCATGCGCGCGTTGCGCACGGACTCCCGGCTGAACAGGTCGACGTCGGTTACCGGAATTTCGCAGGTCATTTTTCAATTCCTTTCCATCATGAACGTGACCGGAGGCTTATCGTACTAACGTTCCCGGGCCCACTCGCCGTCCGGATCGCAATTCCAGGAGCAAGCGTATGAGGCGGTCGATTTCCCGCTGGTTGCGCAAGTAATATCCAGCCAGCGAATCACGATCCTTTCCGACGCGAACGGTCAGTATCCGTTGACGGTTGGGGAGCGCAAACACGTCCTCGTCCGTATCATCATCGCCTATGTAAATGGCTCGCTTGCAGCGGGAGTGGTCCAGTTGCCGTTCGAAAGCGTGCCCCTTGTGAGGCGCATTCGCCGGCAGGATGTTGATCACCTGCTTTCCACCGATCAGGCGCACCGCACCGAGAGCCCGGGCCACGGCCCGGATGGCGTGGCGGACTTCCTGCTTGCGCGTTTCGGCGCGGTAGTGAACTGCCACGGAAAAACGCTTGTCTTCTATGGAAACTCCATGAAAGCGCTTGAGGCCATCGCTCAGTAACGGGAGCCAGCTTCGAACGGCCTTCTCCCATGCCGGGGAGATGCTCCACGGTTCGATTCCATGATTCCCGATCACAGTCTTGATCCCGGTTCCCCCGAGACGGGCCTGCACGTCGCTTCTGGTCCGACCGGAAAGGACCACGCAGGGGTACTGTCCCGCGAGTCCGGCAAGCAGATGCCTTGTGCTCGGCCGCAGCGATGCCCGATCGCGATCATGGACAATGGGCGCCAGCGTCCCGTCGAAGTCCAATGCCACCAACGTATTGAGAGACGCGAACTTGCTGAGGATCCTGCGGTTCGCCGCGGAAAGAATGTACCGCATCTATGCGGACACGTCCTGGGTCTGCGTTCCGGAAATGCGTCCGCTCAACCGCTCGCGGCGGCGCAGTCGCGCCGCGTCCACAAGCATCCGTCCCGCCCAGCGATACACGTTGAATTCAGCGAGGAACGCACGCATCGAACGCATGCGCACGCTCTGCTCTTCGGGAGTCATGTTCAGTGCGGTCGCCAGCGCCGAGCTGGCCTCCTCCAAATCATAGGGGTTGACGATCAAGGCTTCCGTGAGTTCACGCGCGGCCCCCGTAAACTGGCTCAGGACGAGGACGCCGCGATCGTCCTCGCGAGCCGCCACGAACTCCTTGGCCACGAGATTCATACCGTCGTGGAGACTGGAAACGTAGCAGAGGTCGGCCGCGCGATAGAAACGGAAGACACTTGCCGGTTCATGGTGGGAAAGGAGCAGAACGATGGGCCTGTAGCCGTTCTTGCCGAACCGCTCGTTGATTCGTGCGACTACCTGCTCAACCGTTTCATTCAGCCTGCGGTAGCGATCGATCAAGGTGCGGCTCGGGGCAGCGAGCTGTACAAAAGTGAAGCGTCCTTGAAGCGTCGTATATCTTTCCAGCAGTCTCTCTACCGCGAGCAGGCGCTCTACCACTCCCTTTGTGTAATCGAGCCGATCCACGCCGACGCCCAGCAACGCATCGGATTTCAGTCCGAGTTCCGTCATGACACCGGCGCGGCACTCCGCGGTAGAAGGCGTCAACTTGAGCCAGCGGACAGGCCACTCGAGGGCAATGGGATAGGAGCGCACGAGCGTGGGCCGCCCGTGCTGCACGACGGCATTCTGTTCCCGGTCAATGCGGGTTTCCAGAAATCGGTCGACCGAATCGAAGAAATTGTTGCAGTGAATCTGGGTCTGGAAGCCGATGATGCTGTTTCCCAACATGCCTTCCAGCAACTCACGGCGCCACGGGCAGATCCCGAAGCGCTCCGAATTGGGCCAGGGGATGTGCCAGAACATGATGACCGTGGCGCGCGGCAGCCGCTCGCGGATCAACCGGGGCAGCAGGGCGAAATGGTAATCCTGCACCAGGATGATGGGGTCGTCCGTATCCACTTCAGCACACACGGCGTCGGCGAATTTTCCGTTGACCGCCTGATAGTGCTGCCAATCATCGCCGCGAAACGCCGGGCGCGCGTCGGCAATGTGGCAGAGGGGCCAAAGGCCTTCGTTTGAGAACCCATAGTAGTAGCCTCGTTCCTCGTCTTTCGTCAGCCATACGCGCCTGACGAAATAGGATTCCTCGCCCGGGGGTACGCGTACGCGGCCGTTCCGATCTGCGGTTTCCCGGTCCGCGGAACCGCCGCCATGGGCGATCCACACTCCTGAACATGCACGCATGACCGGCTCGAGGGCCGTGACCAGGCCGCTCGCCGGATGGATAACCTTGATGCTTCCATCTTCCTGATGTTCGTGGATGTAAGGTTCGCGGTTTGCGACGATCACAACCCTCTCGCCCTGCAGGTGGCGGATCAGTGTCGATTTCAGCCGCTGAGGCGTCCAGGCACCGCTCTCGGATTCGGTCTCTTTCTCGACCATGAGTCGATCCACCAGCTCGCGGACGTCGCGCAGCACGGGGCGGAACTCCGGGCGTTTGGGGGCTTCGCCACGCGCAATGCGGCGGATCTCTTCGCTCCAGCTTCGCGACGTCAGGCGCGCAACGATGATTGTGATGATCGAAGCCGCAATGGCCAGAAACGCGAATGCGATCAGAATGAACTTACGCGTGCTGGCATCGCGACGGTCGGCAAAACTGAGATCGTGGACGAGGGTGACCCATCCCAGGTTCAGGCCGGCATCCGAAACCGGGATAGCGCTGATCATGACCGGGCCGCCGGGAAGGCTGTCAGGGTGGTGCCAGCTTGGCCACGGAGCGGTGTCGGCCCGGGTGCCGATCCGGCGGCTGACCCAGTCACAGGTGAACTCTGGCGGAAACTCAGCCGTGCTGGCGATCAGGTAGGAATCCGCATCG
Organism: Gammaproteobacteria bacterium; assembly: GCA_016193395.1. Classification (GTDB taxonomy): domain Bacteria; phylum Pseudomonadota; class Gammaproteobacteria; order Eutrophobiales; family Eutrophobiaceae; genus JACPSH01. Next base: position 8,247 of record JACPSH010000055.1, read on the forward strand.
CATGCGGCGGCGGCCATGATGCGCTCGTCTCGTGAAATGTCCCTCAGGATCTGGTCGAGCATCGCGCTCCGATCGGAGCGCCAGTTCGCGCTCAAGGACTGGCGGGCACCGCCGATGCCGAGCTCCGCGCGCAGACGCACGTCTTTCTCTGTCCAGGCGCGCGTCGTCTGCTGTACCAGCGCGAACGTCCCCCAGGTCAGTAATGCAAGTCCCAGTACGAGACCGACAACGAATCGCATGGCTTGAGACATGGTGGATTTATTTAACACAGTCTTGTACTGCGTCCAACCGGAATTTGTTACCCTTTGGCCATGTTACTCGAGGACCTCGGTGTCATCGGCAACTGTCAATTTTCCGCGCTCGTGGACCGCGGCGGCGAAATCGTCTGGTGCTGTTTGCCGCGGTTTGATTCAGAACCCGTCTTTTCAACATTGCTCGATGCCGGACACGGAGGGAAATTCGCGGCATTTCCGGCGGAAGGCGAGATCGGGGTGCAGCGCTACATTGAGAATACGAACATTCTGGAAACGCGTTTTCAAACGGGAACGGGTTCATTCCGGATCCTCGACTTTGCCCCGAGGTTCATGCAGCACGATCGGTTGTTTCGTCCCACGCAACTCCACCGCATCCTGGAACCGATTGAGGGCACGCCGAGAATCCGCGTGAGTTGCGAACCGCGCCTCGGTTGGTCGAGGAAGCCCGTGGCGCGACTTCTCGGATCAAACCACATCCGCTTTGAAGGTTTCGACAGTCAACTCCGCCTGACCAGCGATATCCCTGTGTCTTATCTCGGGGGCCAGCCTTTCACTCTGACCGAACGGCGGCACCTGGTACTCACCTGGGGCGCGCCTGTGGAGGAAGCGTTGAGACCGCTGTCGGAAAGGTTGCTCACTGAAACGGAACAGTATTGGCGGCGCTGGGTCAAGCACTGCAGCATTCCGCCCATTTACCAGAGCGCGGTGATCCGTTCGGCGCTGACGCTGAAGCTGCACTGTTTCGAGGATACGGGCGCGATCGTGGCGGCCATGACCACTTCCATTCCCGAATCACCCGGCAGCGGCCGTACATGGGATTATCGTTACTGCTGGCTTCGGGATGCCTACTATTCGCTGGGCGCCCTTCAGCTACTCGGCCATTTTGAGGAACGCGAAAATTTCATCAATTATCTCCTTAACATCGCGGGTGGTTCACCGAACCTGGACCTGTCGCCCCTTTACCGAGTGGATGGTTCGGTCTGCCCGGAGGAACGAATCCTCGAAGACTGGCCCGGTTTCAACGGTGACGGTCCAGTCCGCGTGGGCAACAGCGCCGCACTGCATCGCCAAAATGATCTCTTTGGAGAGATGGTGCTGGCCCTGGCCCCCATCTTTGCCGACGACCGTTTCAGTGCCGAGCGCTCGCCGGCGGCCCTGAAGCTCATCGAGCGCCTCGCGCGCAAGGCCATTTCCGTTGCGGGGATACCGGACGCTGGAATCTGGGAGTACCGCACCGAGTGGAAGCCACAGACCTTTTCGAACCTGATGTGCTGGGCTGCGACAGATCGGATGGCGCGGGTCGCTGCGCAGAATGCTCCACACCTGGAACAGGAATTCCGCTCAGCGGCAGAGAAGATTCGTGAGGAACTCATCGCCTGCGCCTGGTGCGCGGAGATCGGCAGTTTCACCGCTTCCTACGGGAGCCACGATCTCGATGCTTCGCTCCTGCAAATGGCGCGCCTCCGCTTCCTCCCGCTTCACGATGAGCGAATCGTAAAGACCGTCGATGCCATTCGCGACGGTCTATCCAGGGATGGCTGGCTGTATCGATACCGTTTCGATGACGGTTTCGGGGCGCCTGCGTCCGCCTTTATTATCTGCATGTTCTGGCTCATCGAGGCGCTGGGCGACATTGGTCGCAAAACTGAGGCCAAAATCGTGATGGACCGCGCGCATGCGGCGATTTCCACCCTGGGTCTGCTTTCCGAGGATTACGAACTCCCGAAATTGAGGATGTGGGGCAATTTTCCCCAGGCGTATTCGCACGCCGGCGTGATCCACGCTGCCTTTGCGGCCGCGCCGGAATGGGCCGACGTTTTATGAGCGTATCTCCCATTGAAGGAGTTGCCATTATCGGTGCCGGTCCAGTGGGATTCCTGACCGCGCTAGGTCTCGCACGCAACAGCATCCCGGTGACGCTGCTCGAGGCGGGGCCGGCCATCGCCGAATCGCCGCGCGCCGCCGTCTACTTCCCGACCACGGTCAAGGTGCTCGATCAGCTTGGCGTGCTCGACGATGCGCTGACCATCGGGCTTAAGAATATCTACTTCTGTTTCCGCGTCCTCGAAACCGGGGAGATCGTCATGGTCGATACCACCACGAGCATGCCGCCGGAGGAACGCTATCCCTACAATCTCCACTTCGGGCAGCACATCCTGGCGGGCATCGTCATGGACCACCTCACGCGCATTGCCGATGCGCAGGTGTGGTTCAACCACACGGTGGTCGATCTGGAGCAGAACGGATCCGGGGTGACACTGAGCGTCGACACGCCCGACGGCCGGAAGGAGATCCGCAGCGACTGGGTGGTCGGTGCGGATGGCGCGAACAGCAGCGTGCGGAGGCTGCTTGGCCTGCCGTTCGACGGCCATACCTGGCCGGACCGCTTCGTGGCGACCAACGTCAGTTATCCATTCGATCAATATGGATTCGCGCCGGCCAACATGGTGGCCGATCCGGTGAACTGGGCCGTGGTCGCGCGGCTCGGCCGCGAAAACCTGTGGCGTGTAACCTACGGTGAGGATGCCTCGCTCCCGGAGGGCGAAGTCCGTCGCCGCATCCCCGATCACTACCGGGCGATCATGCCGTCGCAGGACGAGATGTATGAAATCGTCGCCGCTTCGCCGTACCGGGTACATGAACGATGCGTGCCGACCTTCCGCGACGGCCGTGTGCTGCTCGCCGGCGACGCGGCGCATGTCTGCAACCCGTGCGGCGGCATGGGCTTGACTTCGGGCGTGATAGACGCCAAGGCGCTGGCGCAGGTCCTCTCGGCCGTCATTCTCGGCAAGGCCGGCGAACGGGTGCTCGGTTTCTACTCGGAGGAACGGCGCCGCGTTTTTCACGAGGTGACTTCGCCGGTTGCCACGGAATTCAAGCGCCGCCTGAGCGAGAAGGATCCGGAAAAACGGAGGGCAGACGCGCGCATCTTCCGCGAGATCGCCGAGAACCCGAAGGCCGCGCCGCAGAGCGCCTTGCTGAGCGCGCAGATCGAAGGCCGGCCGATGCCGGTATAGCGGGACATGCCGCTCAAAATCAAGCTCATCGCGGGTTGAAGCGGGGACTCACCGCTCCATGACTTGGGGCGCGTCCGGCCCGATGACGCCATCCGCGCGCGCAGTGAGGTAGGCATACAGTTCATCGACGTGGTCGCGCACATCCGGATTGTTGCGCCAGGGCGGCATCTTCACCAGGTCTTTTTCGCGCTGCTGCGCTTGCTCGACGGTTTCCTCCATGGCCTCGCGCATCGCCTCCGAGCCTTCGGACACGGCGTCTTGCACAGGGACAGAGATGAAATACCGATTCAGTACCTTGGCGCGGAATTCGTTTATGCTGAGCGAGTTGATGCGCTCGGTGAGACTCGGCGCAAGGGAAGTCCCGACTGCGCCCGCGCCGTGGCAGCCGGAGCAGTTCTGGAGGAACACCTGCCAGCCCGTGTACGTAGCGCGATCCACCTTGCCGTCCACGACGCTGTAGTATTGCTCCGGAGGCGTGGCCTCGCCGCCCGCGTGGGCGGCCAGCACGCCCAGTGCGGCAAGCAGACCGATTGCGATTCCCGTCCTGCCTTTCATCTTCACTTCTCCCACATTAGTGCGTATCCGCACCGGCGTTTTCCGCATGTTACCGGTCGCCGTGCCCGCGACGCCATGGTTAGCAGGTTGATGCAAAAGCCAAGGACGGACTTTTGCATCAATCTGTTAGGCGTGCTGCCCGCAAAATTCTCCTGCGCGGGTGTTGCCCGGACACGGTCCACAGTCCAGAATTCCGGAAAGTGCAGGGAAACAGGAATCATGACGCAAAAATCTGCTGATTTGCCGTCGCCGCTGGTCGGGTCTGACTGGCTGGAGAATCATCCGGGCGAGCCGGATCTGCGCCTCATCGATGATTGACCGGCGTTCACTGCTCAGACTCGGTACCGCGATCGGCGCGGGCCTGTTGCTTCCCCCGGGGATCGGGCGATCACAGGACGCCGCCATCATCGCGAAAAAGATCCCCGGGACCGGAGAGGCGCTGCCCGCAATCGGCATGGGGACATGGAAGACCTTCCAGGTCATGTTCGACAAGGATGCGCTGGCGGTGCGCACGCAGATCCTGCGGGAATTCTTCGCGAGGGGCGGGGCCATCATCGATTCCTCGCCCATGTATGGCCGCGCCGAGGCCGTGGTGGGCACTGGGCTGAAGGTACTCGGTTATCCACGGTCGCTCTTCAAGGCCACCAAGGTCTGGATCATCGGGCGGCAGTTCGGCATCAACCAGATGAAGCATTCCGAGTCGTTGTGGGGACGCGGCGGGTTCGACCTCATGCAGATTCACAACATGCTCGACTGGGATACGCACCTGGAAACGCTTCGAGAGTGGAAGGCCGCCGGACGGATCCGTTATATCGGCATCACCACTTCCGAGGGACGGCGGCACGACGAAATGCTGGAGGTACTGGGCGAGGAGCCTTTCGATTTCGCGCAGTTCACCTACAACATCGCGGATCGCGAGCCGGAGAAACGCCTGTTGCCGCTCGCCGCGGACCGGGGCATCGCGGTGATTGCCAACCGACCGTTCGAAGGCGGCAACTTATTCGATGCCGTGCGCGGCAAACCCCTTCCGGAATGGGCCGGCGAATTCGATTGCGTCAATTGGGCGCAGTTCTTCCTCAAGTTCGCGATCTCGCATCCCGCCGTGACCTGCGCCATTCCGGCGACCCGCCAACCGGTACACATGATAGAAAACATGGGCGCCGGGTTGGGGAAGATTCCCGATCCCGTCATGCGCAGGCGGATGGTGGATTACTTCAACAGCGTCACATGAACAGGCGCGCCAGCGCCAGCAGCCGACGGAACAGCAGCGTCACGCGCGGATCGCCGTATGACGCATGCGCGCCTGTTTGAATTTCCAGCGGGGTATCGCCCAGCATTTCCACTTCACGCTTGCTGCACCGGTAGCAGTCCAATTGCATGATGACGAGAGCGCCGGCGGCGAACTGTTCGATACTGCACTCCTGCCGGCCTTCCGCAACGGAGCATCTGACAACGGGATCGCCGCCCCGTGGCCGATCGGCGGAAATATCCAGCACATTGTGGTACTGGCTCCAGGGTCCCTCGAAGCGCGGCCAGACCAGATTGACTGTCTCGTCCGTGTGGCCCGTATTTCCGATGATCAATTCCATGCGGGCCACGCATTGTCCCGCGCGGATGGCGTGGCAGGTCGAGAACACCGTATGCATGTCATAGACGATCTCGCGGCTGAACGGAAATAACACGGAGCTGGCCGAGAATACCCCGGCCGGAATCAGCACGATGACCAGTATCGTTTGGACGAAATACTTGCGCAGGGATTCGCGGAAGAGATCGAGCATAGTGTGCGGCATGCCACGGATTCAGGCTGGTCGCGGGACTTGGGGTGGGAGTAAGATTCCATTCACCGGAAACCCCATTGTAGTCTCGGTGGCGCGGCTTCCGGGATCTCATACCCCCATTCAAGTCTCTCATGCATCCGGAGGAAGGGCAGATGTCTGGATCGAAGACACTCTGGCGCTGCTTCGAACCCATGGCGGCACTGGCTCTGTGTCTGAACCTCACGGGATGCGGCGATTCCGGTCCGGGCGCCGGATCCAGGGCGCCGCCGGTTAACGCGGTGCCGGCAAACGCAAATGCGCCTTCCGAGGTCGCACCGGCAGCGGAAACACCACCCGCCGTGGCAACGCCGGCGACAGACGAAACGTCGATGTCCGTTCCCGCGGTCGATATGCCGGCAGCCGAACCGGTAGCGGAAACACCCGCGGCCGCGCCCGCTCCTGACGGTGGAGGAGAGGCGGGAATCGCCCCTGAGGCGGAAGGTGCTGCCCCGGAACCGATCGCGCAAGCCGCCGTGGATGGCGGTGAAATCTATGGCACTTATTGCGCTTTATGTCACAGCACCGGGTTGAATGCCGCTCCCAAGCATGGAAACAAGGCGCTCTGGACGGCGCGCGTGGCCCTGGGCAGGGAAACGGTGTACGGCAATGCCATTAATGGACTGCGCGCCATGCCGCCGCGCGGCGGAGTCGCGACCTTGACCGACGAACAGGTCAAGGCGGCCGTGGACTACATGGTGAACGGAAGCGGCGGCTGGGGCAGCGCGCCATAGAGTCGGGAACGGCGCTGCTGCCACCGGCCAGTCCGACACAAACCCGCGAGTACAATCCGCGCGGATCCGCATACATGATGAAGCGGGCAGGCGACCCCAGACAGCTTACCGTCCTGATCGGACTGGCAGCGGTGTACTTCGTCGCGGGCAAGTTCGGTCTGCAACTGGCTTTCCTCAATGCGAGCGCAACTCCCGTCTGGCCTGCAACGGGGATTTCATTGACCGCGTTTCTGATCCTTGGCCAGCGCGCCTGGATCGGGATTTTCCTGGGGGCGTTCCTCGTGAACATTACCAATGTAGGCACTGTCGCCACTTCTCTGGGTATCGCGCTTGGCAATACCCTGGAAGGCGCGGTAGGCGCCTGGCTCGTGCTGCGCTTTGCCGGCGGCCGCAGCGCATTCGAAAATCCACGCAACATATTCAGGTTCGTTCTGCTGGCAGCCGTCCTCAGCACCGCGGTAAGCGCGACCCTAGGCGTGACGTCCCTGGCGCTCGCGGGGTTCGCGGACTGGCGGGCATATTGGGCCGTCTGGTTGACATGGTGGCTGGGAGACGCGATGGGCGCCATTGTCGTCACGCCGCTTCTGCTGTTGTGCTTTACCGATTCGCAGCCGGACTGGAGGCCGGCTCAGGTCGTCGAGGCGGGTACATTGCTTGCCGGATTGGGCCTGGTAGGGGCGATCGTATTCGGCGGGTTCGCTTCCGCCGAACTCCAGACTTTTCCGCTTGAAATTCTCTGCACTCCCGTGCTCCTCTGGGCCGCGTTCCGGTTCGGACCGCGCGAAACGGCGGCGGGGATCGCGGTATTGTCGGGGATCGCGATATGGGGGACCGTAAATGGCTTCGGGCCATTCGTGATCGACGACCGAAATACTTCATTGCTGATGCTGCAGGCGTTCATGGGCGTCACTTCCGTGATGACTCTGGCTCTGGCCGCGGAGGTATTTCAACGCAGGCGGGCGGAGGAGCGCGCGAACAGTCTGGCCATCACCGATCCCCTGACCGGGCTGGCCAACTACCGCCGCCTGTTCGAAGCGCTGGAATTCGAGATGGGGCGATCCCGGCGCAGCGGACGTTCGTTTGCGATCATGTTGCTGGACGTGGACGGGCTGAAGACGCTGAATGACCGTTATGGCCACCTCGCGGGGAACCAGGCCCTCGTGCGCCTGGCGAATGTTCTGCGGGCGAATTGCCGGGCGACGGACATTGCAGGTCGTTTTGGCGGCGACGAATTCATGTTGATACTGCCGGAGGAGACTTCGGAGGCGGCGCAAAACCTGCTGCAGCGGATCTCGGAGGACATGGAAAATGACAGACAGGAACCCAGAGTATCCGTGAGCGCGGGCGCGGCGATGTACCCCCAGGAGGGCGAGAATTTCGATCAGTTGATCGCCGCCGCGGATCGGGCTATGTACAAAGTCAAACGGGACAGGAAATGAAGCATGTTCGAATTCAACCCGTATTCTCCGGAAATTGACGCGGATCCCTTCCCGGCGTATCACCGGCTCCTGGAGGAATTTCCGTGCTTCTGGAGTGAGCACGCGAAGATGTGGGTCCTCTCGCGGTTCGAGGACGTCGCCCGCGCTCTGGACGACTGGGAGACCTATTCCTCCTCGCATGGCAACCTGATGGATGAGATCCCCGGCCGCGCGGGCGCCACGCTCGGCAGCCTGGACCCGCCGCGGCACGACCGGCTGCGCACGCTGGTGCAATCCGTTTTCACGCCGAAGACCGTCCAGGGGATGATCCCGCCCTCGGTCAAGGTGGCCACGGAGTGCCTCGACCGCTGTCTCGAAAAGGGACAGTTCGATTTCGTCGATGATTTCTCCAGCCGTATCACGGTGAGCGTCCTGTTCGATCTCATGGGCCTACCGCCCACGGATCACCGCGCAGTCCGGCAGCAGGTGATCCTGGCCATATCGACGAACGCCGAACTGCGACGCAAGGGACCCGAAAACATCGCGGGATTCCAGTATCTCGTTCAATACATCCAGGACCAGGTCGCGCAGCGCCGGAGCCGGCCCGCCGGCACCGACCTGATTTCAGGCCTGGTCGCCGCCGAGATCGACGGCGACAAGCTGAGCGAGCAGGAAATCGTCATGACTTCGGCGACCCTGATCATGGCCGGCGTCGAGAGCCTGTCCAGCTTCATGACGATGTTTGCCCTCAATCTGCACGATTTTCCCTTCGAGCGCCGCAAGATCATCGCCAACCCGGCGCTGATGGCGCCCGCCATCGAAGAGTCGCTGCGCTTCAACACGTCCGCGCAGCGGTTCCGCCGTTACCTGATGCGCGACGTGGAATTGCACGGCCAGCGCATGAAGGCCGGCGATTTCGTTTGCATGTGTTACGGCGCCGCCAACCGCGATCCGCGGCAGTTTCCGAATCCTGATGTCTACGATGTCGACCGGCCGCCGAAGCGGCACCTGGGGTTCGGCGGCGGCAAGCACCTGTGCCTGGGAACGGCGGTGGGAAGGCAAGTGACGGCGGCTGTCATGGCGGAATTCCTGAAGCGCATCCCGGATTACCAGCGCACGACGCCGATCCTGAAATGGAATTCCTCGACCACGTTCCGAAGTCCGTCCGGGTTGCCGATCGCGGTCGCGTAAGCCGGCCGGATTCGGTTGGGCTTGGTGCAGGACGGGTCCTGTCACCGGGCACCGCTTTTCCGTGCTCGCTCGGTCCCTCCGCTTGCGCGCGGGCAAGGGGAATGCCCGGCGCCACCCGTCCGTTAATCGCCTGGGCGTGAATCCGGCGGGATGCATGCGCCGGCGCCGAACGGGCGGGTGACATCGGGTGACGGCTCTTCGCGCGCAGCGATAGCGAGCA
>JACPSH010000056.1 GCA_016193395.1 Gammaproteobacteria bacterium
CACCGGCGCCGAGCTCATCCTGCGCACATCCTGGCTGTACTCCGGGCACGGGCATAATTTCGTCAAGACCATGCTGAACCTGATGCGTTCCCACGATGAAATTCGAGTCGTTTCCGACCAGATCGGCAGCCCGACCTGGGCAGGTTCGCTCGCGGACGCCGTGTGGCGCCTGGCCGGGACCGGCGAGGCGCGCGGCGTCCTGCACTGGACCGATGCCGGCGTGGCAAGCTGGTATGACTTCAGCGTGGCGATCATGGAGGAAGCGCTGCAGGCGGGCCTGCTGCCGCGCCCCATATCCGTCATTCCCATCGGCACGGAAGACTATCCCACACCGGCGCGTCGTCCGCGATACAGCGTCCTCGACAAGCAAGAGGCCTGGTCGTTGCTGGGCGAACGCTCGCCGCACTGGCGCGCCTCGCTGCGCCGGATGTTGCAGGAGCATGCCGCGCATGGCGCTTGACAGGCTGCTCGTGACCGGAGGCGCCGGGTTCATCGGCGCGAACTTCGTCCATTACTGGCTCGCCCGGCACCCGGGGCATCGGGTCGTCGTACTCGATGCGCTGACCTATGCCGGCAATCTGGCGAGCCTCGAGCCGGTGCGCGGATGCGAGAACTACCGCTTCGTGCACGCCAATATCGGCGACGAAACCCTGGTCGAGGACATCCTGCGGCGGGAGGAGATCAACGCGATTGTCCATTTCGCGGCCGAGTCGCACGTCGATCGCTCAATACTCGGTCCGGATCCCTTCCTGCACACCAACATCATGGGCACGCACGCACTCCTGAAGGCTGCGAAAAAAGTATGGCTGGAGGAGGGCGAGTCGGCTTCGGACCGCCGCTTCCATCACGTATCCACCGACGAGGTTTACGGGTCGCTGGATTTCAATGACGAGCGTTTCAGCGAAAGTTCGCCGTACCGGCCGAATTCCCCTTATGCGGCGAGCAAGGCGTGCGCGGATCACCTGGTGCGCGCCTGGCACCATACCTACGGGCTGGACGCCACCATCAGCAACTGTTCGAACAACCTCGGACCTTTCCAGTTCCCGGAGAAACTGATCCCGCTGATGCTGATCAATATCCTGCTCGGGCGTGAACTGCCGGTGTACGGCGACGGCAGACACGTCCGCGACTGGCTGTACGTGGAGGATCACTGCCGCGGCATCGAGCTGGTGCTGGAACGGGGCCGCGGCGGCGAGACCTACAACATCGGCGCCAACGCGGAGCGATCCAACCTCGACCTCGTGCATGCCGTGTGCCGGGCGATGGATGCCCTGTTCAGCGCCGACCCCGGACTGCGCCGGCGTTTCCCGGACTCGCCGGCCGCCGCGGGACGCGAGTGCAGCGACCTGATCCGCTTCGTGGCCGATCGTCCGGGCCATGATCGGCGCTACGCGCTGGACGCCGGCAAGATCCGCTCTGAACTCGGTTTCGCCCCGGCGCATGCGCTCGATACGGCCCTGGCGCGGACGCTGCACTGGTACCTGGACCACGAGGACTGGTGGCGCGCCGTGATGGATCACAGCTATGCCGACTGGGTGAAGCGCCTGTACGGGCCACTGGACCGTACAGCGGGGTAGCCAACCATGCGCAGCGGCGTGCATTACCTGGAACTGATCCTGTACATGGCGTACTCCGAGCTGCGCGCCGAAGCGACGCGTGCCTACCTCGGGTTCCTCTGGTGGTTCGTGGAGCCGGTCATGTACATGGCCGTGTTCTATCTGATCTTCGAGACCGGGTTGCGCAGCGGCGGTGCGGACTATGCGCCGTTCCTGCTCTGCGGCCTGGTCGCGTGGAAATGGTTCGCAAGCACGGTCCTGGCGGCCGCGAATGCGCTGGCCCGGAATGCAGGCGTGATGCAGCAGGTCTACCTGCCCAAGCTCGTGTTTCCCCTGGCGCTGACCGTTTCCTACGCCTTCAAGTTCGCGATGATTTTTGTCATTCTTTTGTTCTATTTGACTGTCGTCGCCGGCAAGCCGGTCACCATGGCCTGGGCGGCGTTGCCGGTCCTGCTCCTCGTGCAACTGGCGCTGATTGTCGCGGTCAGCGTCCTCACCGCTTCCGTGGTGCCCTTTGCGCCGGATCTCAAGCTGCTGCTCGACAACCTCATGATCATGCTGTTCTTCGTCTCTGGGATTTTCTTCGATATCGCCAACATGTCGGAAGCCATCCAGGACATGCTTCGGGTCAATCCAATGGCTGTGTTGATCGAATCCTATCGCGCCGTGCTGCTGCACGGCGTCTGGCCGCAATGGGATCGACTGGCGGCGATCGTCGCCGTGTCGCTCGTCCTGCTGGGCGTGGGCGTCGCCCTGTTCCACAAGTTCGATCGCGCCTACCCGAAGCTGGTGGGCCGCTGACGGGATCGGGACCATGGATGCAGTACTTGCATTGAACAACGTCGGTGTCTGCTACCGGCGCCGCGCCGGGATATTCCGGAGCAAGCCGTTCTGGGCCGTGCGCGACGCGACCTTCGAACTGCGCCGCGGCGAGACACTGGGCATCATCGGCGGAAACGGCGCCGGCAAGAGCACGATCCTGCGGGTCATCGCCGGCATCATCCAGCCGGACAAGGGGGTGTTGAGCAAGCCCGGCGACTATTCCGCCTCGCTGCTGGCATTGCAGGTCGGCTTCGTGCCGCACCTCACTGCCAGGGAAAACATATTCCTGAGCGGGATGATCCTGGGCCTCAGCCGGCGCGAGCTGGCCGAGCGCTTCGACGCGATCGTCGCCTTCTCGGACCTCGGCGAATTCATCGACGAGCCGATCCGGACCTATTCAGTCGGCATGCGCGCGCGGCTGGGATTCGCGATTTCGATCCAGGCCGATCCGGACATCCTGCTGGTCGATGAAGTGCTGGGGGTGGGCGACGCCGCATTCCGGGAAAAATCCGGCGCCGCCATGCGCGAGAAGATCGAGTCCAACAAAACCGTCGTCCTGGTTTCCCATCAGGCGGCCAGCATCCGCGAGTTCTGTAACCGCGTCGTATGGATCGAACGCGGCGCGACGATCGCCATTGGCGCGCCCGCCGAGATCCTCAAGCGCTACCAGCAGCAGGTGACGGCGAAACGGACGCCCGCCGCGCCGGCGCCGGGCTGAGGCCGGCGGCATCATGAGCGGATCGTCGCGCAAGGCATTGCTGGTCCTGGGCATGCACCGCAGCGGGACCTCCGCGCTTACGCGCGTCCTCAACCTGCTCGGCGCGGACATACCCGGAGAAGTGATGCCGCCGCAGGAGGACAACCCACTGGGTTACTGGGAGCCGGCCGGCATCATCGCCATCCATTCGCGCATCTTCGCGGCGCTGGGCACGTCCTGGCACGACCCGCTGCCGCTGCCCGGGGAATGGTTCGGTTCGGCGCAGGCGCGGCAATTCGCGGCTGAGATCCTCGACTTCCTGCGGGCCCACCTTGCGCAATCCCGGCTGTTCGTCATCAAGGACCCGCGGCTTTGCAGGCTGGTGCCGTTGTGGCGGGACGTCCTGAATCGCTTCGAGGCCGAGCCCATCTTCATTCTCAACCTGCGCCATCCGCTGGAGGTCGCCGAATCGCTGCAGCGCAGGAACATGTTCTCGCTGGAGAGGGGCGCGTTGCTATGGCTGCTGAACACGCTCTACGCCGAGCGCGCCACGCGTTCGGGACGGCGCGCGGTGGTGTCCTATGAAGACCTGCTGGCGGACTGGAAGGCCTGTGCGGCGCGCATCGGCGCTGAACTGGGGATCCGCTTCCCGAACGATGCCGGGCGGGTGGCTGGCGAAGTAGCGAAGTCGCTGCTCGGGGAATTCCGCCATCACCGGCATGCCGGTGAGGATTTCGGCGCGATGGGTCCGTACGGCGGTTGGGTGAAGACGGTGTACACGCTCTTTTGCGGCCGTGGGCAGGACAGCCTGCAGCCCTCCGATCTGCAGGCGCTGGATCGCGTCGCGGCGGAGATCGAGGCCGAACTGCACAAGCTCAGGCCGCTGCTTGCGGAACAGGCGCGGCAGATCGCCGGGCTGGAATCACGCTCGGAGGCGCTGGATACGGCCCAGCACGCGCTGGAGGTGAAGACCGAGGAAGCGGAACGGCTATCCAACGAAATGCAAGCCGAACGGGAGCTGGCGCGTGAGCTCCTGGATCGCTACAGCGCCGAGGCGGATCACTTCCGGCAACTGGCGGAACACTACCAGATGCGGCTCGAAGCCACATACCGGACGCTCTCGTGGCGCATCACGGCGCCCCTGCGCAAGGCAAAACTGCTGGCGCGCGAACTGCGGAAAACGGCGGCGCAGGCGGCAGCAGGCGCGTTTCGCCGTCTGCTGCGGATCGCTGAGCCTGCCGCGAAGGTTATCTACAGACTGCTCCCCATCCCTTATTCACTGAAGGTCCGCGTCAAGACATCCGTGTTCCAGCGCTTTCCCGTGATGTCGTCCCCGCTTGGTGCCTACGCCTGGTGGAAGTTCGGCGGACGGAAGAGGGGCCTCGCGGGAACCGGCGGCGCCCTCGCCGACGGCGCGGCCGATTTGGACAGCGTCCTGGATTGCCTGCCCGATCCCACCGATCTGAAATTCGCGGCCGTCTCGGACCCCGACGTTTCGATCATCATTCCCGTGCACGGGAAGCTCGCATACACGCGGCGCTGTCTCATTTCGCTGTACGCGAACCCCAGCCGCGCGAGCTCGGAAGTCATCGTCGTGGATGACTGTTCTCCGGATGATTCGCACGCCTTTCTGTCCGGCATCTCCGGGCTGGCCGTGATCCGCAACGTGGAAAACCTCGGCTTCATCCGCTCCTGCAATGCCGCCGCCCGGACGGCACGCGGCCGCTACCTGTTGTTCCTGAACAATGACACGCAGGTGACGCCCGGCTGGCTGGACGCGCTGGTGGACACCTTCGAACAGATCGGGAAGGTGGGCCTGGTCGGCGCGAAACTCGTCTATCCGGACGGCCGGCTGCAGGAGGCCGGCGGCATCCTCTGGCAGGACGCCTCGGGCTGGAATGTCGGCCGCGGCGATGATCCGGCCAAGCCGCAGTTCAATTACCTGCGTCACGCCGACTACTGCTCCGGGGCCGCGCTCATGTGCAGGCGCGATCTGTACTTCCAGGTGGGCGGATTCGACGAAGCCTTCGCCCCCGCCTACGGCGAGGACTCCGATCTGGCGTTCAAGATCCGGGCCGCGGGGTACCGGGTCCTCTACCAGCCGCGATCCGAAGTGATCCATTTCGAAGGCGCGACCTCCGGCACCGATCTCTCGTCCGGCGTGAAGGCATTTCAGGTCCGCAACACGGATCTACTGCGCGAGAAATGGAAGCAGGTTCTGTCCGTCCACGGCGAGTCCGGCAGGGACGTGAAGGCGGCCCTGGATCGCACCGTGGCCGGCCGCGTCCTGTTCATAGACAGTTGCACGCCGATGCCGGACCACGACGCCGGGTCCATTACGCTCATCAACATCATGCGCATCTTCCAGGACCTGGGTTTCCACGTGACGTTCGCCCCCGAGGACAACCTGCTGTATGTGGATCGTTACACGCCCGATTTGCAGGCCACGGGAATCGAGTGCCTGTACGCGCCCTACGTGAGGTCGATATCCGCATGGCTGGCGGAACACGGCGCCGCTTATGACGTCGTGTTCATGTTCCGCCACCGGGTCGTGTCACGCCATCTGCATTACGTCAGGAAATACTGCCGGCGCGCAAAGGTCATCTTCCACGTATCCGATCTGCACTTCCTGCGCGCGGAGCGGCGGGCCAGGCTCGAGAATTCGATCGTGCTGCGGGCGGAGGCCGCCGTGACCCGCCGGCGCGAAATCGAGGCGGTGCGCGGCGCCGATTTCACCATTGTCCACAGCACCGCGGAGAAGGCCCTGATCGAGGCGGAGATCCCCGGCGTGCGCGTCGCCGCGTTTCCCTGGGTCCTGGAAGCGGAGCAGGACGTGCCTGGATTCGCGCATCGCGAGGGGATCGTCTTTGTCGGCGGCTACCAGCACCCGCCGAACATCGATGCGGTGGTCTATTTCGTGAAGGACGTCATGCCGCTGGTGCGACGGAAACTGCCGGGGGTGCGTTTCTACATCGTCGGCAGCAATGCGCCCGCCGAGTTGCTGGCGCTCGCCGCGGACGATGTGGTGGTCGTCGGTTTCGTGAATGAAATTGCCGAGGCGTTGGGACGCTTCCGGGTGATGGTCGTGCCGCTGCGCTATGGCGCCGGGATCAAGGGCAAGGTCGGCACCAGCCTCGCCCATGGGCTGCCGTGCGTGAGCACCTTGGAGGGTGTCGAAGGCATGGGGCTGGAACATGAAAAGGAGGCCCTGGTCGCGGATTCCGCCTCCGATATGGCCGATGCGGTGCAACGTCTCTATACGGATGAACGGCTGTGGAACGCCATATCGGATGCGGGGCGGAAGTACGTGGCAAGCACGTACGGCTATGGCGGGGGCGTGAAGCGGGTCGAGTCGGTCCTGGAGGAACTCGGCGTCCCCGTGCATCCGGCCCACGCGCCGATGTTCGGACATCCGTGGCGCCCGCCGCGCGCAGAGGCGCGACGATCCGGGCGAACCGCTGTTGCTGATCCGGCGATGAAAATTTTTCCCTGCCGGCGCCGGGAGGAATTATCTTCCGCGCTCGCCTCCGGGGAATACGCAAAGTGCATGGCGCTGGATCGGCGCATGGCGGTCCGCGCCGCACAGCGCGAGAACCTGCTGCTGCCGGGCTTCTGCAGAGTGTGCCGCGAGCCGGCCTGCTTTTCGATCAGCCCCGCGGCCGCGGTGCGGGACGCACCGGGTCCAGGATCGATGGACTGGCGTGCGCAATTGCACTGCGGGCACTGCGGCCTGGACAACGGCCAGCGCCTGTTGCTCGCCGCGGCCCTGTCCCGCCTGGGCCATCATGAGGGTGTGGCGCGCCCGCGGGTGCTGGTGGATGAATCCGACACGCCGCTATTCCGGTGCGCACTCAGCCTGGAACCACGGGTGGACTGGGTGGGAGTCGATCGGGCGCGTCCGGAGCCGCTCCGGTTCGGGAACGGCGAATTCGACATGATCGTCAGCAATAACCTGCCGGCCGGGGAGGCGACGGCAGTCGCCGCGCTGACGGAATTCAGGCGCGTGTTGAAACCGGGAGGGGCGCTGCTGGCGGCGAACGGCGCGGCGCGGGGTATGATGGCGAAGGCGGACTGGACGGCGGCGTCCCTGGCCGTCCAGGCCGGGTTCCCGGATATTGCTCTGAATCTTTGCTGGAGCAAGGTTTACGGCCATTGCGGTCCGGACCTGTGTTACCTCGAAGCGGCCGCGTGAATGCCGGCAAAGCGCGACATATCTTGATCATGGCCATCCGGCGCTTGAGGAATTTGATGCATGCGTGGATCCGCGTGCGGGAAAGCGTGGTGGGGCAAGCTGGAGCTGAGATGGAAGACTACCTTCCGGAAATGCGCGTTGCGAAGGGCGTGCGCAAGGGCAGGAACGTTTACGAAGGTTACCAGCGCGGCTGGGGCATCGAATTCGGCCCGCTGCGGGAGAAGGTCAGGAACGATCCGCTCTATGCAGCGGCCATGGCCGTCAGCCAGGCCCGCACCATCCTGATGGAGGATCACCGCATGAACCTGTTCCTGCTGATCCGTTTTTTCCTCCCGAACATCGAACGCGGCGACATCATCGAGTTCGGCGCCTACCGCGGCGGTAATGCCATCTTCATGGCACATGTCGCGAAGGCCTTGGACCTTGGCATCGCGGTCCACGCGCTGGATACCTTCGAGGGCATGCCCGAGACCGACAAGGCGGTGGACGCGCACAGCAAGGGCGATTTCAGCAAGGTTGACTTCGACGAACTGGCGGGTTACGTGAAGTCGATCGGGCTGGACAACCTGCGGCTGCACCGCGGCCTGTTCGCCGACACCTTCGAGGGCGTGCGCCGCGAGGCGGGCACGTTCAGCCTCGCGCATATCGACTGCGACACCTACCCGTCCGTGAAATTTTCCTACGACACGGTCAAGCCGCACATGGTGGACGGCGGTTACATCGTATTCGACGACGCCACCGTGTCGAGCTGCATCGGCGCGACCGAGGCCGTGGAGGAGGAGGTCATCCGCCGCGATGGGCTGCACTCCGAGCAGATCTTCCCGCAGTGGGTGTTCCGCAGTTTCCGCGACGGGCGGGGGCGCGAATGAAGGAATGCAGCAAGGCGGTCGCGCGCCGGCTGGCCGACTCCCGGTTCGTGCGCCGCTATTTCGTCGGCCGCGGCCTGGACATCGGCGGGCGCCCCGATCCGCTGGCGCAGTACCGCGAGCTCTTCCCGATGATCGAGAGCGTGCGCACCTGGGATCTCGAGGACGGCGATGCGCAGTACCTGAAAGGCGTCGCCGACGGCGAGTTCGATTTCGTGCACAGCAGCCACTGCTTGGAGCACCTCCGCGAGCCGCAAGAAGCGCTGTGCAACTGGCTGCGGGTGGTGAAGCCGGGCGGCTACCTGGTGGTCTCGGTGCCCGACGAGGACCTGTACGAGCAGGGCGCCTTTCCCAGCACATACAACGCCGACCACAAGCATACCTTTACGATCTATAAGGATCGGAGCTGGAACCCGCGCTCGATCAACCTGCTGGACCTGATCCGATCCCTGGGCGGCGCGGCGGCGATCGAGCGCATCGAGCTTCTGGATGTCGCCTACCGCTATGCGTTGCCGCGCTACGATCAGTCCCTGACGCCGGTGGCGGAGTCCGGGATCGAGTTCGTGATCCGCAAGCGCACCGAGGCGCAGTTGGCCGGGGACTGGCGAAGGGAACCGTCGCGGCAGCCGGAACGCGAGACGCGCCTGCACCTGAACCAGTACCGCGACGATCACCGCCGGGTCCGCGAGGGCAACTCTGACGCGCCGCCCTTCACCAACGACAAGGAATTGTAGGTCGCATTTTTCATGAACGGTCGGTTCCAAAGCGGACGGGTGGCACCGGGCACCATGATCCGCGCGCAGCGGAAGGGCCCCGCCGGGGGAGGGTTGGGTCGAGCACGGATCGTGGTGCCCGGTGCCACCCGTCCACCTCGTGCGTCAATCGTTCATGAAAAATGCGCGCTAACGGGCGCTGAAGCATGATCATCCGCGCGCGCGCGCCGTTGCGGCTCGGCATCGCCGGGGGCGGCACCGACGTCTCGCCGTTCTGCGATCGCTACGGCGGCTACGTGCTGAACGCCAGCATCGCCATGTATGCCTATGCCGTGCTGCGGCCGCGGGAGGACAACCGCATCAGTTTCTCCGCGACGGATCGCAATGAGAGCTTCACCTGCGAGACGGCGCCGTTCGTCCCGGCGGAAGGCGACCTGCAGCTCCACAAGGGCGTGTACAACCGCATCATGCGCGATTTCAACGGCGGCCGGCCAATCGCGCTCGATCTGGTCACCTACTCGGACGCGATGGCGGGCTCGGGGCTCGGTTCCTCCTCCACGCTGGTCGTGACGATGATAAAGGCCTTCGTCGAACTGCTGAACCTGCCTCTGGGCGAATACGAGATCGCGCACCTGGCCTATGAAGTCGAGCGCCAGGACCTGGGCCTGGCGGGGGGCAAGCAGGACCAATACGCCGCCACCTTCGGCGGCATCAACTTCATGGAGTTCTATAAGGACGACCGCGTCATCGTGAATCCGCTGCGCGTGAAGAACTGGATCGTCTCCGAACTGGAAAGCTCGTTGTTGCTGTACTTCACGGGGCTTTCCCGTGATTCCGCGTCCATCATCCAGGACCAGGTGCGCAACGTCAGCGCGGGCGCGGACGAAACCACCGGCGCGCTGCAAGCGCTCAAGGACGACGCCCTGCGCATGAAGGAACATTTGCTGCGCGGGGAGATCCGGCAGTTTGCCGAGTGCCTGGACCGCTCCTGGCAGGCGAAAAAGAGAGTGTCGAAATCCATTGCCACGGACCTCATCAACGAGACCTACGAAGCGGCGAAGCGGGCCGGCGCGCTGGCCGGCAAGGTTTCCGGCGCGGGCGGCGGCGGCTTCATGATGTTCCTGGTCGATCCGGCCCGCAGGATGGCCGTGATCGAGGCGCTCTCGCGGATGCCGGGCCGCATCATGCCATGCCATTTCGCCGAATACGGCACGCAGAGCTGGAGGCTTTACGACGGATGAATATCGCGGACGAAATGCAGCAGGCGGCGCGGGTGATCCAGTCGCTGGTCGGGGACACGGAGATGCACAGGACCATGCAGGCGATCGCCGACCACTGCGTCGCGGCGCTGCGCGCCGGCAACAAGCTCATCTTTGCCGGGAACGGCGGCAGCGCGGCCGACGCCCAGCATTTCGCCGCCGAAATGGTGGGCAAGTTCTATTTCGACCGGGCCGGAATGCCGGCGCTGGCGCTGAATACCGATACCTCCATGCTGACGGCGATCGGCAACGATTTCGGCTTCGAGAAGGTGTTTGCGCGCCAGCTTGAGGCGAACGGCCGCAAGGGCGACGTATTCTTCGCCCTGTCCACCTCGGGGGCCTCCGCGAACATACTCGAGGCGATCCGGGCCTGCGGCGGGCTCGGCATCACCACGGTGGGACTGACCAGCGTGCGCGGCGGGCAGATGGCGGCGATGTGCGATTTCGGGATCCTGGTCCCGGACCGGAGCACGCCGCGCATCCAGGAGGCGCACACCGTGATTGGCCACGCGATCTGCGCTTACATCGAAGACCGGTACTTCCAGAAGTAACCGCCGTCCCGATGATCGTCATCATTCTCGGAATGCACCGCAGCGGCACTAGCTGCCTGGCGGGATCGCTGCAGCGGGCCGGCCTGCACCTCGGCGAAGTCATCACCGCCGCGCCGTTCAACCGCCGCGGCAACCGCGAAAACCAGCGCATCCAGGACCTGAACGAGGAGATCCTCGTGGCGAACGGCGGAAGCTGGGACGCGCCGCCGCGAACGGTGGCCTGGCAGCCGCAGCACCGCGCCGCGCGCGACGACATCCTGCGCGAGTACGCCGGCGTGGAACATTGGGGCTTCAAGGATCCGCGGACGCTGCTGACGTTGGACGGCTGGCTGGAAATGCTGGACGACGTGAGGTTCGTCGGCACCTTCCGCCACCCGGCGCGGGTCGCCAAGTCGCTGCTCGCGCGCAACCGTGACTCTGCCGAGCGCTGGCTGACGTTATGGATGGTATATAATTCCAAGCTGCTTGAAGTCTTCGAACGCCATCCTTTCCCCCTCGTCGATTTCGATCTCGATGACGCGCACTACCAGGACCGGCTCGAACGGCTGCGGCTGGAACTTGGCCTGCCCGGCACGATCAGCGGCCTGCCGGCCGAACGGCCGCGCGAGCAGCTAGACGATGCGGTTCCGGGGGCGTTTTTTGATCCGGGTCTGCGGAAACGCTTGGAGACGTCTGATATCCCTCTGCCGCCGGATGTCGAGGCCCTTTACGCCCGGCTTCTGGACCGGGCGGACGCAGGCTGAACCGCAAGCCGGGATCTCCGTCGGCGCGCTGCCGGCCGACCGGCCGAGGCTGTCGGTCATCGTCATCGTCTACGACATGGCGCGGGAGGCGCCGCGCACGCTCCAATCCCTCTCGCCTGACTTCCAGATCAACGTCAACCCCTCCGACTACGAAGTCATCGTCGTGGACAACGGCTCGCCCCGGCCGTTGGGCGAGGCCGCGGTCCGTGGTTTTGGCCCGCACTTCCGCTATATATATGTAGAGAACGCCTCGCCGTCCCCCTGTGCCGCCGTCAACCTGGGCTTCGAGGCCAGCCGCGGCGAGATCGTGGGCGTGTTCATCGACGGGGCCCGGATCGCGACCCCCGGCCTCCTCGAACGCGTGCTGGCGGCCTTCCAGGTCCATCCCGACCCGGTGGTGGCGACCCACGGCTGGCACCTGGGGCCGAACCGACAACAGTTCTCGATCGCGCACGGCTACAACAAGGATGTGGAAGACGGCCTGCTCGAAGGGATTGGCTGGCCGCGCTGCGGTTACCGGTTGTTCGAGATCTCCACCTTCGCGGGCTCGTCCCGGAACGGCCTGTTCTTCACGCCGCCGGAAAGCAACGCCGTGTTCATGCCCCGCGAGCGTTTCCGGCGCGTGGGCGGTTTCGACCTGGCTTTCGCCAGTCCGGGCGGCGGCCTGGCGAACTTCGACTTCTTCAAGCGGGTGGTGGAATCGGGTCCATGCACGCTGATCATTCCGTTCAGCGAAGGGACCTTCCACCAGTTGCACGGCGGGATCTCCACGAACGTCTCGCAGGAGGAGCACCGCAAGCGCGTCGCGAGCTGGTTCGAGGAATACCGGGTCGTGAAGGGGAAGGTCTGGGCGGCGTCCCGGGTCCCCGCGCTCTACATTGGCCCGGTGCGGCCCGAGGTCGTGAGGCAGCTCGGCGTTTCTCTCGACAAGGTGATCGAGGCCTCTAAGCCCGGCGTGCCCGCCAAGGGAGGCTATGTGCCCCGCTCGGACCTGTCGGGGCTCGATTTCCTCGGCATCGGCGGGCAGCGCTGCGGCACCACCTGGCTGTTCGAGATGCTCCGCCGGCATCCATCCATATCCCTGCCGGAAGAAAAGGAACTGCACTTCTGGGACAAGTCCACGCTGCCGTCGCGCTCGACGAGCCTCGACGGCTACCTCGACCGGCTGCGGCAGATGCCTGGGCCGGTGCGCGGCGAGATCACGCCGGCTTACAGCGTGCTCGAACCCGGCGTGATCGAGAATATACACCGGATGTTCCCGGCGCTGCGGCTGCTGTACCTCATCCGCAATCCGATCGAGCGGGCCTGGTCGCAGGCTAAGCTCGATCGCAGCCGCGAATTCGGGAAGGGCGGCAACGGACCCGGCGACGACTGGTACCTGCGTCATTTTTCCTCTGCGGAATCCATCGCCCGCGGCGACTACGAGCGCTGCCTGCGCAACTGGCTGCAGTTCTATCCCAGGGATCAGATGCTGGTCCGGGTGTTTGACGAACTCCAGACCGATCCCGCGGGTCTGCTCAGCGACTGCTTCAGACATCTCGGGGTCGAGCCCGAACTGCCGGGTGTCCTGGATCCGGAAATCCTCCGCCGCCCGGTGTTCTCGACGCGCGGAGAGCGTCCAAAGCAGGAGTACCTCCGCTGTCTTGAGGAGATCTACTCTGACAAGATCGCCTCCCTTTCCGCCTATCTCGGTCAGGATTTCGCGTCGAAATGGCTGCGCGCGGTATGAGCACTGCGGACCGGACCGCTGTCATTATCCGGGCGTATTTTTCCCATGACGCGGTTGGTTGGATCTGATTTCGCGGACGGGAGCATAGCGTATGCCCGGTGGAACCAGCGGGAACAGGAGCAGAGGTTTCCACGGCCCAGGAGAGCCTCTACAATTGATGGGGAAGACTAACCCTGCGGGTCGGCGATGAATCGAGTTACAAGCACCCTGTCCGCCCCTGAGTGCAAATTGCTTATCAGCGTCGTGTTGCCAAGCTACAACGACGAACCGATTATCCGTCCCTTCTATCAAGCCATACTCAAGGTCCTGGAAGGCCAGTCGCGTTACGACTTCGAGCTCATCTACGTGGACGACGGCTCGACGGACGGCTCGCAAACCACGCTCGCGGAAATCGCGTCGTCCAACGCGCGCGTGACCTACATCGAGCTGTTCCGGAACTTCGGCCAGCAGCGCGCGTTGTTCGCCGGCCTGAGCCACGCCCGCGGCGACGTCGTCATCACGCTCGACGGGGATTTCCAGTATGAACCGCAGGTCATCCTGCAATTGGCGGATGCCTTCGCCGAATCAGGATGCGACGTGGTATCCGGCGTGCGCGACAACCGGCAGGATTCATGGTTCGGACGCCTGAGTTCCTGGATCGGCAACCAGATGATCCGCCGCATCCTGAACGTGAACCTGAAGGACTTCGGATCCGTGAAGGCCTATTCGCGGCAACTGGTGGATCGCATCCTCGGGATGCGCCATTACTACAGCGACGTGTACCCCGCGGCGTTCTCGATGCGTCCCACGATCCGGGAAATCGACGTGAAGCATCTGCGCCGGCCGCACGGCGTCTCGCACTGGGATATCTGGATGAGGATCAAGCTGTATATCGATCTCTACATCTCGTACTCTGACAGCCAGTTCAATATGGTTTTCAAGGCCGGCGTCGTGCTGACGCTGTTCGCGGGCGCAGGCCTGGTGTTCGTCGTGCTCTACAAGGCGCTGCTCGGCCACCAGGCCAGCTATTTCGAGATCGTCAGCACGGCATACCAGGTGGGGTTCACCGGGGCGCTGCTCGCCGGCTGGGCCTTGCTTATGTCCTTTGTTACACGTATATACAAACAGAACATGCTCGAGGAGCCGTTTGCCGTGCGTCAGATCGTGAAGGGCGGCGAGGTACATCACCGGGACGGCTGGCCCGGGCCGCAGCCCGTGAGGCGTGAAATGCCGTTCGCGCAGGCATCAAAAGGCAGCGATGATTCGGGCGCCGGTCGCGGGACGGGTTGAATGGACACGATCGCATTGAATTCCGGCGGGAAGGAGACGGCGGCGCAGGCGCCGGAAGGCAAGTACGGGTTCTACGGGCGGCTCACCGAGGCCTTTCCCTCGCAGGTCATCATCGACTGCACGGAGGTCTGCAACCTGGCCTGCGTGCATTGTCCGCATCCTACCTTCAAACTTTCCGAGCATTACCACGCCCGCTACCTGGACCCGGAGCTGAACCGGAAAATCGTCGACGAGGTGCGGGACTTCGGCAAGGGCTGCACGCAGTACATCCGCTACACCGCCGAGGGCGAGCCGCTGATCCACCCGCGCGGCTACGAAATGATCGAATACGCGGTGCGCAACTCCGGCGTCTTCGTGACGCTGACGACCAACGGCACGATCATGGATGAACGGCGTACCAAGCGGCTCCTCGATGCCGGCGTGCATATGATTGACATCAGTATCGATGCCTTCACGCCGGAAACGTACGCAAAGATCCGTGTGAACGGCGACCTGGAGGTCACGCGCGCCAACGTCAACCGGCTTCTTGAATGGAAACGGCAGACGCCGACCAAGGTGGTCGTCAGTTTCATCGAACAGCCCGGGAACTCGCGTGAGGCGGAGGATTTCGAGCGCTACTGGACGGAACAGGGGGCGGATCGAGTTGTGATTAGGCGGCTCCATTCTGCGGCTGGTGCCGTCACAAGTATTGCCGAACAGTTGCGGAAGGAAGAACACGGTACACCACGTTATCCCTGTTTGTATCCATGGGAGCGCGTGCTTCTCAATCCACGCGGGGCAATTTCGTTTTGTCCACAGGACTGGGTCTGTGGTTCAAAGGTTGCGGACTACAGGGAAACGACAGTGCATGAACTGTGGCGCAGTGATTTCTACCGGCGCCTACGCGAGGCGCATCTGAAAAATGACTTCAGCAGGCATTCCTTCTGCGGTAACTGCCCTGACTGGCGCCAGACGCGCTGGCCGAACGAAGGTCTGAGTTACGCTGACCTGGTCGTGGAATTGGGTGGGGTCAAGACAGGGTGAACGCCTGATTTGCGCCCAAGGTTTCGTGACGGGGCTCTGAGTGGTTCAAGTGATTGAGCTTGCCGCTCAATGCTCAATGTTCGAATGCACGATGCCTACGTGCCGTTTCCGCCTTGATACTATTCACCGAGAACAACAGTTCGGCCGCACAAGCAATTCGAAACTGTGCGAACCGTGACGGTCCTCCAGTCGAACTACATCCCGTGGAAGGGTTATTTCGACTTGATTCATGACGCGGATCTGTTCATCTTTTATGACGATGTCCAGTACACGAAAAATGACTGGCGTAACCGCAACCGCATCAAGACGCGCGATGGCACACTATGGCTCACTGTCCCGGTCGGCGATCGCCTCAACCGGCTAGTCTGCGAAACAGAAATCCACGACGCGCGCTGGAGCGCTAAACATTGGAAGTCGCTCCAGCAGTGGTACGCCAAGGCGCCGTTTTTCGATCTGTACCGCGACTTTCTCGCCGACGTCTACACGGCGAGGCAGTGGCGCAACTTGTCGGAACTGAACCAGTACGTCATCGTCCGCATCGCACGGGACTTTCTCGGCATCGCGGCGGAATTCGCCGATTCGAGGAGTTACCAGACTGCGGGGCAGCGGGAGGAGCGACTGCTGGCGCTGCTCACGGAAGTCGGCGCGCGGACCTATGTCTCCGGTCCGACGGCACGGGCGTACATCAATGAGGAACACTTCGCCGCGCGGGGCATCCGGGTCATATACAAGGATTACAACGGCTATCCTGAATACCCGCAGTTCCATCCGCCGTTCGAACACGCGGTGAGCATCCTCGATCTTTTGTTTCACACCGGGCCACGCGCGCCGGAATACATCTGGGGCTGGCGCGATGCCGCGCGCCGCGCCTGATGCGGCCGGCTAGCGGTCTTCGCCGATCAGCAATTGCAGCCGGCAGGCGAGGCCGAAGCCAAGCTGGGCGGAGAGCAACGTGACGTGCAGGCCGGTGACTGAGACCAGCGCTTGGTCCACCGGCACCCCGTAGAGGCCGAGCACCATCGTGCCGGTGGCTTCGAAAATCCCGAAGTTGCCCGGCGCCACCGCAATCACCGCCGACAGGTTGGCCAGTGAAAACACGGCGACGCCCGCGTACCAGGGCACGCCGTGCAGTACGCCGAAGTATCCCGCGAATACGGCCGCCAGCGATGTCCAGGTGGCAAGCGATGTGGCGGCGATGATCCCGGACTTGCCCGAGTGGGTCAGAACCTGGAAGCCGTCGACGAAGCCCGACAGGCCCTTCGAGGTCCCGGACGACTCGCGGCGGTGTATCCAGGCACGGGAAAGGCGCAGCAGGAACGGCAAGGCCGCCAGGGCCAGCAGACAGCCGATCAGCAGGACCGTCACCAGATCGTCCCGGTAGAACCGGCGCAGATCCGGCGCCGCTGCGCCGGCAGCGACCAGCAGGCCGAGAAGGATGATCAGATCGATGAAGCGTTCGACGATGATCGCGCCCAGCGCATGCGGGACATTGCCGCCGCGCCGGCTCACCCACAGCGGACGCACGGCCTCGCCGCTGCGGATCGGCAGCAACTGCAGCAGCAGGAAACACCACCCGTAGCCCGCAATGACCGTGGCGCGGTTTGCCGGGATCCGCGACTCCATCATCACGGCCCAGCGCAACCCGCGCAGCAGAAGGCTCACGACAACGACCAGGAACACCAGGCCGAACTGACGGAGCGCGGCCACATCGCCCAGCACGATCCAGTCGCGCGCGGCAGGTAGCTGCCCGCGCCAGAGAAACAGCACCAGGCCGATGAGCAGCAGGCCGAGGATGAACCGCGCCGGCAAGCGCCTGGACATCTCAGCCCCCGCGCAGCAGCCGCGCCGTGAGCGAGCGCAGGTCGAACCCGAGAAATTGCGCGGCGCGCAGCAGGACCGGGGCAAAGGCCCGCATCCGCCGCAACACCAGATTCGACGAGACATACCGGCGACAGATGAAGAAGGGCAGCATGACCGCTATGCGCAACTGGTCCGACGCGTCTGGCGGCCGGCTGGAGGGCGCATAACCGCAGGCCGCCAGAGTTGCGCCGGCGATCCATTCGAACAGCAGCTGCTGCCGCGGCATCATCCCGGTTTTCCACTTTTCGACGTTGCGCCGATCGATCCGCTCTCCCACTTTCACATGGCTGGTCTCGGGTGAGAGAAGCGCCCCCAGCCGACTGGGCGCTTTTTCGTCGATTACAAGTGGTGCGAGTCCGAGGAAACTGCCGACGCGATCCATTTCCCGGTGGGGTTCCTGCACGAAGTCCTCGTACCTCACCTCGATGTAACTTCCGGGATGCGCCGCGCCCCAGCGCCGCGTGGAGAGCACATGGCGTTTCCACAGCCACGCCGCTTCGGCGACACTGGTCGGGCCGAACCAGAGCTTCGTCCACGACAGGCAGACATCGCGCCCGTCGCGAATGAGGTGGATCACCCGGAGGTTGGGGATATGGCGCGCATACTGATCGAGATCGACCGACTCGAATGCCGCCATCTTGTCGCCGGCCGCGCGCGCGTCCGTCCTCGCGGCGAAGTCGTGGAAGATCCGCGCAATCAGCCCGGCGTAGCTGGTGGCCTGCAGCGTCGGGTCCTCGAGCATGGGCAGGATGCTCGCGTCGGCCTGCGCGTCGGGATCCCGGCTGCGGATCCCGAAATAGATCCAGATCCGTGTGAAGGCCTCGATGGCCGCCGCCAGGCGGCGCATGTTTCCCGCACGGGACAAATCACCCCAAATCGGTAGCGTGCGGGCGAAGATCGGTATGAAGTGAGTTTCGACCGGGATTGCGATCCCAAAACATCGTTCCAGGTAGTCTGAAAGAAGGTAGGTGCCTGATCTCGGGCAACCGTAAACGACGATAAAGGATGAGTTCTGGTCCGCAACAGGCATTCTTTGTGTCTGTGAGGAGGGCAGTTACAATTGGAGATGTATATGCATGGCGCTTAGGTGCGAAGCTAATTCATTCGGAAACTTCCCGGATAGATCGCGCAATGGAATCGAAATCTCCAGTCCCATTCTCTCAGTCATTCGTGTCCGAGAAGGAAATAGCATACGCGACGGAATCCCTTCAATCTACCCGCACGGCTGGTAATGGTGTGTTCAC
>JACPSH010000057.1 GCA_016193395.1 Gammaproteobacteria bacterium
ACCGCGCCGCCGATCAACGAAACCGAGCCACCGGTCGCGGCCTCGATCAGTCCCTGATTGACGACCAGGCCGCCGTCCTCTCCGGCCGGCGCCGCGAAGTGGTACTGGCCGGCCATGAAGTCTTCGGTCGTGATGTTCAAGCCGGACGCGATGAGCGAACCGACACTGACCTTAGCTGTGGGCGAGAAGAACACGCCGTTGGGGTTGACCAGGATCACCTGGCCGTTGGCGCGCAGCACGCCGAAGATTTGCGAGGGGTTCTGATCGAAGATGCGGTTCAGCGCAGCGGCTGAACTGGAAGGCTGATCGAACTGGACCAGTTCGCTCTTGCCGATGTTGAAACTGGTCCAGTCAATCGCGAGATTGTGCGACTGCTGGTTGATGAACGTCGAGTTGGCGTCGGGCGTGGTGATCTGACCCTTGCCACCCACCACCTGGCCGCCCGTCGGTCCGGCGATCGCCGAGCCCGCGGTGATGAGCAGTCCTGCCGGAACGAGGGCGTTCCGGATCAGGCTGGCCAACGGTTTGAGGGTACTGGCGCCGCCCTTGCGAGTGGCGCTGCGGTTCTTGCGCTGGTCAATCCGGTGCCGGTGCGACGAACCTGACCGTGACGCTTTCATCGGACGGATACCTCTTCCGCTCCCGCGGGAGCTGCCGGGACTGCGTGCCGATTTCGGGAGATTTTCATTGTTCTTATTAGCAGTTTAAGACTACAGCTTCCACGAACCAGTTCACAATCCCTTAGCCGTTGATTCGCCGCTGTTTTCCAGCGTATTGAACTACGTCACCCGCGCAATAAAAGCGTCTCTTTGTGCCGCAACTGGTCACATCGCCGGGCGGCGCTCAAAAACGGTAAGTCAGATCGCCCCAGAGCTGCGGCTCGCGCTCGTTGTCGGGCAGATTGCGACCAAATTGCCAGGCCCAGATCAACCGCGACTCGATCGTGCCTGGCAGCGTGAAGCGGGCCTGCACGCCGGCGCCGCGGAAATTGACGTGGCGGTTGGGTTCGCTCTCGAGCGGATCGTTCAGGCGTCCAATGGCGTGGTCGTAGAAGACCGAGAACTGGAGCATTTCACCCCAGGTGCGGTTGCCGAATGCCTGTACGTCCGAGATAAACGGCATGCCGTGAATGAGCTCGGCCGACATCAGGAGCGCGCGATCGAGCAGAATTTGCGCCGCAGGATAGGCCCGCACGTTGTCCGGCCCGCCGACAGAGTACTGTTCCAGCGGTACCAGCAGGCTGTCCGACCACTGCAATTCTCCACGCACGAGCAGCAGAAATTCGCGCGGCAGGGTCTGCAATCGCGAGCCGGTAATGAAAACCTTGTCGAATTCAGCAGAAGCGAAGCGGCCGCTCCCGCCCTGGCGACTGGGCTTGCTGTCCGCGCTCTGCTCCGCGGCGCTGTTTGAAGACCCCATCGCCCAGGCAACATTCTTGACGCCGTGGCTGTATTCGAGCGTCGCAAAATTGATGCCTTTGAAACGCGAATCCACCTGGTCCATCGAAGCTTCGAGGGAGAAAACGGACAACCGATCCTTGTTGATCTGCCTGCCCGCGGTAAACGTGCGCGATTCCTTGTGCGCAAAGGCGAAGTTGGTCGCCATATTGAATTGCCGGCTGCGGAACCAGGCCTTCTCGGCCCACAGGCCAACTTCATCGGTCTTGCCCTTGATCTTGCGCGCCGCCAGTTCGCCGCCCACGTCGAACTCGTTGCGGTTGCCGCTGAATCCTGCCGTCACGCCTCGACCGAAGTAACGATCATAATCAACCGACTCGTAGAGGTTGTTCTTGGGCCGGTAGGTCTGTTGCAGGCTCACTTCGATGTGATCGGCGGTGCCTGTGGGATTGTTCCATTCCAGCGTCGGTCGGAAACGGATCCGGCCGGTTTCCTGCAAACCATGGTTATCCACCCGGTAAGCAATGTCGAAGCGCTCTTCTTCCTGAACGCGCAGAACAATATCCGCCGTCCCGACCAACTGCCCCGGCTGAAACACGCCGAAGACCGTGAGCCCGGGGAAATCCGTCAACTGAAGCAGCGCTGTTTCGATGGCATCCTTGGTCACCGGCTGGCCGATGAGTTTCTTGAACGGCCCCTGGAGAACGACGGCGTCGTACATTTGATTGCCTTCGGTCAGCACCCGTCCCAGCGAACCCTCGAAGATCTGGATGTCGACGATCCCTTCCTTCACCTGCTGCACGGGCAGCACGGCCTGGGCCAGGATCAGGCCTTTGCCACGATAGAAACGGGTGACTTGATCCGCGACTTCCTGCAACTGGCCGATGGTGAATCCCTCCGGCCGTTGATCCCGCAGCCCATCCACCAGCGTCTGCAGATCGGCCACCCGCAGATCCACGTCTGGCAGGTCACGGGCATCCGGGAAACGGAAATGCAAGACCGCAACCCGCGGCCCCTCCTCGATCTCAAAGGGGCGATCGATGACGGCCGGGATTTCCATCAGTTCGCCCGCCGCTTCGGGAGGCGTCACCGGCCGGCCCACTTCTTCCGGGCGGACGGCGCCTGGACGCGCCGAATCCGGAAGGCCCAGTGGCCCCGCGGTAAGGGGTTGCGCGAAGACAAGCAGGACGAACAACCCGGCCCACCGCAATGGCCCGCTGCTCCTCTCTCCCCCGGTCATCAAAGCGTGTGGCGGCAAATTTCTTTGCTTCTTGGGACGTTAGCGGCTTTGGCGCAGCGCCAGAACGGCTTCCGTCCGTGGCGGAGGACGGGCGGGCGGCGCGCACACCGCGACAGCCTCAAACTATAACAATTTGACGCAGGACAGGCAAAAAAAGGATGAAAGTATTGCCGCAGGAAATTGGGGTTATTTCCTGATCTTTTGGAACTTTTGTGCAGCGGAATTCCGTGCCATTGCATGTTGCGCTGCACAATGTTGACCCTATTGCTTTTTCTCAACCACAGGCTTCTGGGAGGCAGCGCTTGCCGCCTGTAGATTGGTCCGCAGCCGCAGCCGCCATTCTTCGATCTTGGTATCGGTCAACGCGACCGGATAGCTTTGCCTCGCCTGCTCGTAAATTGCCTTGCGCAACTGGCTCCGTGCCTGGCTGACGAGCAACTGACGGATCTGATCTTTCGCCTCGTCGTAGCTGATCGCCCTGCCTGCCACGCTGCCGCCGCGCCTGAGGATATGAAAACCAGAATCGGTGCGAATCGGTTTGCTCAAGGCGCCCTCGCCCAGACCTTGCAGCGCCTTGCCGATTTCGGGCTTCATATCCTTGACGGCCAGCAAACCCATGTAACCCCCATTGTTCCGGCTGGGTTCATGAGCGGAGTAACGGCTCGCCGCCGCTGCAAAGTCCAGCTTGCCCTGGCTGATGTCCGCCGCGATTCCATCGGCTTGCTTCTGCAGCGCGGCAACTGCCTTTTCATCCTTGGCGTCCGCACTGGGCAGAAAAACCTGCCAGACGTGAATGCGTTCGCCGATCACCAGTTTGTCCCGGTTCTTGTCGAAGTATTCCTTCGTTTGCGTCTCGGTCGGGAAATCGGCCGGAATTTTGCCGGCGACGAGCCGGTTCATATAGCTCTCACGCAGGATGCTTTCCGCGCTCCGCTGCATCAGGAAGGCGGTATTCGCCTCCTTGTCCGCGTTGTTCGCGCGCGCCGCCGCCAGAACGGAAATATTGTCGGCCTCCTGCCGCGCGAAACGCTGAAACGCCTTGGCGTCCGCGAGCAGTGCCTGACGCTGGTTCGGGGCGAGGTTCGCGACCACCGCCTGGACCTGGGTCATTTCCAGCGCCGCCTCAGCTCCGGTGTGGCTGGGCTTGCCCCAGTCACGGGTGCCTGTGTCCGCCGGCGTGCTTTCCGTGGTTTCGGCCGCCACGGCCGCGTCTTCCTCTTCCAGCCCGAGCATCTCCCGGATTGAGAACGCCAGGCCGTGCCTGGCGAAGGACGCGCCGATTAGAAGCAGGGTCAGAACTGCGAAAAGAAGTCTGGATTTTTTCATGTTGGGATCATTCCGCGGCAAGTTCGGAAGTGGTGAATTTTCTGCATCGTATACAGCAAACGAAGCGCCGACAAATGCCCTTTTCCGCCCGCCTCCGACCCAATCTTTCCCTTAAGGAATAATGCAGTATGATGATGACTGGATTAATCCATGAAGTTATGATGATGTCGCATGCGCGGCACCGTCGCCGGCGCCGGCAAAGACCTCCAAGCACTGATCCGGGCTGGAATCGGATCGTTGCACAGGAAACAATGTAATTAACTGACTTTCCAGCACTTTTCTCAACCATGGCGCCCAAAACAACTAACCTCGCCATCCTGTTCGCCGATGTAAGCGGCAGCACCAAGTTGTTCGAGACGCTGGGGGATGCTACGGCCCGCATCAAAGTGGCCGATTGCCTCGAAACCCTCTCCGAAGTCACGAAGACCCATCACGGCACGGTCATCAAGACCATCGGCGACGAGATCATGTGCACCTTCCCCAATGCCGACGACGCGGCTTCGGCGGCATGCGAAATGCATGAGGCGCTGCTCGAAGACATCACCGAAGGGACGGGCGGCGAAGCGACCGTGATCAAGATCCGCGTGGGCATGCACTTCGGTCCGGCCATCCAGGAAGGCGGCGACGTGTTTGGCGACGCCGTGAACGTCGCGGCGCGCATGGCGGCGCAGGCCAAGGGCGGGCAGATCATCACCACCCAGTCGACCATCGACCTCCTGAAGCCGCAACTGCGCGCCAGCACCCGCTTCGTGGACCGCGCGCCGATCAAGGGCAAGAAAGAGGAGATCGAGATCTACGAGATCATCTGGCAGGAGGAGGATGTCACGCGCATGGCGACCGGCCTGCTGGTCGAGGAGCAGAAGCCGCAGGTCCAGCTCAAGGTCCGGTACAACGACCAGGAAGTGTTCGTGAACAGGGAACGCTCGCAACTGGTCATGGGACGCAGCCAGACCTGCGACCTGCCCATCAACGAAAAGCTCGCTTCGCGCCAGCACGTGCGCATCGAGTTGCGGCGGGACAAGTTTTTCATCATCGATCAGAGCACCAATGGCACGCACGTCCTGATCGAAGGCGCGGAAGAAGCGTTCCTGAGACGCGAGGAAATGCCGCTGCACGGCAACGGCAAGATCAGCCTCGGACGAGGTTTCAGCGAAAACCCCTCGGAAGTCGTTTCCTTCTCCCATGAGACCTGATCCTGGAATTCACGCCCGCATGACAGGGCCGCAACCGGCGTGAGGTGACCATGTCTGTCCCCAGTCCCACCAGCGCACGCCGATTGAAATGGATTTCGCATGGCATCAGCGATACCGGCAAGGTACGCCGGCACAACGAGGACTCCATGCTCATGCGCCCGGAAATCGGCCTGTGGGCGGTCGCCGATGGCATGGGCGGGCACGCCAAGGGCGACGTCGCGAGCCAGATGGTCATCGAGTCGCTCCGCAAGGTGCATGAAGGCACCAGCCTGGCCCGTTACATCGACGACATCGAGGATCGCATCGTCGATGTCAACGGCAGATTGATGCAGAAATCCCAGGAATCCGCCAAGAAGCTCACCATCGGCAGCACGGTGGTCATCATGCTGGCCTTCGACAAGTACTGCGTTTACCTCTGGGTCGGCGACAGCCGCCTGTACCGGCTGCGGGCCGGGGAACTCAGGCAGATCACCACCGATCATTCGCAGGTCGAGATGTACGTCGAACAGGGACTGATATCGCGCGAAGAGGCGATGGTGCATCCGCACGGCAACATGATCACGCGCGCGGTCGGCGCCATGGAGGAACTGCACCTGGACATGGACATGCAGGAAATGCTGCCCGGCGATCGTTACGTGCTGTGCAGCGACGGCCTGACCAAGCATAGTTCGGATGTGGAGCTTCAGGACTTTCTAAAGGAAGGCAACACCGAGGAGGTCTGCAGGAAGTTGATTGATATCACTCTGTCCCGCGGAGCGGGAGATAACGTGACGACCATCGTCGTCGATATCGAATAGCAACGCGCTATTGAGGCTTGCATAATCTGTGAACATCACTTCGTCATTCCGGAAGCCGCGCAGCGGCTATCCGGAATCCAGAGGTCAGCGGAAAGGCGCTGGATTCCGGGTCGCGGGTCCTGCGGACCCTTGCCCGGAATGACGGGCTGAAGTTCGCCAATTACGCAAGTCTGATAGAAGCTGGAGGGTATTCCGGTGGCTGATTTCAAGACCGCACTCGAAGCACTGGGGCTGGGCAGGCTGTCCGTCGGCGCCCTGAGCCAGCAATTGGACAAACTGCTGCAACAGACGCCGCAGCACGCGCTGCGTCTGCTGGCCCTGCTGGACGAGGTGTACGGCAAGGGAAGCATTGACGATAAGGCGTATGCAACCCTGAAACGGCAGATCAACCTGTATCGGCGAACGCATGCCACGGAAACGGAACAAGGCGAAGGCGCCAGCTCGGAAGCGACGGTGTTCGCCCAGGACGATATGGCGGAAGCCGGGGAAGCGGGGGAAATCGACCGCAGCGAGGAAGCAACCGAAGTGAAGGGCGGCAGCCGCGCCCCGGCCGCGCAGAGGGCGGACGCGGCCGATTCGGAGGAAGCCACCGAAGTGCGGGGCGGCCGCAAGGGCCCCGGTGGTGACGCCAGCGAAGATGTGACCGCCGTGAAGGGCGGCGATGCCACGCGCGTGATGGTGGAAGAGGATATGCCCGCGACCGGTACGGGCGTCGATTTCGATATCAGCTCACAATCCGCCGAGGCGCCTTCCTCCTTCCCGCCGTCCACCGGCCCGAGCGGCACCGGCTTCCAGGCGCCGATGACCTCGGAGGCCGCAATCATCGAGGAAATGGGGCCGGGCTCGGTCATCAAGCAACGGTTCAAATTGCTGGAAGTGCTCGGCGTCGGCGGCATGGGCAAGGTGTACAAGGGGATCGACATGCTCAAGGAAGAGGCACGCGACAAGAACCCCTACATGGCCATCAAGCTGTTGAACGAGGACTTCAAATCGCACCCCGAGGCGTTCATCGCCCTGCAGCGCGAATCCAGCCGCCAGCAGAAGCTGGCCCACCCGAATATCGCGACGGTCTACGACTTCGACCGCATCGGCGGACCCGGGACGCCGGTGTTCATCACGATGGAGTTGATGGAGGGGCAGCCGCTCAACAACTACATCAAGAAGGCCGTGCGCAAAACCAATGGCCTGCCGTTCCCGGAGGCCTTCAGGATCGTCAGGCAGCTCGGGGCGGCGCTGCAATACGCCCACGACCGGCGCCTGGTGCATTCCGACTTCAAACCCGGCAACGCGTTCCTCTGCAACGACGGGACCGTGAAGACGCTGGACTTCGGCATTGCCCGCGCAGTCAAGAACCCGATCACCGGCGAAGGCGAAAAAACGCTGTTCGACCCCGGCAAGCTGGGCGCGCTGACGCCCGCCTACGCCAGCCTCGAGATGCTCGAAGGGGAAGAACCCGATCCGCGCGACGACATCTATGCACTGGGTTGCGTCGCCTATGAATTACTGACCGGCAAGCACCCCTACAACAAGCTGCCGGCCAACACCGCCAAGGAAAACGGCCTGGTGCCCGCCCCCGTCAAGGGGCTGAACAAGAAACAGAATCGGGCGTTGCGACGGGCGCTGGCCTATCGCCGCGAAGACCGCAGCCCGCACGTTTCTCATTTTGTCGAGGAGTTCGAGGGCAAGGCGACCTGGCACAAGAACCCGTTCACCATCGCCGCCGCCGTGCTGCTGGTCATCGGCATCGGCATGATCCCGACCATCACCGACTACTTCCACAAGAAGGGCATCGAGAAATTGATCGCCGAACTCAATGCCGGCGACAACCAGTTCGTGGTCGGCAAGCTGGGGGAAATCCGGGCCATGGAGGAAGCGGACAAGACCGCCGTCACGAACGCGGCGAAGGATCCCATCCAGCGGTACTTCGCATCCGAAGTCGCGCGCTACATCGATATCAGCGCCGAGAATTACAATTTCCCGACAGCCTTCACGGTGCTGAAGGTGGTCCAGGAACTGTTCCCCGGATCACTGTTCGTGCAGGAACAGCAGAACGAGATCGATTTCAACAAAAAACAGAAACTGACCGACCTGTACAACAGCTACATCGCGGCGCTGGATCCACAAAACGCGGTGCAGAACCCGACGGCGATCGATACCACGAAAACGATCCTGGAGACCATCCGCAAGCGCATCGATCCGGCGCATCCGCTGTTGACCGATCCGCGTCCGTCCAATGCCTACCGCCTGGCCGGCGAACGCGCGCTGGCGGACGGGAACTACGAGCAGGCCCTCACCTTCGTCAATTCGGGGCTGCTGACAGCGCGCGACGACGCGCGCCTGACGGACCTGAAGTCCAAGGTCGAAAACGCGATCCGCGTCGCACAGATGAGGGATGAACTCGGTGGCGTGCAGTTCGCGGCCCTGCCGGACTTCAAGCAGCACGAGCAGAAGATCATCGACCTGTCCAACTTGAGCAACGCCCAGGAATCCCCTGTGCTGGACACCATCGCGGGCGGCCTGAAGGACAACATGGGCAAGGAACTGGCCCGGGTCACCCAGGAAGGCACGCGCGCAGACGCCGAAGCGCTGGCAGCGGACTACGGCGCATTGCTCGGCGCGTTGCAGTTGCAGCAACAGTTGACCCAGCTGAAGGTCGCGCACCTGTCCGGCCAGGAACGGACCCAGGCGATCCAGCAGATCGCAACCGCGGACCGCGCCAGTGTGCAGGAGAAACTGGCGGCGCCGGACATCCAGAACGTGCAGTGGGAAGCGCCACTGCTTGCCAGTATCCGCGAGCTGGACAGTCTGAAAACCGAGGACAAGGCCATTGCGGCGGACCTCCAGGCCTACCGCGATCAGATCGCGAAGCTCTATGTGGACCAGGCGTCCAGCCTCCTCAAGGCAAACCGCTTCGAAGCCGCCGAGGGCTTCGTCGGCCGCGGCGAACGTTTCGCGCCGGAGTTCGCAATGCTGACCGATACCCGCAATGCAATTACCCAGGCCAGGACGGAGTTCGAGCGACAGCAGCGCGTCAACGACCTGAAGGAACAGTTCACGATCCAGACGGAAGCCGATCGCGTGGCCGAGGCGCAGCAGGTCTTCGATCAGTTGAAAGCGGAACTGCCTGAAGACGACACCTACATCACCCGGCAGGCGCCCGGCATCCTCGCGGAGAGCTACGCCCGCCTCGCGGAACGCAGCGCCGAGGGCGGTGATTTCGCCACTGCCCTCAAGCTGGCGGAGGCCGGTCTGACGCTCGCGCCGCGCAATGCCAGCCTCATCGCGATTCGGGACGACAACCGCGTCGAAGTGAACATTGTCGATCTGGGCAAGGTGTTCCAGGAGGCGCAGGTCTTCACGACAAGCGAAGTGGCGGACATGGCCAGGAAGGTCAACCAGATCGAGGACGGCGCGCCGACCCGTTACCCGGAGTTCCGCAAACAGTCCGAGACCGTGCTCGCGCAACGCATCAACGCCCTCGCGCAGTCCGACGAGAATTCCGCGGCCGCGCTGGCGGATGCCGCCATCCAGATCTTCCCGACCAGCAGCGTGCTGGCGGACCTCAAGGATCGCTTCCAGCTCGAACCCTGGCCGGATCGCAACACGGCCGAAGGCGCCCTTCAGTCCGGCGAGCTGACGCGCGCCAACACCATCCTGCAGGGCACGCAGGGCGGCCAGTACGCGCAGCACCCCGAAGTGCTGGCCTTCCAGAAGGAGGTCGAAGCCGCGGTCAAGGAGGCGAACGAGGGCTATGCGGCCTACGAGGCGGCCCGCGAGGCGGCAAAAGACGACTTCGGCGCCCTGCGGCAGGCGAAGAAGCTGCTGGTCCGGGCGCAGTCCGTGTGGGTGGACAACCCCGCGTACGACCAGGCGGAGACGGATGTTGACCAGTTGATCGCGGACGCCCCGAACAACCCGGCGAAGCGCGTGATCGCGCGTGAGAGCGTCGATATTTCCGCCGCCAGCGCGACCGAAATCGCCAAGGCCGAGTGGAAGCCGGTGTCCAGCGGCCGCGAATGCGCCGACAATCTTGCCGGCTTCGGGCGGCGCGCGCGCGCCATCTGTTACGACCTGGTCAACACCGGCTGGCGCGGCCCGCTCCTGGTCGTCGTCCCGGCCGGCGGGGAAATCGGCAAGTCATTCGCCATCGGCAAGTACGAGCTCTCGGTCGGCGACTGGAGCAAGTACTGCGCCATCACGGGCAACTGCAAACCGGAGACGAACAAGGAGAAATTTGACGATCCGATGACCGGCATCTCGCTCCAGCAGGCTCAGGACTACCTCAAGTGGTTGTCCGAGCGCACCGCAAAGACCTACCGGCTGCCGACGGAAGACGAATGGCAATACGCGGCTTCAGTGGGCGGCAAGCTGACACCCGAGTCCGACGAGTTCCGGCAGATCAAGGGCACGCTCAACTGCCGAGTCACCTTGGGCGACAAGGTCCTCAAGGGAACGGGCACGGCGAGCGTCAAGTCCGGCAGTTCGAACAACTGGGGCCTGAAGAATTTCGTGGGCAACGTCCAGGAATGGGTCACCGAGGGTGACGCGGTCACTGCGCGAGGTGGCGCCTTCTCCGACGCGATCAGCAACTGCGATCTATCCACGGCGCGCCCACAGGCCGGCGGCGCAGATGGCTCCACGGGCTTCCGGGTCGTGCTGGAAGAAGTCGGCCAGACGTAAATAATGGCGGTCGCGATGGCTGACAGGACTCTGCGCGCCCTGGCCCGGCAGTACGCCAAAGGCGAACTCGATAAGGACAGCTACCGCCGCTCGCGCATCGAGTTCATTGAAGGCGTGCTCGCCGGGGAAATCCGGCTGCCGGTCAACGAGTACCCGGCGCCGCGCTCTCTGGCGCGCTCCGACAGCGCAGGCGAAGCTGCGCGCAAGCGGGAACGCAGACGTGGCAAGGAATCAGAACCCGGGGCGGTCGAGTTGGAGGAAAGCGACATCACCTCCATCATGGTGACGACCGATCCCACGCCGCAAAAGACCTCTCCGGTTGCGAAGGCCGAGCCGCCCGCCCCGCCGCCCGTCCCTGAATCCGAACCCCGCCCCCTGCTGTCTTATGGTCTCGCCGCAATCGGGGGAATCGTACTGGTTGGCATCCTTATCATTGTCCTGCTGCCGAAGTCGCCACCGCAACCCGGTCCAGCCGTGGCGACCACGACGCAACCGGCGGCAACGGATGCCGGGCCGGTGGAAACGGAAACAGTCGGACCGGAGCCTGCGGAACCGGAAATTTCCGGACCGGCCATGCCGGCAATGGAACCCGCGCCGACATTGAGCCGGCCGGCCTCCGATCTGATCCTGAAATTCCTGGCCAACAAGAACTGGTCCGAAACCGCCCGCGCGGAATTCCTCGGTCAATGGCAGGCGTTGCCCGAAGATCAGCGCGCGGGCGCGGCGCAGTCAGGAGAAATGGCGCAGTTGAACAACGGCATCTACAAGAAGATGCTCGAGGAACGGGCCCTGTCGGGGCTGGGGGACGCCACGGCTTCGTTCGAAAAACAACGGTCCCTGGTCGAATTCGCCGCCGCTCTCGGTATCCACGATTCCCGGTTGACGGTTCCTCCGACTACGCGCTAACCGGGCCTCTTACTCCCCGCTCCCTGATTTCTACCGACGCGCCGGCCTGCTGGCCGGAAGCACACACTACTCCTCGTCCGGCGGGCTGAAGTCGCGATCGTGGACGAGGTTTTCACGGCGATCGAGATAGGCGTTCTTGAGGAATGCGTATTCATCGAGGGCGGCCTCTTCGAGCAGTACCGCGGCCCTGAGGCGATCGGCCTTGTAATCCACGTAATTCAGGGACAGGAGACCGGCCCGGTAGCCGTCCGTATGGACATAAGACACCGGGTTCAGAAACTGCGTCTCGACTCCGAATCCGACGGCATCGCGCACGGTGGTCGGACCGAAGAACGGCGCCACCAGAAACGCCCCGGGCATGACGCCCCACCTGCCGAGTGTCTGCCCGAAATCCTCATCGTGCTTGGGAAGACCCATGCGGCTCGAGACATCGAAGAATCCCAGAATGCCAATCGTCGAATTGAAGACCAGGCGGGCCAGATCGGACACCGCCTGCCCGAGCTTGAACTGGAGGATGTCGTTCGCGATGACGGCAATGTCATTCGCGTTGCTGAACATGTTCGAGATACCGCGGTTGATCGGCGTGGGCAAGATTTCCTTGTAGACCTTGCCGATCGGATCGAACAGGTTGCGATCCATGAACTGGTTGAAGCTGAACATCGACCGGTTCACCCCTTCGAGCGGATCCCGGGGGTCCGCCGAGCCGGTGGTGGCGCAGCCGCCAAGAAAGAGTAATGGCAGCAGGCAGAGCAATACGATTGCTTTTTCCTGGAAGCGGGGGAACATGTCCAACTCCTTTTTTTACCAGCCTACAACAGCCTGTTGCCCGAGTTCAAACGCGCGGCCCGCCGCACGATCCGGGCCGTCGCCGCGACCCCCGGTGGTGCGTGCGCGTTTTTCATTCGAAAATACAGATTGTTATGCATGTGTCGCTATCACTAAAATCGGGACGCTTTGTAGAACCTGATCCGGCATGCCCCCGTCCTCCAACGTCGATCCAGGCGAGCTCTCGAAATTCGATCGCCTCGAGCAGGATTGGTGGGATCCGCGTGGCCCGTTCCGCGCCCTGCACGCGCTCAATCCGGTACGCCTGCGATTCATTGAAGCGGCGATCCCGTTGCACGGGAGGCCCGTTCTGGACCTGGGGTGCGGAGGCGGACTGCTTTGCGAAGGGTTGGCCCGGCGCAACGCGCAGGTCACGGGCATCGACGCGAGCGCAAGCGCCATCCGCGCGGCGCAGCGGCACGCTGCCGCAGGCGGACTCGCCATCGATTACCACGCGGCCACTGCGGAGGAATTCGCGGCGGGAATGTCCCGGCCCTTCGATGTCGTGACCTGCATGGAATTGCTCGAACACGTCCCCGATCCGGCGGGACTGATCGCAGCCTGCGCCCGGATGCTCAAGCCCGGAGGCGCGTTCATCGCCAGCACGATCAACCGCAACCTGCTCTCCTTTCTCGGCGCTGTCATCGCTGCGGAATATGTGTTCGGCATCCTGCCCAGGGGCACGCATGATTATGCGCGCTTCATACGCCCCTCCGAATTGTCGCGCTGGTTGCGCTCGGCCGGCTTCGAGATCGTGGAAATAGCCGGGCTTCAATATCTTCCCTGGCTGGATCGCTGCGCCCTGACCAACCGTCCCTCCGTCAACTACATACTGCATGC
The DNA here is from genome assembly GCA_016193395.1 of Gammaproteobacteria bacterium. Classification (GTDB taxonomy): domain Bacteria; phylum Pseudomonadota; class Gammaproteobacteria; order Eutrophobiales; family Eutrophobiaceae; genus JACPSH01. The sequence continues at coordinate 13,205 of JACPSH010000057.1, forward strand.
GCGCCTGCGGGATTGAGTTTGGGACGGCGCATCACTCATGTGCTCTTCGACCTGGACGGGACGCTGGCCGACACGGCGCCCGACCTCGGCGCCGCCCTGAACCTCGTATTGCGCGCGCACGGTCGCGATCCCTTGTCGCTCGAGACAGTTCGTCCCTGGGCGTCGCGCGGCGGCGCGGCCCTGGTCCGGCTCGGTTTCGGAATCGACGATTCGCAACCGCAATTTGCATCCCTGCGCGACGAGTTCCTGCTTCGGTACCGCGAGGGCATCGCTGTCCGGACTGCGCTCTTTCCGGGTATCGGCGAACTGCTGGCCCGGCTCGAGGCAGCGGGCTACCGGTGGGGCATCGTCACCAACAAGATCGCGCGGCTGACCGTGCCGTTGCTGGACCAACTCGGATTGAAGGCACGCGCCGCCTGTGTGGTATCCGGCGACAGCGTCGCCCGGCCTAAGCCGCACGCGGATCCGCTGTTGCATGCCTGCGCATTGCTGGACTGCCCGGCCACCCGCATCGTTTATGTGGGCGATGAGCTGCGCGATGTCCAGGCCGGGCACGGCGCGGGCATGGCCACCGTCATTGCCCGCTACGGGTATCTCCAGCCCGGAGACCTGCCGGATAACTGGGGCGCCGACGGGATCATCGAACATCCGCTGGAACTGCTCGACTGGCTCATGGAGGCGGACTGACCGATGGAGCCAGAGGAAATCTGCCGCGGTACCGCGGCGCCGGCCGGATCGAATTTTTATTACGGCACGTTGTTCCAGCCGCCTGCCGGACGTCGCGCGCTGTTTGCCCTTTTCGCGCTGCTTTCGGAAGTGGCCGCCGCATTGCGTGATACGCACGACCGCACGGTGGGCGAACTCCGGCTGGCATGGTGGATGGACGAAATGGGCCGGCTCCCGTCAGCCGCGTCTAATCACCCCGTCGGCGTGGAAATCGGCGAGCTGCTGCGGGCCCGACCTGGACTTGCCGCCGAGCTGCGCGCATTCATTTCCGCCGCCGCGGCATTGCAGAACAATGATCCTCCCGAAACGCATGATCAATGGATTGATCAACTTGCAGGGGTGCACGGACTGATTTGGGCGAGCGCCGCTCGTCATGTTGCCGGCGCCGATGATTCTAGTGCCGGGTGTGCCGCGCGGATCGGCGCGCTGCTGGCGGCGCTGGAGGACGTTCAGCATCTGCCGGTCGGTCTGCGAACGGGACGCTGCGTGCTTCCGGCGCAGGAACTCGCGCGACATGGTCTGTCGATTGCGGACATCGGCCAAGCCGCGGCACAGGACCGCCTGGTGTCTTGTCTCGGCGAGACGCTGACGCGCCTGCGCGACGGACTTCTTCAGGCGGAACGCGATCTGGCCGCCCGCGCGAACGGTTCACTGCTGTTTGCGGGCGTGATGGCACGACTCGGCGCCGCGCTCTGCATGGAACTTGCGGAGGACAGGCCATTGCTGTTACAGCGCCGCACGGCCCTTACGCCGATACGCAAACTCTGGATCGCATGGCGGACGCAGTTCAGCTGGAGGAAACCGGGCCGCTGATCCCGGACCGGCCGACGGGGAAGGCCAGGCGCACGCGGAGCCGGCGCAGCAGGTCCGCGTCGCAGTTGTCAGGCGTAAACAAGAACGTCTGGCGCGCGTTTCCCGACCCTTTGAACCGCAGGATCAGGAGCCATGGATGAACGAAGGCCGGCGGCATGGGTTGCAGCTCCTGGCGCGTACCGTCCGCCGATTTCACCAGCCACTGATCGGCTGCCGTGAGAGTCAGCTCAACGGGTCCGCGATTCCAACTCGCGCTGAATTGGCCTATGTACAGGCCGCCACTGCACGCAAGTACGAGCACGATGCACAGCGACGTCCATGCGGGAAGCGCCGCCTGCGACACGGCCAGCGCCGCCCCCGCGTGCATGGCCACGAGCAGAAGCGCAAGTCGGCGCGACGATCTATAGCGCACGTTGATTGGAAGTTCGAAATCGCTCTCCACGGCGTCCCTGCCCCCGCAACGCGTTGCGGGAAAAAAATACTTGCCTCAGCCTGCGTGAGTTCTTATCGTATTTTCCGGCCGGGCGAGACGCAATGAGCCATACCATAAATAACAAGGAACGGGCCCGGCACGATGACCTTGCACCCGCCGGCGCAGAGCGCCCGCATTCCCCGGATACGCCCGGAAAAAACCAGTCACAGAAAGAAATCGGCGGCCCGGCCGGGCCGGAGCCGACGCGCTACGGAGACTGGGAACGGCGTGGGCGCTGCATTGACTTCTAATTCCTTCATTTTCCAATCGCTTACGCGATCGGAAAAGAGGTTCCCTGACGGCGCAGGCGCGCCTGGGACCGGCGGACGCCCGCGTCGACTGATCGGATCCGGTCGGGATCTCCGCAGAGAGGACACGCATGCATAACGCGCAACAGCCCCTGTCGCCGCACCTGCAGATCTACAAGCCGCAACTGACTTCGGTGCTGTCCATCACGCACCGCGCGACGGGCGTATTCCTGACGCTGGGAGCGTTCGTGCTCTGCTACTGGCTGCTCGCGCTTGCCGCCGGCCCGGACAGCTACGCAACGCTGGTCGGCCACCTCGACGCGTGGTACGGCAGGTTGTTCCTCGTCGCGATCCTGTTTTCACTCTACTTCCATCTGTGCAACGGCGTGCGCCACCTCTTCTGGGACGCCGGCCTGGGTTTCGGGATCAGGACGGCCTACGCATCCGGCTACGCGGTGATCGCCGCCTCGATCCTGTTGAGCGTCGCGACCCTCCTCTACGGGGGCATCGCATGAGTCTTGCGTCGCCACTGGCCCGGGCACGCGGACTGGGTTCCGCGGGACGCGGCACGCAAGACTGGTGGCAGCAGCGAGTGACGGCGATCGCGCTCCTGCCGCTGAGCTTGTGGTTCATCGGCTCACTGCTGGCGCTGGATTACGCGGATCCGGCGGCAGTCGCCGGCTGGCTGCGCTCCCCGCTGTCCGCGATCCTCATGCTGATGTTCGTCCTTGTCCTGCTGCATCACGCGCAACTCGGCGTCCAGGTCGTGATCGAGGATTACGTCGAGCCCGAGTGGCAGAAGGTGGCGTGCGTGATCCTGGTCAAGTTCCTCGCGGTCCTCGTCGGCCTGGCATCCGCGCTCGCCATCCTCAAGGTCTTTTTCGGGTTTTAGGCGGGCACGCATGCCGGGGATATACCCGATCATTGACCACCAGTACGACGTTGTCGTCGTCGGCGCCGGCGGCGCGGGACTGCGCGCCACCTTCGGGATGGCCGAGAAAGGACTCGCCACGGCCTGCCTGAGCAAGGTGTTTCCCACGCGCAGCCACACAGTGGCGGCCCAGGGCGGCATGAGCGCCGCGCTCGGCAACATGGGCGAAGACGACTGGCGCTGGCACATGTACGACACCATCAAGGGCTCCGACTGGCTGGGCGACCAGGATGCCATCGAATACATGTGCCGCGAGGCGGCGCAGGCCGTCATCGAGCTGGAACATTTCGGCGTGCCCTTTTCACGCACCGAGGACGGCCGAATCTACCAGCGCCCGTTCGGCGGGATGACGACCCATTACGGTGAAGGCGTGGCGCAGCGCACCTGCGCCGCGGCGGATCGCACCGGGCACGCCATTCTGCACACGCTCTACCAGCAGTCCCTCAAGCACAACGCGGAATTCTTCGTCGAGTATTTCGCGCTCGATCTCATCATGGACGCCGACGGCAGCTGCCGGGGCGTCATCGCGTGGAACCTCGAAGACGGCACGCTGCACCGCTTCCGTTCGCACATCGTGGTGCTGGCGACAGGCGGCTACGGCCGGACCTATTTCTCCTGCACCTCCGCCCACACCTGCACGGGCGACGGCAACGGCATGGTTCTGCGCGCCGGGCTCCCGTTGCAGGACATGGAATTCATCCAGTTCCATCCCACCGGGATATACGGCGCCGGCTGCCTCATCACCGAAGGCGTGCGCGGCGAGGGAGGCTACCTGACCAACGCAGCGGGCGAACGCTTCATGGAACGCTACGCCCCCCACGCCAAGGATCTGGCATCGCGCGACGTCGTCAGCCGATCCATGACGATCGAAATACGCGAAGGCCAGGGGGTCGGTCCCCTCAAGGACCACATTCATCTACACCTGGAACACCTGGGTCCGGACGTGATCCAGGAGCGCCTGCCGGGCATTGCAGAACTGGCCCGCATTTTCGCCGGCGTGGATGTGAGCAAGGAGCCGATCCCGGTGCTGCCGACGGCACACTACAACATGGGCGGCATACCGACCAACCACCACGGCGAAATGGTCATCGCGCAAGACGGCAACCCGGATCACATCGTCCCCGGCCTGATGGCGATCGGCGAGGCGGCATGCGTATCGGTGCACGGCGCCAATCGCCTTGGATCGAACAGCCTGCTCGACCTGATCGTGTTCGGCCGCGCGGCCGCGAACCGGGCGTCCAAACTCATCCGCCCCGGCGGCACGCACAAGCCGCCATCAAAGGAAGCCGATGAGGGGATCCTCGCCCGGTTTGACCGGCTGCGCCACGCCGGCGGTTCGACCCCGACCGCCGCGATCCGGCTGCAGATGCAACGGACCATGCAGAACAATGCCGCCGTCTTCCGCACCGGCGGCGTTTTGCGCGAGGGCATGGCCAGACTGCGCGACGTATACTCGTCGCTCCAGGACGTGCGGGTGAACGACCGATCGCTGATCTGGAATACCGATCTGGTCGAGACTCTGGAACTGGAAAACCTGCTCCAGTGCGCGATGGTCAGCATCTGTTCCGCGGAAAACCGCACCGAGAGCCGCGGGGCGCACGCGCGCGAGGATTTTCCCGAGCGCGACGACGACAACTGGATGAAGCACACGCTCTCCTGGCTGCATCCCGCCGACGGCGCGGTCCGCTTCGACTACCGGCCGGTACACATGTATACCCTGACCAATGACGTCAAGGTCGTGCTCCCGAAGAAGCGAGTATATTGATAATTACTGTGCCTCGTGCCTCGTGCCTCGTGGATCGTGGCTCGATCGAATCCCAGGACACGATGAGCGAGGAACGAGGAACGAGATTAGAGTATGGCCGAGTTCACACTGCCGAAGAATTCCAAAGTCCTGCCCGGACGCACGTTCGCGGCTTCCGCCGATGCGCGCCGGAAAAAGACGTTTCGCGTGTATCGCTGGGATCCGGACAGCGGCGGCAACCCGCGCATGGACCGCTACGAAATCGATCTGGACCAGTGCGGACCGATGGTGCTGGACGTCCTCATTTACATCAAGAACGAGATCGATTCAACGCTGTCGTTCCGCCGCTCCTGCCGCGAGGGTATCTGCGGGTCCTGCGCGATGAACATCGGCGGCACCAATACGCTCGCCTGCACCGGCGCGATCGTCGATTACCCCGGCGATATCGCCGTCTATCCACTGCCACACCTTGCCGTGGTCAAGGACCTGATCCCGGACCTCAAGCACTTTTACGCGCAGTACGCCTCGATCCAACCCTGGCTCCAGGCGCATTCGCCCGCGCCCCCGGACCGCGAACGGCTTCAGTCCAAGCCCGACCGCGCGAAACTGGACGGACTCTACGAGTGTATCCTGTGCGCCTGCTGCTCTACCTCCTGCCCCAGCTACTGGTGGAACGGAGACCGCTATCTGGGGCCGGCGATCCTGCTCCAGGCCTACCGCTGGATCGTGGACAGCCGCGACGAGAACACGGGGGAACGCCTCGACAACCTGGAGGATCCGTTCCGCCTGTACCGCTGTCATACGATCATGAATTGCACGAAGACCTGCCCTAAGGGTCTGAACCCCGCCAAAGCCATCGCGGAAATAAAGAAACTGCTGGTTTCGCGCACGATGTAGCGGCGGCCCTGCATGCCATGAACGAGCCTTCGCGCCTTCGCTGGCGTTGCCGCAGGGGGATCCGCGAGATGGACATCCTGCTCCAGGACTTCCTCGATTCCGTCTATCCCGGCCTGCCAGAGACGGAGCGCCGCGCGTTCGAACGATTGATTGAGGAGACAGACCTGGATCTCCTTGACTGGATCACCGGCCGTCGGCCGGCGGTGCCCGCTGACTACGAGCCGGTCGTTCGGCGGTTGAGACAGATCCAACCTTCCCCGCGGACGTGAACCCGGCCTGGCGTCAGTTCCTGTCGGCGCACAGCGCGCCCGGGGGAAGCGCGCCGGATGCGAATCCCGTTGGCTCCTCGATCACCGATCTGTCGCACTTGGCCGTGATCGAAATCTCCGGCAGCGACGCAATGACGTTCCTGCACGGTCAACTCACCAGCGACGTCGCCGGCCTGGCCGTCGACCGGGCGCAGTTCAGCGCGTGGTGCAACGCCCGCGGACAGGTCGTCGCGGTGGTCTTATTGCTTCGCCTGTCTGACCGTTATTTCATTCTTCTGCCGCAGGAGCAATGCGCCACGTTTGTCCGTCGCCTTGGCCTGTACGTGCTGCGCGCGGACGTCCGCATCTCCGATCGCAGTGACGAATGGGTGCGCATCGGCATCGTTGCGATCCCCGGAAAGACGCCGGCCATCGATCCGGACCTCGGCGCGCCTGAACCGTGGCAGATCGCCGAAACGCAAGGATTGACCGGCCTGCGCCTTCCGGACACGGAGGGCCGCCGCCGGTTCCTGATTTGCGGGAACATCGACGCGGCGCAAGCCTTCTGGTTGCGGCCTGCCAGGCGGTACGTCGCGGTCGCGCCCGATGCATGGCGGTTGCACGACGTCCTGGCCGGAATACCGTGGCTGGTTCCAGAGCTAGCCGACAGTTACCTGCCGCAGGAACTGGGGCTGGAGGCGCTCGGCGCGCTCAGCCTGGCCAAAGGTTGCTACCCGGGCCAGGAGATCATTGCCCGCGCGCAATACCGCGGCCGGGTGAAGCGGGGTCTGTTTCTATTCACCGTGAGTACGCCTCAACCGCCGTCGCCCGGTTCGAGCTTGAGCGCGGCGAGCGCGGCTACGCGCCCCGCCGGCACCGTCCTGCATGCTCAAACGCAGGTTGACGGCGTGCAAACCGGACTGGCCGTGTGCGAACTCGACCTGGCGGGAACTGTCGAACTGCATGTGGGGTCGCCCGCAGGCCCGCGGGTCGTGATCGGTAAGCTGATAAAATAGCCTCCATGCTTTCCGCGACGTCTGTCCGCCGCGTCCGCCGGAGTACGGATCGGCTTTTTTATGCCGGCCTGGCGGGTATCTGCATCGGCCTGCTCGGCTTCGGCTATTACCTGCAATATGGCCGCGGACTGGAGCCCTGCCCGCTGTGCGTCCTGCAACGGATTGCCTACCTGGCCATCACGACTATCGCGATCGTCGCGGCCGTTCACGCAGGCGCGGGACTCTGGCGCAGGCTCTATGGTGGCGTCATTGCGCTCTGCGCCCTGCTCGGCGGCGCGGTCGCGGCGCGGCAGGTCTGGCTTCAGCATCTGCCCGCGGACCGGGTCCCGGAGTGCGGCCCAGGCCTGGGGTATATGCTGGAGGTCTTTCCCCTGAATGAAGTGCTGGCCAAGGTGCTGACCGGATCGGGCGAATGCGCTGAAGCCGGCTGGACCTTTCTGACGCTGAGCATTGCGGAATGGAGCCTGCTATTCTTTGCGGCGCTGGCGCTATGCGCGGTGGCATACGCGTTCAGGCCCGCCGCGGCCTGAGCCATGGAGCGCGCGTGCAGAGCGACACCGCCATTCAATCCATGAGAACGGCGCGCGCATTCCGTGTCTGTTCCCTGTTCCTGTTGTTGCTGTGCTGCTGCGCTTCCTGGGGGGCCTCCGATGCCAATGAGCAGGCCGGCCGCCCGCTTCACGGCGTCGTGGCGGTGGCGCTGACCGTCGACAGGCTGGACGACAATCTCGCGCCCTACGGGATCGACCGATCGGGGCTAATCGCCGCAGCCTCGGAACGTCTGAACCGGGCGGGAATCGAGGTCATCGACTCCGGTGAATGGGCACAGCGCACGGATGCCGCGCAATTATCCCTGCAGGTCCGGCTGATACGCGCTCCTTATTATTTCTACCTGTACGGAGTCAGGCTGATCGCCCGCGGGAAGCTGGCGCTGGTTCACGGCCCGAACGCTTACGCCACGGCGGAGATCTGGTCAGAGGGAAGCGTGGGCGCGGTCCAGCCATCCGATCTCGGGCCGCTGCGCGAACTCGCGCTGCGGCTCATCGATCAATTCATCGCCGAGCACCGTCTGCAGAACGGCTGAGACACCAAGCGGGCGGGTCCTGCCATCGGGTACCGTCTTCGTGCTCGCTATCGCTGCGCGCGAAGAACGGTGACCCGATGTCACCCGCCCGTTCGGCACATGCGCCGAAGTCTGACCGGACTCATCTCAAGCGTTGACCGGACGGGTGGCACCGGGCACTCCCCTGCTCCGCGCGCAAGCGAGGGGACCGAGCGAGCACGGACAGGGGTGCCCGGTGACCGGACCCGTCCGCCACCGTGCCTACATGAGTCCGGCCGGATTCATGCGACAGCCTTGAACGGACGGGTGTGCCCGGTGACAGGACCCGGCCGCTGCCCAACGCATGCATGAACGGCCGGGCGGCATCAGCGCCTGAAGCCGCGCGGCGGGCCACTACCGAGCGTCCGCATCATGCGCGCCATGCCGCCCTTGCGCGTCAGGCGCTTCATCACGGTCTGCATCTGTTGGAATTGTTTCAGCAGACGGTTCACGTCCTGGATCTGCGTCCCCGATCCGGCCGCGATGCGTTTCTTGCGCGAACCGTTGATGATCTCCGGGCGGCCGCGCTCGGCTGGCGTCATGGAATTGATGATCGACTCCAGGCGCACGAGCTCGCGATCGTTGAACTGGGCGGCCGCGCTGCCCGGCAGGAACTGCGCCAGCGGCAGCTTCTCGATCATCCCGGCCAGCCCGCCCAGGCTCCGCATCCGCCGTAACTGATCGCGGAAATCCGTGAGATCAAACCCGGCGCCCTTTATCACCTTGCGCGCGATTTGTTCGCTCTTCTCGCGGTCCGCGCCGCGCTCCACCTGTTCGATCAGGGTCAGCACATCGCCCATGCCAAGAATGCGCGAAGCCATCCGATCCGGATGAAATGGCGCAAGTTCTTCCACCCGCTCACCGGTGCCGATGAACAGGATTGGGACGCCGGTCACATGGCGCACGGACAGCGCGGCGCCGCCGCGGCTGTCGCCGTCCACCTTGGTCAGGATGATGCCGCTGAGCGGCACCGAGGATGAAAAGGACGCGGCCGCATTAACCGCGTCCTGCCCCAGCATGCTGTCCACGACGAACAGTGTGTCCGAGGGCCGCAGGACTTCGTGCAGCTGCCGGATCTCCGCCATCATCTCCTCGTCGACGTGGAGCCGTCCGGCGCTGTCGACGATCAGTACTTCCGCCAGGCGTGCGTGCGCAAGCTGGAGCGCGGCCGAAGCGATGGCCACTGGCGACTGCCCCGGAGCGCCTACGAAGCATTCAAGCCCGTTCTCCCCTGCCAACAGCTTCAACTGCTCCGGCGCTGCCGGGCGGTAGGTATCGCAACCGGCAAGCAGGATGCGCCGAGTTTTCCGGCCAATCAGCCAGCGGCCGAGCTTCGCGGCAGTGGTTGTCTTGCCCGCGCCCTGGAGGCCGGCCAGCAGCACGACCACCGGTGCCTGGCCCTCCAGGCGCAATTCAGAAGCGGTGCCGCCGAGCACCTGGATAAGCTCATCGCGGACGATCTTCACTACGGCCTGTCCCGGCGTCAGGCTGCGCAGGACTTCCGCCCCCACGGCGCGGGCGCGGATGTGCTCGATCAGGTCCCGCACTACCGGCAGCGCAACGTCCGCTTCGAGCAGCGAGACGCGCACATCGCGCAACACGGCGTCGATGTCCGCCTCCGTGAGGCGCGCCTCGCTGCCAAGATCGCGGATGATGCGCGCAAGCCGCGCCGTGAGGTTGTCAAACATGCGGGGGAGCTGTTTCGGTGAGAATTCTAACACGTCATTCAATATGGACTGCGAATGTGCCAAACTGCGGAACCCGCGCCTGCATCCCCACGCCTTCATGACTACCGAGAGCGTCATTGCCATCCTCCTTTACCTGGGCATCACGGCGTGGTGGGGCGCGACGGCATTCCGATCCGGGCCACCGGGCCCGCGTTCGAAGTACCTCCTGGCCGCGGCCAGTTCCGTGCCGTTGCTCCTGCAGGCAATGGTGCTGTACCCGACGATCGTCACGGACGCCGGACTGAACATGGGCTTCTACAACGCCCTGTCGCTCGTGAGCTGGACGGTCGCGCTGATCGTCATCGGCGTGGCGCTCTTCAGGCCGGTGGAAAACCTGGCCATCGTGTTCCTTCCTTTCGCCGCGCTGTGCCTGCTCCTGGAGCAGCTTCTGCCGAGCGTCAGGATGGTTCCCGCCTCGGCGCCGACCGGGCTGCGCGTCCACGTCGTGCTGTCCATAGGCGCCTACGGGCTGCTGGCGATCGCCGCCGTGCAGGCGCTCGTCGTGGCCGTACAGGAGCGCCAGTTGCGATTGCGGCACCCGGTCGGCGTCATGCGCATGCTGCCGCCGCTGAAAACCATGGAGGATCTACTCGCGCAGATGCTCGCGATCGGCTTTTTCCTTTTGAGTCTGAGCCTCGCGACCGGATTGATGTTCCTCGAGGACCTGCTCGGCCAGCACCTGGCCCACAAGACCGCGCTGTCGATGCTCGCCTGGTTCCTGTTCGGGTTCGTCCTGTACGGACGCTGGGCGCGCGGTTGGCGCGGAATGCGGCTCGCCGGATGGACGCTCGGCGGATTCCTCGCCCTGATGCTGGCCTATTTCGGCTCGAAGCTCGTGCTCGAACTCATCCTGCACCGCGTCTGACACGGCGCGCGCCGTCGGCCGGTCACCTTGACAGTGCCGGACCTCATGCGGGCACAATAACCGCCGGCCTGAATCCTGGTTACGTCGGTTGGAAGACATCCCGTTATCAGCAATGTTCGGGATCCTGTTCGTCCTGATCCTGTTCTCCGCTTTTTCCTCCGGCACGGAAACGGCCATGATGGCGGTTAACCGCTATCGCCTGCGGCATCGGGCGCGCACCGGTCAGCGCTCCGCCATCCTGGTGGAGAGCCTGCTCAGGCGGCCGGACCGGGTGCTGGGGCTGATCCTGTTCGTGAATACCCTGGTGAACATTGCGGCAGCCTCGGTCGCCACGATTATCGCAATCCGGCTCATGGGCGAGATCGGCCTGGCCATCGCACCCGTGGCGACGACCGTGGTCATACTCATCTTCGGCGAGCTCGCACCCAAGACGGTTGCCGCCCTTCACGCCGACCGCATCGCCTATCCCGCCAGCTACGCGCTGTATTTCCTCGGCAGGCTGCTCAATCCTTTCGTCTGGGTGATCAACCAGGTCACCAATGGCCTGCTCTCCATCGCGGGCGTGCGCATGGACGAGCGGTCCGATGAGCCGATCACCCGCGAGGAGCTGCGCACCGTCGTGCTCGAGTCCGGCGGCATGATCCCGCGCAGACACCAGCGAATGCTGCTCAGCATCATCGATCTCGAGAGCGTCACCGTGGACGACATCATGGTGCCTCGCAACGAGATCGTCGGGGTCGATCTGAACAAGTCGCCGGACGAAATACTCGACGTGATCGCCCACAGCCAGCATACCCGCCTGCCCGTGTACCGGGAAAACATCGACGACATCGCCGGCGTCGTGCACGTCCGGCGGGTGGCGCGCATCCTGAGAGACAAAAAGGAATTCAGCATCGCCGATCTGGAGCAACTGGTGCACGAGCCCTACTTCGTGCCGCTCGGCACGCCGCTCCACACGCAACTCCTGAATTTCCAGCGCCGCAGGAACCGCATCGGTTTCGTGGTCGACGAATACGGCGTGATCCAGGGCCTGGTGACGCTCGAAGACATACTCGAAGAGATCGTCGGCGAATTCACGACCGACGTGCAGACACTCGCGCAGGAAATCCATCCGCAGGCGGACGGCACCTACCTGATCGACGGCACGGCGACGCTGCGCGAGATCAACCGCCAGTTGCACTGGAATCTTCCGACCGAAGGCCCCAAGACCCTGAACGGACTGGTCCTCGAACACCTGGAAACCATGCCGGAGCCGGGGACGAGCCTGCGCGTCGGCCCGTACACGATCGAAGTGACGCAGACCTCGGGCAACGCGGTGCGGACAGTCAGGATAAACCGGCAGCCGTTCCCGGTACGGGGAACGGACACCTGAGCGAGATGCAAAAGTCCAAGGACGGACTTTTGCATCGACTTGTCAGTCAAACAGACCGTCCAGCACCTCAGCCAGTCTCTGCACCGTCTTCAACTGCATGTCTTCCAGCCCGCCCTTGGGACGGTTGGCGCGCGGAATCACGGCGCGCCGGAAACCGTGCTTCGCCGCTTCCTTCAGGCGCTCCATGCCGCTCTGAACCGGGCGGATTTCCCCTGAAAGGCCGGTTTCCCCGAACACGACGAGATCGCGGGGAATGGGACGATCGCGCAGGCTGGACATGACCGCGAGGAGGACGGCGAGATCCGCCGCCGTCTCCGTGATGCGCACGCCACCGACCACGTTGACGAAAACGTCCTGGTCGGAAGTGGCGATCCCCACGTGGCGGTGGAGGACGGCGAGCAGCATTGCCAGGCGGTTGGAGTCGAGTCCCACCGTCACGCGCCGCGGATAGCCGCCCATGGCGCCGTCCACCAGCGCCTGCACCTCGACCAGAAATGGGCGCGTCCCCTCGCGCGTCACCATGATCACGCTGCCGGAGACGGGCTGCTCGTGCCCGGCGAGGAAGATCGCGGACGGGTTGCTGACTTCGCGCAATCCCCGATCGGTCATGGCAAATACGCCGAGTTCATTGACCGCTCCGAAGCGATTCTTCACCGCGCGGATCACCCGGTGCCGATCCGAGCTTTCGCCTTCGAAGTAGAGCACCGTATCCACCATGTGCTCGAGGACGCGCGGTCCGGCAAGCGCGCCTTCCTTGGTGACGTGGCCAACCAGGAAGACGACGCTATCCGTCTCCTTGGCAAAGCGCACGAGCTGCGCCGCGCATTCGCGCACCTGGCCGACCGCCCCGGGCGCCGACTGAAGCCAATCCGTGTAGACGGTCTGGATCGAATCGACGACCAGCGCCTGCGGCCGCTCCTCCGCGCACACGGACAGGATCCGTTCCATGCGGTTTTCGGCCAGCACCTGCAGGGCCGCGCGCGGCAATCCCAGCCGTTCCGCGCGCATCGCGATCTGGCCCGCGGATTCTTCCGCGCTCACGTACAGCGTGCGCAGCCCGTCCGTCGCCAGCGACGAAAGCACCTGTATGAGCAGGGTCGATTTGCCTATCCCCGGGTCGCCGCCGATCAGCACGATGGAGCCGGGGACGAGGCCGCCGCCCACGGCGCGATCCAGTTCCCCCGAACCGCTGCGCACGCGCGGCAGGGCGTCGATCTTCGCATCCGAGAGCGAAGTGACGGTGGAGTCGGAAGCGGCGACGGCGCGGAAGCGCGCCCTCACCGACGTGGCGGACGGCACGGTCGTCTCCACCAGGGAATTCCACGCCCCGCAGTCCGTGCATTGCCCCGTCCATTTCGGGGCGACCGCGCCGCATTCGTTACATTGAAACCGTGTCTTGGGCTTCGCCATGCTCCACGAACCTCAGCCGCTTGTGGACGCCGCACAGGATTTCGTAGGGCACCGTGCCCGCGCTGCGCGCGATGTCCTCGATCGGCCGGGCCTCCCCCCACAGCTCCACGGCGTCGCCGACTCTGGCCTGAGGCACGCCGCGCAGATCGACCGCCAGCATGTCCATCGATGCGAAACCGATGATCGCGCTCTGCCGGCCGCACACCATCACAGGCGTCCCGGTGCTGGCGTGGCGCGGGAATCCATCGCCGTAACCGGCGGCGACGACGCCGACGTCCATGTCTTCCGGACAGCGCCAGTTCGCGCCGTATCCAACCGGATCGCCCCTGCGCAGCCGCCGGATCGAGATCAGCTCCGACTGCAGGGCCATGACCGGCTGCAGACCGTACTCGGCGCCGGTACCGGAGTCGAAGGGCGACACGCCATAGAGCATCAGCCCGGGGCGCACCCAGTCCGCGTGGCTCGCCGGCAAGGAGAGGATGGCCGCCGAATTGGCGATTGAGCGTTCTCCCGGAAGTTTCCCGCAGATCTGATCGAACACCCGCAATTGCTCGCCGGTCATCGCACTCCCCGGCTGATTAGCGAGAGCGAGATGGGTCATCAAGCGCGGCGAGCGCGCGACGGACTCGCATTCGAGGAGGCGCCGCCAGGCGGATGCGGTCCGGTCGGGATCGAAGCCCAGGCGATGCATGCCGGTGTCGACCTTGAGCCAGGCCTTCGCCGGCCGCGACAGGCGAGCGCTCTCCAGAAGGTCGAGCTGGAATGCATGGTGAATCACGATCTCGAGACCGAGCGAAGAAATCAACGGCAGCTCGGCGCCCGAATAGGGCCCCTCGAGCAGCACCACCGGCTTGCGCACGCCGGCGTCCCGCAATTGCTGCGCTTCCTCCAGGCAGGCCACACCGAAAGCATTCGCCGATCCGAGGGCGCGCGCGGCGCGTTCGATGCCGTGGCCGTAGGCATCGGCCTTGAGAATGGCCATGACGCGGGCGCGCGGCGCCAGCTCACGGACACGGGAGAGATTATGGCGAAGGGCGTCGAGGTCGATGACGACGCGGGCGGGCCGCGTCATTCGGCCTGCCCCATCATGTACGGCCGGTCCCCGATATAATTTTCGAAGCGCGTGAACTGGCCGAGGAAGGCCAGCTTGACAGTGCCGATAGGGCCGTTGCGCTGCTTGCCGATGATGATTTCGGCGACGCCCTTATCCGTGCTGTCTTCGTTATACACTTCGTCGCGGTAGATGAAGACAATGAGATCTGCGTCCTGCTCAATGGCGCCACTATTGTGACTCACAATTCCGTCCGCGAGCCACGATGCTTCGCCGGGGACCGTCAGGTCATACACATCTTCCTCGCCCGAATCCTCAACTGCGGCAACGCGGTCCCAGAACAGGTCACTTTCGCAGGCTTTCTGCAACCCCTCGTCTTTCAAGATGGCTGCATACTCGGCGATCAGTCTCCTCGAAGGGGCGTGATCAATGTTGATGTTCTGGTATCCCCGCAGTGCGGCCATCTGTGTACGTGTAATCCCTTGCCGTTGCATCAATGCGCAGACCCTCTGCATGACCTGCTCGGGTAGCGTATCGACGTTCGTATTCTGAACGACACCGACAAGGTAATGACGAAGCTGCTGCACTGCGCCTGCCCGAGGGCCGAACCCGCCGATGACGTCAGCGAAGCGCTTCTGGGATTCCGAACCGCTGACGTCTACTGTATAAGTCGGTCGACCGGCCTTGCCGTGGACCGCCCTGATTCGCGCTACGATACCCAACCGCAGCAGCAGCGCCGCGACGTCCTTCGCGAGTGTCGTGCTCGCGGTCGAGAAGAACACGCGAGGCGCACCTCTTGTCATCGGCTTCCGCAAGGTGACAGACCCGTCCGTTGCCCAAAGGTGACGCAGCAACAGCGCGATCTGTTCGTCCGCCAACGCAAACACAGCCGCCGGCAGGCGCTTCTCATGCGACCGCTGTCCGAAGATACCGAGATCCTTGAGCCACGCGCCGACTCCCGTGGGCGACCAGCGATTGCCGTTCCCGCTGATGACGAGCTGATGCCAATTGCCTCGTCCCGCGTGAGGGGTGACACAGCAGCCGAACTTTTCGGCGGCCTCCCGCACGGCCCTGCTGTTCTCCTCGGATCCCGTCGTATAGCGCAAAGGCTGATGCTTGACATAGCTGCCGTCCCCGACCAGGTGCCCGAGTAGCACGAGCCAGTGCTCCGGCCAGGGCTGCACTTCTGCTGGCGCCGGTATTCTGCGCGCCAACGCCAGACGATCCCCCTGCGCAAGCTCCGAAAGTGTGCGCCAGCCCAAGCCGGTCAGTACGCGATGCTGCGCCGTTGCCCGCAGGGTCCGGCCGCTGGCAAGTGCCACGCGGAACACCGGTCGCGACCCGACCTTCCAGACCTTGTCGCTGCGAGCGGCAACAATCCGTTGATCCTCGGAAATGGCCCAAACCTCCGGAGTCATGCCCATCAACTCGACGATGGGCACGCGCCGGCCGTCAGTGAGGCATACCAGCGTGTCACCCGTGACACACTCGCGCAGGTCACTCATCACCGGCCGTTTGTTCGGCCGCTGTTCCAGGCTGCGGTTGAGCTGCGACAAGGCCACGACCGGCACGCTGAGCTCCTTTGCCATCGCCTTCAGCGAGCGCGTGATTTCGGAGATCTCCGTAGCGCGGTTCTCCGTGCTGCCCGGCACCTGCATCAGCTGCAGGTAGTCCACGACGATCATGTCCAGCCCGTGCTCGCGCGCGATGCGGCGGCAGCGCGACCGCAGTTCCACCGGCGTCAACGCCGGCGTGTCGTCGACGAACAGCTTGGCGTCCTTGAGGATTTCGACCGCGGAGGTGAGCCGTGGCCAGTCTTCGTCGCTGAGCTTTCCGGTCCGCACCTTGTGCTGGTCGATGCGTCCGAGCGAAGACATCATGCGCATGGCGAGCTGCTCGCCGGGCATCTCCATGCTGAACACGGCAACCGTGAGCTTGCCCTTGATCGCCGCGTGCTCGGCCACGTTGATCGCCCATGCGGTCTTGCCCATCGACGGTCTTCCGGCCACCACGACCAGATCGGATGACTGCAGGCCCCCGGTCCGATCGTCGAAGTCGTCGAAGCCGGTGGCCACGCCGGTGATCGCGCTCTTCTTCTGGAACAGCTCGTCCACGCGATCGAGCGCGCGGACCAGCAGGTCCTTGATGGGACGGAAGCTGCGCCGGCCGCGCGTCTCCTGCTCGGCAATGGCGAATACTGCCTGTTCGGCGGACTCCAGGATTTCCTCGCTGCTGCGCCCGGCGGGATTGAAGACCGATTCGTTGATGTCCATCGCGGCGTGGATGAGCTGCCGCATCACGGACCGGCGGCGGACGATGTCCGCGTATGCGGAGATATTGGCGGCCGTGGGCGTGTTTTCCGCGACGGCCGCCAGGTAACTCAGCCCGCCCGCGTCGCCCAACTTCTGGTTGCTCTCCAGCCATTCGGCGACCGTGACAATGTCGAACGGCTTGCCCTGCGATTCGAGCGCCGTGATGGCGCTGAAGATGACGCGATGGTCCTGGCGGTAGAAATCTTCGGCCTGCAGTCGCTCGGCGACTTTCAGCCAGGCGTCCTTGTCCAGAAAGATGCCGCCGAGAACCGCCTGCTCCGCCTCGATGGAATGCGGCGGGATCCGCAGGGCCCGCGTTTCGGAATCCACCGCGGATTTAGCGGGCTCGGGCATGGTGCGGGACTCGGGGCTCGGGATTCGTGGCTCGGGAGAAGTGAATCAATTCCGACGGACGCGATATTCTACTCCTTCAATCAGACCACGCGACTCTTTCGGCGGGCGGCGATCCGAGTCCCGGGTCCCGGCTCGCTATTACTCCTCCGGAACGATGCTCACCTTGATGCGCGCATCCACATCGGCATGCAGGTTGAGGTCCACTTCATACTCGCCCACGACGCGGTACGGGCCGTTCGGAAGCTTGACCTCGTGCTTGGCCAATTCCACGCCGGCCTCGACCGCCGCCTCGGCGATGTCGGAAGTGCCGACCGAGCCGTATAGCTTACCCTCGCTGCCGGCCTTTCTGCGTATGGTGACGCTAAGGAAGTTCAGTTTCTCGGCGCGGGCCTTTGCGGCCGCGAGCCCCTCGGCCTGCGTCTTCTCCAGTTCGACCCGCTTGGTCTCAAGCTGCGCGACGTTCTCGGCCGTGGCCGGCACGGCCTTGCCCTGCGGGATGAGGTAATTCCTCCCGAAACCAGGTTTGACGCGCACCTTGTCGCCGAGATCGCCGAGTCTGCGGATCTTTTCCAGCAGTATGACTTCCATCGCTCTACCCCAGATTGCAAGTCGTCAATAATATCACATCATCCCGAATCGCCGCCGCGCTGCCGGGGCGGTCCGCCCAGCCAGGAATCGACCATGCCGACGCAGGCGACGAACAGCAGCATTTTCGGCACGAGCAGCAACAAACCGTACATGCCGGCCAGCCATGCCCGGGACAGCTTGCGCCCTGCCACGATCCGATGCGCCGCCGAAAGTCCCTGGAACAAGTACATCATCAGCGACAGGAACAAGAGGTCACGCAGCAGCGGCTGGGTCTCGCCCTGCCCAAGGAGCAACACCAGTATCGCCGCCAGGGCCAGTCCCGCGAGCCAGCGCGGCAACCGCAATAGGTAAAACTCCTGGCGGAATGCCCCGGGGAAATACAACAGGGCCTGCCACCAGCGCGCGATCAATAGCGTCACCACCACGCTGATGATGAGTGCCGAGGCCATCATGGCGTTCAGAAAGGGAGCGGAGGCCTGCAATACGTCCAGATACGGTGTTGACGCCTCGCCTGGGAGTGCACTGCGGAACCAGTCCGAAAACCAGGACTGCCAGAAATCCGTAACGTCCTCAACGAGCAGGTAAGCGCCCGCCGCGAACACCATCCCCAATCCGCCCGCGGTCATGACCAGGGCGCCCTGCGATTCGGCATGGCGCAGGATGACCGCGCATATCCAGACCGGCAGCCAGATCCCGAGGACAAACGTTCCCGCCACGGCGGGGTGCAACTTGGCCAGCATTCCAGCCAGCACCACGAACGCCAGGCTGCCGGCGATGATCTGGAGTCCGACGAGGCCGCCGCGCCGCAGGGTGATCAGGCCGACCGGCGCGCCGCTGATCACGAACGCGAGCGGGGGCAGAAACCACGATACGACGGTGAGCGTCCCAACGACGGCTATCGCCTCGAGCCGCCCGCGAATCAGAAATGTACCCAGCGCGCGCATTGGTGCGGGGACGATCAGCGCCGCGATGCACCGGATCGGGAAAAGCATCCCGGGCGCAAAACGGCGGCCGCCGAGCCGGTCGGGACTAGTGCGAGTCGCAGTAAGGGATCAGCGCCAGGAACCGGGCGCGCTTGATGGCCGTCGCCAACTGCCGCTGGTAACGCGCCTTGGTCCCGGAAATGCGGCTTGGGACAATCTTTCCCGTTTCCGTAACGTAGCTCTTCAGCGTGTTGAGGTCCTTGTAATCGATCTCCTCGACCCCTTCCGCCGTGAATCTGCAGTAACGCTTGCGCCTGAAATACCGTGACATGTGGTGCTCCCGTGTTCTTGCGCCGTCTAGGGTGTGGTCGTTTCGCCCTGTGCAGCGGGCGTTTCTTCGACCGCGGCCGGGGTTTCGGCCTCCTCTTCCTCGACCGTTTCCTCGCCGCGGGCGCTGAAGCGGTACTCCTCTTCCTGTTCCTCCTTGCTTTTCGCCAGCGGCGAAGGATCGACCACGGCCTTGTCGCGGCCGATGATCAGGTCGCGGATGACGGCATCATTGAAGCGGAAGGCGCTGTTGAGCTGGTTCAGGGTCGGCTGATCGCACTCGATGTTCATCAGCACGTAGTGCGCCTTGTGAACCTTGTTGATGGTGTAGGCCAGCTGCCGCCGACCCCAGTCCTCCATACGGTGGATCCTGCCTCCGCCCGCCTCGATCATCCCGCGGTAGCGTTCGATCATGGCGGGGACCTGCTCGCTCTGGTCGGGATGGACCAGAAACACGATCTCATAGTGGCGCATGGTGGTTTTCCTCTCGGTTCGTGAGCCTCCCGCACGCCGGGCGGTGAGGCAAGGAATCCGGGCCCGGAACAGCCGGGCACCGTAAAAAAGCCGCGCGATTCTAGTGGATTGGCAGCTTGACTGCAATTAGCAGGCTGACAGGTTGTTGAAAAAGTCCGTCCATAGACTTTTTCAACTCGAAAAGCAAAAAGTGTGATTTTTGCTTTTCTCCATTTTTCAATGCCTTGAAAAATGGCGGTGCATCCTGCACCGCTTTATCAGGCTGTTGAAAAGGCTTTTTCAACAGCCTGCTAATGCAAAAGTCCACGGACGGACTTTTGCATCGACCTGTCAGGGCGGGCGGCGTCATTGGCCCGCGCGCCGCTGGCGGACGGCCTCGTAAAGGCAGATCCCTGCCGCCACCGCGACATTCAGGCTCTCCACGCTCCCCTGCATCGGCAGCCTGGCGATGTGGTCGCAGTGCGCGCGGACATTGCGCCGCAATCCCTGTCCCTCCCCGCCGAGGACCAGTGCGGTCGGCAGGGTCAAATCGACCTCGTACAAATCGGCCGCCCCGTCCTCGGCGGTCCCGATGATCCAGATCCCCGCGTCCCGGATCGTGCGCAGCGCGCGGGCCAGATTGGCCACGCTGATCACGGGCACGCTCTCGGCCGCCCCGCTGGCTACCTTGCGCGCGGCGGCGGTCATCGGCGCCGCCCGATCCCTGGGCACGACGACGCCGTCAATGCCCGCTGCATCGGCCGTGCGCACGCACGCGCCCAGATTGCGCGGATCGGTCACTCCGTCCAGCACCAGCAGCAGCGGCGGCGTCCGGTGTGCTCCCCGCGCAAGCAGTTCCTCCAGATCCGCCGGCCGCTCCATGCTGCCACGACGCCGGAGCACCAGCCCCTGATGCCGGGCATACGAAGTTTCGCTGTCCAGCATCTGTCGCGCCACGGCGCGCACCGGGATCGATGCTCCGCGCGCCAGTTCGAGCACGCCGCGCAGGGACGCGGAGGACTCCCTGCCTTCCTGCAACCAGATTTCCAGCGCGCGCGCCGGCGCGCGCTCCAGGGCATGGCGTACGGCGTGCAGGCCGTACACCAGCTCAATGTTGCCTTCGCGATCTGCGGCGCCGCCCATGGTCCCTGCCCCCGGCCTGCCCGGACTCCTGCTGCAATTCAAAATCGATTTTCTTCTCGTCCGCGTCCACGCGCGCCACCTGCACCGTCACGCGTCCGCCGAGCCGGTACCCGACGCCCCGGCGTCCGCCCTTCAATACATGCCGGATCGGATCGAAGTGATAATAGTCGCTGGGCAGCGAGGTGACGTGGATCATCCCTTCCACGAAGATGTCGTCAAGTTCCACGAACAGACCAAAGGCGGCGACGCCGCTGATCGTCCCGGAGAATACCTGCCCAACCTTGTCCAGCATGTATTCGCACTTGAGGCGCTGCAGCGCGTCGCGCGTCGCCTCGTCCGCGCGGCGTTCCGTCATCGAGCAGTGCTCACCCAGTCCCTGCATGTCAAGTTCGCTGTACGGATAGATCGCGCGCCGGGCGCCCAGCGCGTGGCGCAGGGCGCGGTGGACCAGAAGATCCGGATAGCGCCGGATGGGGGACGTGAAATGCGCGTAGGCCGGGAAGGCCAGGCCGAAATGGCCGACATTGTCTGCGCCGTAAACGGCGAGCGGCAGGCTGCGAAGCATCAAGGTGCGGATCAGATGCGCGTCCGGCCGACCCTTGACCGCCTCGCTCAGCCGCGCGTAATCGCGCGTTTCGGGCTCTTCGCCGCCACCGAGCTCCAGGCCCAGCTCGCCAAGAAGCTGCCGCAGGGCCGCGAGTTTCTCGGCCTTCGGCAGCTCGTGATTCCGGTACAGGATCGGGATCTTGCGCGTCTCCAGCAGCTCGGCCGCGGCGACATTGGCGGCGAGCATGAACTCCTCGATCAGGCGGTGCGCGTCATTGCGCACGACTTCCTGGATCGAAGCGATGCGTCCGGCGGCGTCGAATCGCACCCGCGATTCCGTGCTGTCGAATTCGAGGACCGCGCGCTTTCTGCGGCGTCGATGCAGGGTGAGGAACAGCGAGTACAGGTTGTCCAGGTGCGGCACGAGCACCGATTGCGCCTGGCACGCGGCCGGCTCGCGATCGACCACAATGCGCGCGACTTCGGTATACGTGAGCCGGGCGGCGGAACGGATGACGCCTTCATGGAAGGTCGAATCCCTGACCTTGCCCTTCGCGCTCACCTGCATTTCGCACACCATGGCCAGGCGATCGACCTCGGGCTTGAGCGAGCACAACTCGTTGGACAATACCTCCGGCAGCATCGGGATGACGCGGTCCGGAAAATAGACCGAATTGCCGCGATTGCGCGCCTCCTGGTCCAGCGGCGAATCCGGCCGGACGTAATGCGCGACATCGGCTATCGCAACCAGCAGCCTCCAGCCGTCCGCGCGTGGTTCGCAGTAGACCGCATCGTCAAAATCCCTCGCGTCCTCCCCGTCGATGGTGACGAACGGCAAGTCCCGCAAGTCCATCCGGCTGCGGACCGATGGCGCCAGCGACGGGTCGATGGCCGCGGCCTCCGCGTCCACGTCGCCCGGCCATTCGTACGGCAGTTCGAAAGCCCGGATGGCTATCTCGCTCGCCATGCCGGGCGCCGCATGATCGCCCAGGACTTCCACGATGCGTCCGATTGGCTGCATGTGGCGGTTCGGCTGGGTGACGATTTCCGCCACGGCGACCTGTCCGGCGCGGGCGTTGCCGCGCGACTCCGCCGGGATGAGCACATCCTGGCTGATGCGCCGGTTGTCGGGGACCACGTAGCTGATGTCGCCCTGCAATACGAAGCGCCCGACCACGCGCGCATTGCTGCGTTCGGTGACTTCGACGATCGCCGCCTCGTGCCGACCCTGGCGGTCCTGGCCCTGAACCCGCACCACGACGCGATCGCCATGGAGCACCGCGCGCATTTCCTGCGCGCCGAGGAACAGATCGCCGCTCTTGTCATCCGGCGACAGGAAGCCGAAGCCGTCCGGGTGGCCGATGACGCGTCCCGCGATGAGATCCATTTTCCCGACAATGCCGAATCCCCCGCGCCGGTTGTGGATGACCTGGCCGTCGCGCTCCATGGCCGCCAGGCGCTTGCCGAGCGCGGCACGAGCACCGTCGTCGCGTACAGCCAGCCCGTCGGCAATGTGCTGCAGCGTGCGTGGCCTGCCGGCCCTCTCCAGGAATCTCAGGATGGCGGAGCGCTCGGGAATGGAGATTCCCGAAGCGCCGTGCCCGTCCCGTCTGTGATTGCGTTTGCGCATTCCGGGTCGTCGTTGACAACAATCTGGTCGGTGGGTAAAGTCCGCCGCTCCCTGCACGCAGTACCCGCACCTGCCGAGGTGGCGGAATTGGTAGACGCGCTGGTTTCAGGTACCAGTGGGTAACACCGTGGAGGTTCGAGTCCTCTCCTCGGCACCAATCCCGCCCGTCAATCGAACGGGTGCTTCAGCATGATGGTCTCGCCGCGGTCCGCCCCGGTGGAAACCATGTCCACCGGCGTTTCCATGATCTCCTCGATGCGGCGAATGTAGCCGCGCGCATTCGCAGGCAATTGATCGAAGGATCGAATTCCCACCGTAGACGATTGCCATCCGGGGTGTTCTTCGTAGACCGGCTTGCACTCGGCGTAGGCCTCCGCGCCGACCGGCGGAATGGCGCGCAGCTCCCCGTTGATCCGGTAGCCCGTGCAGATCTGGATGGATTCCAGATCGTCCAGCACGTCCAGCTTCGTGATGCACATGCCGGTGATGCTGTTCAGGTTCAACGAGCGCCGGATCGTGACGGCATCGAACCATCCGCAGCGCCTGGGCCGGCCGGTGACCGCTCCGAATTCCGCCCCGCGCCTGGCGAGGTGCTGGCCCATCTTGTCGAGCAGCTCGGTTGGGAACGGGCCGGAGCCGACGCGCGTGGTGTAGGCCTTGGTGATGCCGAGCACGTAGTCGAAGCTGCGAATCCCGAAGCCGGTGCCGGCCGCCGCGAAACCTGAAGTGGTGTTGGAGGACGTAACGAACGGATAGGTGCCGTGATCCACGTCCAGCAGCGTCCCCTGCGCGCCCTCGAACAGGATGTTTTCACCGCGGCGGGCTGTCTCGTACAACAATTCCGCCACGTCCGCGACCAGCGGCGCGATCTGCCCCGCCGCGCCCAGGGACTCGTCCAGCAGCGGCTGGAACTCCAGCGGCTCCACGCGGTAGTAATTCTTCAGCATAAAATTGTGGTACTCAAGCACCTCGCGCAGTTTCGCCGCGAACCGATCCGGGTGCAGTAGGTCGCCGATGCGCAGCGCGCGCCGCGCGATCTTGTCCTCGTAGGCCGGACCGATCCCGCGCCCCGTCGTGCCGAGTGCGGCGCGGCCAAGGGCCTGCTCGCGCGCCTGATCGAGCCGCGCATGGTACGGCAGAATCAGCGCACAGGCCTCGCTGACCCGCAGACGCTCGCGCGCCGGGATCCCGCGCTGTTCGAGCATCGCGAGCTCCTCCAGCAGGGCCGTCGGGCTGACGACGACGCCGTTCCCGATCAGGCACAGGACGCCGCCGCGAAAAATTCCGGACGGGATCAGCTGCAACACGGTCTTCTGCCCGTCGATGACGACCGTATGTCCGGCATTGTGGCCGCCCTGGAAACGCACGACCGCCGCCGCCCGTTCGGTCAGCAAGTCGACGATCTTGCCCTTGCCCTCGTCGCCCCACTGGGTGCCAATCACGATAACGTTCTTGCCCATGGCAGAAAGTTACAAGTGAAAAGTTGAAAGTGAAAAAAGAACCGATCCCGACGCTTGTCTGTGCGGGTCTACTTGCCGGCAAGCCGGCGGACGATCCAGCGTCCCTTCTCGAGGGCCAGTTCCCGATCGCAGCCCATCGCCCGGATGTCTCCCTCGTGACCGGGCAGTTCGCAGATGACGATTTCCCCCTGCCGGCGCTGCTGCTCGATCATTTCCACCAGCCCCGGGACCTCCGAGACCGGCGCGTAAATCGCGCTGCGCGGCGGTGACGCCCGGGCGGCACGGCCGAACAGGAGATTCACGTCGATGCTGAAACCCGTGGCCGGACGGCGCCGGCCAAATGCCGCGCCAATGTCGTCATAGCGGCCACCGAAGGCAATGCCCTGTCCTTCGCCGGCAACGTAGGTGCTGAACATCATACCCGTGTGATAGTGGTAGCCGTCGAGTTCCGCGAGGTCGAAGTAAAGCGGCGCGTCCTTCACCTGTCGCCGCACGAGCTCCGCGATCCGCGCCAGGTTATCGATGCACTGCCGGACCTCGTCCCCCGCTCCAGCCAGCGCACGGCGGGCCTGGCCGAGGACGGCGGCATCGCCGTACAGTTCCACGAGCTGCATGAGCGGCTCGCCGAGTTTCGCCGGCAGTCCCCAGTCCCGGACCGAGGAATGCAGTTCGGCGGCGGACTTGCGCTGCAGGCTGTCAAACAGATCCTGCTCCCGCGCCGGCGTCAGTTTCATTCCGCGGGTCATGGCGCGGAAGATGCCCGCGTGCCCAAGATCCACATGAAGTTCACGCAGTCCCGCCAGTTGCAGGGTCTTGAGCATCAGGACCAGGATCTCGGCGTCGCTTTCCGGCCCGGAGTGGCCGTACAGTTCCGCGCCGACCTGCAGCGGGGCGCGCGTGCCACCCTGGTTGCGTGGCCGCGTGTGCAGCACCGTGCCCAGGTAGCACAGCCGCGTGGGCGTTTCGCGCTTCAGGACGTGCGCATCGATACGCGCCATCTGCGGCGTCATGTCCGCGCGTATGCCCAGCATCCGGCCGCTCAACTGATCCGTAACCTTGAACGACTGGAGCGCCACGTCCTCTCCGGTCCCGGCCAGCAACGTCTCCAGGTATTCCATCAGCGGTGGCACGACGAGTTCATAACCCCAGGCGCGGAACTGGTCGAGGACGCCGCGACAAAGCGCATCCAGCCGCTCCGCATCGGGTGGCAGCACCTCCTCGATGCCCTCCGGCAGCAACCAGTGACTTCGCTTGTCCATTTTTTCAGTGCACGAAATAAAGGAGGATGACGCCGACCAGCATGCTGCTTAGGCCGATGAACCGCAGCGTCGCATTGTCCAGTTGCGCCCCGAGCACGAACATCCGCCGCAGGCCATCAGGGTTGACGAACGGCATGATTCCTTCCAGGACGAATACGAGCGCGAGGGCAGTCAGCAGGTTGGACCACATTGAAGACGTGCGAAGTAAAAAGTTGAAAGTGAAAGGAGAATGGTGGCCCGTTGAAGAGTTTCTATTCCTCTTATCACTGCCCTGATCTATTCACTTTCGACTTTTCACTGCCTCGCCTTCGGGCTCTTGAAATACTTGAAGAATTCGGAATCGGGTTCCAGCAGAAGGACATCCTTGCCGTCACTGAAACTGTTCTGGTACGCGTTCAGGCTCCTGTACAGCGCGTAAAACTCCTCGTCCTTGCCGAACGCGGCCGCGTAAATTTCCGTTGCCTGCGCATCGCCTTCGCCGCGGATGGTTTCTGCGTCCCGGTAGGCGTTGGCGAGGATGACTTCACGTTCCCGGTCTGCATTTGCCTTGATCCGTTCCGCCGCCTCCTCGCCGCGCGCGCGGAAATCCTTGGCGACGCGCAGGCGCTCGGCGCGCATCCGATCGTAAACGGAACTGCTGACCTCCTCCGGAAGATCGATTCGCTTCGTGCGCACGTCGATGACCTTGATCCCCATCTCCTGCTCCAGCTGCGAGGTCGTGGTCGTGACGATGTCCAGGATTTCGCCGCGTTCGCCCGCCACGACTTCCTGCACGGTTCGCTTTCCGAATTCATCGCGCAGGGCGCGGTTGATCCTCTGGCCCAACAGCCCGTTGGCGTATTCGACATCCCCGCCGCGCGAGGCCGTATAGAAGCTGCGGACGTTCGAAATGCGCCACTTGACGTAGTAGTCGACGATCACGTCCTTCTTCTCGATAGTCAGGTAGCGCTGCGGTTCCTGATCCATGTTCAGCAATCGCAGCTCGAACTTCTTCACCGTGTCCATGAACGGCCAAATGAAATGCAGGCCGGGCTCCGAGTCCGAGCGGTAGATCTCGCGGAACCGGAAAACGATGGCCTGCTCCCACTGGTCGACCTTGAACACGGACAGCCAGCCCAGGATCGCGACGACCAGGAGCGGAATGGCAATTCTCAGCTGCACCGCGGTCACCTCTCCGGACGGCTGCGTGCGCCGGACTGGCCGCTGATTTCCTGCATCGACTGTACGACGGAGCGGCCCGAGCCGCCGGCGTCCGACCCGGTCCCGGCGTCTGCGGGCAGCCGCGGCCGGTCGAGAAGCCGATCCAGGGGCAGGTACATCATGTTGTTGCTGCTGCGCGAATCCAGCAGCACCTTCGGCGTCTTCGACAGTACCGACTCCATGCTGTCCAGGTACAACCGCTGCCGGGTGACGGCCGGCGCGCGCTGGTACTCGGCGAGCAACTGCTCGAAACGCGCGGCCTCGCCTTCCCCGCGCGCGATGACCGTCGCCTTGTAGGCATTCGCCTCCTCGCGCAGCCGCGCCGCCGATCCGCGGGACCGTGGGATGATGTCGTTGCGGTACGCCTCAGCCTCGTTGACCAGCCGCTGCTCGTCCTCGCGCGCCTTGATGGCGTCGTCGAACGCATTCTTGACCTGCTCGGGCGGCTTGGCCGGCTGCATTTCCACAGTCACGATGAGAATCCCGGCGCGATAGTCATTCAGGATCTTCTGCATGAGTTGCTGCTGGCTCTGCGCGATCGCGCTGCGCCCCTCGGTCAGGACAAAATCCAGCTTGCTCTTGCCGATGACCTGCCGAACCGCGCTTTCCGCCACCTGCCGCAGGGTCCCCGCCGGATTCTCGACGTTGAACACATAGTCGCCCGCTTCGTTGATGCGCCATTGCACCGCGATCTCGACATCGACGATGTTCTCGTCCTGCGTGAGCATCGTGGCTTTGTGGGTGATCGACCGCACCAGTCCGACATTCACCGGAATCACCTTGTCGATGACGCTCGGGAACACGACATTCAGGCCGGGCTGGAGCGTGCTCACGTAGCGGCCGAGACGGAGCACGACGCCGCGTTCCTGCTGATCGATGAAATAGGTGATGTCGAACAGCAGCAGGGCGACGATCGCGCCGATCACCCCGAGCCAGATCATGGGTGAGCCACGGCGCCCCGCGCCCCCGCGCCGGCCCAGGAGCCCGCCGAATCCCTGCTGCATGCGACGGACGATTTCGTCCAGGTCGGGCGGGCCGCCGCCGTTGCCACGGTCGCCCCAGGGATCCCGTCCCTTGTTGCCGCCCGGAGGTTCGTTCCAGCCCATTACCTGAAGCCCCGCAAAATGCCGATCACGAAATGTAGTTCAGATTTCAGCGACCGCCGATGGTATCACAAAGAATCGCAGCCGGTGCGCAGCGCATCCATCTCCAGTCCCTGCTCGCGCGCGATTCTGCGCAGCGCCCGGGGATCGATGCTGACCTGAATGATCCATCCGCCGCGTTCATCGCATTCCTCTCGGCTCACCGCGCCGAATTCGAACAGCCGCGCGCGCAGAGCGCCCGCGCCGGGCGGCAGATGCAGCTCCTCAATCTCCGGCAGCGGCTGGAGAACTCTCGCCATGAGCCCGCACAGCGCGTCCACTCCCGTGCCGGACAACGCCGAGAGCCACACCGCGGGTGCGCCGCCGTTGTGCATTTCCACCCGCGGCTGGAGTTGCGGGTTCATGTCGATCTTGTTGTACACGATGATCTGGGGTACGGCGCCCGCGCCGATTTCCTCGATGACGCCGTTGACCTGCTGCATGTGCAGATCCCGCTGCTCGGCATTCGCGTCGACGACGTGCAGAAGCAGGTCCGCTTCCGCCACTTCCTGCAACGTGGCATGGAAGGATTTGATCAGGCCGTGTGGGATGTGGCGGATGAAGCCCACCGTATCGCTCAATACCGCGGTCCGATCGGGGGCGACCCGGCTCTGGCGCAAGGTCGGATCCAGAGTGGCGAACAGCTTGTCCGCCGCGTAGACCATCGCGCCTGTGAGCCGGTTGAACAGCGTCGACTTGCCGGCGTTAGTGTAGCCCACGAGCGAGACCAGAGGCGTGGTGTTACGCCTGCGCAGACGTCGCCCCTGCTGGCGCTGATGGCGCACCTTTTCCAGCCGCGCGTGGATGTTCTTCATGCGCCGGGCGATCAGGCGGCGATCAGTTTCGAGCTGCGTCTCGCCGGGGCCGCCACGGAGTCCGATGCCGCCCTTCTGCCGTTCGAGGTGGGTCCAGCCGCGTACCAGCCGCGTGGACTGGCGCTCCAGACGCGCCAGTTCAACCTGGAGTTTGCCCTCGTAGCTGCGCGCGCGCTGCGCGAAGATTTCCAGGATCAGCCCGATCCGGTCCAGCACGCGGCATCCGCAGGCTTTCTCGAGATTGCGTTCCTGTCCCGGACTCAGTTCGTGGTTGACGACGACAACGCGGGACCGCGTTTCGGCAATGGCCGCGCGGATTTCTTCCACCTTTCCGGTCCCGACGAACAGGCGCGCATGCGGGACGCTGCGATGGCCGCTGATGACGCGCGTGGCAGAAAGGCTGGCGGATTCCGCCAGTTGCCGGAACTCGTCCAGTTCCTCGTTGAAGCGCGGATTGCGAAAATCGATGTGGACGAGTACAGCCGGGGTGCTGTCCGGAGAGGTGTGGCTCAAATCCATGCCTGATCAGGTGTCGACCGGATTCTTCGGCAACGCCCCGCGCGGCGGGGACAGCGGAAGCAGCCGCACGTCCGGTCTATGCGCGCTAATCGACCGCGCCCTCCTCATCGGTACGCGGCAACTTGACGTTCCGCGAAGGCACGATGGTCGAAATCGCATGCTTGTATACCAGCTGGCTGACCGAATTTCTGAGCAACAAAACGAATTGGTCGAATGATTCTATTTGCCCCTGTAATTTGATGCCGTTGACCAGGTAGATGGAAACCGGGATTCGCTCCTTGCGCAATGCGTTCAGAAAAGGGTCTTGTAATGAGTGCCCCTTGGTCATAACAAATCTCCTGTTTATTCGTTGTAATTATTATCCGGTCCCTGGCGCACCCACGCTCCCCCGGGGCCCTACATTAAGTATATTACACCCTGTCCGGGAAATTGGTGCTCTGCCGGATGAATTTCAATACCCTTTCCAACAGGTCAGCAGACAGGGCATCGAACCAGTTCACCGTTTCCTCCCCGCGCAGCCAGGTCAACTGCCGCTTGGCGAGCTGCTGAGTTGCTGAAATCGCCTCACGGGTCATCTCTTCGAGACTGATTTCACCGGCGAGGTGACGCCAGCCGTGCCGGTAGCCGACCAGGCGCATCGAGGGCAATTCCGGGTGCAGATCGCCGCGCGCGTACAACGCCCGAATCTCCTCCAGCAGCCCATGACCCAGCATTGCCAGATAACGCTTTCGCGCGCGTTCCCGCAACAGCGACCTGTCCGCCGGGGCCACCGCCAGCTTGATGAGCGGGAAGGGCAATGGATCCCGCCGCCCCCTGCGGAAATGTTCCGAAAGCGTCCGGCCGGTAAGGCGGTGCACTTCCAGTGCGCGCTGGATGCGCTGAGGGTCACTGGCATGAATGCGCGCCGCGGCGGCCGGGTCGACTTCCGCCAGCCTGCGGTGCAGCCCCTCCCAACCGATGCGTCCCGCGTCGCGGGTCAGCGCATGGCGCACCTCCGGATCCGCCGGGGGCAGAACCGCCAACCCGCTCTGCAATGCCCGGAAATAGAGTCCGGTTCCTCCCACCAGCAGCGGCGCGTGGCCGCGCCGGAACACGTCTTCGATTTCGCGCCGCGCATCTTCGCGGAAACGCCCTGCGGAATACGGCTCCGCCGGATCGCAGATGTCGATCAACCGATGCGGGGCGCGCGCGAGAATCTCGCGGGGCGGCTTGGCCGTGCCGATGTCCAGGCCTCGGTAGACCATGGCGGAATCCACGCTGATGATCTCCACGGGGAGGCGCTCCACCAGTTCGACCGCGAGATCGGTCTTGCCGCTGGCCGTAGGCCCCATGAGGAATATGACCGGTAACGCCAAGCGCCGCTTACCGTCCAGAATGCAGCAGGTCCAGCAGCGACTGGCGATCGAGCGTGCGCCAAAGGCCGGGATGCTCCTCCGCGGCGAAGTCGAGGTCCAGGGTCTCCAGCGCGCGGAGTTCCGCCGTGCCCGGACCCGGATCCCGCGGCAGGCCGAACGGTGGATTGCAGTGCTGCAACATGACCTCGCAGATCGCATCCACCTGATCCGTCCCGGGACCGCCCGCGCGCAGGGCAGCGACAATGTCGCGAGCCAGCCGCACGGCGTCCGCGTCCGGCAGCAGTTGCGGCAGCTCGCGTACGGCAATACGGCCCGGCGCGACGGGTTCGAGCCGCAATCCGCATTGCATGAGGCGACTCGCGTATTGGTCGATGAGCATCGCCTCTGCCGCGCCCATATCCAGTTCCACGGGCACGAGCATCGGCCTGCTCCGGACCCCGCCTGACGCCAATTGCTGACGCAGGCGTGTTTGCGTGAACAGACGCCGGACCGCGTCCAGATTGACCAGCAACCACTTGCCGCCACGCGCGGTGAGCAGGAACTCGCCGTTCAACTGCGCCAGCGGTCGGCCAAGTTGCGGCTCAACGCCATCCTCCGCGACCTGAAAAGCCGCCCCCGGGAATGAACCCGGCGCCGGACCGGGTGACGGATATCGAGGTGCAGGCCCGCCGCCCGGGACGTCGGGCCGGGTCCCGATGGTTCCGGACCGGGACTGCGCCTCGACCGGAGCGGACCGGGCGCCACGCAGGGACGCGCAAATGAAATCATGCACGTCGCGCCCCTGGCGAAAGCGGACTTCATGCTTGGTCGGATGGACATTGACGTCGGCGGCACGCGCATCCATCTCGAGATAAAGGACGTAGACCGGGAAGCGGCCGGAAGGAACGACGCCCTCCAGAGCGGTGCGAATGGCATGGCTTGCCAGCCGATCACGGATCGATCTGCCGTTCAGGAACAGGTACTGGTGGTCGGACTGGCTACGGGTGTGTCCCGGCGCGCCCAGCCAGCCCCAAAGGCGCATGCCGCTCGCGCTGAAATCCACGGGCAACGCATTGCGCCGGAATGCGCGGCCAAAGATGACGCCCGCGCGCTGGTCCGCCGGGGCATCCGCCGGGAATTGCAGCACTGTCGAACCATCGTGGCTGAATTTCAGCGCGACCCGCGACCGGCTAAGCGCCAGGCGCCGGACCACCTCCAGGACATGAAGATATTCGCTCCGCTCGGAACGCAGGAACTTGCGCCGCGCGGGAAAGGCGTCGAACAGATCCGCGATCTCGACCGTGGTGCCGGGCGGATGCGCGGCGGGACGGCGCGGCAGTATCCCGCCGCCGGGACTGGATTCGACGTAGAAACCGTGTCGTTCACCGGCCACGCGCGAAATCAAGCGCAGGGTCGCGACGGAAGCGATGCTGGGCAAGGCCTCGCCGCGGAAACCCAGGCTGGCGACGCCTTCCAAATCCTCCTGGGACCGCACCTTGCTCGTGGCATGGCGCTCAAGGGCAAGTTCCAGGTCGTCGGGATGGATGCCATGACCGTCATCCGAGACCCGCATGGACCCCAGTCCGCCCCTGCTGATTTCGATCCGCACGTTTTCAGCGCCCGCGTCGAGGCTGTTCTCAACGAGTTCCTTGATGACCGAGGCAGGTCGTTCAATGACTTCGCCGGCGGCGATCTGGTTGGCGAGTGTCTGTGGGAGCCTGCCGACCCGGGGCAACACCTTGCTTTGCGCCATGCCGGCAATGATACGGAAGCGGCCCTGGGCTTCACAGGGATGGGCAGCCAGGCGTGAACGCGGCGCCGCCAGCCCGGCAAAGGGCCGCGGTTGGCGCAGCAGGGATCGGTCAGCCGTCGCCGGCTGCGGGGATGGACAGGATTTGCCCGGTGCGGATCGTGTCGCCGTCCAGGCGATTGATCGAACGCAGCCGCTCGACGCTGATGCCATAGGACTGTGCGATCCCCGACAGCGTATCGCCGTGGGCAATCACATGCCGGCGCGCCGCCGCCATCTGCGTATCTTCCGGCGGGCTGATCCGGAAATAGCCGCGCACGCCTTCCAGGATCGCCGTGGCCATGCGCTGCTGGTATTCGGAGCTGCGCAGCTTGCGCTCTTCGTCCGGGTTCGAGATGTAGGCGCTCTCCACCAATATCGAAGGGATGTCCGGCGACTTGAGCACCGCGAATGCCGCGGACTCGACCCGTCCACGGTGCACGGCCCCGACTTTCTTGAAGCCGCGCAGCACGCGATCGGCGACATCCAGGCTGGCCTCCAGGCTGGCGGTTTGAGACAGGTCCAGCAGCACCGCCGCGAGCATGTCATCCTTGTCATCCAGGCTGACACCGCCGATGAGATCGGACGCATTTTCCTGCTCGGCAAGCCAGCGCGCGTGCTCGCTGCTGGCGCCGCGCTGCGAGAGCACGTAAACGGACGCCCCGCGCACGCGCGAATCCTTGAAGGCATCCGCGTGAATAGAGACGAACAGATCGGCGCGCTGCCTGCGGGCGAGGTCCATGCGCTTGCGCAGCGACAAGTAATAATCGCCGTCCCGGACCAGCACGGCGCTCATGCCCGGTTCCCGGTTGGCCAGGTCGGCGAGGCGTCTCGCCAGTTCCAGCACAACGTGTTTTTCATACGTGCCGTTCGGTCCCCGGGCGCCCGGATCCTCCCCCCCGTGGCCGGCATCAATGGCAATGACGACGTCGCGTTTAGCCGGCGCCTCCTGGGCGAGCAATGTCTCACCGCGCGCGGGGTCCGCCTCGTCGCCGTAGAGATCGACGACCAGCCTGTCGCCATACTGTTGGTTGGGTTGCAGCAGGAAGCTCTTCATGCGCGCGTACTTCTTCAGATCGAGCACCACGCGCAGCCCGCCGTCGCGCGGCCCCGTGCGCACGCGCTGCAGGAACTTGTCATCCAGAGTGGGTTGACTCAGCGAGGCGGCCAGCTTCGCCTCCTCGATATCAACGACGACGCGGAAGGGATCGGAAAGCAGCTCCACCGAATGCTGCACAGGCGAACTGACGTCGAAGACCACGCGCGTGCTGTCCGGCGCGGCCCAGATGCGCACGTTGGCGACCTGTACGTTATCGGCACCAGCGGCCGCCGGCGCCAGCAATGCCAAGAGTAAATAGCTGAGAACCCGCATGATCGAGTCCCGGAGAGTTTCTGATCTTCTTTCCTGTTAGAGAGATAATTTCAATTTTTGTTTATAAAATCAAGGTATCTGACTGTTTTAACAGATATTAACCGCAGAACCGCCCCCAGGAATCAAGTCCCGTGAAAGCTGCAACTCCTTGAATTTTCAAGCCTGATTCGAGGCTGCGAGACGGGCGAGAATACGCTCGCCGCGCCCGCTGCTCGATTGCAGCTCGACGCTGCGCCCGGGCACAGCGAGGCTCAGAAGAATACGGATATCAGGATCTCCGAGCAGCGCGCCGCCCAATTCGGGCCATTCCACCAGGCAGATGCCTTCCCGGTCGAAATAATCGCGGAAACCAATGGACTCGAGTTCCGCCGGGGAGCGCATCCGGTACAGATCGAAATGGAAGACCCTAAGCGGGGTCAGTTCGTAGCTTTCGACCAGCGCGAAGCTCGGGCTTTTCACGTGCCCCGCGTGTCCCAGTTGCCGCAGGAAACCACGGGCCAGCGTCGTCTTGCCGCTGCCGAGCTCGCCCTGGAGGAAAATGCGCGTGCCCGGCTCCACCTGCGCGGCCAGCGCCGCGCCCAGTGCTTCCATCGCGCCCGGATCCGCAGGCGTTCGCCGAAGCCGCATCACGGATTGGCGAGCGGGCGCAACTCGGCGATCAGATCGGAGGCCAGCATGCCACGTTCGCCACGGACGGCGCAGGCGTCCCCCGCCGCCGCGTGCAGACACACGCCCAACTTTGCCGCCGTCGATCGGTCCAGCCCCTGCGCCACGAGGCCGGCAATGACCCCACAGAGCACATCGCCCGTGCCGCCGCTCGCCATGCCCGGATTGCCCTGATCGCACAACGCCGGCGGGCCGCCGCCGTCCCCGATTACGGTTCCGCAGCCCTTCAGCACCACGACGCCACCGAAGCGCGATTGCAGCGCATCGACCGCCCGCAGCCGATCCGCCTGCACTTCCGCCGCCGTAAGGGAGAGCAGGCGCGCCGCCTCACCCGGATGCGGCGTGATGATCCAGTTCTCGCGCCGGCACGGATCGCGCGCGAGCAGATTCAGGGCATCGGCATCCACGACTAGCGGCAGGCTGCTCTCGAGGACGCGTCCGAGGATTCCCTGCGCCCAGTCGCTCTGGCCGATGCCGGGTCCGATAGCGACGACTGTCGCCCGACCGAGCAGCGGCCCGAGTTGCGACGCTGATCCGATCCCGTGCGCCATCAGTTCCGGGCGCGCCGCGGAGATGGCGAAGGCATGTTCCGGTCGCGTGGCGATACTGACCAGCCCGCTGCCGATCCGGGCAGCCGCCTCGCCCGCCAGGCGCGCCGCCCCCGCGAATCCGTGATCGCCGCCGATCACGAGCACGTGACCAAATTCCCCCTTGTGTGCCGCACGCCGGCGCCGGCCGAGCCGGTCGCGAAACTGATCCAGATCGATCCTGAGCGCGGACGCCACCACACCCTCGCAGGCGCCCTGCGGGGCATCGAGATCCGAGAACAATA
Organism: Gammaproteobacteria bacterium; assembly: GCA_016193395.1. Lineage (GTDB taxonomy): Bacteria > Pseudomonadota > Gammaproteobacteria > Eutrophobiales > Eutrophobiaceae > JACPSH01. The sequence continues at coordinate 48,491 of JACPSH010000057.1, forward strand.
CCCGGCCAGCGAAGTCCGGCCCCTCCCCGACATAGAGGCCGACCTTCAGTCCCAAATACGTGACGGTCGCGGACGCGTGCACCGCAGCACCCATGATCCTGCCGGAATCGGCATTCAATCCGGACGGGATGTCGATCGCCAGTATGGGTTTACGGCTTGTATTCATCGACTCGATGGCCTGGCGCCAGAGCCCTCCCACCTCCCGGTCCAGGCCGATGCCGAACACGGCGTCGATGACGACGTCCGCGGTTTCCAGCGCGCCCGCGGACATGGATTGCAGCGTGATCCCGCGGCCCAGAATCTTGTCGGCCGCGGCGAGTGCTACACCGCGCAGCAAGTGAGGCGCGGTAAGGGCAATGATCCGTACCTTGCGGCCGTGGTCCAGTGCGTGCTGCGCGAACACATAGCCATCGCCACCATTGTTGCCGCTGCCGCACACGATTGACACGCGCTCCGCATTCGGCCACGTCGCGCGAAAGGCATCCCATGCGGCGCGGCCGGCCCTCTCCATGAGAAGCTCGGCAGAAACGCCGTGTCGCTGGATAGCGGCGTTCTCGATTTCCCGCACCTGCGCGGCGCGGTACAGCGGGACAGGCAGAGCGGCCGGCATGCGCGGGCAGACCCTGTTCAGATGTTGAGGTAGCGGGCGCGGTAGAAGCGCAGTTCTTCGATCGAGTCGCGGATATCCTCGATCGCCAGGTGAGAGGACTCCTTGGCGAACTGTTCCTTGTCGGCCGCCCACCGGTTCACGAGGATCTTGATCGTGCTGACATCCAGGTTACGGTAATGGAAATAATCTTCCAGCCGCGGCATCAATCGGGCCATGAAGCGCCGATCCTGACAGATGCTGTTGCCGCACATCGGCGAGGATTTGGGAGCGACGAAGCGCGACACGAAATCCAGCGTGAACTGTTCCGCGTCCGCAGTGGTGAACCGGCTCTTGCGGATGCGTTCCACCAGCCCGGACTTGGTGTGCTGCCGCGTGTTCCAGTCGTCCATCCCCTGCAGCACGGCATCGTCCGTGTGGATCGCGATGACGGGTCCGTCCTGGATCACGTTCAGCTGGCTGTCGGTGACGATGGTCGCGATCTCGATGATATAATCCGACAAGGGGTCCAGCCCTGTCATTTCAAGATCGATCCAGATCAAGTTGCCTGCGGACTGCGTCATGGCGCAACGCGGGGAATTGTTTGAGATTTCTTCATTCTAACAGATGATGCAAACACCGGCCCGAACGCCGCCGCCGATGTCTGACGGCGGCACACGGACATAGTCCGTGGCATCGATGAATCTCCTGACGGCGATCTTCCTGGTCTTTGCATTCGCGGGCGTTGCGACCCAGTGGTTGCTCGTGCGGCGCCATGCCGCGCATATCGGCCGGCACCGCGACCGCGTTCCCGATGCATTCGAGGAACGGATCCCGCTCGCGGATCACCAGAAGGCGGCCGACTACACGTGCGCGAAGGCCAGGACCGGCCTGGTTGAACTCGTCTTCGGCGCCGTGGTGGTGCTCGCCTGGACCCTGGGCGGGGGCCTGCGCTGGCTGGATCAGTACTGGCGGGCGCTGCAACTTCCCGAGCTGTGGACCGGGGTCGGTTTCCTGGCATCGGTCGTCGTGATCGGGGGAATCATCGACGTTCCGTTTTCCGCCTACCGCACCTTCGGCCTGGAACAACGGTTCGGATTCAACCGCATGACGCCGCGGCTGTTCATTACCGATTTGCTGAAGCAGGCGCTGCTGCTGCTGGTCATTGGCCTACCCATGACCGTGCTGGTGCTCTGGATCATGGACACCGGCCGGTTCTGGTGGCTGGGCGCATGGCTGTGCTGGTTCGCCTTCAGCCTCGCGATGATGTGGGCGTACCCTGCTTTCATCGCGCCGCTGTTCAACAAGTTCCGACCGCTCGAGAACGAGGCGCTTCGCCGGCGGATCGAGGATTTGCTGACGCGCAACGGCTTTGCAAGCCGCGGCATCTTCGTGATGGACGGGTCAGCGCGTTCCACTCACGGCAATGCCTATTTCGCCGGCATGGGCACCAGCAAGCGCATCGTCTTCTTCGACACGCTGGTCGACGATCTGTCCCACGCCGAAATCGAGGCGGTGCTCGCCCATGAACTCGGGCACTTCAAGTGCCGGCACATCGGAAAGCGCATGGCGACGATGGCGGTGGTCGTGCTCGCGGGGCTGGCCTTGCTCGCGTGGCTGGTCGACGAACCGTGGTTCTACGCCGGGCTCCGCGCCGGCGAGCCTTCGAACTACCTGGGACTGACATTGCTGCTGCTGATCGCGCCGGTATTCACGTTCTTCCTGCAACCCGTGTTTTCGTACATTTCGCGGCGGCACGAATTCGAAGCGGACGAATTTGCCGCCCGTCAGGCGCAGACCGAAAACCTGATCCACGCCCTGGTCAAACTCTACCGGGAGAACTCGAATACGCTGACGCCGGACCCGCTCTATTCCGCCTTTCACGACTCGCATCCGCCGGCGCCCACGCGTATCGCGCATCTCGCGGCGCTCTAGCAGGTTGGCGGAAAACAGAATTTAGTATCAGCTCGTTGCGCGGATTATTCATGAACAGCGAGCCGATGAGCGGACGGGTGGCATCGGGTATCGCCGTCCGCGCGCAGCGAAAGGGCCCCGCTGGGGGATGGGTGGAGCGAGCACGGACGACGGTACCCGATGACAGGACCCGGCCGGCTCATTTATCAATCGTTCATGGATAATCCGCACCAGCGGTAACGTCAGACCTCGCGGCGCCCCGTCAGGGCGTGCGACAGCGTGCCGCTATCCACGTATTCCAGGTCGCCGCCCACCGGCACCCCGTGCGCGATGCGGGTCGCGCGCAGGTTGCGCTTCTTCACCATCTCGCTGATGTAATGCGCGGTGGCCTCGCCTTCGACCGTCATGCCGGTCGCAAGGATCACTTCCTTGACCTCTCCCTCGCCCAACAGCGATTCCAGACTGTCCAACTGCAGGTCCTCGGGCCCGATGCCATCCAGGGGCGAGAGATGGCCCATGAGCACGAAGTAAGTCCCGCGAAACCCGGCTTCTTCCACGGCGACCACGTCCGCGGGACTCTCGACCACGCACAACAGCGATCGATCGCGCTTCGGGTTCGCGCAGATCCGACACAGCGATTCCTCGCTGAAGGTGCGGCAACGCCGGCAGTGGCCGATGTTCTCGACGGCATCGACCAGCGCGGTAGCGAGCAGGCGCGCGCCGTCCCGATCGCGTTGCAGGAGGAAAAACGCGATTCGCTGGGCGGATTTGCGGCCGATGCCCGGGAGGCGGCGGAGGGCGTCGATCAGGACTTCAAGGCGGGAGTGATCTTCGAACATGTGACGGCGACTGACCGTATCCTGGATCTAGTATCTCGTATCTAGTGTCTCGCAACCCGCGTTTTTCTCAGCCCCTGGAGTTCTGCGCGACCTGCGGCGCCCGGCCGGTCACGGTTGCTGCGGGCGGACGGAATTGCGATCAAGGGTCGCATCGAACATGTCGATCAGCGCGCGCACGTTGGAGTCCGATTCAAGAGACTTGACCGCCTGGTCCTGGCGTTCACTTTCCTCCCGCGTTTTGCGCTCGGCGACCGTTTCTGTCGGTGGCTCTTCCACGGTGATGATCAATTTCACGTTGCTGCCAAAGCGGACACGGATCGCCTCCTGCAGCCTGTCCTTCTGTGTCGTCTTGAGGAGATGTTCCTTCGAAGGTGCGAGCACGAGGTGCACCCTGCCGGCCGTGTGCTCCTTGAGCACGCAGTGTCCGGCCAGCTCGCGGAGCAACCCCGCGAGGGCCATCTCGTCGATGATCTGCTGCCAGTCGTCCGCCTTGGGAGCAGGCTGCCCGGCCGGCGCGGCCACCGGATTCCCCGCGGACTCGACGACGCCGCGCGGAGGGATCTGGGCGCCGCCGGTGGAGATTTTCGGGCCCGCGGGCGCCGCTGTTCCGCCCGGGCGAAAGGCCAGCATGCGGATCAGGGTCATCTCGAATCCGGCGCGCGGATCCGGGGAGATTTCCAGATCGCGCCGTCCGCGGATCGCGATCTGGTAGAAGAGTTGTATGTCCTCCGCCGGCACGCCCTGAGACAACCGTCGCACCCGCTCGTCGAACATGTCCGCCCTGCCTCCAAGCGCCTGGGCGACGGCGACGTCGTGCAACCTCCCCGCGAGCTCGGCGAGGATCCCGTCGAAGTCCGGGTTGTGCTCGGCGATGCGATCCACGCGCGCAAGCAGTGCCTGCGCGTCCGCGGAGATGACCGAATCGAGCAGGCCGAAGATCTCGGTGCTGTCGATCGTCCCCAGCATTTCCCGGACCTGGCTCTCCACGAGACGGCCATTGCCGTACGCAATCGCCTGGTCGAGAAGACTGAGCGCGTCGCGCACGCTGCCGCTCGCGGCGGCGGCAATCAGGCGGCTGCAGGCCGTCTCGCAAGGGACGCCCTCCAACCCGACGATGTGATCCAGATGCCTGGCGATCTGTTCGCTGGCCAGATGTTTCAGATTGAACTGGAGGCAGCGCGACAGGACCGTCACGGGCAGTTTTTTGGGATCGGTCGTCGCCAGGAGGAACTTGACGTGCGGCGGCGGCTCCTCGAGGGTTTTCAACAGCGCGTTGAAACTCTGCGGGGAGAACATGTGCACTTCGTCAATGAGGTAAACCTTGTACCGGCCGACCGTCGGTGTGTACTGGACGTTGTCCATGAGATCGCGGGTCTCATCGACCTTGGCGCGCGAGGCAGCGTCCACTTCGATCAGGTCCACGTAGCGCCCCTCGTCGATGCCGATGCAGGCGCTGCATTCGCCGCACGGGGCCGGGCCGACGCCTCGCTCGCAGTTCAGGCACTTCGCCAGGATCCGGGCAAGGGTCGTCTTCCCGACGCCGCGGGTGCCGGTGAACAGGTAAGCGTGATGCAGCCGGTTCGACTCCAGCGCGTTAGTCAGGGCCTGGAGCACGTGTCCTTGCCCGACCATGTCGGCGAAAACACGCGGGCGCCACTTCCGGGCAAGTACCTGGTAGCTCATGAAACGCCGGACGGGAGGGCTGGCTCAGTCTGTCCTCAGGGGCAACCCGCGCCGTTCTGGCCCCGGCACCCGCATCCATTGCTGCCGCTGCTCCCTTCCGGGCCTGACGGGGTTCACAATTTCGCGCCGCGGGGAGACCGGCGCAGGTCACCCACGGAATAGTAGCACATGTGGCACGGGTGGAAACGCGCCGCGCCGAGGGCGCGGCCGTGAATCGCGGCCGGGTTTTCTCCATAATGCACGGATGCTAAGAGCATTCAGGATGGTGAACGGCCAGATGGCGGAGCTCCCCTCCGCCGTTCTGTCCACCGCGGAACTGAGCCAGACCCAATGGATTGACCTGCAGGAGCCCAGCGACGATGAGCGGCTCCGGGTGGAGGCGCTTTTCCCAGCCAGCCTGCCAGACACGGACGAGGTAGAGGAGATCGAAGCCTCCGCGCGCTATTTCACCGACAACAACGGCATCCACGTGCACTCGTCCTTCCTGTACCAATCGGAGGGGAGACACCGGACTGCGACGGTGGCGTTCACGCTGCGACCGGACCAGTTGTTGACGCTCAGGGACGTCGAGCTGCCCGACTTCCGCCTGTTCCGGATGCGCACGCGCCGCGGACACGTCGTCGCCGATTCTCCGCTCGGCATCATGACGTCGCTGTTCGAACAAAAGGTGGAAAACCTCGCCGACGCCATGGAGGACCTGCATCGCGAACTGCAGGACGTGAGCCACATGGTGCTCGAGGACGAGTCCGCATCCATGGAAGAGGCGATCGACGAACTGGCTTACCTCGAAGACAGCAACGGCAAGATCCGGCTGTGCGTGATGGACACGCAGCGCTCCCTGTCTTTCCTGATGCGCCACATCCGCGAACACGCGGACAAGGTGGAGGTCTGCCGGGAGGTCCTGCGCGATCTGGACACGCTGCTGGCGCACACGACGTTCCTGTTCGAGAAAATCAACTTCCTCATGGACGCGGCGCAAGGATTCATCAACATCGAGCAGAACCGGATCATCAAGATCTTCTCCATCGCCGCAGTGGTGTTTCTGCCGCCAACGCTGATCGCCAGCATCTACGGCATGAACTTCATCGTCATGCCGGAACTGAAATGGGCATTCGGCTACCCCGTGGCCATGGGACTCATGGTGCTGGCCGCACTCGCGCCCTACTGGTATTTCAAACGAAACCACTGGCTGTGAACGGCTAATCAGAAGGACCGGCGCGCCGTGAGCAGGAAATGCACGCCGTCGTCCTGTAAATCGTCTCCCGCCGTGGCCACGTCGCGCCGCGGCGCCGTAAGCGATGCGCTGCTTGAGGAACTCCGGATCGAAATGATGTTCGCCCAGGATCTGCACGCCGGCGAGTCTTCCCTCGACGCACTCGATCGTAATGACTCCGCTTGAAACGTCCTGATCGGGGAGAACCGTGCGTGAAGTGGCGTAGCCCGCGTCCCGGTAAAGTTTCGTCAACCGGGCACGCAATTCCTGCAGGTCAGCATCCGTGATTTTGCGACCTTCGTACTCCATCGCGATCTCCCGCAGACGCCCCGTGTCCATGACCCGATTTCCGACAAAGCGAATCGCGCGGACGTCCAGCGAGACTGTCGGCGATCCGGGCTTGCGGGTCTCCTCATCCGGCGACGCCGGCACACCGACCTCCGGCTTCTTTTCAGGCGTGTCGAGCCGTGGCAGGTCCGGCCGCGGGACGGCGGGTTCGCCCACCCGCTCCGTGGGTATTCCGCCCGGCAGAGCCTGGGCATGGACAGGGCCGGCGGCGGGGTTGCGGAATCAGGGCAATAAAAATCCCCGCGGCCGAAGACCTGGGTCTTCAACCGCGGGGATTGGGATAGGGTCAGGCCGGACTCGCCCGCTTACCGCATCGACGGACCGGACGCGTCGCCACCCACCAGGTGGCCGCCGCTGATCCGCAGCGGGCTGCCGGTTACCGCGGGGGCCGCAGACGCCTCCGCTGCCTCCGGAACCGAAGACAGAACGGTGTCTTCGCTTTCGGTCGCAATGGTCAGTTCGGAGTTCGCCGCACCGGCCGCGCCGATCTGCTCGACAACCGTATCGCTCAACCCGCCGTCGGCCGGAGTGAATTCCACCACCTCGCCGTCAAATGGAATTGCCGTAACATCATGGACGAGAGAACCCTCGCCGTCGTCCATCACGGTGGACGTGTAAACAATCTCGTCACCGCCCTCGAATTCCAGTACCTCATCACCTTCCAATTCCAGTACCTCATCGCCCGTGCCGACGTCGCCGCCGGTTTCTTCCGGAACGCCCATTGCATCGAGGCCACCCGAGTCCAGATCGTCCAGAGCGGTAACGTTTCCGTGCTCGGATTCCGTGCCGTCGTGGTCAGCGTGGACTTGCATTGTGCGGAAGTTGGACACCAGTCTTCGAATGTTGCATCGACACTACAGGTGATCGCGGTATGTCCCGGCGCTGCTCATCCGGCCGCGCGGCCCAGGCGTGAGACAACCAGCGGCGCCTTCGCGGTCGCCCCTCGTTCCAGCTTATCCACAGGCTGGATTTTTATCGGCGGCACTTGGACGTTCTGTGCCTCCAGCGCCCGATACAGCGCGAGCCGCAACGCTTCGAATTCCCTGATGTTGCGCGGACCGCACAGATATACGCTCAGTCCGCTTTCGTCCTGCACCACCTGCCAGCCGGCGGTGGGAAACACATCGAGCACGTCGTGGAACACATTGGGATGGACCGGAACCGGGGCGTGGCCCTCCAAGCGGGCGGGAAACAGGAGCACGTCTTCCGTGCGCCCTTCGATGGCGTCGATTACTTGAAAGTGGCGTCCGCACTCGCACGGCTCATCCAGCGGCCGCACCATGTCGCTGATCTCGTAGCGGATCAGTGGTTGCACGCGCCGGCGAAACACGCTGAGCAGGATGCGATCGCCCGCGGTTCCGGGCGGGACGGCGCGACCTTTGTCGTCGAGGATCTCGATCACCGCCCCATCCTCCAGCAGGTGCTTTCGGCCCTGTATGCACTCCACCGCGACCGGCGCGTATTCGGTCGTGCCATAGGTGTCGAACATCCGCACACCCCATGCCTCTCTCACGCGCCGTCGCGTTTCCTCGGGAAGCACTTCGGCGCTGGTCATGACGCTGCCGGGCCGGATGTGCAAACGCCCCGCGATCTGCTCTTCCGCGAGCTGCAACACGACGGAGGGATAGGCGGCAAGCATCTCGGGCTGCCACTCGTTTAACCGTGTCACCATCTCCGCAACCGGTTGCACCGCATCCAGCCGCAGTTGCGGCAGCAGGCGGCTGGACAGCGTGAGACTGATGCGCGCGGAATAATGCCAGGGCACGGTGGAGGCAATCAGCGCGACGCGCGGCAGACCCCAGGGACGCCGGTACACGCCGGCCCAGTAGAGCGGGCGCGAGATGGAAGCCAGTACGTTGATCCATTCGCTGCCGCTGAAGAGGAACAGCCCGCGCCGCCCGGTCGTCCCGGAGGTGGACAGCACAACATAGCGATCCTGGAACAGGCCGCGCCCGCCATCTCGATCCAGGAAGGCCTCGACCTCCGCAAGACGCACGCCGCGGTCGGTGACGAGGTCATCGAAATTCTCCATCACGGTGGCCTTCGTCAGGATCGGCAGGTCGGCCAGCGGACGCTGTTCCAGTCCGCGGTGGAAGCGACGGTAGAAGGGCGAACGTTGCAGGACGAAACGGCGCAATTGCTCCACGCTCCGAGATTGGTGCGCCTCGATGCGCGCGCGCGGCCAGCGGCAACTGCGCTCCAGGACCCAGCGCTCCATCCATACCTGCAAAGGAAGGATCAGGTTCAAGCCCATGTTCCGGCGGTGTGATATTTCGCGGATCGGCAGGCGCGGCTGATGCGCCTGAGCGCCTTCAATTGTAGCCTGAGTCCGTGTATGAACTGATCTAGAATGAAACGAATCCAGCAACGGGATGCAATCATGAAAGCACAGGTGCGGTGGTTTGTATGCGCGATGGCCATTGGCTCCCTCCCGGCCGCATCGGGTGGCCCGACGGATGAATACGAGCTGCTCCAGCCCACGACAATTATGGACGCGCCGGATGCCGCGCCGCAATCCGCCGGTTCAGCGACAGTCGAACATGGCAAATATATGGTAGAGCTGCTCGGCTGCGGCACCTGCCACACCGACGGCGCGCTGATCGGCATGCCGCGCGCGGACCGACGACTGGCCGGCTCGCACATCGGGATCGCTTACAGCGACCCGCTCACGCAAAGCCTCCCCGGCATCGTGTACCCGGCGAACCTGACGCCGGATGTGAAAACCGGGATCGCATCATGGGCCGCGGAGGACATTGTCCGGGTCATCCGCAGCGGCGTGGATCCCGACGGGCGGCGACACGTGTCGGTGATGCCCTGGCCGGCCTACGCGAAACTCTCGGACGAAGACGCGCGCGCCATTGCCACTTACCTGCAGGCGCTGCCGCCGGTGGAACATCTCGTTCCCGAAAACGTCGAACCGGGCATCAAGGCGACCGCGCCGTTCGTGCATTTTGGCGTATACCGAAGCCGGCGGTAGACACGCTGCGGCAAATTCGCCGGAGATCCGCTGAGTGTCCGTCGCCCTGCCTGGAGTTTCATTGGCGTAGCAACGTTCCAGACCCGCGATTGCCAGCGCAACTCCGGAAAAGCAGTCCATTGCGAATGCGTACTATCGCGCGCTTCGCGACTCAGTTGATCCCGACTTTGATTCTGAAAGTTCCTTGGCGATCTTTTCAGCCGCGCCCTGCATGAATCCCTCGACATTCTGACCTGCTGCGATAGCGCCTCACCCGACAAACAGCCGAAGGAGGGCGTTTCCCGCGGCGTACCTCGTTATCACACCCTTTATCAACAGCGACTTATCCGATGATGGCTCGCGAAGTACTTCGTCGAACGCTCCCCCTGCGCCGAGGTAAGTCTAGTAGAACTCCCTCTACTCCGTTTCGAACTCCAGCAGCAGGTCCTTGGCGTCTACGACGTGATCGGGCCGCGCCAGCACGCGCTTGACGATCCCGTGCCGATCGGCGGTCAGCGCGGTCTGCATCTTCATCGCCTCGATGACGAGCAGCGTGTCGCCCTTACGCACGCTCTGGCCTGAAGACACTTCCACCGCGACGACCAGCCCTGGCATGGGGGCGGCGACGTGCAGCGGGTTTGCCGGATCGGCCTTTTCCACGGCCCGCTCCGGCGCCGCGAGGCTGCGATCCTTCACCAGGATCGTCAGCGGCTGGCCGTTCACCTCGAAGAACACGCGACGGATCCCGTCCTCGTCGGGATCGGAACTGGTAAGGAAACGGATGATGGCCTGGCGGCCGTTCTCCAGGCGCACCACGATCTCCTCGCCAACCTGCATGCCATAAAAGTACACGTGGGTGGCCAGCACGCCGACGTCGCCGTAGCGCTTCCGTTGCCGGGCGAATTCCGCGAAGACTTCCGGATACATCAGGCTGGAGGCGAGATCGGTATGGGTGATGTCGTGGCCAAGCTGCGTGTTCAGCTTTGCCCGGCATTCGTCGAGGTCCACCGCGGGAAGAATGCTTCCCGGCCGGACGGTGATCGGCTTTTCCTTCCCCAGCACTTTCTTCTGCAGCGCCTTCGGAAACCCGCCGGGCGGTTGACCAAGGTCGCCGCGGAAAAAGCTCACGACGGATTCCGGGAACGAGACATTGACCTTTGGATTGAGTACGTCCTCGCGTGTCAGGCCGCCGGTCACCATGGCGAGCGCCATGTCGCCCACGACTTTGGATGTCGGCGTAACCTTGATGATGTCACCGAACATCTCATTGACTTCCGCATAGGCGCGGGCGAGATCGGACCAGCGCGAATCGACGCCCAGCGATCGCGCCTGCTCGCGCAGGTTGGTGTATTGGCCGCCCGGCATTTCGTGGACGTAGACATCGGACGTGCCGGAGCGGATATCGGGCGCAAACGCGGCGTACTGCTCGCGCACCTCCTCCCAGTACGCGCTCAGGACCTGGATCGCGCCGGAGTCGAGGCCCGTGCATCGCGTCGTGTGTTCCAGGGCCGCAACCAGCGACCCCAGGTTCGGCTGCGAGGTGAGCCCGCTCATGCTGTCCATGGCCGCGTCGAAGACATCTACGCCGGCATCCACCGCGGCCAGCACGGAGGCCGCTGCGATCCCGCTCGTATCATGCGTATGGAAATGCACCGGCAGACCAACCGCCTGTTTCAAGGCCGAGATCAGGCGCGTGGCGGCGGCCGGCTTGATCAGCCCCGCCATGTCCTTGATCCCGAGGATATGCGCCCCGGCCTGCTCAAGTTGCCGGGCCAGGCCGACGTAGTACTCCAGGTCATACTTGCTGCGCTTGGGATCGAGGATGTCGCCGGTGTAGCAGATGGCGGCCTCGACGATCTTCCCGGTCTCGCCGACCGCGTCGATGGCCGGGCGCATGTTCTCGATCCAGTTCAGCGAATCGAAGATGCGGAACACGTCCACGCCGGCCTGCGCCGCTTGCTGGACGAAGAATCTGACGACGTTGTCGGGATAGTTCCGATAGCCGACGGCATTGGCCGCGCGCAGGAGCATCTGCTGCATGATGTTCGGCATGGCGGCGGTCAAGTCCGCCAGCCGCTGCCACGGATCCTCGCGCAGGAAGCGCAGCGCCACGTCGAAAGTCGCGCCGCCCCACGATTCCACCGAGAACAGCGCCGGCACCAGACGCGCGTAGTGCGGCGCGATCGCGATCATGTCGCGGCTGCGCATGCGGGTCGCGAACAGCGACTGGTGGGCGTCGCGGAACGTCGTGTCCGTGACCTGCGGCGCGGTCTGCTGTTTCAGCCAGTCGGCCACCGCCCGTGCGCCTCGCTGCCGCAACATCTGTTTCGCGCCCGGGGCCGGAGCCTTGTTCGGCAACGGCGGCACGACCGGCTCGGCCAGTATGGCCGGCCGGCGACGGCCCTCCATCTCCGGGTTGCCGTTGATGATCACTTCGCCGAGATACTCGAGCAGGTGTTCGACCTCGCCGGTGCGGTGCGGGAACCGGAACAGATCCGGCGTATCGTCGATGAAGTTCGTATCGTAGTTGCCGCCGCGGAACCCGGGATGATCGAGCAGTTGCTCCAGGAATGGCAGGTTGGTCGCCACCCCGCGCACGTGGAATTCGGTAATGGCGCGCAGCATGCGGTTGATGGCCTCGTCCTCCGTGCGTCCATGGGCCGTCACCTTGACCAGCAGGCTGTCGTAGTAGCGCGTGATGCGCGCGCCTGAGTAGGCCGTACCGCCATCCAGCCGGATGCCGGGACCCGCTGGACTGCGATAGGCGAGGATCTGGCCATAGTCCGGGATGAGATTGTTGTGCGGATCCTCGGTCGTTACCCGGCATTGCAGGGCGTGCCCGTTGATGCCGATCCGGTCCTGCCGCGGCAACAGCGCGGACTCGTCGCCGATGCGCGCGCCGGAGGCAATCTGGATCTGCGCCTTGACGATGTCGACGCCGGTGATCTCCTCCGTGACCGTGTGTTCCACCTGCACGCGTGGATTGACCTCGATGAAGCAGAACTCGCGGCTCGCCGGGTCGAACAGGAATTCCACGGTGCCGGCGTTGTCGAGGCCGGTGCGCCGCGCGAGTTGCACGGCGAACCCGCAAACCTTCTCGCGTTCCGCCTCCGTCAGGTAAGGGGCGGGCGCGCGTTCCACCATCTTCTGGTGGCGGCGCTGCAACGAACAATCGCGTTCGTAGAGGTGCACGACGTTGCCGTGCCGATCGCCGAGGATCTGCACTTCGACGTGCCGCGGCCGCACGATCAATTTTTCGAGATACACCTCCGGGTTGCCGAAGTAGGCCTGCGCTTCGCTGCGCGCCAGCACCACGGCATCGACCAGGTCCTTGATGTCGCGCACGGCGCGCATGCCGCGGCCGCCACCGCCCCAGCTCGCCTTGAGCATCACCGGCAGGCCGAGTGTTTCCGCCATCGCCCGCATTCCCGCCGGGTCTCCCGGCAGCGGTCCCGACGCCGGCACGACCGGCACGCCGGCTTCTATCGCGGCGGCGCGGGCGTCGATCTTGTGGCCGAGCGTCCGCATGACTTCGGCGTTCGGCCCGATGAAGACGATGCCGGCGTTCCGGCAGCGTTCCGGAAAATCAGGGTTCTCAGCCAGGAAACCGTACCCCGGATGGATGGCATCGCAATGGGCGCTGACCGCCGCGGCAATGATGTCATCCATGTCAAGGTAGGCCTCGACCGGGCTCCTGCCGCGCCCGACCTGGTAGGCCTCATCCGCCTTGAAGCGGTGGAGGGAAAGCCGATCCTCCTCGGAGAAGATGGCGACCGCGGGAATACGTAACTCACTTGCCGCGCGCATCACGCGGATCGCGATTTCGCCGCGATTGGCGACCAGGATCTTACGGAACGGCATTTCGAGACACCGGTGGGCGCGCAATCCACTCTTCCGTGGTGTTGCGGATCGGGAACGGTTCGTCCGGCATGCTGACGCCCAGAAATGCGCAGAGCGGCGCCCATCCCTGTTCCGGATTGAACGCCAACAGCCGGTCCACGGGAATCGTGCGCATGACCTCTTCATTATGGCGGTTATAGACGGCGATCGCGTGGTCGCGGTCGCGACCGTGGCCGTCGAAGGTCGTGATAAACAACCGCGCGACCATATCGCGCAGGTCCGGATCGCAACCGTCTCCGAGAAACTGGTCCAGGTGCGCCTTCGAGAAAATCGTCCTCTGCGCGCTTTCAAACCAGCGGTCGGGATCGCGCATCGAAAGGATCACTTTCGCTTCCGGAAAGTGGGCGGCGAGTTCGCGCCAGTAGCTGCAGGCGGGGAAATCCACCGTCGAGGCATAACCCTCGAAGATGCGATCCCAGTCCGGTTGTTCGCCGCGCGCGATCCGCGCCCAATATGCCACGTTCCGGGGATTCGGCATGACTTCCATCATGTGGTAACACGGCCCGAAACCCAGCCATTCGAGCGCAAACTTCAGCGATGCCGTCCCCGTGCGGCCAAATCCGGCACCAATCAGTTTGAGCGCCATCTTTCCGCAGGAATCGAAGGGGTGCCGGGCGCAAAGTCAGGCCTCAGGCGGCCGCGGTCGCCTCGATTTCCACCAGCACATCGGGATGGTAGAGGCTGGCGACGCCGAGCAGGGTTGACGCCGACCTGCAGCGCTCGCGGTTCAGGCGTTCCGCGAGGGCTGGTCCCGCCTTCACGAACGCGGCCACGTCGGTCGTGTAGTAGTTCAGCCGCACCACGTCGGAGAGCCCGAGCCCGGCACCCTTGAGCACGGTTGTCACATTGTCCAGCGCCCGATTGAGTTGCGCCTGCATGTCGCCCGGATGCAGGGGCTTGCCGTCGGCATCCGCGGCGACCTGCCCGGAGCAATAGACGACACGACCCGCGCCGGAGATCTCATTGGCCTGCACGAACCCGTACTTATCCTGCCATTTCCAGGGATTGACGATCTTCCTCTGCATGACTGAACCTCCCCTCCTCCCGGTATGAATCAGTCCAACGCCGCCGCAAGCCGGGTGAAGACCCTGCGCGCGTTGCCTTCGAAGATCTTCCGCCGATCCACCGCCGTAAGGGAAGCGGCGCCGTCGATGTAGCGCTTCGTATCGTCGAAGTAATGCCCGGTCTCCGGATCTATGCCGCGCACGGCGCCGATCATTTCAGACGCGAACAGGATGTTGTCGACGGGGATCACCTCGATCAGAAGGTCGATGCCGGCCTGGTGGTAGACGCAGGTATCGAAGTAGATATTTTTCAGTATCAGTTCATCGAGCGGGGGCTTCTTCATCATGTCGGCCAGGCCGCGGAAACGGCCCCAGTGGTACGGCACCGCGCCGCCTCCGTGGGGGACGATGAATTTCAGCGTCGGGAGATGCTTGAACAGCTCGGAAGTCATGCACTGCATGACAGCAGTCGTGTCGGCGCCGAGGTAATGCGATCCGGTGGTATGGAAACACGGATTGCAGGCCTCGCTCACGTGGATCATGGCCGGCACGTCGAGCTCCACCATTTTTTCGTAGATCGGATACCAGAAGGGCTCGCCCAGCGGCGGATCGGTCCAGTAACCCCCGGACGGATCCGGGTTAAGGTTGCAACCGACAAAGCCGAATTCCTTAACGCACCGTTCCAGCTCGGCCACGCAGTTCTTCGGCGATACGCCCGGCGTCTGCGGCAACTGGCAGACACCGACAAAATTGTTCGGGTAGAGCTTCGTGATGCGGTGGATGAGCTCGTTGCAGTGTTCGGTCCAGAACCGGCTGGTGGATTCGTTGCCCAGATGGTGTCCCATCCAGCTTGCGCGCGGCGAGAACAGCGTGACATCCGTACCGCGTTCGCGCTGCATCTTCAGTTGCGCGCCCTCCACGCTCTCGCGCAACTGGTCGTCGGAAATATTCAGCACGCCCCGCGTGGCCTGGTGCTTCGCGTTCGCCTTCAATTCCGCCTTCTGTTGCTCACGGTACGCGCCGAGCTCGGCCGGGGCCGTCGTGTAATGTCCGTGGCAGTCGATGATCACTTTTCGAGGTCCTTCGCGCTGTCGAGATAGATCAGCCCGGCCTTCTCCAGTTGCGGGCGCATGTCGTAGATGTCCAACCCGAGCTTGCCTGCGGCAAGCTGCTCGCGCTTGGCCGTTTCCGCCGCTTCGCGCTTGCGCGCCGCGTCCAGCACTTCGCCGGCAGTTGCGCGCGGCACGATGACCACGCCGTCATCGTCGGCGACAACCACGTCGCCCGGGTTGACGAGTTGCCCGGCGCAAACCACGGGGATGTTGACCGAGCCCGGCGTCGCCTTCACGGTCCCCCTGGCGGACACGGCGCGCGACCAGGCCGGGAATCGCATGTTCTCGAGCTCCATGATGTCCCGGACCCCGGCATCGATGACGAGCCCCCTGACACCCCGCGCCTTCGCCGAGGTCGCCAGCAGATCGCCGAACATCCCATCCGTGCTGTCCGAAGTGCAGGACACGACGAAAACGTCCCCGGCTTTGCACAGCTCGATCGCGACATGAATCATCCAGTTGTCGCCCGGCTGCGTGAGGATGGTGACCGCGCTGCCGCCGATGCGCGCATGGGGATAGATGGGACGCATGTAGGGCTTGAGCAGGCCCGTCCGTCCCTGGGCTTCGTGCACCGTGGCGACGCCGAGCGCGCCAAGCGCCTCCACGGTCGCGGCATCTGCTCTCTCAATATTGCGAACGGCTACGTTCTTCATATCACTCCCTCCACCCGCATCCCGGTGCGGCCGGATTCGATTCGATTCTGCTTCCGAAGCGGGCGGGTCCTGCCATCGGGTACCGTCTTCGTGCTCGCTGGCGCTGCGCGCGAAGAGCGGTGACCCGATGTCACCCGCCCGGCAAGCGTTGACACTAAGATCCGGCCGGCGGTGGCGCGATCAATCATCAAACTGATACAACCGGTGCGGGTTGTCGACCAGCACCTTCTTCTGCAAGGCCGTGTCGCGCGCGAACAGCGGCACGAGATCAACGAGGTCGCCGTCGTTCGGCATGAACTTCCTGATGTTCGGGTGCGGCCAGTCGGTCCCCCAGAGAATCCGATCCGGCGCGACGTCGATCAGGGCCATCGCATAGGGTACGGCGTCATAGAACGGCGGGCCGGCCTGCGAGATGCGCTCGGAACCGCACACCTTGACCCAGAAATCGTCTCGCCGCATGAATTCGAGCAAGTTCTGGAACGGCTTCTGGTGGATGCCGCCCGAGGTCGGCACACGCCCCATGTGATCGATCACCTTCGGAATCGCGAACGAGGCGAACAGATCCTCGAACTCCACCAACTGCTCCGCATCGACGTGGATGACGAGGTGCCAGCCCAGTTCCCGCACCCGCTCCACGACCTTCCTCATCTTCGCGAGATCGGGCGCGCCGCCGAGATGCCTCACGAAATTGAAGCGCACGCCGCGAATGCCACCGTCATGCAGGCGCCGGAATTCCGCGTCGCTGAATTCCGTCGAGGCGCTGCACACACCGCGGTAGGCGCCCTTGCTGTGCGCGATCGCATCCAGCATGGCGGAATTGTCCGTGCCGTGGCAGCTCGCCTGAACGATCACGGCGCGCTCTACGCCCAGGATCCGGTGCAATTCCTTCAGTTTTTCCTTGGGCGCATCCGGCGGCGTGTACTTGCGCGTCGGCGCATACGGGAAGACATGGCCCGGACCGAACACGTGGCAGTGCGCGTCACACGCCTTCGCCGGCATCCTGAAGGCCGGCTTGCGCGTATCTGGATCCGGCGGCATGCAGGACGGCAGGGTCAGGGCATCGCTTTTCGCGCTCATCTCTTCGTGCCGTTCCATATCGTGGATGGAATGAAAATCTCGCCGCGGGCAAGCAGCCGCGCGGTGCGGATCAGGCCGGCCTTGAGAACTTCGGGCCGGTCCGGCGTGCCGCCGACCTCCAGTTCGACCGAGAACTCCCCGGAGGGATGCTCCACGGAAAAGCGCTTCGACTTGCCCGGCGGCACGATGGCAATGCCGTCCGCGACCGATCCCGGCGTGATGCAGGCCGTCGCGACCGACACGGCGCCGAGGACGCCGATTGCGGCGTGGCAGTCGCGCGGGATGAAGGTGCGCGTGGAAACATGTCCGCCGGCGCGCGGCGGCGCGATCAGGCACATCTTCGGCACCACCTTCTTCGCCACGTCGCCCAGGTTCATCTTCGGTCCGATCTCCAGCCGGATTTCCTCCAGCCGGCGCTTCAGTTCGCCGTTCGCGTTCAATTCGTCGCAGGACTCATATCCTCCGATCGCCAGTTCGGCGGCGCGCAGCACCACCACCGGCATGCCGTTGTCCACGCACGTGACCTGCACGCCCCGGACCGTGTCACGGCTGTTGCCGGTGGGGAACAGGGACCCGCACGCCGATCCCGCCACGTCCAGGTAATTGCACACGATCGGTGCCGCCGTCCCCGGCACGCCGCTGATGGCGGTATCGCCCTCGTACCGCACCGCGCCGCCGGGGGTCTGGATCACGAGTTCGCACAGGTTCTCGCTGTTCACCATGTGCACGTGCACCGAAGTCGTGTCTCCCTTGACCGGCACGAGCCCATGCTCGATTGCGAACGGCCCGGTCCCGGCAAGCATGTTGCCGCAGTTCGGCGTCGTATCCACCCGGCCCTCGCCCACCAATACCTGCACGAACAGATAATCGATGTCCGCGTCCGCGCGGCTGGACCTGGAAACGATGGCAACCTTGCTCGTGAGCGGATCGGCGCCGCCCATGCCGTCGATCTGGCGATCATCCGCGCCCATGGCCGCGACCAGGACGCGGTCGCGGGTTGCCGCGTCCGCGGGCAGATCATCGGCGAGGAAATACAACCCCTTGGAGCTGCCCCCGCGCATGACACTGCATGGTATGGAAGTCTGCATCGCTGAATGAAAATGCCGCTGCCGGAGCGCGGTATTATCCAACAGTTCCCGTCCGCCGCGCCAACCCGGATAGACCCGCGCGGCCGGACTTCGAGCCGCTCGCGGTGATGGTAAACTTCGCTCCCTGATGCGCGCGCGCAAACTCGGTCCCTTCACCGTTTCCGCTATCGGTCTCGGCTGCATGGGGATGTCGCAAAGCTACGGCGAAGTGGACCTGGCGGAATCCGAGCGCGTGCTGCTGGGCGCGCTCGATGCCGGATATACCTTCTTCGACACCGCGGCACTTTATGGCTTCGGCCACAACGAGTCGCTGATCGGCCGCGTGCTCGGGCACCGGCGCAAGGATTTCGTGCTGGCGAGCAAGTGCGGCCTGTTCAAGGACGCACAGGGGCGGCGCACGGTGGACGGCAGCCCGGAAACCGTCCGGCGCACCTGCGAGGAGAGCCTCAAGCGCCTGCGGACGGATGTCATCGACCTCTACTATCTGCACCGCATCGATGCAAAGGTGCCGGTCGAGGACAGCGTCGGCGCGCTCGCGGAGCTGGTGCGCGCCGGGAAAGTGAAGACCATCGGCCTCTGCGAGATGTCCTCTTCAACACTGCGCCGGGCGCACGCCGTGCATTCCATCACCGCGGTGCAGTCGGAATATTCACTGTGGACCCGCAACCCGGAAGCGAAAATCCTGCCGTTGTGCCGGGAGCTCGGGATCGGTTTTGTGCCCTATTGTCCGCTTGGGCGGGGATTCCTGACCGGGAAGCTGCGGGATGCCGCGCAGCTCGGAGAGCAGGATTTGCGCCGCACGATGCCGCGTTTCCAGGGCGATCACTTCACGAAGAACCTCGCGCTGCTCGAAGGCCTGGCGGCATTGGCAAAAGAGAAGGGCTGCACCATGGCGCAACTCGCGCTGGCCTGGGTGCTGGCCCAGGGCGAGGACATCCTGCCCATTCCCGGTACGAAGCGTGTGAAGTACATGCTGGAGAACGCTGCCGCGGTGGATGTCTCGTTGAGCACGGCGGATCTCGCGAAGCTGGATGACCTCGTCAATCCCACGACGGTCACCGGCGCGCGCTACGATTCCGCCTTCGCTCTCACGCTGGACTCCGAGAACGAGTGACCGGACAAGCCTGAATTAGGATCCGGGACACGAGCCGGCCGGGTCCTGTCATCGGGTATCGCCGTCCGTGCTCGCTCCAACCCTCCCCCGGTGGGTCCCTTCCGCTGCGCGCGGATGGCGGTACCCGATGCCACCCGTCCGCTCATCACTGCCGGATGCACCGTGGCCTACCCGCTGTCGGAGCTATCAGCTCGGGAAGGACGGCTTGGCCGGGCTTGTGGAGCGGCATGAGCAGCGCACGCAGCCAGGAAGGTGAAGTGCGCTGCGCTAGCCGCGAGCGATTCACGGATGAATCGCGAAGCGAAAGCGGAACAAGCCCGGCCAATCCGTCCCAAGCGCCTAAAGAAGTAACGGAACAAATACCCGGCCCGTGACGATGCACAGCAGTCAGCGGGCATGATGTAGAATTCGCCGAGTTCACGCGGAGGTACATCGATGAAGATCCTCATGGTTGGACAGGGGGCGTTCGCGAAGAAGCATCTCGATGGCCTCGCCCGCATCCAGGACGTGGAAGTCGTCTCGATCTCGGGCGGCAGTCCGGATTCGACGAAGGCAGTGGCGGAAAAGTACCGGATCCCGCATTGGACCACGAAGCTCGACGAGGCGTTGGCGCAGCCCGGCGTGGAGGCGGCGATTCTCAGCTCCCCGACGCAGGTCCATGCCGCCCAGGCCATCCAGTGCATGCGCGCCGGCAAGCACGTGCACATCGAGATCCCGATCGCGGACAAGCTCGCCGATGCCGAGAAAATCCTGACGGTGCAGAAGGAAACGAGGCTGATCGCCATGGGCGGTCACACGCGGCGGTTCAATCCCAGCCACCAGTGGGTGCACAACCGCATCGTGAACGGCGAGCTGAAGCTGCAGCACCTGGTCGTCCAGACCTTTTTCTTCCGGCGGACCAACATGAACGCCGAGGGCAAACCGCGGAGCTGGACCGATCACCTGCTCTGGCACCATGCCTGCCACAGCGTCGACCTGTTCCAGTACCAGACGGGCGAAATCGCCTCCGAGGTGCAGGCCCTCCAGGGGCCAATCCACCCGGAATTGAAGATCGCCATGGACATGAGCATCGGCATGAAGACGCCTTCGGGCGCGATCTGCACGCTCGCCCTGTCCTTCAACAATGAAGGGCCGCTGGGCACCTTTTTCCGCTACATCTGCGACCACGGCACCTACATCGCCCGCTACGACGACCTGGTCGACGGCAACGAAAAGCCCATCGACGTTTCCAGGGTCGCGGTCTCAAAGGACGGCATCGAGCTTCAGGACCGCGAATTCATCTCCGCGATCCAGGAGAAGCGCGAGCCGAACGCCAGCGTGGCGCAGGTGCTGCCCGCCATGCGCACGCTCGATCGCCTGGAAAAATCCCTGCGGTAATCCTGTCCCGGGGTTTGGCCCTGCAATCCGGCCACATGCCGCATTGCAGAGCCAGGCCTCCTCTCCCTTCCTCTTGATTTAGGTCAAACGTTCCCCAGAACGCGGTTGGCCCGCGGCCAACCGGACGCCAGAATTATTTTGAGGAAACACAGGTACCAAGCCATGGCCACAGGCAGACCCAACAGTGATGACATTCCGGGAACCACCCTCTTCGACGGGCGGCAGTCCCTGAAAGGCTATGCCCTCAACCACATGTGCTACTCATTCAACAAGGCCGAAAACCGCGCGGAATTCCTGCGCGACGAAGATGCCTACTGCGCAAAGTTCCGCCTGAATGCGAAGCAGCGCGAAGCGATACGTAAGCGCAACGTGCTGGACATGATCGCGGCCGGCGGGAACATCTACTACCTGGCCAAGTTCGCCGGCATATTCGGCCTGGGCGTGCAGGATGTCGGCGCCCAGCAGACCGGCATGACGGTGGAGGAGTTCAAGGCCAAGCTCGTGGCAGCGGGGAAATAGAACCATGGCAAAGATCATCGGCGGCATCAGCACCTCGCACATCCCGGCGATCGGCATTGCCATCGCCAACGGAATGCAACAGGACCCGTACTGGAAACCCTTCTTCGACGGCTTTCCGCCGGTGCGGAAGTGGCTGGATGAAACGCGGCCGGACATCGCGATCGTTATCTACAACGACCACGGCCTGAACTTCTTCCTCAACAAGATGCCGACCTTCGCCATCGGCGCGGCGGCCGAGTACCGGAACGAGGATGAAGGCTGGGGCCTGAAAACGCTCCCGCCCTTCCCCGGCGATCAGCAGCTCTCCTGGCACCTGATCGAGTCGCTCGTCAATGACGAATTCGACATCGCCATCTGCCAGGAAATGGCCGTCGATCACGGCTTTACCGTGCCGATGCAGCTCCTCTGGGGCGACAAGGAAAAACTGCCGGTCCGCACGATCCCGCTGGAGGTCAATACGGTGCAGCACCCGCTGCCGACCCCGGCGCGCTGCTACAAGCTCGGCAAAGCCCTGGGCCGGGCCATCGAGTCCTATCCCGAGAACGTCAAGGTCGTGGTGGTCGGAACCGGAGGTCTGTCGCACCAGCTCGACGGGCAGCGGGCCGGGTTCATCAACAAGGAGTTCGACCTGATGTGCCTGGACAAAATCGTCTCCGATCCGGAAACCCTGGCCCGCTATACCATCCACGATCTCGTCCTGAAGGCGGGGACGCAGGGGCCGGAGTTCATCCAGTGGCTCATCATGCGCGGGGCGCTCACCGGCAAGGTGCGCAAGCTGCACAGCAATTACCACATCCCTATCTCCAATACCGGCGCCGGCCTCCTGCTCCTCGAAAACGCGGCCTGAAAGGCGCTGCCCGCGCAGTCGCCGGGCGCCCGCGCACCATAGCTGCAATGCATTGCATGCATGGCAAAATTCATTGATGCCCGCGCGAATTCTGTTCTATTCTTACCGCGGATTGACGAAGAGGACGAACGCAACATGGTCTGGAAGAAGCACGAATACGACAAGCTACCCGGGACTTACGTCTTCGACGGGCGCCTCGCAGCGATGGGCTACCCGCTCAACAAGATGTGCATGACCTTCAACGACGAACCCAACCGGCAGGAATTCTTGCGCGACGAAGACGCCTATTGCCGCAAGTTCGGCCTGTCGGCCGAACAGACCGCGGCAGTGAAGGCGCGCGACTGGCTGCAGATGCTGCGCGTGGGCGGCAATGTCTACTACCTGGCCAAGCTCGCGACCTTCAGCGGCAAGAACATGCAGGACATCGGCGCGCAGATGCAGAACATCCCGGTGGAAGAATTCAAGGCCAAACTGGTGGCGGCGGGGAAATAGAACCATGGCAAAAATAGTCGGCGGCGTCACCACCTCGCATATCCCGGCGATCGGCATTGCCATCACGAGCGGCAGGCAGAACGAACCGTACTGGAAGCCCTTCTTCGACGGCTACATCAAGGTGCGCGAATGGCTGGACCGGGTGAAGCCGGACATCGCGGTCGTCATCTACAACGACCACGGCCTGAACTTCTTCCTCGACACCGTGCCCACGTTTGCCATCGGCGCGGCCGCGGAATACCACAACGCGGATGAGGGCTGGGGGCTGACCACGCTGCGATCCTTCCAAGGCGATCCGCAGTTCTCCTGGCACCTGATCGAGTCGCTGGTCAATGACGAGTTCGACATGACCATCTGCCAGGAGATGCTGATCGACCACGGCTTCATCGTCCCCATGCAGGTAATGTGGGGCGACCGCAAGGAATGGCCGGTCACCGCCGTGCCGCTCTCTGTCAACGTGGTGCAGCACCCGCTGCCCACCGCCGCGCGCTGCTACAAGCTCGGCAAGGCGCTCGGCAGGGCGATCGAGTCGTATCCAGAAGACAAGAAAGTCGTCATCTTCGGCACCGGCGGCATGTCGCACCAGCTTCAGGGCGAGCGCTCAGGCTACATCAACAAGAAGGACGACATGATGTACATGGAGAAGATCGTCAGGGACCCGGAAGCGCTCACGCACATCTCGAACGCCGAAATGATGGAACGCTTCGGCACGGAAGGCATCGAGTTGATCATGTGGCTGGTCATGCGCGGCGCGCTGCACGACAAGGTCAACACCATCCACAAGCACTACCACATCCCCGTGTCCAATACGGCCGCGGGCGTGCTGGTCCTCGAGAACGCGGCGTAATTCCCGATCTCCGATCGTCATTCCGAACCGAGCCCGGCGTCAGCCGGGTGAGCGTTCGGAATCCTGAAAAACGATTTCCATATCGTTTTTCAACGGCCTGCTAAGTACACATCAGACTTTCACACGTCCCTGCTGAAAGCCGGCTGCTTCGAAGCGGAGGCAGAGTCAGGGCTGGATTCCGGGCCTCCCCCCCGCCTTCGCGGGGGTCGCCCGGAATGACAGACAAAAGCAGCGTAACGTTGCTCAGTTCTTCGCCGGCGCCGAGCGCATCTGCTCCAGCATCTGGCGCATCATGCGCAGGAAGTCGTGCGGGTAGCCCAGGACCGGCTGGCTCACCTCGTCGATCCGATTCACGGTCTCGGCCGGCAGCACCAGGTCCAGCGCGGCCAGGTTGTCGTTGAGCTGCTGCACGCTCTTCGGTCCGATGATGGGCGCCACCACGCCCGGCCGATCCAGGTTCCAGGCGAGGCTGAGGGCAATGGGCGAAACGTCCAGCTTGCGCGCCTCGGCCAGCACCGCGTCCACGATGTCATAGTTGCGATCGCGCAGCAGGCGCTCGCGCCATATCTTCTGGAACGGTCCGGGCGCGCCGAAGCGCATGTCCGCCGCCGGCTCCTTGCCGCGCAGGTACTTGCCGGTCAGCACGCCTCCGGCAAGCGGGCTCCACGGGATAATCCCGAGGCCGAACTTCAGGCACACCGGCACGATCTCGACTTCGATGTCGCGCGCAATGATGCTGTACTGCGGCTGCAGGCTGACCGGCGGCTCCCAGCCGCGGTGTTCGGTCAGCATCACGGCCTCGACGATCGCCGAGGCGGTCCAGTTGGATATGCCGATGAACCGCGCCTTCCCCTGGCGCACGATGTCGTTCAGCGTCGCCATGGTCTCTTCGACGGGCGTCTGGTCATCCAGCCTGTGCATCTGGTAGAGATCGATGTAATCCGTGTCCAGGCGCCGCAGGCTGTCCTCCACGGCGCGCATCACGTGCTTGCGGCTGGTGCCGCTCTGGAACGCCCCGGGTCCCATCGGGCCCGCCGCCTTGGTGGCGATGACCACGTTTTCGCGGCGCGCCTTCACGGCCTTGCCGACGATGGTTTCCGACAGTCCCGCCGAATAGACGTTGGCCGTATCGATGAAATTGTGTCCCGCCTCCAGGTACGCGTTGATGATCGCGATCGAGGTCTTCTCGTCGCAGCCGAACTGCGCGTTGCCGAAGTTCATCGCCCCGAGGCAGAGCGGCGATACCAGCATGCCGCTGCGCCCCAACTTCCTGAAAGTTCGTGTCGCCATCAGCAGGTTCCCATTTCAGATGATGCCGTTTAGGGAACCAATGAATAAGTCCATAGGTTCCTGCCATACATGGATGTATGGCCATTTCCCAATCGCTCAAGCGATTGGGAAATGAAGGAAAACGAAAACCACGCTTTTCGTTTTCCGTGCTCTGACAAGTCCTGGATGGACGTGTTCAGAGCTTTCTTAGACAAATTCAGTGTCGCGCGCCGCCTTCAGCAGCGTGCGGCTTTTCCGTTTCGACAGCATGAACGTGATCGCCCTTCTCCGCCATTTCGATGCGCACGTGCGCATGGCCGAGGTTTTCGTATATGCGCTGCCGGCGCAGGATCGGCCACCATTCGTAGAGGAAGATCTCGATCGGCCGCCACATTCCCACCCAGCCGACGATCGTGAGGCTTTCCTTGGGAATCTGCATGGTCGGTCCGATCTCCCCCCGGCTCAACGCGTTCGCCGCGAACAGGCAGATGCTGAGGAACCCCAGCCCGATGAGGAGGCTCCTGCGCCCGACCGACATCAACTGGCGCAATTCGCGTTGCGTGAGTTCCGCCTTGTAGCTGAAGAAATTATGCAGCGCCTCGCTGATGATCTCGCCAGCCTCGCCCTCGCGCGGCGCATCCTGGAGATGGACGATGAGCTGCAGCCGGCTCGTGGAGGGGAATTCGTGTGCCCAGCTTTCGATGAACGCCTCCGCGTCCGGATCGAGGTCGCGGTGCAGGAACGGCGTCGGGTCCATCGAATTAAACAACTGCGACACGTCGTGCAAACGCAACGAAATCTGATGCACTGGCCGCGCGCTGGCTTTCATTTCGGCATCATCTCATGCACCCGAATCACGCGGGTCATTTTCCCCGATTTCTCCACAATCATTGTATTTGCCTGTTTTTGCGCGGTTTACAGGTAAACCCTGAAAAGTTCCCCCGCGCCGCCGTGAACCCACTGGCGGGGGGCCGGTCGAATAGGGCAAATGACGGGAGAAATGCCATGAAACAGTTCATTGCTGTCTTCTTCACGGTAACGACTCTGGCATTTGGCGCCAACGTCCTGGCAGCGGACAGGGGCCATGGCCCCGCGTTTGGCTGGGGACATGACAGCCGGTCCGGTTACGACCGGGGACATCACGGCGGATACGACGGACGCTGGGGTCACGGCTGGCGTCAAGGCTGGGGCCATCACGACCACGGCTCCCGTAGCCATTTCAGCTTCCAACTGGGATTGCCGTTGTTCTGGTACCCCTACAGCTACTATGGCTACAACCCGTACCCGTCGACTGTCGTGATCGAGCGGCAACCGCCGGTTTTCATCCAGCAGTCCACGCCTGCCGCGCAGCCGGTGGCCGACGACTACTGGTACTTCTGTCCGGACACGCGGACCTACTACCCGTACACGCAGACCTGCCCGAGCGACTGGTTGCAGGTTGTGCCTCCCACATCTCCCTGAGGAGCCTTCGACCGATGAAAACGAAACTGGCATGGCTGGCCGGCATTGCGGCGCTCGGGCTGGGCGCGTGTGCCACGGTACCGCCCGCGGGACCCAGCGTCATGGTGTTGCCGCGCGACGGCGGCACGTTCGAACAGTTCCGCTACGACCAGGCGATCTGCGAACAGTATGCGCGGGATGCGACGGGCAACGTCATGCCGGTCCAGGCCGCCGAGGCCAGCGCCGTGAACAGCGCGGCAGTCGGGACCGCAATCGGCGCCGCCACGGGCGCGGTGATTGGCGCGGCCTCCGGGGATCCCGGCCAGGGCGCGGCGGTCGGCGCCGGTGTCGGCATGCTGGGTGGAACGCTCGCGGGAATAGACGCCTACAACCGCACCGCGGCCGACATGCAGGACCGGTACGACACGGCCTTCGTGCAATGTATGTACGCCAAGGGACACCAGGTTCCAGTCCCCGCGGGGTACATTGCGAACACGACGCCGCGCTCGGCGCCGCCGCCCCCCAATGCCCCGCCACGGGCTCATCCCCTGCCTCCGCCGCCGACGCCTGGCCCGCGGTAAAGAAGATCAGGCAAAAACCGATAACGGGCCCTTTCGGGCCCGCTGTCGTTTTTGGCGGAGAGGGAGGCCACTCCCGGCCATCCATGGCCTTCGCGGCAATCGTCTCCTCTGAATTCCCTCTTAACTGGGAAAATACAGGGATTTTGCATTCCCCTTCCCAGCATCCTCGCCCTCTGCCATTGCAAGATTGCTACCCCTTCAGGGGTTTCCAAGGAGCAATGTCTAGCCGGGTCCGTTCCACAACACGGAATAATCAGGGAACTCCGGAAATCGGAGCCGCCAGAGATTGGCTTTGTGAGTCATGGAACTATCGTGTCTGCGTAGTTCTCGACAGGCACGCAATTGCAGAACAGGTTCCGGTCGCCGTAGAGATTGTCGACCCTGCCCACGGGTGGCCGGTACTTATCGTCGCAGATCCAGCTCAGCGGGAAGAACACCTCCCGCTTCGCGTACGGGAATGCCCACTCCTCCGGTAACAGCAGGCGGTGCGTATGCGGCCCGTTTTTCAGAAAGTTGCTATCCGGGTCGGCCTGCCAGGTCTCCACCGCCGCGATCTCGCGCCGGATGCTGATCATGGCCTCGCAGAAGCGGTCGATCTCGCGTTTGTTCTCGCTTTCAGTGGACTCGATCATCAGCGTGTCCGCTACTGGAAACGACATGGTCCGCGCATGGAAGCCGTAAGCGCAAATCCGTCAATAGACTCCAACGATTTCGTTCAACAATTCACGGGTCGCGACCATCGTCAATACGTCGTAGGCAGCAATGGTCTCGCCATTCTGGTTCGTCACCTCCGTATCCCAGCGCACCTCGCCGTAGCCGGTTCCCGCGCGCAGGGTCTTCTGCTTGCAGGTGAGCCGCACGCGGAGGCGATCGCCTGGATTCACGGGCTTTGCGAAGCGCAGTTCGTCCAGACCGTAGTTCGCCAGCACCGGTCCGAACGGCGCATCCACAAACAGGCCCGCTGCCGCGGCCACGATGAAATATCCGTGGGCCACCTGCCCTTTGAAAAAGGGATTCCGCGCCGCAGCGTCCGGGTCTGTATGTGCGTAGAACCGGTCGCCGGTCAGGTCCGCAAATTTTCCGATGTCTTCCAGCGTCACGACGCGTTCGCCTGTCTTGATCGTGTCACCGATTCGAAGTTCGCCGAAGGTCTTGCGAAAAGGATGCGCGCCTGGATCCAGTTGTTTCGCGCCGCGGATCCACCGGCGCGTCGCCGCCGTCAGGGTTTCTGGCGATCCCTGCAGCGCCGTACGCTGCATGTAGTGCTTGACCGCGCGGATCCCACCCAGCTCCTCGCCGCCGCCGGCGCGTCCCGGCCCGCCGTGCACGAGGTGCGGCAGAGGAGATCCGTGTCCGGTCGATTCCTTGGCGCAGTCGCGGTTAATCAGGACTATGCGGCCGTGGAACGGACCACATTCCAGCACCAGTGTGCGCGCCACCTTGTCGTCATGGGTAAATATCGATGCGGTCAGGCTGCCCTCCCCCATCCGCGCCAGCGCCGCGGCGTCTTCCAGCAAGTCGTACGGGAGCACGGTAGCAACCGGACCGAAGGCCTCCACGATATGCGGTGCACGGGCTTTCATGGGATTCGCGCAGTGCAGCAGCACGGGTGCGAAGAATGCACCCTGCCTCGCATCGGCACCCGTCACCTCGAAGTCCTCCGGGCGGCCATATACGACCCGGCTTTCCCGCTCCAGCTCCCGGACGCGGCCCTGCACCTCTTCGCGCTGATCCAGGCTGACCAGCGCGCCCATGTCCACGTCCTCGCGCGCCGGATGACCGATGCGGATCGCGCCCAGGCGCTTCGCGAGTTCGGCGGTCAATGCTCCGGACCATTTCGCCGGCGCGATGATGCGGCGGATCGCCGTGCACTTCTGCCCGGCCTTGCTCGTCATCTCGTTGACGATCTCGGTGCAGTACAGATCGAACTCGGGCGACCCCGGCGCCGCATCCGGACCGAGAATCGAGCAGTTCAGCGAGTCGGTCTCCGCGCTGAAGCGCACGGACCGGGCGACCAGGTTCCTGTGCTGCCTGAGCGAGTCCGCGGTTGACTTCGAGCCCGTGAACGCGATGACAGCCTGGCAGTCGAGGTGATCGAACAGATCGCCGATGCCGCCGCAGATGAGCTGCATTGCGCCTTCTGGCAGCAGTCCGGAATCGATCATGCGGCGGAACACGAGCTCGGCGAGGTAGGCCGTCGACGTCGCCGGCTTCACGATCGCCGGCACGCCCGCCAGCAGCGTGGGCGCAATCTTCTCCAGCATGCCCCAGCAGGGGAAGTTGAAGGCGTTGATGTGCACCGCGACCCCGCGGAGCGGAAGATAGACATGCTGACCGGTGAACGTCCCGCCGCGGGAGATCGCCTCCGGCGGTCCGTCAACCAGCACGTGATCGTCGGGCAGTTCGCGGCGTCCCTTGCTCGAATAAACGAACAGCGTCGAGATGCCGCCGTCGATGTCGATCCAGGAATCCTTCTTCGTCGCCCCGGTCTGGGTCGACAGCGAATAGAAATCCTGCTTGCGCTCGTTCAGGTACTCCGCCAGCGCCTTCAGCATCGCGGCGCGCTCATGGAAAGTCATCGCCCGCAGCTTCGGTCCGCCGACACGCCGCGCATATTCGACCATGCCGCCGAAGTCGATGCCGGCGCTGCTGGCGGCGGCTATCGGTTCGCCGTTGACCGCGCTCCGGAGCAGCACGCCTGCATCCGAAGCCCTGACCCACTTCCCCTCGGCATAGCAGCCGAGATTCATCTCGCCGTTCATTTGCACCTCTCGTCGATCACCCGCACAGCCTTGCCTGCGGAACGCGGCACGCCGCCGGGCTCCAGCACTTCGATGCGCGTCACCACGCCGACATAGGCCTTGATATCGTGCCGCAACGACTCCGCGATCCGGTCCACGTCACCGCCGGCCACGCTGACCGTGCGCTCGACGCGGACGGTCAGGGTATCGAGCCGGCCCTCCCGGGTCACGCGCAGTTGATAGTGCGGCGCGAGTCCCGGCTGCTTCAGCACGCGCTCCTCGATCTGCGTGGGAAACACATTTACCCCGCGCACGATCAGCATGTCGTCGCTACGGCCCGCGATGCGCGCCATGCGTCGCATGCTCCGCGCAGTCCCCGGCAAGAGCCGCGTAAGGTCGCGCGTGCGGTAGCGGACGATCGGCATCGCCTCTTTCGTGAGCGAGGTGAGCACGAGTTCGCCGAATTCGCCGTCCGGCAGCAGCTCGCCGGATACCGGATCGACGATCTCGGGGTAGAAATGATCCTCCCAGATCGTCGGCCCGTCCTTGGTTTCGATACACTCGTTGGCGACACCCGGTCCGATGGCCTCCGAAAGACCATAGATGTCCACGGCGTCGATGCCGAGACTGGATTCGATTTCCCGGCGCATCGATTCGCTCCAGGGTTCGGCGCCGAAGATGCCGACCTTGAGCGAGGAGGCCGCGGCATCCAGTCCCTGCCGCGCGAACTCGTCCGCGATGTTGAGGGCGTAGGACGGCGTACACATGAGGATGTCCGGCTCGAGGTCCTGGATGAGCTGCACCTGCTTCGGCGTCTGCCCGCCCGACATCGGAATGACCATCGCGCCCAGGCGTTCGGCGCCGTAGTGCGCACCGAGCCCGCCCGTGAACAGCCCGTAGCCGTAGGCGATGTGAATGCGGTCGCCCGGCTCGCCGCCGCTCGCCCGGATGGAACGGGCGACGAGTTCCGCCCAGGTATCGACATCCTTTCTCGTGTAACCGACGACCGGCGGCCTGCCCGTCGTGCCGCTGGAAGCATGGATCCGGACGATCTGCTCCACCGGTACCGCGAACAGGCCGAAGGGATAGGCCGCGCGCAGCTCGTCCTTGACCGTGAACGGAAACCGGGCGAGGTCCTCCAGCGCACCGAGGTCCGCGGGGACGACGCCCAGCGCCTCGCATTTCGACCGGAAGGCGGCGACGTTC
Source organism: Gammaproteobacteria bacterium (assembly GCA_016193395.1). Lineage (GTDB taxonomy): Bacteria > Pseudomonadota > Gammaproteobacteria > Eutrophobiales > Eutrophobiaceae > JACPSH01. Next base: position 79,297 of record JACPSH010000057.1, read on the forward strand.
TCCCAGGTGTGCTTCAGCGTCCACCTGAGACGATCGAGCTGGAGGCTCCGCAGCTCATCGACACTGGCCTTCTCGATCGGGTCCAGCGAGCCGGCCGCCGCCCTTCGGGTCACCATCGGGTACCCCTGATATGAAACATAAATCAGAATACTGTGCTATTCTCAGTATCACATTCGCCTGGCACCTCCGCAACCACCAGGCCGAACCGACCGTGCCGGAAAAAATAGAGCGCTTTCAGGCTTTGACCAGGAACCTGCTGGCTGAATTCCGGCGGCGCCGGCCCATTCGCGCCGGATCGCTCCTAATCAGCGTGTTCGGCGACGCCATCGCCCCGCACGGCGGCAGCGTCTGGCTCGGCAGCCTGATCGAGGCGCTCCAACCCTTCGGGATCAATCAACGCCTGGTCCGCACCTCGGTGTTCCGCCTCGTCCGCGACGAATGGCTGGCTTCCGAGCCGATCGGGCGGCGCAGCTACTACCGCCTGACCGACAAGGCGAGACGGCGCTTCCAGGAAGCGAGCCGGCGCATCTACAGCGAGCCACACCAGGAATGGCCGGATACCTGGTGCCTGGTGCTGATCGGCGCCGCCGCGTCCGGGCACCGCGGCGCGCTGCGCAAGGCGCTAGTGCGGCTCGGATTCGCCCCGATCTCCGCGAACGCGATGGCGCACCCGGCCCCGGATCAAACCGAAGTGGAAGATCGGCTCGCGGCACTGGACGGCGGTGACCAGGCGTTGATCGTGGAGGCCAGAGTCAGCGCAAGCCGTCAGGCCCGGCTCCGTGAACTCGCGCACCGGGGCTGGCGCCTCGAGGAACTGGCCGAACGCTATGACATTTTTCTCAACCAGTTCCGCCCGCTGTATGCGGCCGCGCGGCGCGAGCCGCGGCTCGATCCGGCCGCTGCGTTCAACGCCCGCGTGTATCTGATCCACGAATACCGGCGCGCCTTGCTGCGCGATCCGTTCCTGCCCGAATCGCTCCTGCCCGGCCGGTGGACCGGGATCGCAGCCTACCAGTTGTGCCGTAACCTGTACGGGCTGCTCGCGGCACCGGCCGAACAGTTTCTGACCGCACAGATGGAAATCGCCGACGGCCTGCTGCCGCCGGCCGAACCGGAGTTTTACCAGCGCTTCGGGGGGCTTCCAGGCAGTGCCGGTTCGATCCGGAAAATCGCCGCGGCCAGGTAACAGCATGGCCTACCAGACGATCCAGTTTTCTGAATCCGGTGGCGTCGCGGAGCTCGTGCTGAACCGCCCGGACTCCCTGAACAGCTTCAACGCAGCGATGCACGCGGAAGTGCGCGAGTCCCTGGAATCCGTGCGGAAAAACGCGTCGATCCGCGCATTGCTGCTGACCGGCGCGGGCCGTGGCTTCTGCGCCGGCCAGGATCTCGGCGATCGCGCGGTCAGGGGTGACTCCGCGCCGGTGGACCTAGCCCGCACGCTGGATACGCAGTACAACCCGATGATTCGAGCCATTCGGGCGCTGCCGATTCCAGTCGTGTGCGCCGTCAACGGCGTCGCGGCCGGCGCCGGCGCAAACCTCGCCCTTGCCTGCGATCTCGTGATCGCGGCCCGGTCCGCGAAATTCATTCAGGCCTTCTGCAAGGTGGGTTTGCTGCCCGATTCCGGCGGCACGTGGTTCCTGCCGAGGCTGGTCGGCGAGGCGCGCGCGAAAGCGCTGGCCATGCTCGGCACGCCGGTCAGCGCGGAAGAAGCCCAGGCAATGGGCATGATCTACCGGGTCGTGGACGATTCCGAACTGGCCGGCGAAGCGCGGAAACTTTGCGTGGATCTCGCCACGCAGCCGACGCGGGGTCTGGCGGCCACCAAGGCGGCGATCGAGTTGGCGTGGGATAACAGCCTCGATACACAACTGGATCTCGAACGCGACCGGCAGGGGAAATTGGGCTTGAGCGCCGATTACCGTGAAGGCGTGGCCGCGTTTTTCGAGAAGCGTCCGCCGAAGTTCACCGGAAAATGACCCCGACGACCGCGGGTCGTAGGGCGCGCGCCGCGAGTGGCGGCCGACGCAGCTGAGCGATACAGGATTTCGGCAAATCGTGCCTTGTCCTGTCACAGATTGAAACCGGGGCCGGAAGGACAGCCATGTACACACAGGGTCTGGATCAACGCAGCGATACGGCGCCGACCGGCGATGACGCCGAACGGCTCGCCGCGTTCCGGCAGCGCATCGACGCGGAAGAGAAGATCGAACCCAAGGACTGGATGCCCGTCGAATACCGCCGGACGCTGATCCGGCAGATTTCCCAGCACGCGCATTCGGAGATTGTCGGCATGCTGCCCGAGGGCAACTGGATTACGCGGGCCCCGACGCTCAAGCGCAAGGCGATCCTGATTGCGAAGGTGCAGGACGAGGCCGGCCACGGCCTGTACCTGTACGGTGCGGCCGAAACGCTGGGCGTCTCCCGCGACGAACTGGTCGAGCAGCTGCTCAACGGCCGTGCGAAATACTCCAGCATTTTCAATTACCCGACGCTGACCTGGGCCGATATCGGCGCCATCGGCTGGCTGGTGGACGGTGCCGCGATCATGAACCAGCTCCCGCTCTGCCGCTGTTCCTACGGCCCGTACGCGCGCGCCATGGTCCGCATCTGCAAGGAGGAGAGCTTTCACCAGCGCCAGGGCTTCGAAATCATGCTGACCCTGTGCCGCGGCAGTCCCGAGCAGAAGCGCATGGCGCAGGGGGCGCTCGATCGCTGGTGGTGGCCGGCGCTGATGATGTTCGGTCCGAACGATACGGATTCGAAGCACACGGCGCAGTCCATGGCCTGGAAGATCAAGCGCTTCACGAACGACGAGCTGCGCCAGAAGTTCGTCGACGTCACCGTGCCTCAGGCTGACTTTCTCGGTATCAAGGTCCCGGATCCGGATCTGCGGTGGAACGCGGAATCCGGTCATTACGTATTCGGGTCGATCGACTGGAATGAATTTCACGAAGTATTGAAGGGCAACGGCCCCTGCAACCGCGAACGGTTGCAAGCCCGCAGGTCTGCACACGAAAACGGCGCGTGGGTGCGGGAAGCCGCCGCGGCCTACGCGGAAAAGCACCCGGCGCGACGCGCGGCTGCCTGAGCCGCAAGGAGGAACGACATGAGTCAGCAACAGTGGCCGCTGTTCGAGATCTTCATCCGGTCGAAATCCGGACTGAGCCACCGCCACGTCGGCAGCCTGCACGCGGCCGACGCCGCGATGGCCATCGACCATGCGCGCGATTTGTACACGCGGCGCGGGGAAGGCATCAGCATCTGGGCCGTCGAGTCGAAGTCGATCGTCGCTTCCGATCCGGCCGAGTCCGCGTCCCTGTTCGAACCTGCGGCGGACAAAATCTACCGGCACCCGACCTTCTACGACGTGCCGGAAGGTGTCGATAACCTGTGAGCGCTGGCCGTATGGACCGAGAACGCCTGTCCGAATATCTCCTGCGGCTCGCGGACAACGCGCTGATCTCCGGCCAGCAGCTCGCAGCCTGGGTCGGGCACGGCCCGGAACTCGAAGAAGAGATGGCGATGGCCAACTTCGCGCTCGACTACATCGGCCAGGCCAGGATGCTCTACACCTACGCCGGCGAGGTCGAGGGCAAGGGGCGCAGCGAGGACGAGCTCGCGTTCCTTCGCGACGGCATGGATTTCCGGAACGTGTTGCTGGTGGAACAGCCGAACGGCGATTTCGCGCAGACCATTGCTCGCCAATTCCTGTATGAATCCTGGTACCTGCCGCTGCTCGAGGCGCTTGCGATTTCCACGGATCGCCGGCTCGCAGAAATCGCCGCCTGCGCCGTCCGGGAAATCCGCTATCACCTGCGCCACGCTCGCATGTGGCTGGTGCGCCTCGGCGATGGCACCGATGAAAGCCGACAGCGCATGCAAACCGCCATCGATTTACTGTGGCCCTGCACGGGCGAGCTGTTTGCAGCCGACGCGATCGACGAATGGGCGGCAGAGACGGGTCTCGGGCCCCATCCCGGGTCCCTGCGGCCAGCCTGGGACGCGAAGGTGGGCGCGGCGATCGAGGAAGCGACCCTGAAACGGCCGGTATCCGACTGGGTCGCCCGCGGCGGAAGGCGGGGCCGGCACACGGAACACCTGGGCTACCTGCTCGCAGAGATGCAGTTTCTGCAACGCGCCTACCTGGCAGCGAACTGGTGATGGCGACGTCATCTCAAGCTGCGCGTGCGTCGCCCGGGCGCGGCCGTAGCAAGAAGGCGGTATGGGATCAGCTGGCAGAGTTGACCGATCCGGAAATCCCGATCCTGACGCTTGAAGACCTCGGCATCCTCCGCTGGGTGCGCGTCGGAGCGGATCGGATCACGGTCGGCATCGCGCCGACCTACTCCGGCTGTCCCGCGTTGGAAGTCATCGAATTGAACGTCGTCGAGAAACTCAAAAACTGTGGCTACGCCAAGGTCAAGGTCGAACGCGTGCTCGCACCACCGTGGACGACAGACTGGATCAGCGACGCGGGACGGAAGAAGTTGCTCGACTACGGCATCGCGCCCCCGGCCGGCGGATCCAGGCGCACCCTCCTCGGCGAGGATCTCCCGGTTGCATGCCCGCGCTGCGCGAGCTCGGACACGGCGAAGGTCAGCGAATTCGGCTCGACGCCGTGCAAAGCATCGTACAAGTGCAATGCGTGCCTGGAGCCCTTCGAATACTTCAAGTGCATTTGAGGGACGGCTCCCGCCCGCCGCCTAAATGCGAAACTTCGTCCAGGCCAGGATCGTCGACCGCAGGCAGGAGACCGCTGATTCCGTCGTTCTGACGCTCGCGGTACCGCCGGACGTCGCCGCCGACTTCCGGTACACGCAGGGGCAGCATCTCCCGGTACGCGCCGAGATCGACGGCCGGAGCGTCCGTCGGACCTACTCGATCTGCGCGAGTGCCGCAGAACAGAAACTCCGAATCGCCGTCCGCATCCAGGAAGGCGGCGTTTTCTCCGGCTACGTCGCGAAGCGATTGGCGCCGGGCGACCGGCTCGAAGTCATGCCGCCAACGGGACATTTCCATACGCGGCTCGACGCCTCGCAACGGAAGACCTACGCGGCCTTCGTCGCCGGCAGTGGCATCACGCCGATGCTGTCAATCGTCAAGACCACACTCGAAACGGAGCCGCAGAGCCGCTTCATCCTGTTCTATGGCAACCGCACGGCCGCGACGACCATGTTCATCGAGGAACTCTGGGCGCTGAAGAACCTGCACGGTCCACGACTCTCTCTGCACTTCATCATGAGTCGGGAACCGATGGAGATCGAGATCTGCAACGGCCGCCTTGAACGGGACAAGGTGACGGCGTTGCACGAAGCCTTCCTCGCGCATCAGCGTCCGGACGAAATGTTCCTGTGCGGACCCAACCCGATGATCGACGAACTCACGGGGGCACTCACTGCACTCGGATACGATACCGCCCGGATCCATTCCGAGCGCTTCCGCCCCGGCCTTCGTGGCGAAGCGATCCCCGGGCCGGCGTTACGGACGGCTCCCAGGGAAGGCTCGAACGTCACGATCATTCTGGACGGCCGGCGCCGCAGCTTCCGCATGACGTCGCAGGAACCGTCCATACTCGATGCCGCGCGGGCGAATGGGATCGATTTGCCCTTCTCCTGCAAGGGCGGCGTTTGCGCGACCTGCCGGTCGCGCTTGGTCCGCGGTGAAGTTTCCATGACGGTCAATTACGCACTCGAGTCTTGGGAACTCGAAAAGGGATATATCCTGACATGCCAGGCAAATCCGAAATCCGGGGATATCGAACTGGACTTCGATCAAACGTAGATTTCACCCATCGGTCGAGGGCAGACCAGGCTGCGTAACGACACAGATAGTTCCGCATCGAACTATTGGCCAGTTCGATTTTCACAAGCAGGTTTGCGCCCATGGCCATGTCAGACACACTCGATGAGCAGTGCAATGCCTTGGCCCACTCCGATGCATATGGTGCAAAGCGCCCGTCGACCGCCGATGGTTTCGAGTTGATTGAGTGCCGTCGCGACGAGCCGGGCGCCACTGGCGCCTAAGGGATGGCCGATGGCAATCGCGCCGCCGTTGGGAGATGCCAAAGCGCTTCTCGATCAGTGGATTGACGAACCGCCAGCCCAAAGTGGTTTGTTCAAGTTTGGAACCGCGACCGAACGCGCAGTCAGCTTTGCCCAATACATAGGGCGCGCGCGTCATGCTCTCAACGCCCCCAGCAATGATCAGTGCCGCTTCACCGGTACGGATGGCACGCCCCGCCTGTGCTATGGCATCCAGGCTCGATCCACATAAACGATTGATGGTTGTGGCGGGAACGACTATCGGCAAACCGGCGAGCATTACTGCCATCCGCGCGACGTTGCGGTTATCTTCGCCAGCTTGGTTTGCGCAACCGTAGAACACATCGTCGACGTGTTCCCAGTCAACATTCGGATTGCGCTCCATCAGCGAACGGATCGGGGCGGCAGCCAGGTCGTCGGCGCGCACATGGGCTAGGATTCCGCCGTAGCGTCCGAAGGGGGTACGCACGGCGTCACAGATGAAGGCGTGGTTTGTCGTCATTACTTTTCTAAGGGCTTGGAAGCTCCGTTTAAACTGATTTGGCCAGTTCCGGAGTTAGTTTACGCGGGCTCAGGGGCCTCGGCGACGAGCGGTTTCGAGAACGCAGTCAGTCGAGATTTTATGTGACCGGAAACTGAGCCAGGAATTTCAGGGCGGCTCAGATAACGGGCCCGAATAGGCCCGTGATCGCATTTGGCGGAGAGGGAGGGATTCGCATGAAGATACTAACATACTGATAAACAGGCACAAATATACAGCACTAGTCAAAAGCTGCCCCCACACTTGCGCCTTTAGCACTCCACGATATTCACCGGCACCTCGATGACATTCACGGCCAGGCCGCCGCGGGCCGTCTCCTTGTATTTCTCCTGCATGTCGCGGCCGGTGTCGCGCATGGTCTTGATGACCTTGTCCAGCGACACGAAGTGCGTGCCGTCGCCGCGCAGCGCCATGCGCGCGGCGTGGATCGCCTTGACCGCGGCCATGGCGTTGCGCTCGATGCAGGGCACCTGCACCAGGCCGCCGATGGGGTCGCAGGTCAGCCCCAGGTTGTGCTCCATGCCGATCTCGGCCGCGTTCTCCACCTGCTGCGGCGTGCCGCCCAGGACCTCGGCAAGCGCCCCCGCGGCCATGGAGCACGCGGAGCCTACCTCGCCCTGGCACCCCACCTCGGCGCCGCTGATGGACGCGTTCTCTTTATAGAGGATGCCGATGGCCGCGGCCGTGAGCAGGAAGCGCTCGACGCCTTCGCCGGTGGCGCCGGGCACGAACCGCGCGTAGTAGTGCAGCACGGCCGGGATAATGCCCGCGGCGCCGTTCGTGGGCGCGGTCACCACGCGCCCGCCGGCGGCGTTCTCCTCGTTCACAGCAAGGGCGAAAAAGCTCACCCAGTCCAGCACCACGAGGCCGTCGGCCTGGTCGGCCGGCGACAGGCTGGAGAGCTTCGCATACAGACCGGGCGCCCGACGTTTGACCTTGAGCCCGCCGGGCAGGATGCCCTCGTTGCGGCAGCCGGCTTCCACGCAGGCCTGCATGACTTCCCAGAGTCGCCGCAACCCGGCGCGGGTCTCCGCCTCGGGGTGAAACGCGGCCTCGTTGGCCCACATGAGATCGGAGATGCTTTTGCCATGCGCCACACACTGCGCCAGCATCTCCGCACCGGTTCGGAATGGATACGGCAGCGCCCGCGAGTCCTCCACAATGGCACCCGCGCCAGCCGCAGTCTCGTCCACGACGAAGCCGCCGCCGACGGAGTAATAGGTCTTGCGTGCGATCGCGTCGCCGGCCGCGTTGAACGCCGTGAAGATCATCCCGTTCGGGTGATGGGGAAGGGCCTGCTGGCGATGCAGGATGAGATCCTGCGCGTCGTCGAAGGCGACGTCGCGGACCGCGGTCAGGTTGAGTGACTTGCGCTCCCGGATCGCGGCAATGCGGCTAGCGATCGCCGCCACGTCCACCGTATCCGGCTCCTCGCCCTCGAGGCCGAGCAGCACGGCCTTCGGCGTCCCGTGCCCTCGGCCGGTGGCTCCCAGCGAGCCGAACATCTCCGCCTTCACGCGCGCCACCGCCGGGAGCTGCCCGCTGTCTCGCAGCCCGACGGCAAACATCCGCGCGGCACGCATGGGCCCGACCGTGTGCGAGCTGGACGGCCCGATGCCGATCTTGAACAGGTCAAAGACGCTGAGTGCCATGCTGGAACTTTCCCAAACAGCAAACAGGTGTCACGTCTCCCAGTTGAGGACAACCTTGCCGGACTGGCCCGAGAGCATCGCCTCAAAGCCCTTCTCGAACTCCGAATAGTGAAACCGGTGCGTGATGACCGGTAGTAGATCCAACCCGGACTGGATCATCACCGACATCTTGTACCAGGTCTCGTAGATCTCCCGGCCGTAGATGCCCTTGATGGTGAGCATGTTGAACACCACCTTGCGCCAGTCGATGGCCATCTCCTTCTCACCAATGCCGAGCATGGAGATGCGCCCGCCGTGGCACATGCTGTCCAGCATGTTGCGGAAAGCCTGCGCGTTGCCGGAAATCTCCAGGCCAATGTCGAAGCCCTCCAGCATCCCCAACTCCTTCTGCACGTCGCCCAGCTTCTCGCGCTGAACATTTGCCGTGCGCGTCGCGCCGAGCTTCGCCGCCAGTTCCAAGCGATAGTCATTCACGTCCGTGATGACGATATGCCGTGCCCCGGCATGGCGGGCGATGGCGCAGGCCATGATGCCGATGGGCCCCGCCCCGGTGATGAGTACATCCTCCCCCAGCAGGTCCCATTGCAGCGCCGTGTGCGCGGCGTTGCCGAAGGGGTCGAAGATGGCCGCCACATCCAGATCGATGCCGTCCCGGTGATGCCAGACATTGGCGTTGGGAATGGCGATGTACTCGGCGAAGGCCCCCGGCCGGTTGACGCCGATCCCACTCGTATGCGGACAGAGGTGCCGGCGCCCGGCCATGCAGTTCCGACATCGCCCGCAGACTATGTGCCCCTCACCGGAGACGGTCATGCCGGGCGCGTAGTCGTTGACGTTCTCGCCCACCTCCACGACCTCGCCGACGAACTCGTGGCCCACCACCCTGGGGACGGGGATCGTCTCCCGGGCCCAGGTGTCCCACTTATATATATGTACGTCGGTGCCGCAAATCGCGGTCCGCTTGACCTTGATGAGAACATCGTTGGGACCGGCCTCCGGCTCCGGCACGTCTTCCAGCCAGAGGCCCTCCTCCGGCTTGCGTTTGACCAGTGCCTTCATGAGATCGATACGCTCATGATTGTGTCCATTCGAGGTCTGCGACAGTTCGTAATAGAGATACTCATTGCTTCCAGACTTGTTGCGCAATTCGCAAGTGGTTTTCGCCGAGGATCTTTCTCAAATCGTCGTCTCTGTATCCCAGTTGCAGCAAGCTTTCGGCGATCTCCGGGATCTGCTCCGGCCGGACCATCTTCATGCCGCCGGGGTACTGCTCCGGGGGGTAGATTTCAGGGTGGTTCTTCAGGAAGTCCGCCAGCTCCTGCTGGTCGAAGACATAGTCCAGCCCCAGGCCCACGTGGTCCGCACCGACGAGCTGGGAGACGTAATCGATGTGCCGCACGATGGTCTCCGTGCGGTCGTCGTTATGCCCCAGGAAATTCCCGATGCCGTTGATGGCGATGACCCCGCCCGTCCCGGCGCAGGCGCGGATGGCCTCATCGCGGATATTGCGCGGATGGTCCCGCAGCGCCCGGGGATTGGAATGGGAGAAAATCACCGGGTTGGAGGTGCGCTCGATGATCTCCATGGCCGTCCGGTGGCCAATGTGGCTGCAACAGGTCACCATGCCGACGCGGGCCATCTCCTCTAGCACCTGCCGGCCGAATGCGGTGAGACCTGAGTCATCGTCCTGGCAGCCGCCGCCGAGGGCGTTGTTGCGGTTGTAGGCAAACAGCATCCAACGCACGCCCAGGTCGTAGTAGAACTCCACCATGCTGAGCTGCCCGTTGAGCGCGCAGCCGCCCTCGATGTCGAACATGACCCTGAGCTTCCCCTCCCTGCGTACACGATCGATGTCATCGATATGTTCGATCAACAGATACTCGTCCGGGTGCTGCCGGATCCAGCGCCGGAAATGGGCAAGCACCAGGACCGTGTTCTCCCAGGGGACGGCATCGAAACCCACGTTCAGGGAGATGATGTCCACGCCGGCGCGCTGGTAGCGCTCCAGTTGCGGCAGGAACGAGTCATCATCGGCGCGCAGCGGCATGCAACCGTGATCGTCCCAGACCAGCGCCTTTTCAAAGAGTTGACGGGCCCTGGCGGAGAGATCGCGGTTTTCCAGCGTGATCCTACCCATTATCGAGGCTTGCGTAATTGGCGAACTTCAACCCGTCATTCCGGGCAAGGGTCCGCAGGACCCGCGACCCGGAATCCAGCGCCTTTCCGCTGACCTCTGGATTCCGTATATGGACCCATCCCGTATTGCAATGACACTTGGGTGGATGGCGAAGGACTGGTTTGCGTCCGTATATTCGGCCCGTTTGTGGAGCGCAACGGCTGCTCCTGGCCAGGATGGTAAGCCGCGCAGGGGGTC
>JACPSH010000021.1 GCA_016193395.1 Gammaproteobacteria bacterium
CGTCTCCAGTACCACGGTGCGCTCGTCCAGCCAGCCGTTCTGCGCGGCGGCCTTCAACATCGCGTATTCGCCGCTGACGCTGTAGACAAAAGTCGGTACGCCGAACGCCTGCTTCACACGCTGGACAATGTCGAGGTAGGGAATGCCGGGTTTGACCATCACCATGTCCGCGCCTTCCGAGAGGTCGAGCGCCACTTCGCGCAACGCTTCATCCGAATTGGCCGGGTCCATCTGGTAACTGTGCTTGCCGCCGCGCAAGGTCGTGGTTGAACCCAGCGCGTCGCGGAATGGTCCGTAGAAGCCTGAGCAGTACTTGGCGGAGTAGGCCAGGATGCGCGTGTTGTGATGTCCGGCCGATTCCAGCGCCGTGCGGATCGCCCTGACGCGGCCGTCCATCATGTCGGAGGGCGCGACGATATCCACGCCGGCCTCCGCCTGCGACAACGCCTGCTTGACCAGCACAGAGAGGGTCGCGTCATTGACAACGTAACCCGAGTCATCCAGCAGGCCGTCATGGCCGTGTGTCGTAAAAGGGTCGAGCGCCACGTCCGTGATCAGACCCAGCTCAGGCACCCTTCGCTTCAAGGCGCGGATCGCCCGCTGCGCCAGGCCTTCGGGGTTCCAGGCCTCGCGCCCATCCGCCGATTTGCGCTCCGCCGGAGTCACGGGAAAGAGCGCGACCGCGGGGACGCCGAGCTTCAGTACTGCTTCCGCCTCGCGCTCCAGTTCATCGATGCTGAGCCGCTCGATCCCCGGCATGGACGGGACCGGTTCGCGGACCTTCTTCCCTTCCATCACGAACAGGGGATAAATCAGGTCATCCACGCCGAGACGGGTTTCGCGCACCAGCCGGCGCGTGAATTCATCCGCGCGCAGCCGCCGCATGCGCGTTGCGGGATACTTGCCTGGAAATTGTTTCGGCATCGGAATGCAGGTTCTCGTGGCGCGGGGATTGTAGTCCGAATTGCCGCTGGGCGTGAAATCCGGACTTTGCCGGGTAACGCAAATTGACGCTATCTGCCGTTTGGCGTATGAGCTTGCCCCGGACCAATCCACATAGGATCTGAGAACCTGGATGAGTGAATTTGTCGAGTATCTGCACGAAGTCTTCGAGCTTCTGGGACCCATTTCGGTCCGGAAGATGTTCGGCGGGTACGGTATCTACCACGAGGGACTGATGTTCGCTCTCGTATCCGACGACACGCTCTACCTGAAGGCGGATGCCGGGAATTCAAATTACTTCGAGGAAGAAGGTCTCAGTCCCTTCGAGTACCGCAAGCAGGGGAAAGTGATGAAGATGTCGTACTATCTCGCGCCCGATGGCGTGATGGACGATCGCGAACTGGCCGCGTTATGGGGACGCCGGTCCTACGAGGCCGCCTTGCGGACGCGCGTCCCGAAACGAAAACAGAAAAGCGAGGATTGAAGGTGGGGATGTATCAGTTGCTCCTGGTTCTTCATGTCCTCGGCGCGACGATCTGGGTGGGTGGGCATCTGGTGTTGTCGCTGGCCATCCTTCCTCGCGCCCTGCGCACGCGCAATCCCTCGATCATCCTGGAGTTCGAATCGGCGTATGAGCGCATCGGGATCCCGGCGCTCCTGGTGCAGGTCGTTACTGGACTCATGCTCGCCCACCACTGGGTGCCGGAGGTGGAAAGCTGGCTTTCCGCCGACACGCCGCTGACGCGGCTGATTTTCGTGAAACTGGCTCTTCTCGCGGCCACGGTTGTTCTTGGCGCTCACGCCCGGCTACGGATCATCCCAAGACTCAACAGCGACAACCTTCCACTTCTTGCCTATCACGTCGTAACCGTCACTCTGCTGGGGGTGGCCTTCCTCGTGGCCGGCGCCGCTTTCCGCACCGGTGGCGTCAACTGATTCCTTCGTGGAGGGACAGGACCCATCGAATCGACTTGGCTGCAATCATCCATGGACTATTCTTAACGTTGCCGGCGCATGCCGGTAAATGTCCAGGTTCAGGGGAGGCCCCCTATGAAATACCGCACCCTTCTGACCATCGCGATTTTCGCTGCGTGGTCCAATTTTGCGCTCGCGGATGAACGCCCATACACGGATGGATCGGTCTGGGCCATGTCGATGATCCGAACCGCTGACGGGCTCGACGACGTCTATCTGGAGAGCCTGGGCAAGACCCTCAAGCCCATTTTCGACGAAGCACAGAAGCAGGGACTGATTCTTTCCTACAAGATCATCGGCGCCAATGCCGGTGGGCTGGATGACTGGAACATCCTGATCATGGTCGAATACAAGAATTGGGCGGCTTTCGATGGTCTCAGCGAAAAGTTTGAACCGATTTCGCGAAAGGTCATGAGCAAGACAGAGGAAACGGACTTGATGGAGAAACGGCTCACCGTCCGTCGATTTGTGGCGAACAAGACCGGCCAGGAGATCATTCTAAAGTAGTCTGCACGCAGAATGCGGTAGTGATGACGCTGTTCCGCGCCATCCGCTCATGGAACTCGCGTGTCGATGATGATGTTCGCGGGGGTGTCCGCGCCGACGGTCACACCGCGTAATTCGCCGATCAGATCGCCGCTTTCCCGCCCGGCCCGGCCCGAGTGTGAAACGCGCGCGCTCAGATCAATGGTGGTGAAATCCGACAGCTTTGCGGCATCCGACATGGACAGGGAATCGTCCAGTGTTGCATCGAGCGGTAATTCCTTCACCGTCCGGCGCTGCACCGCGAGCGGCATCGCCGCACCTTCACTTGCCCTGGCGATGATAAATACGGTCGAGTCTGGATCGGCCTGATCAGCCAGTGAGGGCGCGAGTTCCACACGTATCCTGATGGCGCCCGCGTTCGAGCCCGGCTGTTGCGCGCTGCCCGCATCACCCGCGGCAAGCCTAACGTTGGCGATGGCCTCCGCGACCTGGGCTCGGAACTCCGGTTCATTCGCCACCAGCGGCAGCAATCTTTCCCAAAACGCCGTCGCGGCGCCGTGGTTGCCGGATTCCGCCGCGGCCGCGCCCGCAAGCCAGAGTGCAGTGGGATGATTGGGGTCGAGCACAAGCGCCTTCTGCACCAGCTCCGCGGGCCGACCGGCAAGATCGCCGCCGTTCGCCATGGACAGGGCATCGGCAAGACGGAGCAGCACCTCAGGCTCATCGCCCGCCAGCGCGTAAAGTTTCTCCGCCGCCACGACGGCTTCTGCATAGCGGCCGAGCACCATGTAGGACCGCGCCAGCATTTCCCAGCCCTGCCGGTCGTCCGGCTGCTGTTCCATCCTCGCGGCGAGCCCTTCCACCATGCTTTCGATACTGGCGAGGTGCGCGGATTTCATTTCAGCCTCCGCGCCCGCGATGTCCCGCGCTACGTCCGGCCGGCCGAGGGCGAAGTAAAGTCCAACCACCAAAGCGGGCAGCAGCAAGGCCAGCATCGCGGCCACCATGCGGTTCCGCGAGCCTTTTGGAGCGGTCGCGTCCACCGGTCCGCGTTCGGCGGCGCGCAGCAGGTCGCGTTCGAGTTCGGAAACCACGATGTCCTTTTCCGCGGCACTGACCGAGCCGCCGGAGATGTCGTCGTCCAGTTCCGTGAACCGCGCGCGATAGATCTCCAGCGAGAGATCGTCCGTTGCGGATTCGGAAGCCGCTTCACGTTTTAACAGCGGGCGCAGAATGGCCCAGACGGCGGCGGCGAGCAGGGCGCCTGCCATGACCCAGAACCACAGCGCGTAGACGTTCAATGTCGGTCCGGATCTTCGAGCAACGCGCGAACGCGCGCCTGTTCCTCGACGGTGAGTGCTTCGGCGGCGATGCGCCGGCTGCGGGCGATGCGGAACAGGATGACGAAGGCCGCGGCAAGCAGCAGGAACGGCCCAAGCCACAGCAATAACGTGCCGGCCGTAAGCGGCGGCCGGTAACGAACAAAATCGCCGTAGCGCGCCACGAGATAGGCGATGATCTCATCCTTGCCCTGGCCCTGGAGCACGCGCGTATGGATTTCTTCGCGCAGGTCCTGCGCCAGGTCGGCGTGCGAATCCGCCAGCGTCTGATTTTGGCAGACCAGGCAGCGCAGTTCAGAGAGCAGTTCCTGGTAGCGCTGCTCCTGGGCCGGGTCGCTGAATTCCATCGGCGCGTCAGCGGCGCGCGGGACATTGGACTGTGCCCCGCACCATGCGAGCAGGACGCACGCCACCATCGCTCGGACGATGCGCGGTAGTGCCTGCATCAATTCGTCCCCGCGGGTTGTTCGCCGCGAAGACTGTCCAGCAAAGGCAGCAGCGTGTCCCGCACCTGTTCTTCGGTCAATGGTCCGATGTGCTTATGGCGGATGATGCCATCGCGATCGACGACGAAGGTCTCCGGCACGCCATAGACGCCGAGGTCGATGCCGACCTGCCCGTCCGCGTCGAACCCACTTGCCACATAGGGATCACCCATCGCCTCCAGCCAGCGCAGCGCGTCCTCGTGCGTGTCCTTGTAATTCAGCCCGTAAATGCGGACGCCCGGTTCGCGTGCGAGTTGCAAAAGCAGCGCGTGTTCGTATCGGCACGCGACGCACCACGACGCCCAAACGTTGAGCAGGGTGACCTCGCCGCGCAGGTCCGCCGGGCTGATGGTCCGGTCCGGCTCGTGGAGCCGCGGCAGGGTGAACGACGGGACCGGCTGATCAATGAAGGGCGAAGGGACGCGCGAGGGGTCGAAACGCAGGCCGAGCGCGAGCAGAGCGATCAGGGCGGCAAACACGCATACGGGGATCAGGTAGCGGTTCATCGCGCATGGATCACGCGGTGGCAGCGTCCGTGGCCGCGCCCCGTGTTCCTTCCCGCGCCGCCGCGGCTGCGAGCCGGTAGCGCCGATCCGTTGCCGCAATCACGCCGCCCAGCGCCATGAACAGGGCGCCGAGCCAGATCCAGCGCACCATGGGCTTGTAATACACGCGCACGCTCCAGTCGCCGTCGCCCAACGGCTCGCCCAGCGATACGTACAGGTCGCGCGTGAATCCCGCGTCGATGCCGGCCTCGGTCATGGACATGTCGCGCACTTCGTAGGCGCGTTTTTCCGTGACCAGGGTCGTCTCCGCGTGGCCGTTGCGCGTGACCGCGATCAGCGCCTGGGTCGCTTCGAAGTTCGGGCCCGGCCGCCCGCGCAGTTCGCGCAGTTCGAACGTGTAGCCGCCGAGGGTGACGGCATCGCCTACGCCCAGGCGCCGGTGCGCCTCCAGGCTGAAGTTGCTGCTGACCGCGATACCGATGAGGGTGATGGCCACGCCGCAGTGCGCCAGGCACATGCCGATGAAACCGCGCGGCAGCGACCTCAACGCCGCACCGGGAGCCGGTTGGCGGAACAGACGCTCACGCAGGGCCAATAAGGTCGCACCCGCGATCCAGACGGCCAGCAGTACCGCGATCCCGACTCGCGCGCCGGCACTCCCGTCCAGCATGATCGCGATCAGGATTCCCAGGACCACGCCGGCGAACAGCGCCGGGCGCACGCCCAGCCAGATGCGCCGCCATTCATCCGATCGCCAGCGCGCGAACACGCCGATGCCCACGGCAATGAACACAGGCACCATCAATGGCACGAACACCGTATTGAAGTAAGGCGCGCCGACCGAGAGTTTCCCACCCATCGCCTCTATGAACAGCGGGTAGATTGTGCCCAGCAATACCGCGGCCGTGGCCACGACCAACAGCAGGCTGTTCGCCAGCAGCACGGTTTCCCGCGACAGGAATTCATACGCCGCTCCGGCGGGCGTCTCCGGGGCGCGCAACGCGTACAGCACGAGCGAGCCGCCGATGACGATGCCGAGCAGGACGAGGATGAACACGCCGCGGGCCGGATCGTTCGCGAAGGCATGCACGGAAGTAAGCACGCCGGAGCGGACCAGGAAGGTACCAAGCAGGCTCAGCGAAAACGCGCTGATCGCGAGCAGCACGGTCCAGTTGCGGAACACGCCGCGCTTTTCCGTGACCGCCAGGGAGTGCAGCAACGCGGTGCCGACCAGCCAGGGCATGAAGGAGGCGTTCTCCACCGGATCCCAGAACCACCAGCCGCCCCAGCCCAGTTCGTAATACGCCCAGAAGCTCCCCAACGCGATGCCGACGGTGAGGAATGACCAGGCGAGTGCGGTCCATGGCCGTGACCACCGCGCCCAGGCCGGATCCACGCGGCGTTCGAGCAACGCGGCGATGGCGAAACCGAAGGCCACCGAGAATCCGACGTAACCGGTATACAGCATCGGTGGATGGATGATCAGCCCCGGGTCCTGCAACAGCGGGTTGAGATCGGCGCCATCCGGCGCCGCCGGGAACAGGCGCCGGAACGGGTTCGAGGTCAGCAGCATGAACAGCAGGAAACCGGTGCTGATCAGTCCCATCACGCCGAGTACGCGCGCCGCGAAGGCACGCGGCAGGGTGCGATTGAAGACGCTCACGGCCACTGTCCAGATGGAGAGCAGCAGCGACCAGAGCATCAGCGATCCTTCGTGCGCGCCCCAAACGGCAGAAATGCGGTAGGGCAGGGGCAAGCGTGAGTTGGAGTTCTGCGCGATATATTCCACGGAGAAGTCATTGTTGATCGAAGCCACGCACAGCGTTGCGAACGCCAGCATGAGCAGCAGGCACTGCGCGCGCGCGGCTGGCCATGCGACGGCCATCCAGGCGCGGTTGTTTGCGGCGGCGCCGGCGAGTGGGATCAGCGACTGCGCGAGGGCCATGGCCAGCGCCAGGATCAGTGCAAAGTGTCCGAGTTCGGGGATCATTGCTGATGTTTGAACTTGGAATAATCCAGGCTGGAGCCGGCGGCCTTGAGCGCGTCCGCTACTTCGGGTGGCATGTAGTTCTCATCGTGCTTCGCCAGCACTTCGGTCGCGCCGAAGGTGCCGTCCGCGAGCAATTCGCCGTTGGCGACGATTCCCTGGCCCTCACGGAACAGGTCCGGCAGGATCCCCTCGTAGTTCACCCGCACCTGGTGCAGGGTATCGGTGAGTGCGAAAGACACGGCGAGGGTATCCGGGTTGCGCATGACACTGCCGGGGACGACCAGTCCGCCGATGCGGAATTTGCGGTTGGCCGGCGCCTCGCCCGCCGCCACCAGTGTCGGGCTGTAGAAATACAGCAGGTTTTCCTGGAACGCCCGCAGCGCGAGCGCCGCGGCCGTGCCCACGCCGATCAGCATCACGGCAACGGCAATGACGATGCGGCGGCGGCGCGGGTTCACCGGGAGGGTCCCGTTCTGTCGTTCCGGCCGGCGAGCATGCGCAACAACTGCCGTTCGCGGATCCGCGGCTGCAGGGCGTTGGCGGCGAGGACGATCAAGGTGAGCGCGTAAGAACCCCACACGTACAGCGCGTAGCCTCCCATGTGGAGAAACTCCTGGATCCCGCTCATCGCGCCGCCTCTTCAGCCGCAAGTTCCCGCGCCCAGTTGCTGTTGCGCTCCAGTTCCAGCAATTCATTGCGGGTGCGCACGAGCACCACCGCTGCGAAATAGAGCATGAACGCCACGGCCATGACCATGAGCGGCACCAGCATGCTCATGTGGATCGCCGGCGGCGCAAATGGCCGCAGCGTCGGGCCCTGGTGCAGGGTGCTCCACCACAGCACCGAGAAATGAATGATCGGGATGTTGACCAGCCCGACCAGGGCCAGCACGGCCCCGGCGCGCGCTGCTGTCCTGCGGTCTTCGATGGCCGTCTGCAAGGCCATGTAGCCGAGGTAGAGAAAGAGCAGGATCAGTTCCGAAGTGAGGCGCGCGTCCCACACCCACCACGTGCCCCACATCGGCTTGCCCCAGAGCGAGCCCGTGGCCAGTGCGAGAAAGGTGAAGGCTGCGCCGAGAGGGGCGCTGGCGCGCGCAAAGGCATCCGCGACCTTGACCTTCCAGATCAAACCGACCCCACCGGCCGCAGCCATGATCACGTATACCATCAGCGACATCCAGGCGCTGGGCACGTGCACGTAGATAATGCGTACGCCCTCGCCCTGCTGGTAGTCAGGCGGGGAGAGCAGCAGCGCGCCGTAAAGTCCCGCCGCGAACAGGAGCGCGGATGCGCCGCCGAACCAGGGCGCAAGGCCGCGGCTCAGCCGGTAGAAGTGCTGCGGCGATCCGTACTTGTGCAGGAACGTGAACATGGATCCCCTCAACTCAGTCGCGCGCGCAGCGCAGCCGCCGCTGCAATGGGCATGACGCAGATCGAAAGGGCCAGTACCGAGGCGATCAAATACAGTTCGCCGGCGACCGGCAGGCCGCGCGCGGCATCCTCCACCGCGCCCACGGAAAATATCAGCAGCGGCACGTACAGGGGCAGGATCAGCAACGGCAGGAGCAGGCCGCTGCCGCGCAGGCCGACGGTCAGCGCGGCGAGCACGGCCCCGATCAGGCTGAATACCGGTGTGCCGAGCAGCAGCGTGGCGAGCAGTGTGGCGAGCGCCGAATCCGGCAGCCGCAACATCCCGGTCACCAGCAACGCGGTGAGCATCATCGGCACACCATAGAGCAGCCAGTGGGCCGCGATCTTTGCCGCCACCAGCACGGCCAGGGGATGGTGGGACAGCAACAACTGCTCCAGGCTCCCATCGGCGAAATCCTGGTGAAAAACCTGGTCGAGTGACAGGGTGGAGGCCAGCAGCGCGGCGATCCAGATCACGGGCGGGGCGAGCCGGTCAAGCACTGCCGCATCCGCGCCCACCGCGAGCACAAGCAGGGCGATCACAATCACATAGAAGATGATCGGGTTGGCGAGCTCGCTGCGCTGGCGCGCGCCGAGGAGCAGGTCGCGGCGCAACACGCCGCCAAAGCCGGACCGGGCGGATGCGGACATCAGAGCACCAGTTCCCGGATCGGCACGCCGCCGGCCTCGACCGGCTCGTGCGAGGAAATGACCGCGGTGCCGCCGCCGGCCGCGTGCCGGCGCACGAAGCCGTTTACAAGGGCGTGTCCGTCCGGATCCAGCGCCGTGAACGGTTCATCCAGCAGCCAGCAGTCCGCGGGAATAAGCAGCAGCCGGGCAAGCGCGAGCCGACGCCGCTGGCCCGCGGACAACCGGCGTGCGGAAACCGATGAGCAATGGCCCAACCCGGCTTCGTCCAGCGCCTCACCCAATGGGCGGCCTGGATCCGCCGCCGCCAATGCGCAGGCGAACTCGAGATTCTCCGCGCAGGTGAGGTCGAGGCTGATGCCGTCGCTGTGCCCGACGTACTGGACGCGGCTGACGAAATCCACGAACACCGAACGGATCTCCGCGCCGCGCCAGCGCACCTCACCGCGTTCCGGCAGGCCCAGGCCGCAGAGGATGCGCAGCAGGCTGGTCTTGCCACTGCCGTTCGGGCCGCTGACGTGCAGTATCTCCCCCGGCGCCAGCGCGAAACTCACCCCGCTGAACAGAACCGCGTCATTGCGTATGCATTCCAGCGATACCCCCTCGAGCAGGAGTTCGGACCGGGCGGC
This sequence comes from Gammaproteobacteria bacterium, assembly GCA_016193395.1. Taxonomy (GTDB): domain Bacteria; phylum Pseudomonadota; class Gammaproteobacteria; order Eutrophobiales; family Eutrophobiaceae; genus JACPSH01. Next base: position 9,411 of record JACPSH010000021.1, read on the forward strand.
GTGTGCATGGGGAAACTGTTCGATGACGGCGGGTGACGGCATGGCTGTTCGAGGGCGGTCGCGGAACGTCTGCAAGGGCAGGGAGTGTAGCATGCACCCGCAAATTCGGGCCATCGACGCTACGCCGGCAGATCCCGTCAAGCCGGAGGCGCCGGAGCGGGAAGCTGCGCGACGGTCGACTCAATCCATTCCTCGGCCAGCCGCGTGATCTCTTCCGCACTCCTGCCCCTGCTGTCGATAACGGGGCCGATCGCCATCGTGATCCTGCCCGGCCGCTTGCGCAGGCTGTTGCGCGGCCAGAAGTACCCGGAATTGTGCGCGACGGGCACGACCGGGCAACCGGTTTCGGCCGCGAGCATGCCGCCCCCGGGCTGGTACCGGCCGCGTTTCCCGGGGGCGACGCGCGTGCCTTCCGGAAAGATCACGACCCAGATCCCGCGCGCCAGCCGTTCCTTCCCGCCTGCGACGATCTGCCGCAGCGCCCGCATGCCCGCCGCGCGGTCGATTGCGATCGGCGCCATGGACGCCAGTCCCCATCCGTAGATCGGGATCCACAGCAACTCGCGTTTCAGCACCCAGACCTGCGCCGGGAAGACGAGCTGCAGGGCGAGCGTTTCCCATGCCGACTGGTGCTTGCAGAGAATGATGCCCGCCTGTCGCGGGATGTTTTCGATCCCGGTGACTTGATAATCGAGTCCGCAGATCGCCTTCAGCGACCACAGGTTGAACGCGGACCAGCGCGACATGACGCGGAAGCGCGTGGCAAAAGGCAGCGGCAGGAGCAGGAGGCCGAGCGGCACGAATACCAGCGTCGCGGTCGCAAGGCCGAGGTAGAACACTAAGGATCGCAGCAGGACCACGAGAGTTGCCGCGGCCGCACGTCAGCGCGAGGCGGCAGACCCCTGCGAAAGGATTGCATCGACCGCCGCCCGCAGGTTGGCATACACCGGCACGCCATGCGGGACTTCACCGGCGTCGACGATCGCCTGCCCATGTCCGGTGCGCACGAGGATCGGTGAGGCCCCGACGGCGAGCGCCGCCTCGATGTCGGAGAGCTTGTCGCCGATGCAGGGGACGCCGTGCAGTCTCACGCGCAGCCGCCGCGACAGTTCCCTGAGCAGGCCGGGTTTGGGTTTGCGGCAGTTGCAATGGTCTTCCGGCGCGTGCGGGCAGAAGAAGATCGCCTCGATCACGCCGCCGTACTGCGAAAGGTGTGCCAGCATTTTCTGGTGGATCGCGGCGAGTATTTCCGCGTTGAGCTTGCCGTGCGCGATGCCGGCCTGGTTGGTCACCACGACGATGCGATAGCCGCTGCGGTACAGCCGTCCGATCGCGTCCAGGCTCCCCGGCAGCGCCTGCCATTCCTGCTCCGATTTGACGTAGTCGCGGGAATCCACGTTGATGACCCCGTCCCGATCGAGCACCACGAGCTTCATGCGGCAAGCCTCGCGATGTCCGCCACGCGGTTCATCTCCGCGCGGAGGTCGGCGAGCAGGGCAAGCCGGTTCCGGCGCAACGCCGGATCGTCGACCATCACCATGACCTTGTCGAAGAACGCATCCACCGGCGTCTTGAGGACGGCGAAGCTCTTCAGGCAGCCGGTGAAATCGCCGGCATTGAACAATTTCGTCGCCCGCTCCGAGGTCCCGCGAAGCGCCTTGAACAGGTCCTGCTCGGCGCTTTCCTTCAGCAGTTCCGGCACGGCATGGTTGTACGACTCGCCCTTGGCCGCGGCCTGCCTGAGGATGTTCGCGACGCGCTTGTTCGCCGCCGCGAGGCTCTCCGCTTCGGGCAGCTTGTTGAAGGCGCGCACGGCTTCCAACTGGCGCGGCGTCAGATGGATCAGCGCGGGGCGCAGGCTGACCACGGAATCGACTTCGAGCGTGGAGTAGCCTTTGTCCCGCAGATATCCCGCGAGGCGTTCGAAGAGGAAGGTTTCCATGAAATTGTTCGCGTCGCCGACGCGACCTTCATAACCGCTGAACGCATCCTGATCAAATCATAAATGGACAACGGCAGGTCGCGTTCGACGAGGATGCGGGTGATGCCCAGTGCCGCGCGACGCATGCCGAAAGGATCCCTGTCGCCGGTCGGGGTCTGAAAGATACCGAACAGTCCGGCCAGCATGTCCAGCTTGTCGGCCAGCGCCACGGCGGCGCTGACCGCCCCGGCCGGGACCGCATCGCCCGCGAAGCGCGGCCGGTAGTGCGCCTCGATGGCGTCCGCCACCACTTGCGGCTCGCCGTCGTGCAGCGCGTAGTAGCGGCCCATGACGCCTTGCAGCTCCGGAAACTCGCCCACCATCCCCGTCAACAGGTCGGCCTTGGCGAGCCAGGCGGCACGCTCGGCGTGTGCGACGTCGGCGCCGAGCCGGCGCGCGA
>JACPSH010000001.1 GCA_016193395.1 Gammaproteobacteria bacterium
CGCGACAGTCGGCGGCAGTCTCGAAATTTTCGACAGGGTCGAGTATCAGCGATTATTCAATTGATCCAGTGCAAACTTCGTGACCGCCGCGCTTGACCGTGAACTCCGCTGGCCGTAGGGTGGCCCGAACGCCTGCAGCATAATGGAGACAACAAGAATTTCATGCCTCACGATAAGGGCCTGTTGAAAATCACCCACGTTGTTGCGGCGGTGGTGATCGTCTGTTGTATGACGGGTGTTGCCGCCGCCGACGAGCTCCTGCAGCGCGCGGAACAGCTCATCGCTGAAAAGAAAGCCGGCGAGGCCTACGCGCTGCTTGTCGCCCGTGAGCAGGACCGCGCCGGCAGCCCCGACTTCGATCTGCTTCTCGGCCTCGCGGCGCTGGATGCCGGGCACCCGACCCAGGCGGTGTTTGCCTTCGAACGCGTGCTGGTCGCCGATCCCGGCAACACGCGCGCCCGTTCGGAGATCGCCCGCGCGTATTTCGAGATGGGCGAGAATGAAGCCGCCAAGCAGGAGTTCACGACCGTGCGGCAGGGGACATTGCCGCCGGCCCTGACCAAGGCGGTCGACAACTATCTCTCCGCCATCGAAGCGCGGTTTGCCGCGACCCGCACCCAGATCGATCTGTTCATCGAGGGTGCAGCCGGTTACGACTCGAACGTCAACAGTGCGACGGACGATTCGACCATCGCCATTCCAGCGTTCGGCAATCTCGTTTTTACGCTGGATGATTCCGGCCGCGAGGCCGACAGCGGCTTCTTCCAGACCGGCGCCGGGACGTTTTTCTCCACTCCTTTCCTCGGCCGGCAGGACCTGCGCATCTTCGGCGGCGGGGATATTTATGAGCGAATCACGCCTGCCGAGGATGACTTCCGGACCCGTTACGCCGACGGACAGGTAGGACTTCACTACACGGTCGGCAGGAACGCCTGGCTGGTATCGGCGCAGGCGCAGCGGTTCTATATCGATGGTGAACCCAACCGCGACCTGGGAGGGTTTACCGGCCAGTGGCTGCACACCTGGAGCGACCGGACGCAGTTCTCGCTGTTCGGACAGTTTGCCCTGCAGCGGTTTCCCGATCAGGAAGTGCGCGACGTCAACCAGGCGACCGGCGGAGCGGGCGTGATACACGCGTTCGATCGGCCGGGCGATCCGATCGTGTTTGCAAGCGTCTACGGCGGATCCGACAACGAAATTGACGACACACGCCAGGACATCGGCCGCACGTTCTACGGCCTGCGCGTCGGCGGCCAGTACAGCATGAACGACAGGGCGGTATTGCTCGGAAGCGTCAGCTACCAGTACAGCAAGTACGGGGCGGATGACCCGCTCTTCCTGGAGACGCGCAAGGACGATTTTGTGCTGGTGCGCGCGGCAGTGGATTACGAACTGGATCGCCACTGGTCGCTGCGCCCGGAGATGCAGTATTCCTTCAACAGTTCGACGCTGGTGATCAACGATTTTGATCGCTGGCAGGCCTTCGTGAACCTTCGCAACAATTTCTGACGGGTGCTCTACATGCCTCATCTCCTGGCGAACCGCATCGGAAAATCACTGCATCCTGTCGTAGTGGCGTCGTTTATGGCCGCGTGGCTAACCGCGGCCCCTGGAACCGTCCTGGCCGCCGCGGCGGGAAGGGCGGTGTTCGTCAGCGGCGCGCCGCAGGCGGTGGATCAAGCCGGCGCCGTGCGCGCGCTGAAGCGCGGCGATGATGTGTTCTCCGGAGATCAGTTGTCGACGCCGAGCGGTGCCCGCCTGCAGGTGAGCTTCATTGACGGAGCCTACATCTCGCTCCAGCCCGATTCCGAATACGTCATCGAACAATACAATTTCTCGGGCCAGCAGGACGGCAGCGAGCGCGCCTCCTACCGGCTGCTCAAGGGCGGCGTGCGCGCGCTCACCGGCCTGGTCGGCAAGCAGAACCCGGATGCCTACAAGGTGCAGACACCGGTGGCCACGATCGGGATCCGCGGTACCGGCCACAATTCGCGCATTTGCCAGGGCGATTGCCCGGGCAAGAGCGACGGCCTGTATCACAACACCTGGGAAGGGACGACCTTCGTCGTCAATGACGTGGACAGCAAGGACGTGCCCACGGGCAGCGGCGTGTTCGTCGCGGGTATCGACAAGCCGATCGTATTCCTGGATCAGCCACCCGGCGTGACCGCGGTCGAGACCGGCGGCAGGCAGGAGGAGGAACAGGAGGAGGAAGAAGATCGGACTAGCGACTTCCTCGTCGGCGAGCAGCGCACGGACGAGGGCGATCAAATCGTCGTGCCGCGCGAGAGCTCCACGGTCGTGACCGGCTTGCGCGCCGTGGGTGTCCACGGTGACGAAGAGGAACAGGATGGCGTCGGTGTCATCAATGCCCCGGAATTCTCCCTGTTCGTGCGGGATTCGGACGGCGTCATCGTCGGGCTGTATCTGCTGGAAGAGGAAGATTCGCCGGACGGGTCGGATTTCTTGACCGCGGTCGTCGCCACAACCGATCCTGACGCGGTTCGCGGCGGCGATAACCCGGATGTGGTCAATGCCGCCGGATCGCTGTTGGCGCTGGCGGATCAACAGATGGTGGCCTTCGTGGAGGAGAAACGTGCCGTGGTCGCGGACCAGTTTCTCTCCGACGGCATAGGCTGGTTCCGGTTCACCGATGGCCGGATTCTCGTGGTTGAAGACGACGAGGATGCGGCGCACGTGGAGGATCTGACCCGCAACCAGAGCATCCACTTCATCTTCGGTCCGCCCCCGCCGCCGCTCCCGACGTCCGGCTTTGCCTTCTATGACTTTTTCGGCGGCACGCAGTCGACGTCCCTCTCGGGCGAGACCATCGGCAAGGGTGCCGTCGAGGGCGAAATCTCGGTCGACTTCGGACGCAGCGAGGCCTTCCTGTCCATGAAGGTCGACCACGCCAGCCTGGAATACTTCGTGCAAGGTCTGCTCAATGTAAACACGGGCGGCGACAACGATATTTTCGATTACCAGGTCTTTGCCTCCACATCCGTGCCCACACCGGACAGCGCCTGTTATCCGCAATGTCCTGTGTTGCTGGACGGTGGTTTCGCCGGCCCGGCGGTGTCCGAGGGTTTCCCGGAATTCATCGGATTCGAATACGAGATCTACGAAGACGACCCGATCATCGGCGTCGCCGGATTCCAGTTCAGCGGCAGCCAGTCGCCGGCCGGGAACTGAAGCGTCCAGTAGATCAATGCAAAAGTCCGTCCGTAGACCTTTGCATTTCGCTTCAGCCTGCTACTTCTTCAGGTGCGTGAACACCCCGTCCCAGTCACTTCCGGGCGGGGACTCTTTGAAGTGGGCGATGCGCTCGAGGTAAATCCCGTAGAGTTTCCGATCCAGCGTCGATTCCTGCAGCCGGATGAAAATCGACGCGGCCGCGTCCCATTCCTGTCCGCGGTAGGCACGCAACGCCTGGCTAAGCCATTCGAGTTCTTCCGTCTCATCGGACGTGACGTCGCCGCTCTCCGCGACCGGTTCGTAGATCGCGATGGGCTTGTGCTTGCCCTTGACTCGCACCAGGTCGAGTTCGCGGTAGACGTGTTCCGGCGCGGCCGCGACCGTGGATTCGCTGACGATCATTTCCACCCCGTATTCCTTGGTGAGTCCCTCCAGCCGTGAACCCAGGTTGACGGCGTCGCCGAGCACAGTGTAGGAACGGCGGAACCGCGAGCCCATGTCGCCCACGCTCATCACTCCGGTATTGATGCCGATGCCGATCCGGATCTCAGGCCAGCCACGTTCATGGAAGTCTTCACGGATCGCATTCAGGCGCTCGAGCATGTAGAGCGCCGTTTGTATGGCATGCGGTGCGTGGTCGCGATCCTCAAGCGGCGCCCCCCAGAATGCCATGATCGCGTCGCCGATGTATTTGTCGATGGTGCCGCGGTGTTCATGGATCACTTTGGTCATGGCCGTGAGGTATTCCTTCATCAGGGCGGAGAGGTCCGCCGGAGTCAATCCTTCCGAAATCGTCGTGAAGCCGCGGATGTCGGAAAACAGCACGGTCAGTTCGCGGCTCTGCGCCTCCAGCGAGTAGGACTCGGGCGCGACGCTCATTTCCTCCACCAGCTCCGGTGGGATGTACTGTCCGAACAGCTCGGACAACTGCCGCTTGCCGCGCCGTTCGATGAAGAACCCGTAGGACATGTGCAGAAGGAAAATAGCCATGATCATCAAAAGCCCGGAAGCGAGGGGGATCACGAGGTGCTGCACCTGCCACAGGTACAGGTTGAATCCGGTGTAGGCGGCCAGCGCCATCGCGGAGGCGGCGACCGCGCCGACCGCGCTCAGGAACGGAAGCATCAGGGCCAGCGCGAGCCCCGTCACGAACAGCTGGGCGAGTTCGACGCCGAGCACGTACAGTGGTCGCTTGATGAGACGCTGGTCGAGCACGCCGGAGAGGATGTTCGCATGCACCTCCACGCCGGGCAGGGCGTTTTGCACGGGTGTTGAACGCAGATCGGCAAGTCCTTGCGCGGAGGTCCCGACGATGACAATGGTGTCGCGCAGCGTTTCGGACGCCGCGCGCCTGTTCAGCACGTCGGTCGCGGACACGTACGGGAAACTGCCTTGGCGGCCCCGGTACGGCACCAGGACCTGGGAACGTTCGTCGATGGGAATCTGCACCGGTCCGACGGCGATGCGCTCCGGAGTGCGGTAGTCGCCGGCGCTTTCGATGAATTCGGCCTTCAGCTCATCCACGACGAAAAGATAGCGAAGCATGGCCAGCGAAAGGGCTTCGTAGTAGGCGTCCTGGTACTGGATGAGCATCGGCACGCGGCGAACGATCCCGTCTTCATCGGGCAGCATCGTAAAGTGGCCGTTGCCGAAAGCGTTCGCGGTCAGTTGCGGCAGGTTCGCGCCGTAACCTTTCGCCTCCAGCGGAAAAAAATCCCAGCCTTCGAACGTGCCCTCCGGGAACACCGGCGGAGGCAGGGCGCCTGCCTGGACCGCGGCTTCCTTTGCGCCGCCGACCGTGAAGTAGTAGCCGAGGATGACCGGCCGATCGCGCAGGCTGTCCGCGAAACGCCGGTCGTAATCCAGTATTTCCCGCAGTCCTCCGAGACGCTCCGCGTACGCGGGAATGTCCCTGAATTGCTCGTCGCCGAGCTGTTCCAGGACGCCCAGTCCGGAACTGTCGTCCGGCTCCGGGAATGTCGCGTCGAATCCGGCGAGCGCCACCTGGTAATGGTCGAACAACGTGTCCACCAGCTCCTCGAGCAGGTCGCGCCGCCATGGCCAGTGGCCCTGCTCCCTCAGGCTCTTGTCATCGATGTCGACGATCACGATGCGCGGATCTACCGTATTCGGCATCGTCAGCCGGATGCGGGCATCGTAGGCAAACCCCTCGAGCCGATCGAGCAGCCGCCATTCGAAGAGGTTCGCTGCGTGGGAGAGAAAGAAGGCCATCACCAGCAGGGCGAGGCCGAACAGGGGGATCTCACGCTTGAGGCGTGAAATGTAATTCCGCATCGCCTAGAGGTGTTCCAGCCGCGACCCGAGTTCCCGGACTTCGTCGCGCAGGCCGCCGGGGACGCGTGACCCGAAGCGGTCGTAATATTCGCCGATCAACGGAATTTCCTGCTTCCAACCCGCCACGTTGACGCGCAGCAGCTCGTTCCGCGTCGCGTTGTCGAGGTCGAGACCGGTGGTATCCAATTCGCCGTCCGCGGGCAGCATGCCGATGACAGTCGGTTCCGCCCGGGCGATGCCGTCGCAGCGCTCGAAGATCCACTTCAGCACGCGGCTGTTCTCGCCGAAACCCGGCCACAGATATCGTCCACTGGCGTCCTTGCGGAACCAGTTGACGTAGAAGATCTTCGGCAGTCTCGCGGTCGGGCGAGCGCCGATCGCCAGCCAGTGGCTCCAGTAGTCCGCCATGTTGTAGCCGCAAAACGGCAGCATGGCCATCGGGTCGCGCCGCAACTGGCCGATGTTGCCGAAGGCCGCGGCGGTCTGCTCCGAGGAGACTATGGATCCGAAGAAGACTCCCTGGCGCCAGTCGCGGGCCTCGTTGACCAGCGGCACGACGCTGGCGCGCCGGCCGCCGAACAGGATGGCGCTGATGGGCACGCCATGCGGATCCTCCCATTCTTCCGCAATCACGGGGCATTGGGCGCAGGCGACCGTGAAGCGCGAATTAGGGTGCGCCGCCGGCCCCGATTCGCCCGGGTGCCATGCATTGCCGCGCCAGTCGGTGAGGTTTTCCGGCGGCGATTCGGTCATCCCTTCCCACCAGACGTCTCCATCCGGCGTTTCCGCCACGTTCGTGAAGATGCAATTTTTTTGCAGCATCACCATGGCATTGTGGTTGGAATGATGACTGGTCCCGGGGGCGACACCGAAGAAGCCGGCCTCGGGATTGATGGCGCGCAGGCGGCCGTCGCCGTCGAATTTCATCCAGCAGATGTCGTCGCCGACGGTTTCCACCTTCCATCCCGGAAGTGCGGGGACCATCATTGCCAGGTTGGTCTTGCCGCAGGCACTGGGGAATGCCGCTGCGAAATATTTCACGTGGCCGGCGGGATTCGCAATTTTGAGGATCAGCATGTGTTCCGCCAGCCAGCCTTCATCGCGCGCCATGACCGAGGCGATCCGCAGCGCCAGGCATTTCTTGCCGAGCAGCGCGTTCCCGCCATAACCGGAGCCGAACGACCAGATCTCGCGCGTTTCGGGGTAATGCACGATGTAGCGGTTGTCCGGGTTGCACGGCCAGGGAACGTCACTGCCGTGATCCAGCGGTTTACCGACGGAGTGGAGGCAGGGGACGAACTCGCCGTCTGCGCCAAGGACATCCAGCACGGGTTCACCGACGCGCGCCATGACGTGCATGCTCGCGACGACGTAGGGAGAATCCGTGATCTGCACGCCGATCTTGGCGATGTGCGAACCGATCGGGCCCATGCTGTATGGGATGACATACATCGTGCGTCCGCGCATGCAGCCGTCGAACAGCCCGTTCAGCGTGGCGCGCATCCGGTCCGGTTCGACCCAGTTGTTGGTCGGGCCGGCGTCAACCTCGTGTTGGGAGCAGATGAAGGTGCGATCCTCGACGCGCGCGACGTCGACGGGATCGGAGCGCACCAGGTAGCTGCCGGGGCGGCATTTCTCGTTCAGCCTTTTGCCGGCGCCGGAGCGGACGACCAGATCGCAGAGCGCGTCAAATTCGGCGCGGGATCCGTTGCACCAGACGATTCGCGAAGGGCGGCACAGGCTTGCGGTCGTCCTGACCCAGTCGCCGAGCCGAGGGTGCGTACTGCTCATGAAATATTATCTCATCCGCCTTCGGGCGCCTTCAATACAGCCTCGAGCTCGGCCACATCGTGGATCGGCGTACGGCACTGGAATCCCTCGCACAACCATGCCACCACGCCGTCTCCCGCCCGGCGCTCCGCGAGCAGACCGGGGAGGCGGCCGGCGGTGTCCGGGATCGCGAACAGGCGGCTTCGGATGTTGAGCGCGGGCGTGACACGGCGCTGCCATTGCTCGAGTCCGTGTTCCGCGCCGCGCAGGATGATCTGCTGCGGCGGATCGGCGAATTCCGAGAGGCTGAGCAGCAGCGCGCCGAAGGCGTGGGGGAGCCGGTTCATCGGTTCCCATGCGGCTCGCAGCGTGGCCTCCGCCGCACGCAGGTAGCGCTGCTCGCCGATCAGGTGGCCGAGGCGGATGAGCGCGAGCGCCGCGATGCCGTTGCCGGAGGGCAGGGCATCGTCCGTGAAGTCCTTCCGTTTCTGGATCAGCGGTTCGTGATCGTGCGAGGTGAAAAAGAAGCCGCCGCTTTCAGCGTCCTGAAAGTCCCGCAGCAGTCCTTCGGCCAGTTGCACGGCGAATTCCAGCCAGCGGTTCGACCAGCGGCACTCCAGCAGGCGCAGGAGCGCGTGCAGCAGAAGGGCATAGTCGTCGAGATAGGCGTTCAGGTGCGCGCGGCCGTCCTTGTAGGTCGCCCACAGCCGGCCGTCTTGCCAAAGTATCTGATGGGTGAATTCCATAGCACGCTCGGCTGATTGCAGGTAGTCGCCGTTTCCGAACCTGAGCGCGGCACTGGCCATGCCCCGGATCATCAAGCCGTTCCACGACGTGAGTATCTTCTCGTCGCGGCCGGGACGGACGCGCTGTCCACGGACGCAGAGCAGCCTGCCGCGGGCGCGGTCGATCAGGTCCCGCGCGGCGGCGGGTTCGTGGCCCGTCTCCCGCGCGACTTCTTCGAGGCTGTTGAATACGTGGAGATGCCAGTGCCCTTCGAAATTGGGTTCGCGATCCAGCCCGAAACGGCGGGAGAAGACCTCGTATTCGTCGGCATCGAGGGACGCCCGCACCTCGTCCCGCGCCCAGACATAGAACCGGCCTTCCTCACCTTCCGAATCGGCGTCCAGCGACGAATAATAACCACCCTCGGGCGACTGCATCTCGCGCATGACCCAGCCGGCCGTCTCGTCCGCCACGCGCCGGAACAGCGGCTCACCCGTGATTTTCCAGGCCTCGGCATACAGGGAGAGCAGCGGTCCATTGTCGTAGAGCATCTTTTCGAAGTGCGGGATCATCCACAGCGCGTCGACCGAGTAACGGCTGAAGCCGCCGCCGATCTGGTCATGAAGTCCGCCCAGCGCCATGCGTTCCAGGGTGAAGCGCGCCATCTGCAACGCGCTGCGCGCACGCTCGGCATTGCCCAGCCCGCGAGCCGCGCCGTAGTCGAGGAGCACTTCGAGGTGGGTGGGATGCGGAAATTTGGGCGCGCCGCCAAATCCTCCGTGGTGTTCGTCGAAAATCCCCGCAAGCTGATCGACCCCCTCATGGAGGGGGGCTGGCGTCAACTCGGAGGCCGTGGCCGCCGGGGCGGGGCCCTGCAGGCGCCGCAAGGCTTCCAACATGGAGGCATTCTGCTGGCGGATCCCATCCTGTTCCTGTTCGTAGAACCGGGCGACGCGCGTCAGCAAATCCTTGAATCCCGGCATCCCGTAGCGCGGTTCCGGCGGAAAATAGGTGCCGCCGAAGAAGGGGACATGGTCGTCCGGCGTCAGGAACATGGTCAACGGCCAGCCGCCGTTGCGTTGCGTCAGCAACTGCTGCGCAGTCTGGTAGATCTTGTCGATGTCCGGTCGCTCCTCGCGATCCACCTTGATATTGATGAAGTACCTGTTCATCAGCGCGGCGGTTTCCTCGTCATCGAACGATTCGTGCGCCATGACATGGCACCAGTGGCAGGCGGAGTACCCGATGGAGAGCAGGATGGGCTTGTTTTCCTCTCGTGCCCTGCGTAGCGCGGTTTCTCCCCATGGCATCCAGTGCACGGGGTTGTGGGCGTGCTGTTGCAGGTAGGGGCTGGTTTCGCGGATCAGCTCGTTGACCTGATTATCGTCGCGCATGGAATTCAGGGTCGGGGAATTCCGGATCGGAGTCAATTTCCATACCTTACGATGCGATGCGAGGCCGGCCGGATTCATGCGCCGGCGCTGACCGGGCGGGTGACATCGGGTCACCGCTCTTCGCGCGCAGCGTGAGCGAGCACGAAGACGGCACCCGATGGCAGGACCCGCCCGCCGAGGGACGCGCAGCTAAGGCCGGCCGGATTCAATTCCGCGTGTGTTGCCGGACGGGTTCTGTCACCGGGCACCCCTGTCCGTGCTCGCTCGGCCCCCTCGCTTGCGCGCGGAACAGGGGAGTGCCCGGTGCCAGGACCCGGCCGCCTCCGAGGCAGGAAGGAATCCGGCCGGCCCTCCGTCGGGTAGACTGGCGCCCCATGCTGCGCTATCCGGCCATCGATCCTGTCGCGGTGGATCTCGGTATCCTTCAGATCCGCTGGTACGGCATCAGTTACGTGGCCGCGATCCTGCTTGGCTGGTGGCTGCTGCATCGGCGTGCCAGACGCTGGCGCACGGACTGGTCGGTCGAGCAGGTCGCGGATGCGATTTTCTACGGGACGCTCGGCGTCATCATCGGCGGCCGCCTCGGCGAGGTGCTGTTTTACAACCCCCTGTACTATCTTTCGTATCCGCTGGCGATTTTCAAAATCTGGGAGGGCGGCATGTCCTTCCACGGCGGCCTGATCGGCGTGATGCTGGCCGGATGGTTGTTCGGTCGCGGGGCAGGCAAGTCGTTTTTCGACGTGGCGGATTTCCTGACGCCCGTCGTGCCGGTCGGTCTGGGTTTTGGGCGCGTCGCCAATTTCATCAACGGCGAACTCTGGGGGACGCCCTCCAGCCTCCCCTGGTCCATGATATTCCCCGATCCGCGGGCCGGCGGCGTACCGCGGCACCCTTCGCAGATCTACGAGGCCCTGCTGGAGGGTCTTGTCCTGTTCTTCGTCATCTGGTGGTTTTCGTCACGCCCGCGACCGGCAAGGTCTGTATTCGGGCTGTTCCTTGTCCTCTACGGCGTGTTTCGCTTTGGCGTCGAATTCGTGCGCGAACCGGAAGGCAATGGCTACCTGGTCTGGGGCTGGCTGACCGAAGGGCAGCTTCTTTCAGTGCCGATGATAATATTCGGCGCGGCGTTTCTCCGCAGCGCGTACCGGAGGATAAACCAGTGAAGCGTATCTCGTATCTCGTATCTCGCAACAGAGGGCAGGAGATTGCTTTTCCTGCGAGATACGCTTCACGAGATACGAGATACCCTTTCTGACCGGTTGCCCGCCACCCGCCACGATCCACGCATGCAGCCATACCTCGATCTCCTCCGCGACGTCCGGGAGCACGGATCGCACAAGTCCGACCGCACCGGCACCGGCACCTTGAGCGTGTTTGGCCGGCAGTTGCGTTTCGACCTGGCGCAGGGCTTCCCGGCGGTGACCACCAAGAAGCTGCACATGCGCTCGATCATCCATGAGCTGTTGTGGTTCCTGCAGGGCGGGACGAACACGCGTTACCTCAATGAGAATGGCGTCACCATCTGGGACGAGTGGGCGGATGCGCAGGGCAACCTCGGCCCGGTTTACGGCGCGCAATGGCGCGGCTGGCGCACGGCTGAAGGGCGGACGATCGATCAGATCAGCCAGGTCGTGGAACAGATCCGCGCCAATCCGGACTCGAGGCGGCTCATGGTCAGCGCGTGGAACGTGGGCGAACTGGACAAGATGGCGCTGATGCCCTGTCACGCCTTTTTCCAGTTCTACGCGGCGGCGGGCAGGCTCTCGTGCCAGATGTATCAGCGCAGCGCCGATGTGTTCCTGGGCGTGCCTTTCAACATCGCCTCCTATGCCCTGCTCACTATGATGATGGCGCAGGTGACCCATCTTGAATCCGGCGAACTGGTATTGGTCCTGGGCGATGCGCATCTCTACCTCAATCACCTTGAGCAGGCCGACGCCCAGCTTCAGCGCCAGCCCTACCCGCCGCCGCGCATGACACTGAACCCGGCTGTCAATTCCATTTTCGGCTTCCGGTACGAGGATTTCACGCTCACCGGATACCAGTCCCACCCGGCCATCTCCGCGCCGATCGCGGTGTAGGCGCGTGGTGATCTCGCTCATCGTCGCCATGGACCGCAACTGTTTGATCGGGGCGCGGGGCCGGCTGCCCTGGCGGCTGCCGGCAGACCTTCGCCATTTCAAGTCGCTGACGTTGGGCAAACCGATCGTGATGGGCCGGAAGACGCATGAGTCCATCGGGCGTGTGCTGCCGGGGAGGGAAAACATTATCCTCACGCGCGATCCGGACTATCGGCGCGAGGGCTGCACGGTTCTGCACGGCATCGCCGAACTGTTCCGGCACTGCGCGCTGGCCGAGGAGGTCATGATCATGGGCGGGGCCGAACTCTATCGTCAAATGCTCGACCGGGCGCAGAGGATCTATCTCACCGAGGTCGACGCCGAATTCGATGGCGACACCTATTTCCCGCAGTTTGATCGACGCCACTGGCGGGAGGTGCGGCGCCAGGAGATCGCGGTGGACGAAACCAATCCGTATTCCTGCAGTTTCGTCACCCTGGAGCGAAGCGGATGACTTCGCGCGCCATCATCGCGAATTGGCTGGCATCAGCGGCGGTATTTTCGGTCGTGGCCGCGCCCGTCTTCGCCGGGGACGGCCCGGAGGACAGGGTCAAGGCCTTTTACGCTGCGTATTTTTCGGGGAGCAAGTCCGGCCTGCCGACGGTGGAGGAAATGGCCGGGCTGTCGGTCTACCTGAGCCACGGCCTGGTCCGCCTCATTGAAGACGCTCGCGCGGAACAACGGGTGTTCATGGCGGAGCATCCTGACGAAAAACCTCCCTGGATCGAAGGTGATCTGTTCTCCAGCCTTTTTGAGGGCCCCTCGGACTTCGCAGTCGGTGCCGCGGATACCGGGGCGGACAAGGCACGGGTGTCGATCCGTTTCACGTACACCGATCCGGCCGACGCGGAGGCGACCGTCGCCTGGGAGGATGCGGTCATCCTGCGCAAGGAGGGCGGCCGGTGGCTGATCGACGATGTCCTGTTCCTCGCGGACTGGGAATTCAAGCCGGGCGCCGCGCTCAGGGCGGTACTCGGAGAGGGCGCGGAATGATCCGGTTCCGTACGGGATACAGGTGACAGCTTGTTACCGCGATAGGGCGATTACATCCACGTCGGAAAAGCCTAAGGTATCAATGCGGGAGCCAGGAGGGCTCGGTTTGCAGGATGCGAACCGGATTCTGTCCCGCGCAACCCGCAAGGCAGTCAGGGAGAGACACCCGCGCCAGGGATGGCGCACTAGTCTTCGAATCGCTTCGGCTGCCGTGACGGAACGATGAACAGTTTCACGTCCTCCAGGCGCAACGCCACGAGTTCCCCGCCCCAGACGCAACCGCGGTCGAGCGGGTAGACGTTCCAGGGCGTGAAGTCCGGGTTGGCGGTAAGCCAGAGCGTCGACCAGTGGCCGAAGATGATCCTTTCTTTTCGCGTTCCCCTGCCCGGCACTTCGTACCACGGCAGGAAGGGTGGCGGCTGGCTGCCCGGCGGCCCCTTTTCCCCGAGCGCCAGGCGTCCGTCCGCGTCGCAGAACCGCAGGCGCGTGAAACAGTTGGTTATGAACCGTAACCGGTCCCAACCGGCCAGATCATCCCGCCAGACCCATGGCTGGTCGCCATACATCCGCGCCAGAAATCTATCGCAGGTATCCCCTCCCAATACGTGCTCGAGTTCCCGCGCGTGTTCTGTGGCCTGTCCGATATCCCACTGCGGCGGCAGGCCGGCGTGTATCAACGTGAACCCCAGGGCGCGATCGCCGTGCAGGAGGGGCCGTGAGCGCAACCAGTCGAGGAGATCAGTGCGGTCGCGCGCCGCGAGGATGGAGTCGAGCGTATCGCTCTTCTTGATGGATGCATGCCCGGACGCAACGGCGATCAGATGCAGGTCATGGTTGCCGAGAACGATTACCGTCGATTCCCCGATCGCGCGCACGTAGCGCAGGACCTCGAGTGATTCCGGCCCGCGGTTCACCAGATCGCCGGTGAACCAGAGGCGGTCGTTCCGGCCGTCGTAATTGATGAGATCGAGCAGGTCCTCGAGTTCCCTCAGGCATCCCTGCAGATCGCCAATGGCGTAGGTCGCCATCGCCTCCGCTAATTCAGGATGCGCGGCTTGGAGAGCCGGAACGCGGGGATGGGTGCGTCGAATTCGAAACCATTGTCCGCAACCATGCTGTAACTGCCCTCCATGCACCCTACCGGCGTCTCCAGTATTGCGCCGCTCGTGTACCTGAATGACTGACCGGGCGAGAGATGCGGTTGTTCGCCCACCACGCCATCGCCGCGCACCTCGCGCACGTTGTTGTTGGCATCAGTAATGACCCAGTGGCGGCGGAGCAGCGTGACCGGCACCGAGCTTCGGTTGGTGATCGTGATGGTGTAGGCAAAGACGTACTGATCGTCGTCGGGCGTGGACTGCTCGGGGATAAAGGACGTTTCCACCCGGATCCGTATGTCATAGCTGGTCTTCACATTCATGCGTCATTGTCAGTGATCGGGGCCAGCTCTTGCAATTAAGCATGGACTCCTCCGCGCCCCAGGCGCCGGTAGGAAATCGCCTCGGATAGGTGCTCGTCCCGGATGCTGTCGCAGGCCGCGAGATCGGCGATGGTTCGGCCCACTTTGAGTACCCGGTGTAGCGCGCGGGCGGAAAACCCCAGCCGTTCGACCGCCTGTTGAAGGAGTTGCGCCTGCGCGGAGCTCAGCCGGCAGGAGGCTTCGACTTCCCGGTTATTGAGCCTGCTGTTTGCCTTGCCTACCCGTTCGATCTGCCGTCCATGCGCGGCGGCGACGCGCGCGGCTACCGTTTCCGAATTCTCCGGCGGCGTAGCGTCGCGGTTCAGCAGGATCTCGCGAGTGACATTTGGCACTTCGACGTGCATGTCGATCCGGTCGAGCAACGGTCCTGAAACGCGCGAGCGGTATCGCGCGATCTGATCCTCCGGGCAGCGGCAACGGCCGCTGGCATCGCCCAGGTACCCACAGGGGCAGGGGTTCATCGCGGTAACAAGCTGGAAGGCGGCTGGAAACTCGGTCTGGCTGGCCGCGCGCGAGACGACGATGCGCCCGGATTCCAATGGCTCGCGCAGGACTTCAAGCACGTGGCGATTGAACTCCGGCAACTCGTCCAGGAACAGCACGCCATGGTGCGCCAGCGAAATTTCCCCGGGGCGCGGATGGCTACCGCCTCCGACCAGCGCCACGGCGGAGGCGGTGTGATGCGGGGCGCGGAAGGGCCTGCGGCGCCAAGTGCGCGGATCGAAGCCGTTCCGTCCCAGGGACGCGACTGCGGCGCTCTCCAGCGCCTGGTCTTCGGTCATGGCCGGAAGAATGCCCGGCAGACGTTCCGCCAGCATGGTTTTGCCCGTGCCGGGCGGACCGATCAGCAGCAGGTTGTGCCCTCCGGCAGCCGCGATTTCAAGTGCGCGTCGGGCATGGTATTGCGAACGGATGTCGGCCAGATCGGGCTGCGTCCACGTCTCCGGCGGCGCCGGGCACGGCGCGCCGGATGTAATGGGCACGGTCCCGTTGAGGTGCGCACATATCTCCGCAAGCTGGGTGGCCGGGAGCAGCACGAGTCCCCGGATGAGCGCAGCTTCGGCCGCGTTATCGGCGGGCAGGATCAGGGCGCGGCCGGCCAGATGCGTCGCGCGGGCGCATGGCAATATTCCGCGCGTGGGCCGCAGCGTTCCGTGCAGGGAGAGCTCTCCGATGAATTCATGGCCGGCCAGTTCCGCGTGCCGCACCTGGCCGGATGCGGCGAGGATCCCCAGCGCGATGGAAAGATCAAAACGGCTGCCCTCCTTGGGGAGGTCCGCCGGCGCAAGGCTGACGGTGATCCGCCCGAGAGGAAACTCGAAGTGGTTATTGAGGATGGCGCTGCGGACGCGGTCCTTGCTCTCCCTGACCGCCGTCTCCGGCAGTCCGACAATGGACATGCTGGGCAGCCCGCGGGAGATGTGAACTTCGACGCTGACCAGCGGGGAATGGATGCCGACTGAGGCACGCGAATAAACGACTGCCGTGTCCATACGCATACTCCCTTATGCATCCCACGGGCGGGCGGCCAATGCTCCCGAGCCTGCTGGGAGAGTGGTCTGTCAGTCCGCCTGTCCGCGCAGGCGTTGTTCCAGTTCCGTGACCTTCCGTTCCAGTTCGTCAACGAGCGAGCGGGTGCGACTGAGCAGCGCGGTTTGAATGTCGAATTCCTCGCGCGTGACCAGGTCCATTCTCGCCAGGGCGGCGCTGAATGCCGCCCGCGCGTTGTGCCCCATCTCATCGCGGTAGCGCCGCAGGTCCTCGGGCACCAGTTCGAGGAACCGTTCGAAGAACGAATCGATTTTGTCCTGCTTCAGCATCCGCAACCCTAGTATGCCGCCAACGGCCTGTTGCTGTCAGCGCTTCAAAGCCGGGCCGGCACTGTTCCGGTGCAAACGCTGTCGTTTATGCACGCTTGCAGTGCATGGACGTGCCCTCGTTCACTGCAATTCCCTGCGAGAAAGGTACGAAAACAGATTCCAACCTCATGATTGTCCTCGCCTTCAGGCTATTGGCACGAATGATGCCATACAGTATGGAAATTCCATTTCCGATTCGTTACTCAACTTGAGGAGACATCGAAATGAAAGCGCTTGTCGTTTCATTCATGAGCGGACTGCTGGCTTTGGGAAGCGCAGGGGTCGCCGCAGGGGAGGAGACCACACCGGGACCTGGACCGGAATTGCCCGGCTGGCTGAGCGAAATAGACGTTCACGCCTTTCTTTCAGTCGGCTTCGTCCACGATTTCAACGACCCGGACAGTGACGTCATCAGTCAGCGCTTTTTCGATTTCAAGAATGACGAATTCCGCGTGGATGACTTCCAGTTCAGCCTGCTCAAGGCAGCCGAAGCACCCGGTGAAGCGGGGTTTCGTTTCGATCTCGATGTCGGCTCCAATATCCCTGATGTCATTCAGTCCGCGGGCCTGTTTGATGATCCGGACGGGGAGGACATCGACGTCCGCCAGGCCTACGTCACGTACATCGCCCCGCTCGGCAACGGCCTGACCATTGATTTCGGCAAATACATCACGGCCTTCGGCCTGGAGGTGATCGAGGGATGGCCCGGGTTCAACGATAACTATTCCCACTCCTACGATTTCAGCTTCGCGATTCCATTTACCCACACCGGCCTGCGTCTGACGTATCCGGTCAATGATCAATTTTCATTGATGTTCATGGCGGTCAATGGTTGGGACAAGGTCGATGACAACAACGATGCCAAGGGGTTTCACGGCCAGGTAGCGTTCTTCCCGATGGAGAACGTCTCGCTGTATTTCAATTATATGGGCAGCCCCGAGCAGGCTGACAACGACGATGACTGGCGGCATCTATGGAATGTGGTCTGGGTGGTGAAGCCGTTCCCGGCGACGATTCCCGCCCTGACTTTCTCCGGCGACTACACCCACGGCCGTGAAGACAACGTGGGTATCGGCGGCCGCGAGGCGAAATGGCACTCCTTCGAGGGCGTGCTGCGCTATGACTTCACGGAGAAATTTTTCGTGGCGGTGAGAGGCGAGTTTATGAAGGACGAAGACGGGGCACGCATTTCGGCCGGCACCGAGCAGACCGTGTGGGCGTTCACGATCACCCCGACTTTCCTGGTCACCGATCACCTGGTCGTGCGGCCGGAATTCCGCTACGACGAATCCAACGCGGACGTGTTCGAAGATGATGATGGGGCGTTCACCGAAGACTCGCAGGCGACCATCGGTGTCAACGTGATTTACTACTTCTGAACGCCGCCAGAAACAGATACGAGGAACTCTTGCATGAAACTGGCGATCGCAATCATCAAGCCCTTCAAACTCGACAATGTTCGCGAGGCCTTGGCGACCCTCGGGGTCCAGGGCATGACGGTGACCGAGGCCAGGGGATTCGGCCGGCAGAAGGGACACACGGAGCTGTATCGGGGGGCCGAATACCTCGTGGATTTTCTGCCCAAGATCAGGATCGAAGTCGCAGTTCCCGACGCCAAGGTGGACGAACTCATCGCGGCGATCTGCAAGGCGGCGAACACGGGCAAAATCGGCGACGGCAAGATTTTTGTAGTTGACCTGGAACAGGCCGTGCGCCTGAGGACGGGGGAGACCGGCAATGACGCACTTTAATTTCAATGCTGAGGAGCGAGCGATGTCACGTATAACTAGCTGCCTTTCGAAGTTCCGCGGGGCTTCCGCCCTTTTCGTGGCCGCCCTGCTGTGGTTGCCGTCGATGTCCATGGCCCAGGAAGAAGCGCCGGCCGGGGCCATGCCTGCGGCCGAAGCGCCGGCCACGGAGGAAATGGCCGCGGAAGCGGCGCCGGCCGGGGAGCCCGCCGCCGAAGCGGAACCGGAAGCAGCCGTCGCGCCGGCCCCGTCTGTCGACAAGGGAGACGTTTCCTGGATGCTGATCTCCACGGCCATCGTGCTGATGATGAGCGTGCCGGGGCTGGCCCTGTTCTACGGCGGCATGGTTCGATCGAAGAACATGCTCTCCATGCTGATGCAGGTGTTCGTGACCTTTTCGCTGATCGTCGTGCTCTGGTGCCTATACGGCTACAGCCTCGCCTTCACGGAAGGCAACGCGTATTTCGGCGGATTTGCCCGCCTGTTCCTCAATGGAACGTTTGATTCCTCGAGCGGCGTCTTTGCCATGGCTGCGACCTTCAGCAAGGGCGTGTACATCCCGGAACTGGTCTTCGTCGCGTTCCAGGCGACCTTCGCGGCCATCACCTGCTGCCTGATTCTTGGCGCCGTCGCCGAGCGCATGAAATTCTCGGCCGTGCTGATCTTCATGGTCCTGTGGTTCACGTTCTCCTATGCGCCGATCTGCCACATGGTGTGGTTCTGGATGGGACCGGATGCCTACAGCGATGCGGCGGTGGCGGCCGACATGACCTCCAAGGCCGGACTCATCTGGCAATGGGGGGCGCTCGACTTTGCGGGCGGGACGGTCGTTCACATCAATTCCGGCATCGCCGGACTGGTCGGCGCGTACCTGGTGGGCAAGCGCATCGGCTACGGTAAGGAGACGATGGCGCCGCACAACCTGCCGCTGACCATGATCGGCGCCTGCCTGCTGTGGACCGGCTGGTTCGGGTTCAACGCGGGATCGGCGCTCGAAGCCGGGAACTTCGCAGCGCTCGCGTTCATGAACACTTTCCTCGCCACGGCCTGCGCGGTGCTGTCGTGGATGTTCGGAGAATGGTTGTTCAAGGGCAAGCCGTCCATGCTGGGCGCCGCCTCCGGCGCAGTCGCCGGCCTGGTGGCGATCACGCCGGCCGCGGGCAACGTCGGCATCCCAGGTGCGTTCGTGATCGGGATCGTGGCCGGCCTGATCTGTCTCTGGGGCGTCAGCGGCCTGAAGAAACTCCTCGGCGCGGACGATTCCCTCGATGTGTTCGGCGTGCACGCGGTCGGCGGCATGACCGGCGCACTCCTGACCGGCATCTTCAATGCGCCGGCCCTGGGCGGACCGGGTTTGGTGGTGGACTGGGTGACGGTCGCGGGTGGCTACCCGGGCTACGCCACGCAGTTCTGGATCCAGTGCAAGGCCGTATTGATGACTCTGATCTGGTCCGGTGTCGTCGCCCTGGTGGCCTACAAGATCGCGGACCTCGTGGTCGGTTTGAGACTGACCGAAGACGAAGAACGCGAAGGTCTGGATACCATCGAACACGGCGAGAGGAGTTACAGCCTCTAGATTCGAATGTCGAACCATGCGCCCCGGTTGGGGGGACCCCGCCGGGGCGCATGGGACACGGATGCCAAGGGCAGGATAAACTGATAGCCTAGAAATGAAGAGATCTGAGGAGCCAATTGAATGAAACTGCTCACCGCAATCATCAAACCCTTCAAACTGGATGACGTGCGTGATGCCTTGTCGGAGATCGGTGTGCAGGGATTGACGGTCACGGAGGTGAAAGGATTCGGCCGGCAGAAGGGACATACGGAGCTGTACCGTGGAGCTGAATACGTCGTCGACTTCCTGCCAAAAGTTAAGGTCGAAGTCGCCTTGAAGGACGACATGGTCGACCGCGCCATTGAAGCGATTACCAAGGCCGCAAACACCGGCAAGATCGGCGATGGCAAGATTTTTGTGTACGAGCTGGAGCAGGTGATCCGCATCCGCACTGGCGAGAGCGGAGCCGACGCGTTGTAGTCCGGGCCGGGCGCCGTCGACCGCGACGGTGCCACAGCTTTAATTTCTTCCCGTCATAAACCCCACGCCGGCGCGCGCCTGCGTGCCAGAATAGTGCCGGCCTGTGGTGCACTGCCCGTCGGGCGCCACACATTCCGCATAACAACTGTTTGTTTCGTCTGGCTTTTCTGATTCTGCTCCATTTTGGAACCTGATCTGCCTAAAATCCGGGGCGCTCGAACCATTGTGGTGAAAAGCAAGTAGGGCGATCAGTGGCCTTGCGAGTTGCAGGCGCTTCTCGTCCGCGGCGCGAGGCGGAAAAAGCCATAACAAGAAGGTTAACGGGGGGAATGATGAAAGCAGCGAAGCATTGGCCAGGCAGATTGGCGGTTGCAGGAATGACGTTGTTGATCCCGGGGGCCGTCATGGCCCAGGACGCGCCCGGCCTGAATGGCGCCGACACCGCCTGGATGCTTACCTCGACGGCGCTGGTGCTGTTCATGACCCTGCCCGGACTGGCCCTCTTTTACGGCGGCCTCGTGCGCATGAAAAACGTGCTGTCGGTGCTCATGCAGTGCCTGGTGATTGCCTGCTTCGTGTCGATCCTGTGGGTGTTGTATGCATACACGCTTGCCTTCGGCGCGGGCGGAGACTTCGTCGGAGGACTGTCCAGATTGTTTATGAGTGGCGTCACCGAGGACGCGCTCTGGGGGACGATCCCGGAATCCGTGTTTGCGATGTTCCAGCTCACCTTTGCGATCATTACTCCGGCGCTGGTCGTCGGCGCCTTCGCCGAACGGATGAAATTCACATCGATGCTGCTGTTTACGGCACTTTGGCTGACGCTCGTCTACGCGCCGATAGCCCACTCGGTCTGGGCCGCTGACGGCTGGCTGTTCAAGAAAGGCCTGCTCGATTTCGCCGGCGGCACGGTCGTTCACACCACGAGCGGCGTCGCCGCACTCATGTGCGCCCTCATTCTTGGCCCGCGCAACGGCTTCCCCGGCACACCCATGGCGCCGCACAACATGACCATGACCGTAGCCGGCGCCGGCATGCTCTGGGTGGGCTGGTTCGGATTCAATGCCGGCTCCGCGGTCGCGGCCAACGCCAATGCCGGCATGGCCATGCTGGTGACGCATACCTCAGCCGCGGTCGCCGCCCTGGCATGGATGACATGCGAATGGATCCGTTTCGGCAAGCCCAGCGTCCTGGGTGTGGCGACCGGTCTGGTCGCCGGCCTGGCGACCATTACGCCGGCTTCCGGATACGTCGGACCGGGCGGCGCGGTGGTCATCGGACTGTTCGCGGGGACCGTCTGTTTCCTCGCCACCAATTTCATGAAGCGCTCGCTCAAGGTCGACGATTCCCTCGATGTATTTCCCGTGCACGGTGTCGGAGGCATGATGGGCACGCTGCTCTCCGGCGTATTTGCCTCGGCCTCGCTCGGGCTTTTCAGCGGCCAGGGCTATGCCGAAGGCATGGCCATGGGCAGCCAGATCGGCGTCCAGCTTATCGGCGTCGTCGCCGTCGCGCTGTATACGGCGGCCGTCACGGCGCTCCTGCTCAAGCTCGTGGACGCGGTTTTCGGGCTGCGTGTGAGCAATGAGGAGGAGACCATGGGCCTCGACCTGGTGCTCCACAACGAGCGCGGCTACAACCTCTGAGGAAAACTCTGAATAACCTGCTGCGCCGCCCATCTGCGGCGTCGCGTGCTCGCTCGCGGCCCGCCTAACAGGTTGATGCAAAAGTCCGTCCATGGACTTTTGCATCTCGCTTCGGCCAAAGCGAAGCTTCGGCCTTGCTCCGTTTATCAAGCACTTAGGTGCTTGATAAACGATGCGTCCCATCCGACCGCCGGGGATGGCGGAAGTGCAGATTTCGCAGGAGCAGGAAATCTGCCCTGGGGCGCCACAGGCTGATGCAAAACTTAGTTTTGCATCAGCCTGCTAACCGGCTGTTATGTCTCGCCGCTCGCTCCGCGCCTCCTTGCGGCTGGGCATGCTCGCGACGGTTCTTCAGCGTTTTCCCAAGCCGGCCCCGAATTGTGCAGGCGGGCGCTTTCGCACCTGCCTTGATTTACAGCAGGCCGATATTTTGGGCGATGCCAACTGCCTGTTTTAATGCAGGGCGTCTCAGAATAAAATTACGCGCTAGGATCACCATTTCTGACGGAACGCTGATCAAAGGAGAATCATGGCCGACGCGAATCTGGTTGACCGCGCTTTGCTCAAGACATTTGTGCCGCCCAGCGCCTTGAATGCCGAGAATTTCCAGGAGCTCGCGGGGAAGGCGGTCATCGAGGACCTTGCGGCGGGCAAGATGGTCTTCAAGGCCGGCGACCACGACCGCAAGACCGTCTACCTCATCGAGGGCGAACTGGAACTGACCGGCAGCAAGGGTGAAAAGACCGTGATCCGTTCCGGCACCGATATCTCCAGGCACCCGGTCGGCAATTTCCAGCCACGCAAGCATACTGCGGTGGCCAAGGCCCCGTGCAAGATCACCCGCATCGACAGCGATCTGCTCGATATCCTGCTGACCTGGGACCAGTTGTCGGGCATCGAAGTCGGTGAGATCTCGGTTTCGGAGGAACAGGGCAGCGAAGGCGGGGAGGATGGCGACTGGATGACCCGCATCCTGCAATCCAAGGCCTTTTTGCAGGTTCCCGCCGCCAACATCCAGGCGATATTCATGCGCATGCAGGAAGTTCCCGTCAAGGCCGGAGACACGATTATCAAGCAGGGTGACGACGGTGATTTCTACTACATCGTCAAGAATGGAAAATGCAAAGTCACGCGCGCGTCGAAGACCGGCACGGAGTTGACACTGGCGACCCTCGGCGACGGCGACGCGTTCGGCGAGGAAGCGCTGCTGTCCGAGGCGAAGCGCAACGCCAATATCATCATGACGACGGACGGTGTACTGATGCGCCTGGCGAAGGAGGATTTCAATACCCTGCTGAAGGAGCCCATGCTCAGTTGGGTAACGAGCGCCCAGGCGGAGGAAATGGTTAAGAAGGGCGAGGGCGTGTGGATCGACGTGCGCCTCGACAGCGAACACAAGAACAACGGTATCGCCGGCAGCCTCAATATCCCGCTCTTCATGCTGCGTATGAAGGCGGATTCCCTGGACCCGTCGAAGAAGTACATTCTCTATTGCGATACCGGCCGCCGCAGTTCCGCCGGGGCTTTCCTGCTGAGCGAACGCGGCTTGCAGGCCTTCTGCCTGAAAGGCGGGCTCCAGAGCGGGGGCTGAGCGCCGCGCCTGCGCGGCATCCCGGCGCCGCGATGGCTGCCGAGTTGAAATCGAGTCGGGGCCACGGACGATACGCCGTGATGGGCAACCCCGTCGCGCACAGCAAATCCCCGCGCATTCATGCGGCTTTCGCCGCGCAGACCGGACAATCCCTGGAGTACCGCGCCATCCTTGTGGAACCCGGCGGGTTCGATGCCGCCCTGGACGAATTTCAGCGGGATGGCGGCGATGGCCTCAATGTCACCGTGCCGTTCAAGGCCGATGCCTGGCGCGCGGTCTCGGAGCGCACGCCGCGGGCGCAGCGCTGTGGCGCGGTCAATACCATCTGGTTTGGAGAGGGCGGCCGGCGCTTCGGCGACACGACCGACGGCATCGGCCTGGTCCGCGATCTGCGCCGCAACGGCGTGCTGCTCGCCGGCCGCAGGGTCCTGATCCTGGGCGCGGGTGGCGCGGTCGCCGGTGTCCTCGGTGAAATGCTGGATGAACGCCCGCAGTCCCTGACCCTGGTGAACCGCACGATTGGGAAGGCGGACGATCTGCGCAGGCGCTTTGCCGACGTCTCCTGCGCAATTTCTGTCGGGCCCTACGAGTCGCTGGGTTCAGAGCGATTCGATGTGGTCATCAATGGCACCTCGTTGAGCCTGCAGGGCCGCTTGCCGCCTCTGCCCGAACGCGGCCTTTTGAATGAGGGCGCCTGCTGTTACGACATGGTCTACGGTGACCGCGCAACACCGTTTGTCGAATGGGCGGCAGGCCATCGCGTTGTTCGGGCGCTCGATGGCCTCGGCATGCTGGTTGAGCAAGCCGCCGAATCCTTCTTCATCTGGCGCGGAGTGCGGCCGGAGACGGAACCGGTGATCAGGATGCTGCGACGAAGCTGACGATCTATTGGGGTGTTCTCTACCAGCCATGAGCCGCCAGCCCCTGTGACTTGTGGCTAGTGGCTGGTGGCTGGTGGTGGGTGATTGGTAACGGAACGCGTAGCAGCCAGCCGATTGGCGATCTTTCCGAACTGCTCCACCGTCAGCTCCTCCGCGCGTACACCCGGATCGATGCCGCAATCGGTGAGCAGTGTATCCGGCTGCGGCACGAGTTCCTTCAGGGCATTCCGTAATTTCTTCCGGCGCTGGCCGAAAGCCAGTTTCACCACCCGGTCAAACAGTTTTTCGTCTGCCAGCGCCTTCACATGGGTATCGGTGGGGACCAGACGCACCACGGCGGATTCGACCTGCGGCGGCGGAGAGAACGCGCCACGGCCGACGTCGAACAGCTTTCGCACTTCACTGCGTGCCTGGACCATGACGCTCAGGCGCCCATATTCGCGCGTCCCGGGGGTTGCGCAGATCCGATCCACGACCTCCAGTTGAAGCATGAAGATCATTTCCGACAGGCAATGTGCCTGCGCAAGGAGGTGGAACAGCAGCGGTGTGGATATGCGGTAGGGCAGGTTGCCCGCGACTTTCAGTCTGCGCGCGCCCAGGGAGCAGAAATCGAACTGCAAGGCATCCGCGACATGAAGCCTGAGGTCGCCGAACCCTTCGCAGCGGGTCGTGAGCTGGGCGGCAAGCGCAGGATCGACCTCAATGACGTGTAGCGTTTGGGTGCGCTTAAGGAGTGGGACCGTCAATGCGCCGTGACCCGGGCCGATCTCGACTAACGGCGCTTCGGGATTCGGAGCGATGGCCGCGACGATGCGGTCGATGACCCGGGGGTCACGCAGGAAGTGCTGACCCAGGCGCTTGCGGCGGCGGGCACCGGTCACGCATCCACGCCCGCGCTGGCCCGCGGGCGGGTCCCCGTCGGGGTCTGCATTGCCAGCCGCGCGGCGAGACGCGCGGCGCAGGCAATGGCCGCCAGCATACTGTCCGGACGGGCCTTTCCGGTGGCCGCCAGGTGTTCCGCCGTGCCGTGATCCACTGAAGTCCGGATGAACGGCAATCCCAGCGTGACGTTGACGATGCCGCCGAATCCCCGGGCCTTGAGCGCGGGCAGGCCCTGGTCATGGTACATCGCCACTACGGCGTCCATGCCCCGCAGGGATTCCGCGGTGAACGCCGTATCGGCCGCGACCGGCCCGGTGAGTTCCATTCCTTCCGCCCGCAACCGGGACAGAACGGGAGCCAGCACCGTCACTTCCTCGCGCCCCAGGTAACCCTGCTCCCCGGCATGTGGATTGAGGCCCAACACGAGCAGCCGCGGACGATCGATGCCGAAGCGCACACGCAGGTCGTGATCCAGGACGCGCAGGGTTCGATCGACGCGCTCCGGCGTGATTGCGGCGCTGACCTGCGCCAGGGGCAGGTGCGTAGTCACCAGTGCGACGCGCAATTCGTCGTTCATGAGCATCATCACGGGAAGCGCCCCGCCGGCGAGTTCGGCAAGGTACTCTGTATGGCCGGAAAACCCGAATCCAGCAGTGTTGATCACGGCCTTGTTGACCGGGCCGGTAACGACGGCGTCAAAGCCGTCGCGCTGGCAGGCATTCACGGCCCCACGGATGCTATCGAGCACGTGCCGCGCATTGGCGGGATCGGATTGGCCGGCATGCACCGGAGCAGCGAGCGGTACCGGGCTGACCATGATGAGTCCCGGGCGGTGAGGCTGGACCTCTTCCGGCGCGGCGACGGCAACCACCTCAACGACATGGCCGAGCGTGGCGGCACGTTCTTCGATCAGGAGGGGATCGGTGAAGACTAGCAGCGAGGCGTCGATTTGGCGCTGCGCGATCTCCACGATCAGGTCGGGTCCGATCCCGGCGGGCTCGCCCGCGGTGAGAGCCAGCCGCGGCGGGCGGGGATCAGCTTTCGAGTCGGTATTCGACGTAGGCTTCATCGCGCATTTCGCGCAGCCAGTTTTCGCGGGCCTCGTCGAGCTTCCTGCGGCGGATCGCCTCCCGCGCCTGCGAGCGCTTGAGTTCCTGGGAATTATCGTGCTGGCGGCGGTCGAGCACCTGGGCGATGTGCCAGCCGTAATCCGTATGGAATGGCTGGCTGATCTCGCCGGGAGCGAGGCTGTTCATGACTTCCTCGAAATCCCCGACCAGGTCGCCGGGGCTCATCCATCCGAGATCCCCGCCCTCCGCCGCGCTCACCGTATCGTTGGAGTTGCCGCGCGCGAGTTCCGCAAAGTCGGCGCCGCCGACTATTCGAAGGCGGACCTGTTCCAGGCGCGCCTGTGCGTCATCCTCCGTCGTCAGTTCGTCCGACTTGATCAGGATATGCCGCACGTGGGTCTGCGTGATGACGTGCTTCTCGCTGTCGCGGACTTCCTCGAGCTTGACGATATGGAAGCCGCCGGCATTGCGGATCAGGTCGCTGACGTCCCCCTTTTGCATGTGCGCGACCACGTCCGCGAACAGGGTCGGGACCTGGCTTGCCTTGCGCCAGCCCAGGTTGCCGCCTTCCAGCGCCTGCGGCCCCTTGGAATAGGTCGCCGCCATGGAGGCGAAATCGGCGCCGGCCCTGAGATCGACGAGGACCTTCTCGGCCAGCTTCGTCGTCGCTTCGATGTCGCTCGACGACGCGGTCTCGGGCACGGCAATCAGGATATGCCGCAGCAGGTACTCAGCCTCGTCCTCGCCCTGGTGTTCCTGCGTGGCGAGGTAATTCTCGATTTCGCGCTCCGTGACCGTCACGCGGTTGTCCACCTGCCGCTGCTGCAGGCGCGAGACCAGAATTTCGCTGCGGATGTCCTCGCGGAATTTCTCGTAACTGTATCCGTCGCTTTCCAGCACTTCGCGGAATTTCTCGAGACTCAGCTGGTTCTGCGCGGCGATGTTGCTGATGGTCCGGTTCAGGGTTTCGTCATCGACGCGGATCCCGGAGTGCTGCGCTTCCTGGACCTGCAGCTTGGTGAGGATCAGCCGATCCAGGACCTGCCGCTCCAGAATGGGTCCCGGGGGCAGGGGAGTGCCCTGCTCGGAGAGCTGGTTCTTCACGGTACGCAGACGGTCGTCCAGCTCGCTCTGCATGATCACATCATCGTTGACGACCGCCACGATGCGATCCAGCGCTATGCCCGCGGAAACGGGTTGCCGCATGAACAGGCACAGCAGCAGCGCCGCCACCAGCCGGAACGTACATTCCGGACGCCCGCGATTAAAATTCACTCTCATATCCAGGGATGTTCTGCGTCAGAAATTCCGTAGTCCGCTTGCCAATCCCGGCGAGGCCTTTCAATTCCACCTGCAGGTAGACACCGGTCGAGTGATCGCCATCGAGGTTATTGAGGAAACGCCGGGCCACGGCGCGGACGCCGAAGCAGCAGCTCTCATATTCGATTCCGCCGAATATTTCAAGGGACTTGCCTTCGGGAACGGCATAGTTCCAGCGTCCCACCAACGCCCACTGCGGCGTCAGCGGCCACCGGAACGATATATCGCTCTGCTCGATGTCGGTCGGATTGCGGCGGAAGTCCCCGCTCGGGGAACGCCGCACGCGGTAGGCCAGGTTCAGGAGGCGGCCATCGAGGGGATGGTACAGCAGGCGCAGTGCCAGTTTCTCGGTTATGTTCTCGCTGGGCTGCCAATGGATTTCGCTGCGCAGGTTCCAGTCATTGAAGATGCGCATCCCGGCCTCGCCGATGATCGGCCCCAGCGGGTCGTCCGTCGTCGCGCCGAAGGGAACCAGTTGACCAGCCGGGTTGAACACCATGCTGACTACGTCAACGTCGGAAAGATAATAAGACTCAGCGATGCGAAAGTAGGCGAGCGGGTTGCCGCTCTCGGCGTCGAACAGGCGTTGGGTAAAAGCCAGCGTGAACCGGTTGGCGTCACCCAGCCGATCCGGCCCGGTAAAGCGGTTATTGCGGAACAGCCCTTCGTACGAAAGGTTGAAAATGCATAGCCTGAACCGCTCATGTCGAAGTCCCGCTCGAAGTAGACGCCGCTGTCCACGCTGGCGATGGGCAGGAGCCGGCTGGGACTGGACTTGAAGGGCCCGGATTCGTTGAGATCGTATTGCGTGAACTGCAGGCCCAGGCGCGGCGTCAGGTACGCACTCCGGCCCTGTAGCGGGTAACTGAGGAAAGGCTGGAAATCCAGGCGCGCTCCATGCACGTCCGGCACGATGTCATTGTCCTCCCGATCGAGATTATCAAACTGCACGTGCGCGTTGAAATTGAGCCGGTTCGGACCGCGCAGCGGGTAGGCGTTAAAGCGGACCTGGGGCAGGCGCTCGTAGGGTCTGGACGTCACCGGGACTGTCCGGTCCATGGTCTGGTAGTCCTGAACCCGAATCATGGAATCCCACCACGCACCGCGGTAAGTGAGATCGGCGCGGCGCTCCAGGTAACGCGCGCTGGTGACCGCGAGCTGGCTGCCGAAGTCCTCCAGATAGCGCTCGTCGGACGCGCGGTTATAGGTCGCGTACAGCCGGCCGCTGCGCGCGAAGGTCTGCTCATGGACAAAGTTGATCAGGCTCCGATCCTTGTCGCCGAACTCATTGTCGCTGGGCAGATACTCGCCGCCGAACTGTCCACGCGCGCGCGGGAACAGATAGCGGAATTCACCCATGGCCAAGACGCCGTTGTCGGTGAGCAGCCGGGGCGCCACGGTCGCATCGAACTGCGGAGCAATGTTCAGGTAATAAGGAGTGCGCACTTCGAAGCCATGGTTGCTGCTGGTCCCGAACGCCGGCATCAGGAAGCCGCTCTTTCGTTTGTCGCTCAGGGGAAAGCTGAGGAAGGGTGAGTAGAGTACCGGGATGTCCTTCACCCGGAGGACGACGTGCTTGGCGGTGCCGCGCTCCTCCTCGTGATCGAGGATGATTTCGCGTGCCGAGATTTTCCAGGCGTTGGAGGCAAGATCCGGCCCTTCCGCCTCCGGTTCGCAGGTCGAATACTCGATGTCAGTGCCGCGCGTCTCCTTGCCCACGTCCCAGAACAGTTCCGCGGCGCTGCCATGGCCCCGGTTGCCGAGCACGCGGTAGTCCGCTTCCTGCGCGCTGCCGGTTCCGTCCTCGAATTCCAGATGCGCCGACTTGCCTTGCAGGTAGACGCTTTCGTCCCAGTAACGGACATCGCCCCACAGGTCGGCGTTGTCGGCCGGCTCGCTGTAATCGACCTTGTCGGCGACGACCTGCTGCTGGTCGCGTGTCATCTGCACGTGGCCGGTCAGGTGGGAAATGTCGCCCTCCGTGAGATCGACGTCATCGGCCAGCACGTGAATGTCTCCCGGTTCGAGCACATCCTCGACCACCGGTCGCGGCGGTACGTCCAGCCCGGCGGGACAGAAAGGGAAACCCTTTTCCGCGGAGGCATCCTGGGGCCGGGCGCCTGGCGAGAGGAGCAGCAATATCGCGGCAGCTGCGCTGTGCCGGAGGCGGAGCTTCATGACACGGGGTCTCACCCTGAGTTCCGCAAAATCGTGGATTGGTTCAATGCGTTCAGTCCCCATCCATCGGGCCGATCCCCCTGGTCCGGGCCGGATCCGCCGCCGGCGTAATGCGCCGACATTGTATCAGAGGGCCCGCGGGGCTCCCGACCAGCCCGGGTACTTCCGGAACGGCCAGCAGGTCGATGCAAAACCTCGTTTTGCGTCACCCGGCTAGCGATAGAGCGAATCCTGATTGCGCCGGTAATACTCCAGGGTGCCCCGCACCGCCTGGATCAGGCCCCGCGGGGTAATGGTTGCGCCGCTGATCTGATCGAACTGGCCGCCATCGTGGCGGACCGCCCAGGCGCTCTCCGGAGTGTTGTCGAGCGAACGGCTGTCAAACTGCCGGATCCAGTCCGATTGCGACTGATGCACCTGGTCGCCGAGTCCGGGTGTCTCCCCGTGGCGGGTTACCCGCACCCCAGTCAAGTCACCGGCCACCGACACGCCCACCGCCAGATCGATGCGGCCGTTGTAGCCCCTCGCGGGGACGGGCGTGAAAACCAGTCCCGCAGGCTGTCCGTTCCGGCGCGCGCGGAACAGGGACACGGGATCGGGGGATCCGAAGGCGGCCGCGTCCGAGATCTCGATGCGGTCGGCAAGCAGGTCGTTGTCGTGGTCGAGCGGCATGACGTCTCTCACGACAGCCAGCATCAGTCGCTCGCGGTTCATGCCGATACGCTGACCCGTCAGCGCGTGGAGCCCTGCAATGACCAGGCTGCTCACCATGGCGATCGCCGCCACGGGGAGGGCGATGCGCGCAAGACGACCACGCGTTTCAAGCGCCACTGCCTGATTCCCCCAAGACCCTGGGCCGGGTGTGATGGTCAATGAGCGGCGCGGCCGCGTTGCCCAGCAGCACCGCGAAGGCAATCCCATCCGGGTAGGCGCCCCAGACCCGGATCACGTACGTCAACGTTCCGATCAGCGC
The DNA here is from genome assembly GCA_016193395.1 of Gammaproteobacteria bacterium. Lineage (GTDB taxonomy): Bacteria > Pseudomonadota > Gammaproteobacteria > Eutrophobiales > Eutrophobiaceae > JACPSH01. Next base: position 30,157 of record JACPSH010000001.1, read on the forward strand.
GCCGTAGATCAGGCGTCCGCGCGGCGTGGTGGACGCGCTCACCGGGTCGGTAGCGACGAAAAACGCGCCAAGCATGGTGGCCCCGCCGAAGAGGTGGAAAATCGGCGATGCGTACACGTCGGCGTCGTAGAGATGGAATCCGGTGCTGACCGTGGTCAGCGCAATGAGCATTGCGGCCGGAATATGCCACTTGACGATGCCCATGACGAGCAGCGCTATCCCCCCGGCCAGGAATCCCGCGCTGATCCATTCCCAGCCCCGTCCGCCGAAGGTGCCGAATACGGGATCCGCGCGGATCTCGGAAATCATGCCCATCAATCCGAGCCGCGATTTCATGTAACCGAGCGCGGTCGCACCGCTGGTTGCGTCAACCATCTCGCGGCCGGGAAGAAAGATCGCGCGCAGGCTGTCGCCGAGCCCGAGGCCGGTTTCGAGAGTGCCCGGGGCCGCCGGCCAGGAGTTCATTTCGCGCGGGAAACAGAGCAGCACGAATACGAAACCCGCCATGGCCGGATTGAACGGGTTGTAACCGATGCCTCCAAACGCGTGTTTGGCGGCGGCGATGGCGAAGATGATCCCGGTAAGAACCATCCACCACGGCGTGGTCGGCGGGATGCACAGGGCAAGCAGCAGGCCGGTGACTACCGCGCTGCCGTCGCGGAGGAAGAGACCCACCGGCCGGCCGCGCAGCTTCAGCAGCAGCGCCTCCAGAGCAAGTGCGAAGCACGCCGCCAGCACGCACTGGATCAGGATGCCGATGCCGAAATACCACGCATAGAGCAGGATCCCGGGCAGCAGCGCCAGCGCAACGCGCAACATCACCGCGGTGATCGTTGCTCCGCCATGGCGGTGCGGAGAGCTGATGAACGCCGCCTCAGTCATCGCCGCCCTGGTTCGGATCGCGCTGCAGGCGCCTGTCGCGCACGCGTTCCACCGCGTCGCTGATGTACGCACGTTTCTCCGCGATGTCGGCGCCTGCTGCGGCCGGCAACGCACCATTCCGCGAGCGCTCCTGCCGATCCAGCCTGGCATTGCGGGCGAGGAACCGCGTCCGCGCGTGGTCGGCGCCCTGGCGCTGGCGCTCCGCGGCGGCGATCCGCGATTTGGCGTGGCGGTAGTACTGCACAAGCGGAATGTGGCTCGGGCAGACATAGGCGCAGCAGCCGCATTCGATGCAGTCGAACAGGTGGTAGCGTTGGGCCTCATCCTGGTCGTCGGATCGGGCATGCCAGTAGAGTTGTTGCGGCAACAGCTTGATCGGACAAACGTCCACGCAGTCGCCGCAGCGAATGCAGGGCAGTTCCGCGGCCGGTTCCCGCGCCGGCTGGACCAACACGCAGTTGGTGGTCTTGATTACCGGGATGTCGAGCCGGCGCAGGTGCGTCCCCATCATTGGCCCGCCGAGGATAATGCGCGCTTCGCCGTCCTCGCGGAATCCGCAGGTCCTGAGGCAATCGTGGATCGGCGTGCCGAGCAGCACCTGGAGGTTGCGCGGCCGGTCGACATCGCCGGTCACCGTGACGTAACGGGAAACCTGGGGTTCGCCGCGGGTCACCGCGCGGTAGACAGCCGCAGCGGTCGCGACGTTGTGCACGACGATGCCGATATGGATGGAGAGGCCGCCGCTCGGGACCTCGAATCCGGTGAGCATCTTGATGAGCTGTTTCTCGCCGCCGGCGGGATAGCGGGTCGGCACCTTCACGAGTTCGATGTCGTCCTCCACCAGCTTTTCCAGCGCCGCGAAGGACTGCGGCATGTCCTCTTCGACCGCGATAACGCAATGCTTCGCCTGCACCGCATGCGCAATCATGCGCGCGCCGGCGACGACGTAAGTCGCCTTTTCCTGGATCAGCCGGTCGTCACAGGTGATATACGGCTCGCATTCGACGCCGTTGATGATGAGCGTGTCCACGGCGTTTTCCACGCCTTCATTGAGCTTGACGTGCGTCGGGAAACCGGCGCCGCCAAGCCCGGCGATGCCGCAGTCGCGGATGACGGCCTGCAACTCCCTGGGGTCCACCGAGGCGTACTCGTGCACCGGCTGGATCTCGAACCATTCATCCCGGCCGTCCGGCTCGATGACAATGCAACGCGCATCAGGCGTGGCGGGGTTGCCGACGGGATGGAGCCCGATGTCGACGATCGTGCCGGACGTGCTGGCATGCACCGGGACGCTCACGTATCCACTGGCCCGCGCGATCATCTGTCCCTTGCGCACGCGTTCGCCCATGCCGACGATGGGTTCAGCCGGCAGTCCGATGTGTTGCTGCAGCGGCAGCACGATGCGCTCGGGGAGGGGTTGCAGCAGCGACGACTCCGCGCAGGTCTTCTCCTTGTGCGTTTCCAGATGCAGTCCGCCTGGGAACGCGTGCAGCGCGCGCATCATGCAGCACGTCCATATGCCGGACCCGGCTTTGGCCAGACCGGTTTTCCCGGGGCCGCCACCGGAGGACGCAGGTCAATGCAGTCGACGGGGCAGGGGGCCACACAGAGACCGCAACCGGTGCAGAACTGCGGGATGACCGTGTGCATCTGACCGGCCGCGCCCAGGATCGCGTCCACGGGGCACGCCCGCACGCACTTGAGGCAGCCGATGCAGGCCGCTTCGTCGATATGCGCAAGGCGCGCATTCACGACAGGGGCAAGCGCGGGATCCAGCGTCTTCGGGACGGTGCCGAGGAGTTCCGCCAGCAATGTAATGGTGTGGTCTCCGCCCGGCGGGCAACGGTTGATGTCGGCGAGGCCGCCTGCGACCGCCTCGGCGTACGGCCGGCAACCGGAGTATCCGCACAGCCCACATTGCGTCTGAGGCAGCAATGCGTCGATGCGATCCGCAAGCCACTGCTTGCGTTGAAGGCCCCGACGGTTCAGCGGGTGTACCGCGCAGGCCAGGCCGCCGAGCAAGGCCATGACCAGCGCAACGACGAGTCCGACCCCGCTCATAGTCTGGTCAGGCCGGTAAAGCCCATGAATGCCATGGACAGGATCCCCAGCGCCATGAGCAGCGCCGCGGCGCCTTGGAAGGGCCGCGGCACATCGGCCACGAGCAGGCGTTCATGCAGCGCGGCGACCAGGATCACGACGAGGCCAAACCCCGCCGCGGCGCCCAGACCATAAAACAATGAGCCGGCGAAGCCGAAATGTTGCCCGGCGTTGAGCAGGACGACGCCGAGCACCGCGCTGTTTCCAAGCACGAGGGGCACGAAGTCCCGGTAGCGGTCATGCCAGTCCGGCCGCAGGCGCGCCAGCACGGCGGCGCCGGACATCACTACTACAATGATCACCAGCACAAAGGCCAGTAGTTCGAGGTACGCGAGACCGGAAGCGCGCAGGACGGCATGGCTGACGACCCACGTGACCGGCGTCGCTACGGTAAGCGCGACGGCGGTGACCAGGCTCATCCCGGCGGCCACGTCAATCTTTCTGGAGAGTCCGACGCCGGCGCCGACGCCGATCAGGTGGTGGAGTACGAGGTTGTTGACGAGAGACGCGCTGATAAAGATGAGGAGCAGGTCGGACACGGAGTGGCCCTGCGTGCGCTGGATTCGGATCAGTATGGAGCGAATCCGCAACCTCAACAAGCGCCGGCGGGGCCCGGCAGCGGCGCTACGTGATGCGCATCCCGGGCTCCGCGCCGGTGTCCGGGCTGAGCAGGAAAAGCTCCGTGCCGCCGTGGCCTGCCGCCAGCACCATGCCTTCGGACGTTCCAAAGCGCATCTTGCGCGGCTGCAGGTTGGCGACCACGGCCGTCAGCCTTCCGATGAGTTTCTCCGGCGCATAGGCCGTCTTGATCCCGGCGAAGACCGTGCGGGTCTCCGTGCCGAGATCGATCGTGAGCTTGAGCAGCTTGTCCGCCCCGTCCACGTGCTCGGCATTGACAATGCGCGCGACGCGCAAATCCACCTTGTTGAAATCGTCGATGGAAATGAATGCAGCGCTTTCCTGCGGCCTTGCTCCCGCTTTGTTTGCTTCCACCATGACCTCCACTTGCTTTGCGTCTATCCGCGTCATCAGATGTGAATAGGGGTTGACGCGGGCCGGTAGTTCCACCGCGTCCTCCCACGTGAAATCCTTTCCGAGCCCGAAGAACTCCCGCGCCGCGCGACCGCACAAAGCCGGCAGCACCGGCGCGAGCAGGACCGACAACAGCTTGAAGCCCTGCAATGTCCGCGAACAGATATCCTGCAGCTCCGTACGTTTCGACGGATCCTTTGCAAGTTCCCAGGGTTGCGCGGCATCGAACGCGCGATTGATCCGATCGGCGAACTCCATCGCGGCGCGGATCGCCTTTCCGAAATCCCGCGACTCGTAATGTTCAGCGACCTGGGCGAGCGCGACCTTCGCCCCGGCGACCAGCGGCTTGGTATCGCCTGCATAGGCAAGCTGGCCGCCGAACTGCCGCGAGATGAAGCCCGCCGCGCGGCTCGCGATGTTCACGTACTTGCCGATGAGATCCGAGTTCACGCGCGCGACAAAATCCTCCAGGTTCAGATCGACGTCCTCCATCGTGCCGTTGAGCTTCGCCGCGTAGTAGTAGCGCAGGTACTCGGGATTGCCGACGTGATCCAGGTAGCTGCGCGCCGTGATGAAGGTGCCGCGCGACTTCGACATCTTCTCGCCGTTCACGGTGAGGAACCCGTGGGCGAATATCGAAGTCGGCTTGCGGTAACCGGCCCCTTCCAGCACCGCCGGCCAGAACAGGGCGTGGAAGTAGAGGATGTCCTTGCCTATGAAATGGTACAGCTCCACGGCGCTGCCCGGCGCCCAGAAATCCTCGAAGCGCAGGCCCGTCTTGGCGCAATGGTTGCTGAAACTCGCCATGTAGCCGATTGGGGCATCCAGCCAGACGTAGAAGAATTTCCCCGGCGCATCCGGGATTTCAAATCCGAAATAGGGCGCATCGCGCGAGATGTCCCAGTCCCTGAGCCCGGCCGCGAACCATTCATCGAGCTTGTTCGCCGCCTCCGCCTGTACGTGGCGCACGTCGGTGATATCCGGGAACAGCCACTTGCGCAGCCCGTCCTCGAAGTCGCCGAGGCGGAAAAACAGGTGCTCCGACTCGCGTTCCACGGGCGGCGCGCCGGAGAGGACGGAAACCGGGTTTTTCAGATCGGTCGGCGAGTAAGTCGCGCCGCAGGATTCGCAGGCGTCTCCGTACTGGTCAGCCGCGCCGCAGCGCGGACATTCGCCCTTGATAAAGCGGTCCGGCAGGAACAGGTGCTTGACCGGGTCGTAGGCCTGCCGGATGGTGCGCGCGACGATATGGCCGCCCGCCTTCAGCCGCCGGTAAATCTCCTCGGAAAGCTGGCGATTCTCGATGGAATGCGTGCTGTGGTAGTTGTCGACGCTAATGTGGAAATCGGCGAAGTCCCGGCGGTGCTCGGCATAGATTCGCTCGATCAGCGCCTCCGGCGGGATGCCTTCGGACTCCGCGCGCAGCATGACCGGCGTGCCGTGCGTGTCGTCGGCGCACACGTAGTGCACGTCGTGTCCCCGCATCCGCTGAAAGCGCACCCAGACGTCGGTCTGGACGTACTCCAGGAGATGGCCCAGGTGGATCGGGCCGTTGGCGTAGGGCAGGGCGCTGGTGACGAGGAGGCGGCGTTTGTTTTCCGGCATGACGTTCTCTTTATATCGTACGGACTAAGCTAGCATTTGCCGCCGAAAGCGTGAAGGTAATCACGGCGCGCCCCCCAATGGGAATCGGTATGCGAGCCCCCGGAATCGGGCCACAAAGCCCGCGCCGTGGCATATACTAACGGCACAGTCAGTCTGCCACCCGATATTCAATGTCGAAATCAACATGGTGCTTGGCGGACCGGAGCTTGCGGCATCCGACATCCAGATCGTCGCCTGAGCACGATGCCCGCCGATTATGACCAGCTCATCGACCGATCAGGTCAGGGAGATCCTCGCCAGGGTCAAAGACACCCATCTTGATACGGACCTGGTTTCCGCCGGCGCGGTCAGGGACGTGGCCGCGCAGGGCCGGGGCGTCAGGATCGCACTTGAGTTCGGCTATCCCGCGGCCGGCTACCATGCACAGTTGAAATCGGAGATCGAGCGCGAGGTCGGGAAGCTGCCGGGCATCGGCGCGGTTTCGATCGAATTCTCCACTCGCATCGTCGCGCACGCCGTTCAGCGCGGCGTGAAGCCGCTGCAACACATCAGGAACACGATTGCCGTCGCCTCGGGCAAGGGTGGCGTCGGCAAGTCCACGGTCGCGACCAACCTGGCGCTCGCCCTGCAGGCCGAAGGCGCGAAGGCCGGCATCCTCGACGCCGACATTTACGGTCCGAGCCAGCCGCGCATGCTCGGCTGTCGCGAGAAGCCGGACAGCGCGGACGGGCGCAAGCTGGAACCCAACGTCAGTTTCGGGATCCAGTCCATGTCGATTGGTTACCTGGTGGACGAGGAACAGCCGATGATCTGGCGCGGCCCGATGGTGACTTCCGCCCTCGAGCAATTGCTGAACGACACGGCCTGGAAGGATCTGGATTACCTCGTCATCGACCTGCCGCCCGGCACCGGTGACATCCAGCTCACGCTGTGCCAGAAAATCCCGGTGTCCGGCGCGGTGATCGTCACGACGCCACAGGACATCGCGCTGCTGGATGCGCGCAAGGCGCTGAAGATGTTCGAGAAGGTGCAGGTGCCCGTGCTCGGCATCGTGGAGAACATGAGCACGCACATCTGCAGTAACTGCGGCCACGAAGAGCACATTTTTGGTTCGGGCGGCGGACAAAGAATGGCGGAGCAATACAAGGTGGACCTGCTGGGCTCGCTGCCGCTCGATATTCGTATCCGTGAGGGTGTGGATAACGGCCGTCCGACGGTGGCCGTGGAGCCGGAATCCGGCATTTCTCTGGCCTACCGGGACATCGCGCGCCGCACGGCCGCGAAGCTGTCGATGCGGGCGAAGGATTTCAGCGCGAAGTTTCCGAAAATCGTGGTGGAAAATACGTGATTCGTTCCTCGTTCCTCGTTCCTCGTGCCTCGCGGCACGGGAATTGGATACAGTATCAGTAGGTGTGTTGAAGTCGGCAGACGGAAAGCCCAGGGAGGGGTCGATGAGCATACTAAACTACAGGGATCTCAAGATTTGGCAACTTGGCAAGCAGTTGGCCGTGGAGATTTATCGTTGCACCGGCACATTTCCGAGTGCTGAAACCTTTGGAATGTCCAGCCAAATGAGACGGGCTGCGGTTTCAATTCCTTCAAACATTAGATATCTCTACTTTGCGCTTGCTTCCTGTGCCGAACTGGAGACGCAGAGCGAATTGGCATTTGAGCTCGGCTATGTTGGCGAGAGTTGGAAGACAGATTGCGTGGAAATGACGAACCACGAATCGCGGATGATTCGAAAACTGATCGCTCAGATGCAGCCTACGAGGCGCGAGGCACGAGGCACGAGGCACGCGGAATGAGCGTCAAGTCCGACAAGTGGATCCGCCGCATGGCGAAGGAACACGGCCTCATCGAGCCCTTCGAGCCCGGCCAGGTCAGGCGCAACGGCGACCGGCGCCTGGTGTCGTTCGGCACCTCGAGCTATGGCTACGACGTGCGCTGCGCGGACGAGTTCAAGATCTTCACGAACATCAATTCGACGATCGTCGATCCGAAGGAATTCGACGAGCGTTCCTTCGTCGACTTCAAGGGCGAGGTCTGCATCATCCCGCCCAATTCCTTCGCGCTGGCGCGCACCGTCGAGTACTTCCGCATTCCGCGCAACATCCTGACAATTTGTTTAGGAAAATCGACGTACGCTCGTTGCGGCATAATCGTGAATGTAACGCCATTGGAACCGGAGTGGGAAGGCCACGTCACGCTGGAATTCTCCAACACCACGCCACTGCCGGCGAAGGTGTATGCCAACGAGGGTGTCGCGCAGGTGATCTTCCTCGAGTCCGACGAGGAGTGCGAAACCTCCTACAAGGATCGCGGCGGCAAGTACCAGGGCCAGAAGGGCGTCACTTTGCCGAAGACCTGATCCTTGTAGGCGCCGCGCGTCGGCGGCGCGCGCCCGCACCCCTGATCTCGTCAACCGCGACGCCGGCTTGCACGTCTCCCGCCGCCGGTGGATCGGCGGCCTCGACGAGCGCATTCAGCTGCCCCGCCGCGACGCTGTAGGGCCAGCCGGACGCAAACGTCGCGATGGCATCGTCGAATACCTCTGGGAACGAGTGTCCGCCGGGCTCCGGAATGCCCAGCCACGGGCGCGTATCGAAGGTATGGAACTCGACATGCGGCTGGCGGCGCGCCGGCTTGTGCAGCACGGAGTTGATGCGAGGATAGATATTCACGTCGAGGAAGACGGCGGCACCGTCCTTCCGCCGTCGCAGGAAGTCTACGGCGAAGAAGTCGAGACGAAGGGTCCTAGCGATCAGCCGGAGCTGCTCGACCTCCGCGGCCGGCATGTCGAAGGTGGGGAGGATTTTCGGCCGGTTCCTCAGGCACACGTTCCAATCCCGGCAGGCCAGGGCCTTGCTGGGGCGGACCGCGCCCGCGATGAAGAAGGCGCGGTAGCGCCAGTGGTTTCCGTGCTTGCCGCGCGAATCCACAAATTCAAAGGCGCGAAATCCCTCTCGCGGCCCGTCGAATGGCACGAGCACTTTTTCGGACATCTGCTGGCCCATACGCTTGTAAACGACCTGTGTCCGGCCCAGCTCGGAGTCGGCGAAGGTCGCCCGCGGCACGCTGACGCCAGCCTCCGCCAGGCGCTGAAAGCAGTCCGGCTGATGGTAGGCGTCGTAATGATCCGGGTGATTCATGACGCGGGCGCCGGGACGCATTTGCTGGAGCAGCTCGAGAATTTGCAGCCGCCTTGGGTCCCCCAGCGGATCCTGTGTAAACAGCCAGACGATGTCGGCGGTCTCGATGCCCCGGTTCACGGACGCCGAGCACCGGCGGCTGCGCTCGTTGATCCAGCGTGCCATTAACGCCCCGAAGCGCGGCTCGGAATCCTGCTGTTCGAGCAGGCAGATGTGCAGCTCGCGTCGCCGCACCGGGTGCTTCTTCCTCCGGCCCGCCGTGCGGCGCGGCTGGTCGCGGAGCCGCCGGCAGGCATACAGCGGGTAATACCGGTACCAGTCTTCGCCGGCAAAGGCATGGCGCTTGAATGAGAATCCCGCCTCCGCCAGCAGCGTTTCCCACTCCGCGCGCGTCAGCAGCATGGTCCGGCCCCCGAAGTAGTAGCGGCGAACGAGCGCTCGCTCCTGCTGCGTCATCGCCCCCGACTCCACCAGGGCGTCAATCCGCTGGTAAACGACACGGTTGTCCAGTGCGCGGGCGGCCGGATCCCAGACCTGCTCGAAAAAGCCCCACAGCCTCATGCCGAGGCCGAAGCCAGCCTCGGAGAGCCCGCCGTCCCGGAATCTTGCGATTTGAACTTCGGCTCGACACGCCTCGGGATCGAAGCCGTCGGGAATCAACGCCTGCCGTAAAATGAGCACGCCGGAATTGGCGAGCGCTTCCGCCGCGGCGTTCAGCAGTTCCGCATGATCCTCCCGTGTCGCAAGGTTTCCGCACACGCCGTCCCCGAGGATCGCGTCCAGCTGACCCCTGTTGCGCCGCAGCTCCTGCGACCATTCTGCTTGCACGATCCGTTCGCGCCGGGACCACTCCTCGGGCACCCAGTCCCTGTACAGCGCGATGGCATCGGCGCTGCAGTCGATGCTGAGCAGCGCCGAGGCGACTTCCAGCACCGTGCACCGCAGTTCCGGCGTCATCCCCAGCACGGCCACGCGCGGCCGCCGGCCTGTGCGCATGGACGTGCCGGCCAACAGGAGATCCCTGTACCCGCGCAGCTCGGTCTCGTTGGGCGAACCCGCCGCAAACCGCTGTCGCGCGCGGACATCGCAAATGCGCGTCAGCAGCGTCTGGCGATTCCAGTCTTGTTCCCCGTCCATTCAATCTTTCGGTCCGGCTCGGGTTGAAGGCCCAGTGCGTGGCGCCTTAGTGATGCGAATTGCTTGATATATGATGTATCATATATGGAAATATAGATTCCAAACTGCAGATCAAGGACTCAACGTTATGCTCTCTGCCGGCCAAATGCGAGCCGCCCGCGCCCTGCTCGGCTGGGATCAGAAGCAGCTCGCGGAAGCGGCCGGCGTGTCGCTGCCCACGGTGCAGCGCATGGAAGCGAGCGACGGCAACGTCCGCGGCAACGTGGATACGCTGGTGAAAGTCGTGGAGGCGCTGCGCGCGGCGGGCATCGAGCTTATTGGCCAGGGCGCCGCCAGCGCCACGGGAGGGCGCGGCGTTCGCCTGCGCAGTTGATCGCCTCCATGTTCGAGTTCTCCCCGGCGATGCTCGTTTACGCGGCGGTATGTTCCACGCTGGCCGGCGGCTTCGCGTCGCTGTTCGCGGATCGCTGGCCGGCGGTCCAGAAGTTCCTGGTATTCCCGTTGCTCGGCCTGTCCGGAGTCGTGTCGATTGCCGCCTGCCTGGCGGCCCTTTCCGGCGCCCCGGCAGTCACCGACGAACTCGCGCTCGGCCTTCCGTGGCTGCAGTGGCATGTGCGTCTCGATTCGCTGTCCGGATTTTTCCTGGGCGTGATTGGGTTGATCACGCTGGCGGTCAGCGCGTTCGGACCGGGATACGTGCGCGAATATTCGAACAGCCACTATTCGCTCGCGCTGCTCGGCGTGATGACGGCGCTGTTCGTCGCCGGGATGCAGCTCGTGGTCGTGGCGGACGATGCCTTCGCCTTCATGGTCGCCTGGGAACTCATGTCGGTCGCGAGTTATTTCCTGGTGGCCTTCGAGCACGAAGAGGCGGCGAACCGGCGCGCCGCGTTCCTCTACCTGTTGATGGCCCAGGTGGGCGCGATCCTGATCCTGCTGTCCTTCGGCGTGCTCGCCGCGCATGGCGGGGATTTCACCTTCGCCGCCATGCGGCACGCTGGACTGACGCCGCTCTGGGCCGCCGCCTCTTTCGGCCTCGGGCTCCTGGGCTTCGGCATGAAGGCGGGCATCGTGCCATTGCACGTCTGGCTGCCCGAGGCGCACCCGGTCGCCCCCTCGCACATCTCCGCGCTCATGTCCGGCGTCATGCTCAAGGTCGCGGTCTACGGCTTCATCCGGCTCGTGTTCGATCTGCTCGGCGATCCGCACTGGTCCTGGGGCGTCGTCGTGCTGGCGGTCGGCAGCGTCACTTCGCTCTATGGCGTGCTTTACGCGCTCGTGCAGCACGACCTGAAGCGCCTGCTGGCCTACCACTCGGTCGAGAACATCGGGATCATTTATATTGGTCTGGGCCTGGCCCTGATCTTCTTCAGCGCGAACCTGCCCGCGTTCGGCGTGCTGGGCCTGATCGCGGCGCTGTATCACACGTTGAACCATGCCCTGTTCAAGAGCCTGCTCTTTCTCGGCGCGGGCGCGCTGCTCCAGCACGGCCACGAGCGCGATCTCGAACACATGGGCGGCCTGATCCGGCGCATGCCGTGGACCGCGCTGTTCTTTCTCATCGGCTGCCTCAGCATCTCGGCGCTGCCACCGTTCAACGGCTTCGTATCCGAGTGGCTCACCTTCCAGACGGCCTTGCAGGCCACGACCCTGGAAAGCGGTGTGTTGCGCGCGGTGATCCCGATTTCCGCCGCCGTGCTCGCGCTCAGCGGCGCGCTGGCGGCCACGTGCTTCGTCAAGGTCTACGGCGTCGCCTTCCTGGGGCAGGCCCGTAGCCGCAAGGTGCGCCATGCCCGCGAGGCATCGCACGGGATGGTGCTGGCGCAGGCGGTACTCGCCTGTCTGTGTCTGCTCTTTGGCGTGCTGCCGACCACCACGGTCGAGTTCCTGAGCCGAATCAGCGTGGATCTGACCGGTTTCGGCGTTACCGCGGCGACACGCCAGGGATGGCTGTGGCTCACACCCATTGCCCCTGAAGTCGCGAGCTACAGCGCGCCGCTGGTGCTGCTCGGCGTGCTGCTCGCGCTCGGCGCGTGGGCCGCCGTGTACTTTTCCTCGCGCAAGCGCCGCCTTGTCCAGCCCTTGCCGCGCCGCGACGCCTGGGACTGCGGTTTTGGCCCGCTGACACCGCGCATGCAGTATTCGGCGTCCGCCTTCGCCATGCCCATACGCCATATCTTCCGGCCGGCGTGGCGCCTGCATGAGGAAAAAGTACGCGAGATGGATCCGCAGTTGAGCACGCGCCCGCTGCAATTGCGCTACCTGATGCACGCGGACGACCTGAGCTGGCAATACTTCTATCTCCCGGTGGAGCGCTTCGTGCAGGGCGCCGCGCGCCGCGTCGGGCGGATCCAGACCGGTCACCTGCGCCACTACCTGGCGTACTCATTTTTCACCCTGATCGCGCTGCTATGGCTGATTACCTGAACCTGGCCGGCTGGCTGGCCGCCCTGGCACAGACCGTGCTGTTCGTCGCGATCGCGCCGCTGTTCGCCAACTGGGTCAAGCGCGCCAAGTGCACGCTCCAAAACCGCCGCCCGCCGCCATGGCTGCAGCCATACCGGGATCTGCGCCGGCTGTTCGGAAAGGAAGTGGTGCTCGCGCATACGGCTTCACACGTGTTCCGCATCGCTCCTTATATTGTCTTCGGGACCGCCGTGCTCGCGGCCTCCATCATCCCGTTCATCCTTGCCGAAATCCCGTTCGCCGCGATGGCGGACGCCATCGTGCTGGTCGGCACGCTCGCGCTCGGCAGGTTCTTCCTCGCGCTAGCCGGGCTCGACGTGGGCACGAGCTTCGGCGGGATGGGTTCGTCGCGGGAAATGACCTTCGCGGCGCTGGCCGAACCCGCGATGCTCATGGTCGTGTTCACTCTGGCGATGCTGGCCTCCAGCACCAACCTCTCCACCGTGGTCGGGTTCTTCCTGGAACAGCCCCTGGCGCTGCGGCCGTCGCTCCTGTTCGGCCTCCTCGCGCTGCTCCTGGTCGGGATTGCCGAGACGGGGCGCATCCCGGTGGACAACCCGGCGACGCACCTCGAGCTGACCATGATCCACGAGGCCATGATCCTCGAATACACGGGCCGGCATCTCGCGCTCATGGAGTACGCCTCGCAGCTCAAGCTCGCGATATACGCCGTGCTGACCGTCAACCTGTTCCTGCCGTGGGGGATCAGCCGCACGCTGGACCCCGCGTCGGTGGGCATCGCGGTCCTGGCCCTGACTGCCAAGCTTGCGGTGCTCGGCGCGCTGCTCGCGCTCGCCGAAACCCTCGTCGCGAAGATGCGGCTGTTCCGCGTGCCGACCTTCCTTGCCGTCGCCTTCACCCTGTCGCTCATCGGCATGCTCAGCTTCATCATGCTGGAGGGCCATTGATGACTGCTTATGCCGATCTGCCGCTGATCGAGCAGCTCATCCGCACCTTTGCGGCGCTGATCCTGGTCAGCTCCTTTGCCCTGCTGGCCCAGGCGCGCGTGGTCGCGGCCATCCAGGTATTCGCCTGGCAGGGTTTTCTGCTGTCCGCCCTGACGGCGCTGGTCGCCTGGAACTCCGGGCTCCCGCATCTCTACATTTCCGCCGTGCTGAGCCTCGTGCTCAAGGCCTTGTTCATTCCCTGGCTGCTCATCCGCCAGTCCCGGCGGCTCGGGATCCTGCGCGACTTTGACGCCGTGATCCGGCCGGGGTTGACGCTTATGGCGGCCGGAACGCTGGTCATCTTCTGCTACAACGTCGTCATACCGGTGCGGGAATTCACGCAGATCGTCACGCGCGACGCCATCGCGGTGAGCCTCGCGCTCGTCATGATTTCGCTGCTCATGCTGATCACGCGCCGCAAGGCGATCACCCAGGTCGTGGCCTTCATGTCGCTCGAGAACGGACTGTTTTTCGCGGCCGTGACGGCCACCCAGGGCATGCCCATGGTGGTGGAGCTCGGCATCGCCTTCGACGTGTTGATCGCCGCGGTCATCTTCGGCGTGTTCTTCTTCCACATCCGGGACAGCATTGAAACCCTCGACGTGGACCAGTTGAGCCGCCTGCGGGAGATGGACGAATGATCGCGCTCGTCATTACACTGTCGACGCCTCTCCTGGCCGCGTTGGTTCTTGCGGTGGTGCGCTCCCCGCGGATTGGCGGCTGGATCAACATCAGCGCGACGGCGGCCGGTTTTGCCGCCGCCACGTGGCTCGCCTGGACGGTGCTCGGGCAGGGCGCCATCCACGGCGATCAGTTCCAGGTGGATGCCTTCAACGTGTATCTCATTGCGTTGACTTCCCTCGTCGGGCTGTCGACCTCCATCTTTTCGCGCCCGTACATGGAACACGAGCTGGAACTGCGCCGCGTGACGCCGCGCCGCATGCGGCTCTACCACGCGAGTTTCCAGGGATTCCTGTTCACGATGCTTTTGTCGCTTTCCACGAACAATCTCGGCGTGCTCTGGGTCGCGCTCGAGGGCGCCACGCTGGCCACGGTTCTGCTCGTCAGCCTGTATCGCACGCCGGAGTCCATCGAGGCTGCCTGGAAATATTTCATCCTTTGTGGCGTCGGGATCGCCCAGGCGCTGTTCGGCACGGTGCTGCTGTATTTCGCGGCCGCGCGCGTCGTGCCGGATCCGGAACGGGCGTTGCAATGGTCGGTGCTGTACGCGCATGCCGGCCAGCTCGAGCCGGTCGTGGTGGCCATTGCATTCATCTTCCTGCTTATCGGTTACGGCACGAAGGTTGGACTCGTGCCGCTGCACAACTGGCTCCCGGACGCGCACTCCGAAGGCCCAACGCCGATGTCCGCGGTGCTGTCCGGCCTGCTGCTGAACGTCGCCCTGTATGCCGTGGTGCGCGTCAAGATGATTACGGACGGCGCGCTGGCTGCCGGCGTGGCGCACGATCCACAGCTCGCCGGCCGGTTGATGATGGGGTTCGGGCTCACCTCTTTCCTGGTCGCCGGTCTGTTCCTGCACCGACAGAAGGACATCAAGCGCCTGTTCAGCTACTCCTCCATAGAGCACATGGGGCTGATGACGTTTGCTTTCGGATTGGGCGGGCCGCTGGCGACCTTCGGAGCGCTGCTGCACATGACCGTGCATTCGCTGACCAAGTCCGCCATCTTTGTCACGGTGGGGCATGCGAGCCAGATCGCCGGGACACAGCGCATCGAGCAGATCCGCGGCCTGATCCGCACCCAGCCGCAGGTCGGCTGGGGTCTGCTGATTGGCAGCATCGCCATCGCCGGTTTCCCGCCTTTCGGCGTGTTCACCAGCGAGTTCCTGCTGCTGACGGCCACCATGAAGAGTTCGCCCTGGCTGACCGTGCCCCTGCTGGCGGGTTTTGCGGTGGCCTTCTCCGGGCTGTTCCGCCATCTTCAGCCGATGGTGTTCGGCGCATTGCCGGCCGGCCAGAAGCCGATCAACATGAACCCGGTGCCGGTCACGCTGCACCTCGCGCTGGTGCTCTGGCTTGGATTGTCGATCCCGCCGTCGCTCGCGCGCTGGTTTGACGATGCGACTCGGCTCATCAGCGGGAGTGGCCTGCTGTGAAACCGGAAGAAGCCCTGCTGCCGTTTCTGGATGCCTGCCGCCGCAATGGCGTGGAGCCCGCGGCGATCGATTTTGTCGCTCTGGCGCCCGCGTCCATGCTCGTCGCCCAGCCGGCGCAGTGGCGCGAGCTGGCCTACGCCGCGAAGACGGCCACCATGCGCTGGTGCGCGTTCTGGGCGCAGGAGGCAGTGGGCGGTTTTGAGGCGTTTTCCTGTTACGAGTGGGGCGGCGAATACCTGGTGATCCGCTGCCGTCTCGCCCGCGACGAAGCGCTGCCGTCCGTGGCGTCGATTTACCCGTCGGCCGATCGTCCTGAGCGCCACGCGCACGATCTGCTCGGCCTCCACTTCAGCGAGCAGCCGGACCCGCGCCGATGGACCCGCCATCGGGCCTGGGACGAGCATGAATACCCGCTGCGATCCGATTTCGCTGCGATCCCCGCGAAGCCGACGCCGCCGGATCACGAATATCCGTTCGTCCAGGCCCACGGGGCGGGCGTGGTCGAGATCCCGGTCGGGCCGGTGCACGCCGGCATCATCGAGCCCGGCCATTTCCGCTTCCAGGCGCTGGGAGAGATCATCCTCAACCTGGAAGAGCACCTGGGCTACGTGCACAAGGGCGTGGAAAAGATTGCCGTCGGGCGCGATGCCGCGGGACTGGCGCGGCTGGCCGGCAGGGTCTCGGGCGATTCGACCGTGGCGCACGCCTGGGCCGCCTGCCAGGCGATGGAACGGGCAGCCGGGATCGAAGTGCCGGCGCGCGGCCAGTGGTTGCGCGCGCTGCTGGCCGAGCGCGAACGGATCGCCAACCACTTGGGCGACATCGGCGCCATCTGCAATGACGCGGCATTCGCCTTCGCGCAATACCAGTTGACGCGGCTCAAGGAAGACTGGGTGCGCGAGAGCGGCGCCATTTTCGGCCACCGCCTGCTCATGGATCGGGTGGTGCCCGGCGGCACGGCCGACGATGTCACGGCCGAAAGTGCACGGCGCATGATCGATTCGGCGCGCCGGATCGGGCCCGAGGCCGCGGAGATCGTGCGCATCCTGGAAGATTCCGAATCGCTGGAGGACCGGCTCATGCGCACCGGGCGTCTCGATTCGGAACTCGCCGCGGAGCTGGGCGTGGTCGGTTACGTGGGCAAGGCCTCCGGCCAGCTCTTCGACGTGCGCGCCGATGCCCCGTATGCGCCCTACGACAGCCTCGAAGTGCGCGTTCCCCATTACCGCGCCGGCGACGTCGCGGCGCGCGCCAAGGTGCGGGCGGAGGAGATCACGATCTCGCTGGAATTGATCGTGAAATTGCTCGAGTCGCTTCCTGATGGTCCGCACCGCGCGGAGTGGCGGGCGCCCGATCGGGTCTGCGAAGGGATCGGGATGGTGGAGGGGTGGCGCGGCGAGATCCTGGCCTACGTCCGCTTCGATGACTGCGGTCGCATCGCCCGCTTCTTCCCGCGCGATCCAAGCTGGCTCACCTGGCCGGCGCTGGAGCTCTGCGTGCAGGGCAACATCGTGCCGGATTTCCCCTTGTGCAATAAATCCATCAACGGTTCGTACTCGGGACACGACCTGTGAGGATACGACTCAAGGCGGCCCGCGGGTGGCTCGGCCGGATTCATCCCAAGGGGGACAAATGAGACAAATGGGGACAGATTTATTTTCCGGGAAGGAAAATAAATCTGTCCCCATTTTTCCACGGGAAGGAAAATAAATCTGTCCCCATTTTTCCGAAAGCGCCGTCATTCCGGACACACGAGCGTATGCGAGCGTCGCCCGGAATCCAGTCGAGTCGGAGAGCACTCGGCGCCGACTGGATTCCGGGTCGCGCCCCGGCTGCCGCCGGGGCTTGCCCGGAATGACGACATAACCAGGTGATCACGAAGTGTTGAAGCTGCTCGGCAAAATCATCCGCATCGGGGTCGTCACCGAGCCGCCGCCGGTCGCTGACGCGGAAGCGATGGAGCGCCTGGGCATCGAGGTACAGCGCGTGCTCGATCGGCGTTTTTCCGGAAGCCTCGCGATCCGCCACGTCGATGCCGGCTCATGCAACGGCTGCGAGCTCGAGATCCACGCCCTCAACAATCCCTATTACGACGTGGAGCGTTTCGGCGTCCACTTCGTCGCCTCGCCGCGCCACGCCGACTGCCTGCTGGTCACGGGGCCGGTGTCCAGGAACATGGAGGCCGCCCTGCGCCGCACCTGGGAGGCCTGCCCGGACCCGAAGCTCGTGATTGCCTCCGGAGATTGCGCCTGCAACGGCGGCGAGTTCGGCGTCTCCTACGCGAGTTGCGGCGCAGTGGAGAACGTCATTCCCGTGGATGTGCGCATTCCCGGCTGTCCGCCGACGCCGGGGCAGTTGCTCACGGGATTGCTGGCACTGTTCGGAAAGATGGAAGAGGAAAGGATCGTGGCTCGGGATTCGTAGCTTGGGGCTCGTGTCCCGAGTCCCGAGTCCCGTTTCTCCATATAATTACCTGCCGTCCCCGCGGCCATATCGCGTTTAAGCAATGAATTCACTACCCGTCTTTCTCCGCCTGCAAGGCCGCACGTGCCTGGTCGTCGGCGGCGGCGAGGTCGCCGCGCGCAAAGTCGCCCAGCTTCTTAAAGCCGGCGGCGAGGTGCGCGTGGTGGCGCCGGAGCTTTGCCCCGCGTTGCAAGAGAGGGCGAGCCGTCGGGACATCCAGCACCGGGCAGAGGAATTCAGCGCGGAGTTCCTGGAAGGGTGTGTACTGGCGATCGCAGCGACGGACGATCGTGGGATCAACCGCCGGGTTTCGGATCTCGCTCAAGAGCATGGGATCCCGGTGAACGTGGTGGATGACCCCGAGCTGTGCACCTTCATCATGCCCTCCATCGTCGATCGAAGCCCGGTCGTGATCGCGATTGCAAGCGGCGGCGCCTCGCCGGTGTTGTCGCGGTTGTTGCGCGCCCGGCTCGAGACGCTGATCCCGTCAGGATTTGGACGCCTGGCCGAGTTGATGCGGGAATTCCGTGCCCGTGTGCGCGAGAAATTTCCCGTGATGAAGGATCGACGCCGGTTCTGGGAACAGATTCTGGAAGGGCCCGTCGCGGAAATGCTCTACGCCGGCCAGGACAAGGTGGCGCTGGCCGAGCTGGAGGAACGACTGCGCGAGGAGAAGCCGACCGTCGAACGGCATGGCGAGGTGTATCTCGTCGGGGGAGGGCCCGGCGATCCCGACCTGCTCACCTTCCGTGCGCTGCGGCTGATGCAGCGGGCGGAAGTCGTCCTCTACGATCGGCTGGTGGCGCCGGCGATCGTCGATTTGTGCCGCAAGGACGCCGAACGGATCTACGTGGGCAAGGAGCGCGATCGGCATGCAATTCCACAGGAGGAGGTGAATGAAATGTTGATCAAGCTCGCCGGCGAGGGAAAGCGCGTGCTCAGGCTCAAGGGCGGCGATCCCTTCATCTTCGGGCGCGGCGGCGAGGAAATTGACCGGCTGTCGGAGGCCGGTATCCCATTCCAGGTCGTGCCGGGCATCACGGCGGCCGCGGGTTGCGCGGCTTACGCCGGCATTCCGCTCACGCACCGGGACTACGCTCATTCGTGCATCTTCGTGACCGGCCACATGAAGGACGGAAAACTGGAGCTCAATTGGGACGCACTGGTGCAGCCAAAGCAGACCATCGCGGTGTACATGGGCGTGAAGGGTCTCGATACGCTGTGCGAGGAACTGATCCGGCATGGTATGAAAAAGGAAATGCCGGCCGCACTGGTTGAGCGCGGCACCACGGCCAGACAGCGGGTGTATGTGGGCACGCTGGCGACACTGCCAAAACTCGCCGGGGATCACGAGATCGCGGCGCCTTCGATGGCCATCATCGGCGAGGTCGTCAAGCTGCACGAGAAACTGGCCTGGTACGACCCTGCCGGAGGTCCTCGCGGCTGAGCCGGCGGGCAAACCGGATCAGCCGGTCTTGCCCGGGTCCGCGAGCCGCGAAATGCTCTCGGAGGACAGGAGTTTTTCGATCGCCGCCTCGTCCATCAGCTTTTCGGCGCGCACGATGTCGATGATGGTCCGGTTCGATTCGATCGCGAGCGCCGCGATCCTTGCCGCGGTTTCGTAGCCGAGGTAGGGAGACAGCACCGTGGCGACGGCCGCGCTCTTCTCGACGTAGTCCCGGCAACGGTCCCGGTTCGCGGTGATCCCCTCGACGCAGCGTACCGCGAGGACGTTCACGGCGTTGCGCAGCAGGGACGCCGACTCCAGCAGATTGAAGACCATCAACGGCTGCATGGCGTTCAACTGCAACTGTCCCGCCTGCGCCGCGAGCGTGACGGCCACGTCATTGCCCATTACCTGGAAGCAGGCCTGGTTGACGGCCTCCGGTATGACCGGATTCACCTTGCCGGGCATGATCGTCGAACCCGGCTGCATCTTGGGCAGGTTGATTTCGTTCAGGCCCGCCGCCGGGCCGCTGTTCAGCAGCCGCAGATCGTTGGCGACTTTCGATAGTTTCACCGCGACGCGCTTCAGCATCGCGGACACCAGCACGAAGGCGCCCGGGTCCGATGTGGCTTCGACCAGGTGCGAGGCCGGCGTGACCGCGATGCCGGACAGTCGCGCAAGCTGGGACAGGGCGATCCACTGGTAGCCGCGGGGAGCGTTGATACCGGTGCCGATGGCGGTGCCGCCGAGGTTGACTTCCGCCAGCAGTTTCTCGAACTCGCGCAGCCGGTCGATGTCCTCCGACAGCATCACGGCGAAGGCCTGGAACTCGAGTTCCAGCGTCATCGGCACCGCATCCTGGAGCTGTGTGCGCGCCAGCTTGACGACGTCGCGGAATTCGCGCGATTTGCGCTCTAGGGCGGCGACCAAGTTGCCGAGTGCGTTGCGCAGCGCCCGCGAGGCGCGGATCACGGCCACGCGGGCGGCGGTCGGGTAGACGTCGTTCGTCGACTGGGACATGTTCACGTCGTTGAGCGGATGCACGACGTCGTAGCTCGCCCGCGGCACGCCCAGGATGTCGAGCGCGAGGTTGGCGATCACTTCGTTGGCGTTCATGTTGGTGGAGGTGCCCGCGCCGCCCTGAACCAGGTCGACGACGAAGTGTTCGTGGAATTCGCCGGCGGCGATCCGTTGGCAGGCACGGATGATCGCCTCGGCCTTGCGCGGGTCCAGCAGGCCCAGCCCCTGGTTCGCCAGCGCGGCCGCCTGTTTCACGATGGCCAGCGATTCCACCAGTTCGGGGTAGCGGCGGATGGGAATGCCGGTGATCGGAAAATTGTCCACGGCGCGCTGCGTCTGGACGCCGTAGAGCGCGTCCCGGGGAACGCGTAAGGTTCCCAGGCTGTCGGTTTCCTCGCGGAACGCGTCGCCAGGTGAGTGTTGTTGCGATTTCATCTCTGCCGCCACATTCTCGACGGCGCGTCTGGTGCTGTCCAGATGGTCGATACCAGCCAGGAAGCGCGCCTTGGGAGCTCGTTGCACCGCCACGGAATCACAGGACGAGTTCCATGATGGCCACATCCAGCCAGCGTCCGAACTTGAATCCTGCCTCGCGCAGGTAACCCGCCTGTCGGAAGCCGAAGCGCTCCTGGAGCGCGATGCTTGCCGTCTGCGTCGTGCAGACGCCGCCCAGGATCGCGTGGTGCCCGAGCGCCTGCGCCCGTTCGATCAGATCGGAGAGCAGCGCGCTGCCGATGCCGCGGCGCAGCAGATCGTGCCGCACATAGATCGATGCCTCGACCGTTCGCGCGTAACCCTCACGCGGGTTCCAGGGCGAGAGCGACGCCCAGGCGACTATTGTCCCGTCCGCCTCGGCCACGGTGACTGGATGAGCAGAGCCGCGCTTCGCAAACCAGCGGGCTCGCTTTTCCTCAGTGTCCGGCTCGATTTGGTAGGTACACGTCGAATGGACGACGTAGTAATTGTAGATTTCGAGGATCGCCGGCAGATCGGCGGCGTTCGCCGCGCGGATGGCGACTTGAAGCGATCCGCTCATCGAGCGAACGGAGGACGTTAATTACTTCTCTTCGCGGTCGAGCTTGAGCGAAACGGAATTGATGCAGTAGCGCAGGCCCGTGGGATCCGGGCCGTCGGGGAACACGTGGCCGAGATGCGCGCCGCACTGGCTGCACGTGACTTCCGTGCGGGCCATCCCATGGCTCTGATCCTCTTCGGCGGCCACTGCGTCTGCCTTTGCCGGCTGGTAGAAACTCGGCCAGCCGGTGCCCGAATCGAATTTCGTTTCCGAGCTGAACAGTTCCGCCCCGCAACACGCGCAGCGGTACACGCCTTTGTCGTGACAGTCGTAATACTCGCCGGTGAAGGCTCGTTCCGTGCCCTTCTGGCGGCACACGGTATACTGCTGTGGCGTCAATTCTTCACGCCACTCCGCGTCATCTTTCTGTACGGCTTTCTTAGTCACGGCCCTTGGGGATGATAATGTCCTTGACGATATCCGCGACCTGGCCGGTGGCCTCATCGATCAACACAACCACGGCCTGATCCACGTCGTCGACGACGCGCCGGGTGTAACCCTTGGGCGGCGGAGGCAACTGCTTCTCCAGATCATCCGGCAGGTTGCGCTTCGCCAGACCCGGGGGGAGCGTATCGCGCTTGGCCAGCCCGGGCGGAAGTTGATCTCGTTTCGCCAGTCCCGGGGGCATGTCCTTATTGCTGCCCTTGTCCTTTCCCTTTTTGCCGGACTTGTCCTTGCCGGAATCTGTTTCCCTTTCCCGTGTCTCTTCCACCGGCTGCGGCCGCTTGCCGTAATACTTCTCGATCAGTTGCCGCTCGAATTCCGTGAATCCCGCGTCCACCGCGGCCTCGATGGATTTCTCCGCCATCTCCCCCGCGATGGCCGCGACGGGCAGGACAAACAGGCTGAGCATGCAGGCATGGATGAATCTGTTCATGGTTATTTCTCCCGGCATCGAAAATCCGATTTCGCGACTTTGATACCCGGATTGGATTGGGAATTCACCGCGATCTGCCCGTATTGTGAGGCAGGCCCGGAAATCGTACCAGCCAGGGCGCAAACCGGGTTGTGGCCGGTTTTCTCTCCGCTCTGCCACATCCCCAGTTGAAAGTTCTCTTTAAGTTCTCTATTCTTTGTCCGAGAACTTGTGGAGAACTTTCATGCTGACGAAGCTAGAGGAAAAGGTACTTCAGCACATTACCCATTACATCGCCCAGACGGGCCATGGGCCGACTCTCATGGAAATCGGCAACGCGCTCGGGATCCGTTCCAAAGGCACGGTACATCGGTATGTTGAGGGGCTGGTGGCCAAGGGCCATTTGCGCAAAACCGGCCGTGGCTGGCGCGGCATCCGCCTGGCCGGGGAATATGACCGGCGACTGACCATCCTGCCGCTCGCGGGGCGCATCGCCGCCGGTCGGCCTATCGAGGCCATTCCGGATCAGCAGGAAGTGAATTTTTCGGAATTGCTGCTCGGTCCGGACCGCTACGCGCTCAAGGTCGCAGGCGATTCCATGAGGGACGCGGGCATTCTGGACGGGGATCTGGTCATCGTTCGCCGCTCGGACAGCGCCGAAACCGGCGCAATCGTCGTCGCGCTTATCGACAACGACGAAGTCACGCTGAAACGCCTGCGAAAGCACGGCGATCGCATCGAGCTGCTGGCGGCGAACCCGGCCTTCACCGCCCTGATCTATCCGGCCAAGCGGGTCATGATCCAGGGAGTGGTCATCGGCCAGGTACGTATGTACTAGGAAGGCGATTTGTCAAGTTGAAGGTGCGCAAAACCGACGTCTATACTCCTATCAGGCTGTTGAAAAAGCCTTTTCAACAAGCGGTTAGACAGAGGCGTCGCTCATGGATTCACCCAAGCGCATAGAGAATTCCACGGGTCAGGTGGTGGAGTACCTGAAGTCCCATCCGGATTTTTTCCGCGAATATCCCTCCCTTCTGCGCGAACTCTCCATTCCTCACGAGGTCGGCGCGGGCGTCGCCAGCCTGATCGAGCGCCAGGTGACCATGCTCCGGAGCCATTGCACGCAGCTCCAGCAGGAGCTGGATCTGCGCAAGACGCGCGCCGGCCTTCAGCGCACCATGCTGCAGAACCTGCAGAATGCCATGCTGCGGTTGCTGCGCTGTAATACGGCCGGCGAGATTTACGCCAGCGCGCTCAAATCCATCAAGCGCGACTATGACGTCGATGAGTTCCGCATTTTCATCTTTTCAGATGAGGTCGCCTCCCAGGTCGTGGACGGCGTGAAGTTCCTCGCGCGCACGGCCAAGCTCAAGTACCTGTTCATCGAGCTCCTGAGCCGGAGCAAGCCGCTGTGCGGCAGCCTTCAGGATGAACACATCCGCATGCTGTTCCAGGCGGCGGGCGGGCACGTGAATTCCACCCTGATCATCCCGCTGCGCCACGCGCGGTGGGAAGGGCTGGTCGCGCTCGGCAGCCATGAGCGCGGCCGCTACAGCCGCGGGCTGGAAATGGAGATGCTGCAGCACCTGTTCGTGGTGCTGGGAATACGGCTGGATCAGATCATCACCCAGCCGACTGCCTGACGCCGTACAGTTTCGCGAACAGGCCGTTCTGCGCCAGCAGTTGGTGGTGGCTTCCTTCCTCGCTGATCGTCCCTGATTCGAATACATAGACGTGATCCGCCTGCTTGATGGCGCTCAGGCGGTGCGCAACGATCAGCGTCGTGCGGCCCTCGAGGAATTCCGCCAAAGCGATGTGCAGTCGGTACTCCGTCTCCGCGTCCAGGGCAGAGGTCGCCTCATCGAGGATCACGACGCTCGGGTTGGTGAGCGCCATGCGCGCGATGGCAAGGCGCTGGCGCTGTCCGCCGGAGAACCGCACGCCGTCGCGGCCGACGATGGTATCGAGACCGGCGTGCAGGGCGCGCACGGTGGGGCCGAGTTGCGCTACTTCGAGGGCCTCCCAAAGATGCGCGTCCGGCAGCTCGCGGCCGAGCGTGAGATTGTTGCGGATCGTGTCGTTGAACAGCGCCGGGTGCTGGAGCACGGTCGCGACATGTTCGCGCACGACGTCGAGCCCGACACGGTTCACCGGCACGCCGTCGTAATACACCATCCCGCTCTTCGCCGGGTACAGGCCAATCAGTACCGAGACCAGCGTCGACTTGCCGCCGCCGCTGGCACCGACGAGCGCCACGCGCTTGCCGGCGGGGATGTCTAGGTTTACGCCGCGCAATATGTCCGGCCCGTCGCCGTAGGCGAAGTGCAGGTCCTCTACACGCACGCCCACTGTCACCTTGCCGGCGAACGGGTTGACCTCGTGCACGTAGACGGGTTCCCGCGGCAGGCTGCACAGCTCATCGAGCCGCTGCAGCGCGGAGCTCGCGGCGAAGTAGCCGTATTGGATATTCAACACCTCCTGCACCGGGCCCATCATGAACCAGAGATAACCGAACACGGCGAACATCTTGCCGATGGTGAGCGTGGAGAACAGGACGAGCAGCAGGGCGACGCCGCGGAACAGGTCGATGCCGATCACGAAAACGAGGAAGCTCAGGCGGCTGGCCGCATCCGAGCGCCAGGCGTAGTTGACGCCGTGATCGCGCACGTCGCGCGCTTCGTCGATCATGCGCAGGACATAATGCCGCTCGCGGTTGCTGGCGCGGAGCTGGTGCACCGACTCCAGCGTTTCGGTCAGCGACTGCTGGAAGATCTCGAACGCCGCGTTCTCCTTCTGCTTCATCTCTTTCACGCGCTTGCCGAGCACTACGGTGAAGTAGATGACGATAGGATTGGCGAACAGGATGAAGAGCGCCAGTTCCCAGTGGATCCAGAGCAGGACGACCGCCATGCCCGCGATGCTGAGCAGCGCCACGAGCAGCCGGCTCATGGTCGTGCCGACGAAGTGATCCACGGTCTGCATGTCCACCACCAGGCGCGAGGCGACCGTGCCGGTGCCCAACGTCTCGAACTCCGCCATGGAGACCTTTTCCAGCCGCCGCAGGAGCGCAGCGCGCATGCGGTAGATCACGTCTTTGGAAATGCGCGTGAACTGGCGCGAGGTCCAGACGTTGAACCCGAGCGTGAGAATGCGCAGCAGCATGGTGGCCGCGAGGACGAGCGCGATATACCACACCGGTCCGTGCCAGGATTCCGGCGCCAGGGCATCGATGAAAGCGACGACCGGACCCGGTTGGTGCAGCAGCACCTCGTCCACGAGCAGCGGGAGCAGCAGGGGGACCGGCACCGCCGCGGCGGTGGCCAGGAGGGCGGTCAGGTTCGCGAACGTCAGGTCACGGCGGTGCTCGCGCGCGATCTCCAGCACGTAGCGCCAGTTCAACGCGCCGATACCGGCGCCGGATACCCGGTCCCGGCCGCTCTCACGGGCGGCGACATTGAGCGTGGATGCAATCGGACTGGTCATGGATACGGCCTGCGCAGCCCCGGCGTATCACCCGGGACTGCAAAGGGTATATGCTTTGCGGGTCCAATCAAAGCGTCTAGCCCGAGCCTTTTTCTCGATCGACGTGGCTGCCGATCTCACCAGAATGGCAATGGCCGCCCAGGCCGGGGACGCGTACGCGCAACTCGAACTCGCCGAAATCTTTGCCGGGGGCGCCGGTGTCCCGGTCGACCATACCCAGGCGGCATTCTGGTACCGGAAGGCGGCCGAGCAGGGCATCGCGAAGGCGGCGACGCGCATGGGACAATTGCATCTGCGCGGAGCCGGCGTGCCGCAGGATTACGCGGAGGCGATCCGCTGGCTGCGGGTCGCGGCGGAACAGGCCGAACCCGGCGCGCAGGCGACCATCGGCTGGTGCTACCAGGAAGGCATGGGCGTCGCGCGCGACTATTCGCAGGCGCTGGTGTGGTACCAGCAAGCCGCGGATCTGGGCCATGCGGGGGCCCGTTACAACCTGGGCTACATGCACGCACAGGGGATCGGCACGGCGCGAAACGATGCCGAAGCGATGCGGTGGTATGCGCGGGCGGCCGAGCAGGGCCACGTTCGCGCGCAACTGAACCTGGGCCTGATGCACGCGCAGGGCGTGGGGACGGAACGCGATCTCCAGTCCGCCATTCGCTGGTACGCCGCGGCGGCTAAACAGGGGTACGCCAAGGCGCAGTACAACCTGGCGTTGCTGTACGCCGGCGGGCAGGGCGTGGAACCCGACGAGGAGCTGGCCTGCCTCTGGTACCGGAAGGCCGCCGAGCAGGGCTACCACAAGGCGCAGTACAGCCTCGGCCTGCACTATCTCTACGGCATCGGCGTCGAACGCGATCTCGATCAGGCCCTGCGCTGCTTCACGCAATCCGCCGCGCAGGGATACGCCAAGGCCTGGTACCAACTCGGCAGAATGCATGCGCGGGGCACGGGGACGCCGGCCGATCCCGCGGAGGCGCTGCACTGCCTGCGCAAGTCGGCGGACGGCGGATACGCGCGGGCGCAGTACCGCCTGGCATGCAAATATCAGCGCGGCGACGGCGTTCCGCACGACGAAATCGAGGCCGCGCGCTGGCTGGAGATGGCAGCCATGCAGGGTTATCCCGCGGCGCAATACACACTCGGCACGGCCTACGCCCACGGCCGGGGCGTGAACGTCGACCGGGTTTGCGCGTACGCGTGGCTCGTGCTTGCCGCGGAATCGGCCGATCCACGCACGCTCGAGGCCGCCGATCGCCTGCGCGAATCGTTGACACGGGAGGAGAGGCGGGAGGCCGAGCGGCTGTCGCGCGAATGGCGCGCGGTATACGGGGAGCGAACTACAGCAACGACTGCGTAGCCGGTTCCGCCTCGACAATCTGCTGCTCTTCGAACGCAGGTTGCGTCGCGTGCACGAGGACGTCGTAGTACTTCTCTATTCGATCCACGAAGCGGACCGGTTCCCAGCCGCGCGCATAGCCGTGCCGGGTCTGCTCGTACCAGTTTCTGTGACTGAGCAGTGGGAGGCGCTGGCGCACGTCCAGCCAGCGATCGGGGTCGCCGCCCTGTCTCTGCGTCAGGACCCGCGCGTCCTCGAGATGGCCAAAACCGACGTTGTAGGCGGCGAGCACGAACCAGGTCCGGTCCGGCTCGCCGATGCGCGCCGGCATCTTCCTGTCGAGCTCCTTGAGATACATCGCACCGCCGCGCAGGCTCTGCAGGGGGTCCAGTCGATCTTTCACGCCCAGGAGGCGTGCCGTGTCGTTGGTGAGCATCATCAGGCCGCGCACGCCGGTGAATGAGCGCGCATCGACGTCCCAGTGCGATTCCTGGTAACTGATCGCGGCCAGCAGCCGCCAGTCCAGCCCGAATTCCGAGCCGGTCTGTTCGAACAGTCCGCGATAGGGCGGCAGCCGCTCCGTCATGCGATCGACGAACTGGCGCGAATCGGCGTAATCGAACGACTGCACCCTGCCATAGAAGCGGTCGATCAGGGCGGCCAGCTCGCCGTTCCCGTCGATGCGCTCGATGAACGCATCCGCGGCGCGAAGCAGGGAGAGATCCTTTGACTTGCGCGCCGCCCAGACCAGCGGTTGCGGCGGCGTCAGGTTGAGCGCCGCGCGGATCTCGGGCCGGATCTGGCGCGCATGCGCCAGTTCATTCGACGGCAGCACGGTGTAGGCGATGCGTCCTTCCTCGACCATGTCCATCAGATCGGCGCTGTCCAACCCCCTGTGGATGTACCAGGACAGGCCGGGGTGTCTGGCGCGGAGCTGCTCCAGCAACGCGATGGGGATCGTGCCTTCCGCGACGTGCAATTGATCCGGGGCGATCTCGTCGAGGTTTTTCGGGAGCCGGCCGCCGTTGCGGTACAGGACCTGCCAGGTGACCCAGTGGTAGCTGCGGCCTGCCGCGAGCGGACCGCCTGCGACGGAATCGCGGGTCAATCCCGCGGCGGCCAGATCGACCCGGCCGCTCAACACGGCGTCGACGATCTCCAGCGGGTTGTTCGCGACGATGACCCGCAGTTGCACGCCGAGGTTGCGCGCGAAGTTCCACGCCATCTCGTATTCGATGCCGGTCTCGCCGTCGCGATCGATAAAATACGTGGTCGGGCCGTTGCGCGTGACGATACGCAACTCGCCGCGTTCGAGGATCTGCTGGAGTTGCGACTTCGGGGGCGCGCATGCCGCCAGGAACAGACTGGCAAGGAGCGCCAGGGAATGAAGCGGCCGGGTCGATGACATCGGGATGGGTCCCCCGCTGTAGATGAGTTGCCGCCAGTGGAGAATACTCTCCTGTTTAGAACCCCCGGAAGCGGTTTTTCTGCGTGCGCTGAAAATCTCCCGATCTGTCAACGGTTTCGGCCAACCGTTACAATGCGCGCCAGTCTCGGAGAGGTGCCAGAGCGGCTCATCATTAGGCGGTCTCGACAAATCGTCAGGATGGACGATTTGCACGGCCGCAGGCCGCCCGGAGGGCGAGCGACAGAGAAGTCGCGAGTGAAAACCGTTGTGCTCGCGGCGGACGCAGTCCGACGCGCTGTCGAGTGTGGCAGTACCCGGAGAGGTGCCAGAGCGGCCGAACGGGGCGGTCTCGAAAACCGTTGTGCGCTTACGCGCACCGAGGGTTCGAATCCCTCCCTCTCCGCCAAAATCAAAACGGGACCCGAAGTGGTCCCGTTTTGATTTTGAAGATGAGCTGGGATTCGAACCCGAGTAGAGGATGACGAATCCCATTGCACAGGAGGTGCAGGTGCCGCGGCGGCCAGGGATGGCCGGGAGCGGCCTCCCTCTCCGCCAATTGTGATGAATAAATCTGCGTTTTTCGCTGGCCTATCCTCCTGAAGTATCCCCTGTTATAAAATTGCAAATGGACGTATCTCGTACCCCTATTTCGTGTTTCCGTTGCGCTCATACCCCATTCAGGGGACGACAAGCCATCTGGACGGCGGTAAGTTCCGGAATATGAATGCAGATCCGAAGAGAGTTGCAGCATGGCTTGTAATGATTGTCGTGCCTGTCGTTCTGGGTGTTGCCCTGATTATGGCGTTGGCACGTATCCCCATTGAGACAGTCGTACGGATTGTTGAAAACCACTTCGCGGCGATTGTCGGATTGCCGGCCGCTGGCCTGGCCTCTGCGTTTGTAGTCATCGCCTTTGAGTATTCAAGTGGCCCGGTCAAGCTTAAGGGCGCGGGGTTTGAATTTGAGGGGGCAGCAGGGCAGGTGGTCCTTTGGGTATTGTGCTTCCTCTCTCTTGCCGGGACGATCCGGCTCGTTTGGAATATCGGATAGGCCATTTGTCGTGGCGCCTTTCGCGATATTTCAGTTGAGAACCTTATAGGGTGGTGATGCGTGGTAAAGAATAGGCGGTGGGTTCTACCCCGTTTCCACGGACAGTTGAGTTAAGACTAATTGTCTCTGTTTGGCGGCCATAAGCTGGCGCCGCCGGCGCGGATTATGGAACCGCGCGATGTAATCGAAGACATCGGCTCGGGCTTCCGCCCGAGTCTGGTAAATGCGGCGATTGACCCGCTCGCGTTTCAGCAGGCCGAAGAACCCCTCCATGGCTGCGTTGTCCGCGCAACTGCCCACGGCGCTCATGCTGCACACCAGGTTATGGCCCTTGAGAAAGCGCTGGTACTCACTGCTCGTGAACTGGCAGCCGCGGTCTGAATGCAGCACCACTGTTGAGCGATCGTCCCGTTGCCACAACGCCATCAGCACCGCCTGCAACACCAGCTCCCGCGTCTGTCGCGGACCCATGGACCAGCCCACGATAATGCCGGTGCACAGGTCGAGGACAGCGCTCAGATACAGCCAGCCCTCCGCCGTTTCAATATAGGTGATGTCCGTCACCCATTTCCGGTTCGGTTCACCGGCGCTGAAGTCACGGTCCAGATGATTGGCGATGCCCATTGGCCGCTCGCCCGCGCCCTTCTTGCGCCAGCGCCGCTGCTGGGGAACACCCCGCAGACCGTGCGCTCGCATCAGTCGCGCCACCCGGTTCTTGCTGCAGTGAACCCCCGCATAGCTGAGGTCCTCCCAGATCCGGGGCGCGCCCATGACGCCATCACTCTCTTCGTGCAACTTCTTGATACGCCCCAGCAAGTCTTCGTTGAACCTGGCCCGGGCACTCGGCGGCCGTTCCCGCCAGCCGTAGTACCCGCTCGTAGAGACCCGCAGACACCGGCACATCAGGCGGATGGGGAAGGCTTCGCGGCAACACTCCAGCATGCGGTACTTCACTTCGACGCTTTCGCGAAGAACGCCGCCGCTTCTTGCAAAAAATCCCGCTCCTTCCGCACCCGCGCCAGCTCACGCCTGAGATTCGCCAGCTCCTCGTCCCGGGCCTTCCCATGGCCTTGGAACGCCTCCTCTCCAGCGCCCGTCACTTCCCGGCACCAGCGGCTCAGCATGGTCGAGTTGATGCCCAGCTCCTGGGCCACCTGTCGGGCCGATACGCCGGGACTGCTCGCCAATTCCACCGCTTCCCGCTTGAACTCCGCAGAGTATTTCCTTCGTCTCGACATGACACACCTCCCGGGCCATTATTGCCCTTTCGGATGTGTCCGCGAAATCGGGGTAGAACCCTGGGGGTGTGGTTAAGCGTAGGTGACAACCAGAAATGCTACGCATTTGCCACGTCCGATGTTCTCGATACAGTGACGTACATCCGCCCGATAGTGAGCGGAGAATCCCTTTTTCAGGATGCACTGCTCAGCATTTGAAGTGACACGCACGGATGAGCCTGTAATGAACAAAGATATTCGCGACCCAGCTGCTTTTTTCGAGTGGGCAGGAGCCCCAAGTGTGGGACAGGGACATGATGCGGTGCCCAGCCGGAGGACCAATCCCCAGTAGCGAGGAGTGGCATTCACCTGGAAAACGCATCGTATCGCTCATCAAGGCAGCGGTTAAGGCTGCCGCTTCCTCACCGTTATCGAGTTCTTCCTTCATTTCAAGTGGCTGCAGACGGACAGAACATTGCGGGTCGGATCCCAAAGGCCCGATGGGCCGGTTCACCTCCGGGTAAGGGCGCTTCCGGGCAAAAAGTTGGAAGCCGAAATACTTCCGTTAATTCATGGGTTTATGCCATCGTATGGGTGGGCTTAAGAATCCTAATCACGGAAAAGGCCACCTCACTCGTCTATTAGGGCTAGGTTTACCCAAGAGCTAGATTCGAGGATCGCATGGCGCGCGAGGACACGATCTACAGCGCTTTCCTATCATGGCGCGACTACCTCGCCCGCATCGTCTCGCGCATCGTCCCGCCGCATGATATCGAGGACATAGTCCAGGAGACCTACGTCCGCGCCTGCCAGTTTCAGTCGAAACATGCGATCAAGTCGCCAAGCGCGTTCATGACCAAGATCGCACGAAATCTGGCCTTAGATTACGTCAAGCGCGCCGAGTGGCGCCTTACTTCTTCCATCGACGGCGATGCTGAGTCGCAGCTGGTCCAGATCCAGCAGCCGGCAGACGAGCCTTTTGACAAAGTCGCCTCGGGCGAAGAATTCGCACATTTCTGCGAGGCGGTGCGCCAGTTGCCGATCCATTGCCGCAGGGTGTTCGTACTGAAGAAGGTCTACGGTCATTCCCAGCGGGATATCGCCCGGGAGTTGAACCTGAGTGAGAACACAGTCGAAAAACACGTCGCACAGGGCATCAAGCACTGCACGCATTACATGCGCAAACGGTTGGGGACGGACAGGCGCGGCTCGCCCCTCAGACGACGGCCTGTCCTCCGGGAAGGAGGTCGATGATGAGCAACGTTTATCAGATGCCCGAGCGCCGGTACCCCATTGATGAAGCCGGAGACTGGCTGGCCAAGCTCGACCGGGGGCTGAACGAGCAGGAGGAAGCAGCACTACGGGAATGGCTGGCTGCGGATCCAAGGAACCCGATGGCGCTGATGGAATCGGCGAGTGTATGGGACAAGATGGATTCGCTCTCGCGCCTGGCCGAGCTGTTCCCGCAGCCGGTGGCTCGCTCTGCTGATGCCACTGCGGCGTTTCCCGCCTCTTCGAGGGGAATGCTCATGAGGGTCGCATACGCAATCGCAGCAACGGTCGTCATCGCTATGCTCGCGGGCTATTGGGCTGTCGCATACTACACGCCAGAATCAAGCATACCGGCCGTTGCCGAGGACACGAACGAGCGAATATTCCAAACCGCGGTCGGCGAGTATTCCACGGTTATGCTGGCGGACGGGTCGCAGGTGACTCTGAATACCAATAGCCTCGTCCGGGCAAGGTCCACGGCGCGTCGGCGTATGTTGTCCCTCGAACGCGGCGAAGTCTACGTCCAGGTCGCACACGACCCGTCGCGACCCTTTAGCGTTTGGGTCGGCGACCGGCTTGTGGAGGCGGTGGGCACTGCCTTCAGCGTCGCGATTACCGAAGATCAGCGCATAGAGCTAATTGTCACGGAAGGCAAGGTTGTCGTCGGCCTAGCCGACAAGAAGCCAGCGAAGGCCCCAGAGAAATTCGAACGTGCTCCTGCGCCGCCGGAACCCGCTGGCGTGGCTAATTCGGCAGTTACGGTCTCCGCCGGCGAGCGGCTCGTGCTGGATGAGGATAGCGGCAAAGTTGAGGCCGTCGAGCCCGAGGAACTGGAGGTCCGGCTCTCTTGGCGCGGTGGCAACCTGGTCTTCCGCGGCGAGTCCCTGGCGGAGGCGCTCGCTGAAATCGAGCGCTACACCCGCGTGGAATTTGTCATTCAGGATGAAGCCCTGAAGAAAGTGCGAATCGTCGGTATGTTCAAGGCTGGCGACGTGGACGGCTTGTTGGCGACGCTCCGCCAGAACTTTGACATTGCATATCAGCGCGTGAGCGAAGAAAAAGTCATCCTGACGAATAGCTCTGCGCATCCGTAATTCTCACGAGGGCTGGTGAGCTGGCCATGCGATCATGCGACGGGCCAGTAGAACCGCTCCACCTTCGGCAGGGTACAAGGGGAAGGGGGTTGCGTATTGAGGCCGTTGCCCTTTCAGTTCATTTTCGTCTCTCGGCGGAAACCAAGTCCTGATTCGTCTATCTATCCAGCGCGCAAAAGACGCGCTGTCGTGGGAAGTGATAGGGGACTTGTCCGATCCCTCGGTATCGGTTTGCTGTTGGCTGTCGCACAGCTCTCAGCGACGATGGCCAGGGCAGATGATGCCGATCCAAGCGAGAAAGTCTCCTTCGATATCCCGCGGCAACGAGCGGACTTAGCGCTCATCGAATTCGCCAAGCAGGCGGATGTGACCTTCATCTTCCCACTCGATGAGGCACAACGGAAGACATCCAATCGCGTTGTTGGGGATTACACCCGCGACGAGGCGATTCGCATCCTGCTCAAGGGCACGGGCTTGCGGCCGGAATTCGATGAGCATGGTGCTTTGGCAGTCCGCTCTAATCGTGATGCTGACA
The DNA here is from genome assembly GCA_016193395.1 of Gammaproteobacteria bacterium. GTDB lineage: Bacteria > Pseudomonadota > Gammaproteobacteria > Eutrophobiales > Eutrophobiaceae > JACPSH01. Next base: position 63,853 of record JACPSH010000001.1, read on the forward strand.
CTACTAAGGGGAACGCCATGGGCAGAAGCGAGCGGAAAAGGTTCTCAGGCATCGCTGCAGCGATACTGTCTATATTCAGCAGCCAGGGTGTTGTTGGACAGGAAGCAGAAGCAAACCAAGGTTTGGGCACGGTCGAGGAGGTAATCGTTACCGCTCAGAAGCGAAGTGAAGACATTCAGGACGTCCCCGTACCCGTTACCGCTGTCGACGCAACCAGTCTTATCTCCAAGAATCAAGTTCGCCTCCAGGACTATTTCAGCAGCATCCCGGGACTGAATCTCACGACTGCCGACTTTAGCCGCGCCCAAGTATTGACGATTCGTGGACTTACCACTGGAGGATACTCGAATCCGACAGTCGGAATCACTGTGGACGATATACCCTATGGTTCATCGACCTCATGGGGGTTGGGTGTCGAGGCCCCAGACATCGATCCGAGCATACTGGATACGATCGAAGTCTTGCGTGGACCGCAAGGTACGCTGTACGGAGCCAACACCCTCGGCGGATTGCTCAAATACGTCACCATCGCCCCGTCAACGGATCTATTCACTGGTCGTTTGCAGGCGGGAGTTAGCAGCGTCAAGAACGGTGATGATGTCGGATACAGCATTCGTGGCGCGGCCAACTTGCCGATCAGCGATTCTCTGGCTGTTCGTGCTAGTGGATTTACTCGAGGTGACTCGGGGTATGTAGACAATATTCGAAATGGAGATGAAGGTCTTAATCAGGTAGCTGTTATTGGTGGACGGATCTCTGCATTGTGGCAACCATCTGAGTCTGTCTCGTTGCGTTTAAGCGCTATGGGTCAGGAAACGGATGCAGATGGAAACTCTGAGGAATACCTCGCGGCAACTTTGGGGCGATTTGACCAGGACGCTGTGCCTGGAACAGGGCGATACAAGAAGACGGTCGAAACCTATGGAGCTAACCTCAACGTAAGGATTGGTAGCATCGATGTTACATCGCTAACAGGTTACAACATTAACTCGCTGAGAGACGATTGGATAGACTTCTCTCCCGCGTTTGGAGGGGCAGCCCTCGCCACATTTGGCGTCGCCGGCGCCCCGCTTGTCGAGGATATCGAGACAACCAAACTCACCCAGGAGGTTCGGATTTATGCACCGATCGGGGAGCACTTCGAGTGGTTGATTGGGGGTTTCTACACCGATGAGGAGAGCGACATCGTACAAGATGCGATGGCTGCAGATCCGGTGACAGGCTCGATCGTCGGTTCGCTACTTCATTTGCCCTTTACCGCCACGTACGAGGAGATCGCGGCATTTACGAACCTGACGATTAACGTGACCGATCATTTCAATGTCCAGATAGGTGGGCGGTACGGTACCAATGATCAAACATTCAATCTGAGCTTGAGCGGACCCCTAATCGGCGGGTCGACGATTGTACAGCCGGAAATCCAGACGGACGACAGCTCATTTACGTACCTAGTTACGCCACAATATCGGTTTTCACAGGATGTCATGGTATACGGGAGATTTGCGTCGGGTTACAGACCCGGCGGACCGAACTCTACGATCGGCGCACCATCGAGCTTTGGGCCCGACACAACTCAAAACTACGAAATGGGCGCGAAGGGCAGTGTCTTTGATGACAAGCTAACCTTCGATGCATCGCTCTACTATATCAATTGGAAGGACGTTCAAATCCACCTTGTGGAAGGCGGATTCGGGTATTTTGCAAATGCCGGTCGCGCTCGCAGCCGTGGCGTAGAACTTTCGTTCACGGCGATTCCGCGTACCGGTCTGACAGTTTCGGGATGGGGCTCGTGGAATGACGCGGAGCTAACGGAGGACTTCCCGAGTACCGCAGACGCCTTCGGAGAATCTGGAGATCGCCTGCCTGGGAGCACACGGTATTCCGCGAACCTGTCGATGGACCAGGAGCTTCCCTTGCCTAGCAACCTTATCGGGGTGATTGGTGCATCGATTAGCTACGTAGGCAAACGTTCGGGTTTGTTCGGACCCGTCAGCGCCCCACAAAGGCAGATCTATCCCGCCTATACGAATGTCGATGTGCGCGCAAGTGTGAAGTATGAGTCCTGGTCGGGAGATTTCTTTGTAACAAATGTGACTGACAAGCGCGGTGAGCTTGGAGGAGGACTAGTTACACTTCACCCGACTGCGTTCACCTACATACAACCGCGAACGTTTGGTTTCTCATTGTCGAGGGACTTTTAGTATCGCAGACTTCAACGACGGCTTGACGTACGGCTAGGAACCACTGTGCAACCAGACGTTTCGGTCTCCCACCGCGGCGCCACATCCGTAAACTTTTCCGAGGCGACGACCGACAGGATCTTTGCGCATCTCAAAGACACCACAGCTCCTGGCGCCGCGGTTGGAATCGCCGTTGAAGGAAAGGTTGTATACAGGAAGGGATTTGGGCTCGCTAACATGGAAATGCCCCTAGTGCTCTCTCCAAACGTTCGCATGCGCATTGGGTCTATCTCAAAACACTTTACATCGCTTGCGTACTTGTTGTTGTGCGAACGTGGACAAGCAAGAGCTACAGAACCAATCCAGCGCTATCTGCCTGAAGTACGCAGCAATGCGAACACGATTACTCCGCTTCATCTGATGGGTCATATTAGCGGACTCAGAGATATATTCGATGTCGTGTGGAACTTCTCGGGCACGGGCCGAGCTAGTTCGAGCGCTGATCTATTGCGTCTCTATCGTAGGATTGAGGACATCAATGCATCTCCAAGCATAGAGTGGCGATATAACAATGGTGCCTATCTACTCTTGACAACCCTAATCGAACGTACCACCGACCGGTCTCTAGAGGAGGTACTGAGAGAGTCACTTTGTGAACCACTCGGCTTGTACGACACGTTGCTACGGCGGTATGACAACGACTTTCTACCAAACTGTGCGACGCTTCACATGACCACACATTCCGGCGAGTTCTCCAAGTCATATCTTGGGGTTGCACTCGCAGGTGAAGGAGGCTTGGTATCAACCGTGGACGACCTGCTTCGCTGGCTTAGACACATGAACTCGCCGACGGTCGGAAATGGAACGACATGGAAGCTTATGAAAACTCCACTTGTGTTGAAAAATGGCACGTCAACTGGCTATGGACTAGGCCTTATCACTGGCGAGTACCGCGGTGTGGAGACATTATCTCACGGCGGATCAGTTATGGGTGGCAACGCACATATGTTGAAGGTTCCTTGTGTTGACCTTGATATTGTAGTGATCGCCAATCGACATGACATTGTATCTGCGGACTTGGTCGAGCGCGTAATGGATGCGTGCATTGAGGGGTTAACGCCGCTCTGTGAAAGTGACTGTCCATTGTCAGAGGGAACTTTCCACTCGCCAGCGACTGGCCGGCTTGTGCAGCTTTTCGGCAAGGGAGGAAAGCAATTCGCTTCAGTCGATGGATGGGACTTTCAGGTCGTTCGGAATAACAACGGAGAGCTCATTCCCATCTCTAGACTGTCATTCCTCAAACTGACGATTAATCTAACAGGACCGGTTGAAAGACCCCATACTCTCCACCTAGTAGAGTTCGGTAATCGTGATGAGTTGCTTGCAGTCTCTTGCAACCCCGGAACGAAAGAACCAGATGAATTCGCTGGTTGCTACCGGTCCTCCGCTGTGGACGCAGAACTCACGTTTCATGCAGACGGATTGAGGGCGTCTGGGCCGTTCGGCTCGGTTGACTATGACCTCGAGCATTTAGCAGAAAACATCTGGCGGGCCAAGTCAAGGACGCCTATGCCATGGGGAGGGATTCTCACGTTTGATTCAAGGAAGTCCAGTGTGCTGTTCTTCTCGCCTCGTACGCGAGCACTCCCCTTTCACCGTTTGTAATGAGCCGAGAGGCGATATCTGTTCACGCGCGCTGGGCAGCGCGAGACGTGCAGTTCGCACTACTCATAGTCGCAGCAAGTGTCGCGCTGTACTCACGTACCGCAATTGGCCCGCTCCAAGAGGCCATTAGGATCGCTCTTACCCTTAGTGACAACCAGATGGCGATACTGCAAGGTTCTGCATTGTCTTTACCGACACTAGTAACGGCAGTCCCTCTCGGCCTCGCCATCGATCGCTACTCGCGGGTGCGGCTGCTAGTTGTAATGGCCGCGCTTGATATTCTTGGCAGTGTTATGACTTCCTTCGCGGACGACTTCACGATTCTAGTCGTCGGCCGATGCATAGTCGGATTTGCCGTCGGTGCAATTTGCACGGTCGTCTTTTCACTAGTGGCTGATTTGTACATTCCGAGCCAACGAGGACGAGCGGGCATGGTTGTGGTAATCGGCCAGTTCGTTGGAATGTCCGCAGCATTCGGGATTGGGGGTTTTCTGCTTTCCACTCATGCGCCGGAATACTGGCGCGTGGCAATGCTGTGGTTAAGCGCACCGCTGATACCAGCATGTTTGTTAATGCTGATACTCAATGAGCCAGCTCGTGCGGAAGTAATCATAGAGCGACCATCGATTCGTCAAACATGTAGGCAGCTATGGGCGTATCGTGGAGTGATCGGCACGCTTGCTGCCGGCATTGTGATGGTGGAGGTCGGCGTAGGTGCCGCACTGACGTGGTCCGCCCCTGCACTGCTGCGAAAGTTTGCGATGTCACCAGCCCAAGTGGGCTCGACGGTCGCAATGGGCCTGTTGATCAGTGGTGTTCTAGGCCCCGTGGTCGGAGGCATGGTCTCAGATATGTGCCAAAGAGCTGGCGGTCCTAGTGCAACACTCCGGGTGATGGCGGCCCTAGCACTGAGCGCAGCTTCGGTCGGCTGCTTCGCCATTGCATCAACCGTAGCATTGGCAAGCACGCTTCTCATCGTGTTCATGACAGTCGTGTCCGCGCTAGCAGTAATGGGGACGGTGATATTTACAATCCTTATGCCAAACGAGATCCGTGGTTTGTGCTTAGCGCTATTGTTCGGGATGTGCCTGTTGTTCGGCCTTGGCCTCGGTCCGTTAGCCGTTAGTGTAGTGTCGGGAGCTATCGGTGGTCCGGAGAACATCGGGAGGGCGTTGGCAATTGTTTGCGTGATGGCGGGGCTCCTTGGTGCGGCATTGTTTGCGACTGGCAGGCAAGCGGTTTCGGCGCAATCCAAGCGCATGTTGGGTGCTGGCTCCGCGGGGCGTAATGGTGATCTTGTTTCTCGCGGGGTATCGGTTCAAGGGTCGGTGTAAGGGATCTAGTTAGTTGAATTCTGTGCCGACCAAATCTTGTTCTCAGCGGGCTATCCGGTGAGCGTGAGATGTTGGGCGCGAGCAATTATCGGAGGATAAAGAGGTTGAAGAGATCGATACGACTTAGCTTGCACATCGAAACGTGGCCTGCGAATCGGCCGTTCCGTATCACAGGCAAGACTTGGCAAGCGTTCGAGGCTGTTGTAGTCGAAGTTGCTGACGGTTCCTATGTAGGGAGGGGAGAGGGACTGGGTGTTTACTATTTCGGTGAGACCGCGACGAGCATAACCAAGCAGATCGAGGACGTAGCGGCAAATATCGAGGCGGGGATTAGCCGTGATGAGCTCCAAACCTTACTGCCGCCGGGCGGCGCGCGGAATGCTGTCGATTGTGCACTATGGGATCTGGAGAGCAAACGGCTCGGAGCGAGTATATGGCAACTCACGGGAGTGCATGCTCGACCGGTGACGACTGTTTACACTATCGGAATCGAGGAGAATTGTCAGCTTATGGCCGCACATGCAGCGGAGGCTGCGAAGTATCCAATTCTTAAGGTCAAACTTGACGGTCACGAGCCCCTTCAGCGCGTCCAAGCCATCCGTCGGGTCCGACCTGATGCACGCCTAATAGTTGACGCTAACCAAGCATGGACATTTACCCAGCTCACAGAGTTGTTGTCGCCATTGTTGGAAAGCGGGGTTGAGATGATCGAACAACCGTTGGCACTCGATGCAGATGACCAGCTCGAAGGATTCAAGGCAGCGATCCCGCTTGGTGCAGATGAGTCCTGTCAAGATCGACGGGACTTGAATCGGGTAGCGAAACGTTACCAGGTCATCAATATCAAATTGGATAAGACCGGTGGGTTGACCGAGGCGTTACTCTTGGCAGATGAGGCGCGGGCTCTTGGGCTGGACCTGATGGTCGGGAGTATGGGGGGCACATCGCTGAGCATGGCACCAAGCTTTGTCATCGCCCAGATGTGTCGGTTTTTCGACTTGGACGGTCCACTGTTGCTCAAGCACGATCGGTTGCCAGGCATGAAGTACGATGGAGTCAATGTCAGCCTCCCGGACCCAACGTTCTGGGGCTAATCAGGCTGATCGACTCCTCGTCATGGGGCAAGGCTCTATGCGTAGGTTACGACGAGAAAAGCAATGCACTCTCCGCGACCGATATTTTCGATGCAGTGAGGCACGTCTGCGCGATAGTGCGCCGAAAACCCCTTCTTAAGGATGCACTGCTCAGCATTTGAGGTGACACGCACGGCACCGCATTGCACCGTTAGAAACTCCCGTGTCCCATTGAAGTGGGGAGCGCTTTTTAGCGCGGCACCACGCTTAAGCCGAAGTTCATAGATCTCGATATCCTTTTCCATGTGAAGTGGCGAAAGTGTGCGGATGTGGCAATTGCTATCTGATCGATACAGGTAGGCAGGATCATCGGCTGAAACTACCTCGATCTGAGACCTGCGGGAGGGTTCATCTACCAGTTCCCCCAATGAAAGGGAGAACGCTTGGGCAATGCGGGAGGCCACGGCAACGGTGGGATTGGCCTCTCCACACTCGATCTGGCTCAGCCTAGACCGGCTAACCCCACTTGCCGCTGCGAGTTGGTCCAGCGTCCAGCCACGTTCTTTGCGTTGCTGCTTGACCCGTGCACAAAGTCGCCGGGCGAACTCATCACCCTTAATGACTTCGGCAGACTTCCTTTCTCTACGCGGCATCCGGACTCTCGGGGGATAGCAGTCCAGTATATAGGAAAGTTGTCTTGTATATCGCCGGGCGCCGAGCGTACAATCTGTCAAACTTATATCCACGATACAGGAACTCACCCAACCCAACCAAACGTTGGGAGGAACCCCCCTTGAAAGCGCTCGTCAAGCGTCGTGCGGAGCCTGGGCTATATCTGGAGGACGTCCCGGAACCCACAACGGGACCAAATGACGTGCTGATCCGCGTCAAGCGCGCCGCCATCTGCGGGACCGACCTGCACATCTATAACTGGGACGCCTGGGCGCAGGAGACCATTCCCGTGCCCATGGTGGTGGGCCACGAGTTCGCCGGTGAGATCGTTGAGGTCGGCGAGAACGTCAACGACTACCGGCCCGGGATGATCGTGTCCGGCGAGGGGCACATCGTCTGCGGGCGCTGCCGCAACTGTATGGCGGGCCGTCGCCACTTGTGCCCGCACACCAGCGGCATCGGCGTCAACCGCGCCGGCGCCTTTGCCGAATTCATCGCCATCCCCAATGCCAACGTCTGGCAGCACAGCAACGGCATTGATCTGGACATCGCCGCCATTTTCGATCCCTTCGGCAATGCCGCGCACACGGCCCTGCAATGGGATCTGCTGGGAGAGGACGTCCTCATTACCGGCGCAGGTCCCATCGGCATCATGGCCTGCTCCATTGCGCGGCATGCGGGTGCGCGGCACGTGGTGATTACCGATGTCAATGATTACCGGCTGGAACTGGCCCGGAAACTCGGCGCAACGCGCACCGTGAACGTGCAGCGGGAGAAACTGGCCGACATTCAGAAGGAGCTGGGCATGCTGGAAGGCTTCGACGTGGGCCTCGAGATGTCCGGCAACGAGCAGGCATTCCGCGACATGGTGAACAATATGTGCCATGGCGGCAAAATATCCATGCTCGGCATTCCCGAGAAGACCATGGCCATCGACTGGCGCAAGGTGGTATTCAACATGCTCACCATCAAGGGTATCTACGGCCGCGAGATTTACGAGACCTGGTACAAAATGTCAGTGATGGTGCGCTCGGGCCTGGACCTCTCGCCGGTCATCACGCACCGCTTCCACTATACGGAGTTCCAGCAGGGCTTCGACGCCGTGCTGTCCGGTCAGTCTGGCAAGGTCGTGCTGAATTGGGAGTGACTGGCACACCTCCTTTTCATGTACGGCGCGTTCAAGAACCACCTTGAGAAGGAGCTCGCGGGCATTCGCGAGGCAGGCTTCTACAAGTCCGAGCGGGTCATTACTACGCCGCAGAATGCCGAGGTGGGGGTGGCGGGGTCCGACCGGAAGCTGCTCAACTTCTGCGCCAACAATTATCTGGGCCTCGCTCAGGATCCAGGGGTCCGCGCGGCGGCGCAGGCCGGGCTCGAGCAGTGGGGATATGGTGTCGCCTCCGTGCGCTTCATCTGCGGTACGCAGCGCGTGCACAAGCAGCTTGAAGAGCAGCTCACGGCGTTTCTCGGCACGGAGGATACCATCCTTTATCCGTCGTGCTTCGACGCCAATACGGGGCTGTTCGAAACCCTGTTTACCGAATCGGATGCCATCATTTCAGACGAGTTGAACCACGCCTCCATCATTGACGGCATCCGTTTGTGCAAGGCGAAACGGTATCGTTTCCGGAACAGCGACATGTCTGATCTTGAAACACAACTGGACGAGGCAAATAAGGCGGGAGCGCGATTCAAGATTATCAGTACGGATGGCGTGTTCTCCATGGACGGCACCATCGCCCAGGTGGACAGGATTTGTGACCTGGCGGAGTCCTGCAACGCAATGGTGCATGTCGACGACAGTCACGCCACGGGCATCGTGGGGAATACGGGGCGGGGCACCCATGAATTCCGCAAATGCATGGGTCGGGTGGACATCATCACCGGGACTCTGGGCAAGGCCCTGGGCGGGGCCAGCGGCGGGTTTACCAGCGGGCGCAAAGAGATTGTGGAACTGCTGCGCCAGCGCTCGCGCCCTTACCTGTTTTCAAATTCCGTCGCCCCCTCCGTCGTGGCCGGGGCGCAGAAGGCGCTGCAACTGGCCGAGGCGGGCGCCGGTTTACGAAAGCGGCTGTATGAGAACGTCGCACAGTTCCGTGCCGGCATGGCCGAAGCGCGTTTTGAAGTGCTCCCAGGCGAGCATCCGATCATTCCCGTCATGGTCCACGATGCGACCCAGGCCGGACGCCTGGCCGCAGCGCTGCTGGAAGAAGGCGTCTACGTGATCGCGTTCTCTTATCCGGTGGTGCCCAAGGGCAAGGCGCGCATCCGCGTGCAGATCTCCGCTGCTCATACCCCTGAAGAAATCGAATTCGCCGTGGAGGCCTTCATCCGCGCCCGCGATAACCTATGAATAAGGTATCAGGTTTATTTCGGTCATTCCGGCGAAGGCCGGAATCCAGTAGAAATTATCCACTGGACCCCGGCTTTCGCCGGGGTGACGGCTTCTTTCGCCGGGGTGACGGCTTAAGTAAGTGCCATTGGCGAGTTTGTAATCCATGTCTATAGCGCCAACGCTTGAAGCGGATCGACCGAAGCGGACCGCGCTGTATCCACTTCTTGAGTCTGCGGGCGCGAAGTTCGTCAGTTTTGCGGGCTACTGGATGCCGCTGCAGTTCCCGCAGGGGATCCGGCACGAACACCTGCACACACGCAGTCGGGCCGGTCTATTCGATATTTCCCACATGGGGCAGATCCTGATCACCGGAGCCGATCCGGCCACGAGCCTGGAAGCATTGGTCCCGGGCGACATTTGCGGTCTGTCGGGATACCAGCAGCGCTACACCCAGTTCACCAACGATCGCGGCGGCATCAGGGACGATATCATGGTCACGCGGCTGCCGGAGGGATTGTGGCTGGTTGTGAATGCCGCGACGAAGGCAGCCGATCTGACGTACCTGGATGGGAACCTGGAAGGCCAGTGCGCCGTCAGCGCGCAGCAGCGCGCCCTGCTTGCATTGCAGGGTCCGGAAGCAGCCAGGGTGATGGAGAGTCTTTGCCCGGGTGCGGAACGGATCCCGTTTTTGCATTGCACCCGGTTGCTGCTTGCCGGCGCGCCGGTGCTGGTGCACCGCTGCGGATATACGGGCGAGGATGGCTTTGAGATCTCAATGGAGGAAGAGAATGCGGAATCCTGCGCCCGGGCGCTGCTGCAAATGCCGGGTGTCGAACTCGTCGGACTGGGCGCCAGGGACACGCTGCGGCTCGAGGCCGGCATGTGCTTGTATGGACAGGATCTGGACGAATCCACCACGCCCGTGGAGGCACGGTTGGGCTGGACGATTGCCCGCAGGTTCAGGCAGGAGCCCTCAGCCGCTCGCTTTCCGGGCGCATCCATCGTGTTGAAGCAATTGCTTGAAGGCACGGTGCGTCTGCGCGTGGGATTACTTCCGGATGGCCGGACTCCGGCCCGGGCAGGCACGCAACTGTTCGATGCGGATGAATCCACCGGCGGGCAGGTGACCAGCGGTGGATTCAGTCCGACCCTGGACCGGCCTTGCGCCATGGGATACGTTGCGACGCGCTTCTCAAAGCCCGGCACGCGGCTGCTGGCGAAAGTGCGCGATCGGCTGCATGAAGTCGAAGTATCACCGCTGCCATTCGTTCCCCACCGTTATTTCACTCCAGCCTCGACGAAGGAAACCCTATGAGTCAATTCAGGTACAGCAAGGATCACGAGTGGTTGCGCGAGGAGACCGCGGGAATTGCAACCGTGGGGATCACCGAGTACGCGGCGCAACAACTGGGCGATGTCGTCTTTATCGAGCTGCCTGAGATCGGGAAAACGGTGTCCGGCGGCGACGTCCTCGCCGTCATCGAGTCGGTCAAGGCCGCCGTGGAAGTCTACGCGCCGGTGAGTGGAGAGGTCGTGGCAATCAATGACCGGCTGGTCGACGAACCGGAACTGGCAAACAAGGATCCCCGCAGTCAGGGGTGGTTTCTAAAGCTGCGGATCGCGAATCCCACGGAACTGAATGGTCTCATGGACGATGACGCCTACGCGAAATACATCGCCGGCTTGTAGACGAACTGCCAACGAACGGGAAGTACCACACATGAATGAGCGGGCAATTGCACTGGACGACCTCGAAATGCGCGGCGACTTCATTCGCCGGCACATCGGTCCTGATCGGCAGCAGATTGCGGAAATGGTGGGTTTTCTGGGGCTGGAATCCCTCGACGGGATCGTGGAGGCGGCGGTACCGGAAAGCATCATGCTGCAGAAACCACTGGCGCTGACGGACGCAAGCAGCGAACGCGAGGTCATTACACACTTGCGGGAGATGCGCGAACGCAACCGCATTTTCATTTCCATGATCGGCATGGGCTACTACGGCACGATCATGCCGGCCGTCATCAAGCGCAACGTACTGGAGAACCCGGGCTGGTACACGGCGTATACGCCTTACCAGGCGGAAATCAGCCAGGGGCGCCTCGAGGCGCTGTTGAATTTCCAGCAATTGATCACCGACCTCACGGGCATGGAAATCTCCAACGCCTCCATGCTCGATGAGGCGACCGCCGCGGCGGAAGCGATGGCCATGTGCAGACGGGCTTCAAAATCAACCAGCTATCGCTTCCTGGTCGATTCGGGATGCCATCCGCAGACGCTCGCGGTCGTGAGAACGCGCGCCCGGTATTTCGGTTTCGAAATCATCGTCGGCGATCCGGCCGGGGACTTGGCGGCGCAAGAGGTGTTCGGCGTCCTGTTCCAGTACCCGGACACCAATGGCCGGGTGCGGGACCTCAGTCCGGCCATCGCGGCGGCGCATCGGCAGGGCGCGTTGGCCGTCGTGGCGGCCGACCTGTTGGCCCTGGTATTGCTGAAGTCGCCGGGCGCGATGGGCGCGGACATCGTCGTCGGCAGCGCGCAGCGTTTCGGAGTGCCGATGGGTTACGGCGGTCCTCATGCCGCGTTTTTCGCAACGCGTGAACGGTATGTCCGGCAGATGCCGGGACGCATCATCGGTGTGTCCAGGGACAGCAATGGCGATGTCGCGCTGCGCATGGCCCTCCAGACCCGCGAACAGCATATCCGCAGGGAAAAGGCCACCAGCAACATCTGCACGTCCCAGGCCCTGCTCGCCATCATCTCGGGATTCTATGCCATCTACCATGGTCCCAGAGAACTGAAGACCATCGCCCTGCGAACGCATCGGCTGATGCAGATTTTCGTGCTGGCGTTGCGGGACCTGGGGTACGAAGTCGTGACGGAAGCGTTCTTCGATACCATCAAGGTGCGCGTGCCGAATCGCGCGCGGCGACTCGCCGCCAAGGCCCGCGGCGCGCGGATCAACCTGCGGGTCCACGATGCCGATCACTTAGGGATCAGTTTTGATGAGACGACGCGCCGGAAGGAACTGTATGCCTTGTGGCGGGTATTCGCGCCGCAGGGCACAGGATCATTTGATCTCCCGGCCGTGGATCGAAAGGTCACGGAATGTATCCCCGAATCCCTGCTGCGCAGCGACCAGATCCTGACGCACCCGGTGTTTTCGATGTACCACTCGGAAACGGAAATGATGCGTTACATGCGTTGGCTGGCGCGACGGGACATTGCCCTGGACAGGGCAATGATTCCACTTGGCTCATGCACGATGAAGCTGAATGCGGCAACCGAGCTTGCGGCCCTGTCCTACCGTGAGTTCAACGCCATGCATCCCTTTGCTCCGCTGGAGCAGGCCCAGGGTTACCAGCAGATGTTCGAAGAGCTGGAGGACATGTTGTGCGACCTGACCGGGTTTCATGCCTTCTCCTTGCAGCCGAATGCCGGCTCCCAGGGTGAATACGCGGGTCTGCTGGTGATCAGGAAGTATCACGAAGTGCGGGGCCAGTCACAGCGCGATGTCTGTCTAATCCCGGCCTCTGCCCATGGGACCAATCCCGCCAGCGCGACAATGGCCGGTCTGAAGATCGCCGTCGTCGCCTGCGACAAGTCCGGGAACGTGGACGTGGACGACTTGCTCGCCAAGGCGAAGCAGCATGCGAACCGGCTGGCGGCGTTGATGATTACCTATCCCTCCACGCACGGCGTGTACGAGGAGTCGATCCGCCGACTCTGCGACGTCGTCCATGAGCACGGAGGACAGGTTTACTTGGACGGGGCCAATATGAATGCCCTGGTGGGGATCTGCAGGCCGGCGGAGATCGGGGCCGACGTCATGCACATCAATTTGCACAAGACCTTCGGAATTCCGCACGGCGGGGGCGGTCCCGGAATGGGACCCATCGGAGTGAAGGTGCATCTCGCGCCTTTTCTTCCCGATCATCCGTGCGTGGACGGGGTCAACCCGGCGGCCGGGCCGGAGGGAACCATCGGCACGGTGTCCGCGGCTCCCTGGGGTTCGGCCAGCATCCTGGCGATCTCCTGGGCGTACATTGCAATGATGGGCGCCCATGGCCTGCGCCGGGCGACGCTCGTGGCCCTGCTCAACGCCAATTACATCGCGCAACGGCTCCGGACTTGCTATCCAGTCCTGTATACGGGCAAGAATGGAATGGTCGCGCATGAATGCATCATCGATCTGCGTCCCATCAAGGAAAAGACCGGCATCACGGTGGATGATGTCGCAAAGCGGCTAATCGACTACGGTTTCCATGCTCCGACCATGTCCTTTCCGGTACCGGACACTCTGATGATCGAACCCACCGAGAGTGAGAACAAGCGCGAGCTGGATCGGTTTTGCGAGGCCATGATTTCGATCCGGAAGGAAATCGGGGAGATCGAGCAGGGCCTGGCGGACCGCGAAAACAACCTGCTCAAGAACGCGCCGCACACCCAGCAACTCTTGTTGGCGGAATCCTGGGATTATCCCTATTCGAAGCAGCGGGCTTTTTCGCCATCGCCGGTCCTGCGCGAGGATAAGTACTGGCCACCGGTCGGCAGGGTGGACAACGTCTACGGCGACCGGAACCTGTTCTGCAATTGCGTGCCTGCCGAGGATTACGCGTACGCATTAATTCCATAGAAACCCTTGTGCCGCGCAGGCCAGGATGGCGTTGACTGTGGTGATACACCAGTGTTACTCTCAATCGTTGCAGGGAGGTCATATGCCCACATCCAAGAAACGAATCAATATTACGGTGAACGACGACGTGTACGAAGCTTTGGAGCGCCTTTCGAAAAAACGCGATGAACCTGTCGCCGGCGTCGGGTTGGATCTGATTGAGGAGGCGCTGGAGTACCAGGAAGATCTTTACTTTTCACGGGTTGCGGATGAACGACTCAGCAGGAAGGAAAAACGAATTGCACATGCGAAGGCCTGGGGTTGAGCTTTCGGATCGAATACTTGGAAAGTGTTGTTCGGGAAGATATCCCTCGCCTGTCCAAATCGGCGAAGGAACAGGTTCGTAAGGCTGTTGAACGCAAGCTCACCATACACCCTTTCGAGTTTGGGAAGCCCCTCCGGTATAGTTTTAAAGGGGCCCGACGTCTGCGGGTTGGCGATTATCGAGTGATCTACAGAATTGAACCTCCCGACGTTGTCTTGATTGTGAAAATCGGGCATCGTCGAGAGGTCTACGAAGACTAAAAGCTTGGCCCCGAATGTGTGTTCACGGGGAGAAAAATCTCAAGTCCTCCAGAACCGTTCCATCTCCAGGAAAGTGAAGGACGCCGACCAGGTGATCAGCACGAATCCGGATAGCGCTTCCACGCCCGCCAGGAACCGCACCGCCCCCGTCGGCACCACGTCGCCCAGGCCGAGCGTCGTGTAGCACACCGCCGAGAAATAGATGGAATCGAGGAAGCCGACTGTGTAACCGGCGACCAGCGCGCCGTAACCCTGAAAGGCAGTCAGAACGTAGTACGCACTGCCGAACACCCAGATATCCGCGACGTGGATCAGCAGGATCGAGAAAATCAGAAGCAGGATCTTCGGCCGCTGCGGCATGTGCACGCGTTTGAGGAGGCCGGTCAAAAGGCTGAACGCCTCGTAATGCATCAGGACGCAGAGGACGACCACGAACGTCGTGACCGCGACGACTACCCAGCGGTTTCCCCAGGTTTCTCCCTGCATGGCCTGTGCGACGGCGGCGAACGACACGGTGCATAGCAGAAACGCCGCCGGGAGGCTCGACAGGGCGCGCGGACCGCGGGCTTGCCGTTTGTCAGTGTTCACGGGAGTCGCCTCGCCGTAGTGGATTCAGTTGCGAGCGGGAACCGCGGGCAGCGCGGTCTCCATGATGTCGCGATCGATGCCGATGCTCTTCACCAGTGCATACACCTCGCATCCGGTCGCAAGCTGCAATTCCCGCACCGAGGGACGCGTCACGCGCGCCACCAGCGTGGCATGGCCCACCGCCATCTTGATCTCGGCGAATGCGCCGACCGTATCCGCCAGTTCGACGATCCTGGCGCGCAGGATGTTGCGGATGCTGATCCCCGCCGGGCGCTCCGTCGCGATGGAGACGTCGCGCGCCCGGATCCTCACCCGGAACGGGGCGCCGACCGGCAGCGCGATGCGCGGGACCTGCAGGACGCCGCCGTCAAAACGCAGCATGGTGAGGCCGTCCTCGTCGGCATGCGCTTCCACGATCGTATGGATCAACGCGCCGGCTTCCTGCCGGCCCGCGATTGCATACAGATCGATCCGGCCGAGCACGTCCTCCGCTGACCCGACTCCGGTGACGGCGCCATCGTGCAGCATGACCACCGTGTCGGCCAGCCGCGCGACCTCCTCGAGCATGTGGCTGACATAGACGATCACGAGCTTGAACTCGTCGCGCAGCCGTTCGATATAGGGAAGGATTTCCGCCTTGCGCGGCGCATCCAGGGAGGCCAGCGGTTCGTCCATCAACAGGGCCGCCGGACTGCTGAGCAGCGCCCGGCCGATGGCGACTCGCTGCTGTTCGCCGCCCGAGAGCGCGCCCGGCCTGCGCTGGAGCAGGGGAGCAATGCCGAGCAGTTGCACGACCTGATCGAAATCGACATAACGCTCCGCGGGTGGTGCAAGACGCCAGCCGTACAACAGGTTGCCGCGCACGGTCAGGTGCGGAAACAGACGCGCGTCCTGGAACACGCAGGCGAGGCGCCGGACGTGGACCGGCACATCAACGCCGGATCCACTGTCGAAGAGCACCCGCCCATTCACTTCGACGCGCCCGCGATCGGGCCGCAGCAATCCGGCGAGCATATTGATGACGGATGTCTTGCCCGCTCCCGAACGGCCGAACAGCGCCGTGATCCCGGTGCCGGCCGAGAATGCCGCGGACAGGCTAAACTCACCGAGACGGCGTTCGATGTCGACGACCAAGCTCATGAGCCGTGCGCCAGCGCCTGGGCGCGTCGCGACAGGTATTCGGAGACCATGAGCGCGAGGAGGGACAGTGCAACGGAAACCAGGACCAGGTTCAGGGCCGCGGGATCGCCGTTCGGCATCTGCATGAACGCATAGATCGCGCTCGACAGCGTGCGGGTTTCGCCGGAGATGCTGCCGGCAAACGTGATGGTGGCGCCGAATTCGCCGAGACTGCGGGCGAAGCCGAGAAGCGCGCCGACCACGATACCGGGGAGCGTCAACGGCAAGGTCACGGACAGGAACACCCAGTACCGTGGCGCGCCCAGCGTACGCGCGGCGTCTTCCAGGCGCCGGTCAATCGCGTCGATGGAAAGCCGGATCGGTCGCACGATCAACGGGAAGCTCATCACCATCGCGGCCAGCACCGCGCCGGTCCAGCGGAACGCCAGCACGATTCCGAACTGATCGTAAAGCCACTCGCCAAGTGCGCCGCGCCGTCCCAGGCACAGCAACAGTAGGTAGCCCATCACGACCGGCGGCACGACCAGCGGCAGGTGCACGAGCGCGTCGATCAGCGTCTTTCCGGGGAACCGGCAGCGCGCGAGCAGCAGGGCAACGGCCAGCGCCGGCGGTGTACCGACCAGCACGCTGCAGGCCGCGACTTTGAGGCTGAGCGCGATGGCCTGGAATTCTTCGTGACCCATCAGCGGGCGGCTCCGTCACTGTCCCGGAATCCATGCCGGGTGAATACCGCCTTTGTGGGCGGCGTTTGCAGGTAGGCGAAAAGCGCCTCGGCATCCGCGTCGCGGTTCGCCGCGATCAGCGCCGCCGGGTAGACAACGGGCTTGTGGCTCTGCGCCGGGAATACGCCCACCACGCGGATCCCGGGACTGGCCAGCGCGTCGGTTTCGTACACGATGCCGAGTGGCGCTTCTTTCTTCTCTACGGCGATCAGTGCCGCGCGCACGTTGTCGAGCGGGATGAACCTGCCCTGAAGCGCCTGCCACTCGCCGTAATATTCGAGCGCCTCGCGCGCAACTCTCCCGGCCGGCACGCCTGCGGGATCCGCGATGGCCATCCTCTCTCTTCCCAGGATCCCGGCAAGATCCATTCCCCTGCCGATGGCAATGGAGGCCGTGTGGTCCGCCGGCGCAATAAGCACGAGCCGGTTCCCGGCAAGAATACGCGGCGCCCCGCTGAGGAAACCACGCCGGTTGAGGTAATTCATCCAGTTCTCGTCGGCGGAAATGAAAACGTGCGCCGGCGCGCCCGCCTCGATCTGCCTGGCCAGGATCGAGCTCGCGGCGTAGGAGGCGCTCACGTTCTTTCCGGCTTGCTGTTCGTAAACCGTGATTATTTCTTCCAGAACATCGGCGAGGCTTGAAGCGGCAAAGACGAGAGTGTCGGCGCGCACGTATGGACCCGGACTGAATAACAATGCGACAACGGCTATCGTGGCGAGGTTCATGTAGAAGTGCGCGGATGCGGGATGGGGGCGGGACACGTCAGGTTGGCCTGCGCAGTTTCGCAGCGAGCCAGTCGGAAATCTGTGCCGGCAGGCAGCGAAGCATCCATGCCATCAGCACCAGCGGCAATGGGAAGGCGCACACCCTCCTGCGCGCCAGGATCGCCGCCGTCATGCGTTCGGTCGCCGCGTCCAGAGATACTTCGAAAGGTCGCGGTTTGCGCCCTTCGCGCGTGGCAACGAATCCAGGCGCGAGGATCGTTACCCGTATGCCGCGCCCGTTATGCCGCGCCCGTGCAGATCGGCGCGCAATCCCTCGCCCATGGAAGTCAGCGCAGCCTTCGCGGCCGAGTATCCCGCCGCGCCGGGAAGACCGCGGCTCGCCGCCAGGCTGCTCATGAGCACGATGTGTCCGTGGCCACGCGCCAGCATGGCAGGCAGGACCGCTTCAATGCAGTTTGCGGCGCCGATCACATTGAGTGTGAGCATGTCTGCGACAGTGCTGGCGCGGAATTCATCCACGGACGTGCGTTCCCCGCCGCCTGCATTGGCAATCAGGCGGTCGATGGATCCGAATGCCTGTAGCGCAGCAGCGCACGCATCGCGTACCTGAGCAGGCAGGGTCACGTCGCAACGCAGGGCGAGGGCGCGGCCACCGTCGGCCTTGATCTCGTCCGCCAGCGTGTCGAGGAGTTCCTTGCGGCGCGCAACCGCCACGATGGTCTCGCCGCGGCGCGCAAGCGAACGCGCGAGGCTGCGTCCGATCCCAGACGAGGCGCCGGTAATCAACGTCACGCCCATCGCGCGGGTCCGCGGTCCGGCCCTCAGTTGTTCGCCGGTTCGTCGTACATGGACTCGGCGCGGGTCACGGCCGATTCAAGGCGCTGGTCCCAGTCCTGCATGTTGTGCTGCGCATCCTTGAAGTAGGCGGACTGCTTGACACCCCAAAGCAGGAACCGGTTCAGCGCGCGCCCGGGCAGATGCATCGGGCGGATAAAGTCGAACAGCAGAACGACCCGCTGTTCGTCGGTATTATTCCAGACCTCGTGGTAGTAAAAATCGTCGAACACCACGCACTTGCCTTCTTCCCAGACGATTGTCCTGTCATCCACCTGCATGGTGCATTTCTGCCGCTGGCGGGGAACCTTCAGTCCCAGGTGCACGCGCAGCACGCCCTTGGTGACGCCGCGGTGACGCGGAATGTGATAGCCCGGCGAGAGGATCGAGAACCAGGCCGATTGCAGGCCGGGCACGCCTTCGAGCAGACGCGCGGTCTGCGGACAGCGCGCGCAGTTTTTCGGGCTCGGCACGCCAAAACCGTAGAGGATGAACACCTTCCAGCGATCGCCCTGGGAGATCCGGTACTGGTCCGGGGAGATCTCGTGGAAGGCAGGAAGTTGCGCCCGTTCGGCGAGGATCGGGTCGAACTCCGCTCGAATCGCGCGCCAATTACACTCGAATGGTTCGAGGAAGGGAAACAGGTTCGCATCCAGCACCGGCCGATCACCCACCAGGCTCTGGCGCGCCTGGAAGTCGGCGAGGGCCTTGAGCAGCCAGCGGCCGGCGCGGCGGCCGAGGCGCTTCTTGCGCAGTTCCGGACGGTCGTCCTGAGTCACGCGCGTAACGTCCGTTGATTTCGAGGTCCGTGGGTGAGTCATTGTGGAACCGTTGTGACGCCCCGGCAAGCGGATGGTGACGCAGTTAGCAGGCCGATGCAAAACCCGCTTTTGCATCGGCCTGTGCGCCCCAGGGCAGATTTCCTGCTCCTGCGAAATCTGCACTTCCGCCATCCTTGGCGGTCGGACGGGACGCATCATTTATCAAGCACGCAAGTGCTTGATAAATGGAGCGAGGCCGAAACTCCGTTTTGGCCGGAGCGAGATGCAAAAGTCCATGGATGGACTTTTGCATCAGCCTTTTAGGATATCATGCCGTGCTTTTTTTGCTCACGGCGCCGCCAATCCGGCGAATTCAATGCACCACGCACTGGAAAAGAGAACGCGGCAGATCACGGAAGGGCCGATTGTCCGATCGCTGCTCGTCATCGCCGGACCGATCGTGTTCACGAACATCCTGCACTCCGCCTACCAGCTCGTGGACATGTTCTGGGTCGGCCGGCTGGGCGCCGACGGCTTGGCGGCGGTGTCGGTGTGCTACCCGATCATCTTCTTCCTGATGAGCGCCGGTCTCGGCCTCTCGATAGCCGGCTCGGTGTTCGTCGCGCAATACGCGGGGGCGCGCCGGCACGATATGCTGAATCACGTATCCGGGCAGACACTGCTGATGATCGCCATGGTTTCGGTGGTCGTGTCGGTCATCGGCTACTTCGGTTCGCCTTTCATCCTCCGCCTCATAGGCGTGCACGAGCAGATCTTTGAAAACGCGAACCGATTCCTCCAGATCTCTTTTCTCGGGTTGATCTTCAGCTTCGGGTTCATGGTGTCACAGTCGCTGTTGCGCGGGATTGGCGAAGTCCGCTTCCCGCTGTATGTCATTTCGTCGACCGTCATCCTGAATGCCGTGGTCGTTCCCGTGTTCATCTTCGGCTGGGGACCGGTGCCCGCGCTGGGCGTCCCCGGCGCGGCGGCGGCGACCGTGTTGACGCAGGCGATCGCGGCGGTGGTCGGAATGGGCGTTTTGTTCAGCGGCCGCTACGGCATCCACCTGCGGGCCAGGGATTTCGTTCCGGACCTGGAGTTCATCCGGCGCGCGATACTTGTGGCGTTGCCGGCATCGGTCGAGCAATCGACGCGCACCTTCGGCTCCATCCTGCTGACCTTTCTTGCCACCGGGTTCGGGACGCTGGCGCTCGCGACCTACGGCGTCGGCACGCGCATCCTGAGCTTCGTTTTCATCCCGGCGTTCGGCCTGGCCATGGCGACCTCCACCCTGGTCGCGCAGAACATCGGCGCCGGCAACGTGCGGCGCGCCGAAGACGTGGCGCGGTTGAGCGGCTGGGTGGCATTCTGGAGCCTGAACGGGGTGGCGATCCTGTTTGCCATTTTCGCCGTGCCCATGGTGCGCGTGTTTGTGCCCGGGGATGAGGCGCTGGTCGCGGCCGGTGCGGAATTCGTGTACATCGTCTCCTTGTCCTTCGGCATCATCGGCGCGCAACAGGCCCTGCTCGGCGCGTTCCGCGGAGCCGGCAGCACGACCTCGGCCATGGTGATCTCGCTGGTCACGCAGTTCGTGCTGCAGTTCCCGATGTCCTACATCATGTGCTACCACACATCGCTCGGCGTCACCGGGGTCTGGTGGGGGTTCCCGGTGGCCAACTTCGTCGCCACGATCATGACCATCGTCTGGTTCAGGCGCGGGACGTGGAAGGACGTCGAGCTCATCGGCTGGAAGCGCGCCCACAGGCGGCCCGGCGACAGGGTGCTGGCCGAGGAAGTCGCCGGCGAGCAGGAATACATCAGTTAGCAGTTTTTCCCGTTGCTGACGGCCTTTGTTCTCGGCCGCGCATTCGAGCCGTTCCGGCTGCGGCTGACGGAAGCAAAGGCGTGGCAATGATCCGCCGATCTGAGAGAATTTCACCGAGGGGAGCTGCACCATGTCGGCAGTCATAAGAACGCGCACCATCCGCCGCCGCAAGGCACGCGGCATGCAGACCGTGGAAGCGGAACTCTGCGTACTCGGCGCCGGCATTTCGGGCATCTCGGCGGCGCTCGAAGCCGCGAAGCTCGGACGCAACGTGGTCATTGTCGACGGCGCGCCGGCGCTCGGCGGCCAGGCTATCGGCGCGATCATCGGCACCATCATCGGCCTCTACACGCACGGCCCGGAGCCCTACCAGATCACGCATGGCATCGCGGATGACCTCATCCGCGATCTGACCGCCGAGGGCTCGATCCTGCGCCTCCATCACTCGACCGTCGTGTTCCAGTACGACGAAATGCGCCTTGCGCGCTGGATGGAGCGCAAGGTCGAGGAGGCGGGGATCAAGGTGCTGGTCGGCGCGGTGCTGACCCGGGTCGTGTTCCGCAACCGGCGCGTGCGCCACATCGAGTTCGCCACGCGCTTCGGCGCGGTCAAGGTCGTGGCCGACGGTTTCATCGATTCTTCCGGCGACGCGAGCCTGAGCTACGAATCCGGGCTCAGGGTGCGCGAGCCGAACGAGCCTGTTTACGGCACGCTGAACTTCCTCATCGAGAATTACAACGTCGCCGCGGTCAAGAGCCTGCAGATGAAGGACGTGCACGAAAAGCTCAAATCCGTGGGCGGGGACTACGGCCTGGTCCGGCACGACGGCCATCTCATGCATTATCCGGACAAGAATTTCATGCTCGCCAACATCGGTCACTTCCAGACGCCGCTCGACCCGTTGTCGATGTCGAGCATGGTGATCGAGGGCAGGCGCCAGGCGGACGGCGTGATGCGCTTCCTCAAAGCGGAATTCCCGAACATCTTCCGGAACGCGAAAATTCGCACCTACGGCAACCCCGGCATCCGCCAGACGCGCTGGATCGTGAGCCGCCGGCAACTGACGCTGGCCGACATCCGCAAGACGACGCGGCCGAAGGACGCCGCGGCCCGCTGCGCCTGGTGGGTTGAGCTGCACAGCACGCCGGAACTCGTGCATTGGGAGCGCTTCAAGGACGGGCACGTGTACTACATCCCGTTGAGCTGCATGGTTCCGAAGGAAGCGGACAACATCGTTGTCGCCGGCCGGTGCGTGGATGCGGATTCGCACGCCTTGTCGGCGATCCGCGTCATGGGCCCGTGCATTGCCATGGGGACCGCCGCCGCGCATGCCCTGGACATGGCCGGCACCGGCGCGGTCCACAAGATCGATCTGAAGCAGTTCCAGAAGCGCCTGTACGACAACCTGGAGCGCACGGACTGATCGTTTTCCTCTCTAACAGGTTGATGCAAAAGTCCATCCGTGGACTTTTGCATCGCCCTGCTACCGTATGGCCGGGCGGCCAGGGAGAGCCGGTTTGACGGGCCCGACGGCGGACGCCGTTGCCGGCGCGACGCCCGCGCCGGCGCCATTGTACAGGTCGTGGTACCCCAACTACGTTCTCGGCGTCCTGTTCCTCGCATACGTCGTCAACGTGATGGATCGCGCCGTCCTCGGCGTATTGATCCAGCCGATCAAGCACGAATTCGGGGTGAGCGACACCGCGCTGGGCCTGCTCGGCGGCATCGCGTTTGCCTTGTTTTACGCGACGCTCGGCATCCCGATCGCGGCCTGGGCCGATCGATCCAGCCGCCGCAATGTCCTCGCCCTGGCGATAGCGCTGTGGAGCACGATGACCGCGCTGTGCGGCGTGGCGGTGAATTTCATCATGTTGCTGCTGGCGCGAATCGGCACCGCCGTGGGCGAGGCCGGCGGCACGCCTCCGTCGCATTCGTTGATCTCGGACTACTTCCCGCTGCGCAAGCGCGCGACTGCATTGTCCTTCTATGCACTCGGAATCCCGATCGGCGCCATGTGCGGCAGTCTCGCCGGCGGCTGGTTGAACGAATTCTTCGGCTGGCGGGCGGCATTCGTCATCGTCGGCCTGCCCGGGGTCGCGGTGGCATTGCTGGTCCGGTTTACGGTCCAGGAGCCGCCGCGCGGACTTTCGGATGCGGCTGCGCCGGCCGTCGCCAGCACCGGGGCGCCGCCGATACTGGACGTGTTCAAGTACCTCTGGGCACGGACATCGTTCCGCCACATCACATTGGCCGCGGCGCTGCACTCCTTTGTCTGGTACGGCGGCAGCACTTGGAACGCCCCGTTTTTCATCCGCTCGCACGGGATGAGCACAGGCGAGGCCGGAAGCTGGCTTGCGTTCCTTGCGCTGGTTGCCACCATCGGCACGTTCTTCGGCGGCGTGATTGCCGACAAATTGAGCACGTTCATGAAGGACCGGCGCTGGTACATGCGGGTACCCGGGATCGCGACGCTCGCGATGGTGCCCTTCCAGTTCAGTTCCTACCTCGCGTCAGACCTCAGCGTGGTCATTCCTTCGTTCTGCATCATGATGATCCTGGCCTCGATTTTCTTCGGACCGTCCTTCGCGATGACGCAGGCGCTGGCCACCCTTCGAATGCGCGCCGTTGCCGCCTCCATTCTCCTGTTCGTCCAGACCCTGATCGGACTTGGCCTGGGGCCGTTCTTTGTCGGCGTGATCAGCGATGTCCTGCAACCTTCGCTGGGCGCGGAGTCTCTCGCCTACGGTCTCGTCATCGTCGGCCTGGTCAATATCTGGGCCGCGGCGCACTACTTCCACGCCGCACGCACTCTGCGGGAAGACCTCGACGCGACTGCGGCCATGGTCAGCGCCGGAAAGTGACGACGGCGCCCGGCGTCTCGGACCCAATCGCGCCGCAGGCGCACCTTTGTCCACAACGACCGATTTTGCGGTAGAGTGTGCGCCCGATAACAATGCCCAGGACCACACCTCCATTCCGCGCCGACCACGTCGGCAGCCTGTTGCGCCCGAAAAAACTTCTCGACGCCCGACAGAGCTGGAAGGACGGGAGGCTGGCGCGGGAGGAGCTGGCCGCGCTCGAGGACGCGGCCATCCTCGAGGCGGTGGCGATGCAGGAGGGTGTCGGCCTGAAATCGGTCACCGACGGCGAATTCCGCCGCGACGACTGGTACCTGGATTTCATCTTCAGCCTCGATGGCATCGAGCGCGGCGACGAGACCTTTCCGATCCCGTTTTCCGACGGGGACCCCTTCACCGCAACGAAGATCAACGTCACGGGCAAGGTCGCCTGCCCGCCCGGCGGAGTGATGCGCAATCATTACGCCTACCTGCATCACGTGACCGAGGAGACCGCGAAGATCACCATCCCCGCGCCCTCCATGCTCCGCAATCTCTTTGTGGAGAGCACCGATATCAGCAGGGAGGCCTATCCCGATCCGGAGGAGTTCTGGGTTGATCTCGGCCAGGCATACCGCGACGTCATGATGGAATTGGCATCGTGCGGCTGCCGCTACCTCCAGCTCGACGACGTGAACACCTGCCTGCTGTGCAATGACGAACTGCGCGAGATGAACCGCAAGGCCGGCCGGGATCCGGACGCCCTCCTCGACATGTTCATCTCCGTAAACAACGCTGCAATCGCCGAACGCCCGGAGGACATGGTGGTGACCACCCACATGTGCCGCGGCAACTACCGCAGCCAGTGGTGTTCCACCGGCGCCTATGACACCGTGGCGGAAAAGTATTTTAACGGGATGGATATCGACGGTTTCTTCCTTGAATACGACAGCGAACGGGCAGGGGGCTTCGAGCCGCTGCGCTTCATGCCCAGGGGGAAGTTCGCGGTCCTCGGACTCGTCACGTCCAAAACTCCGCAGCTTGAATCAAAGGACGATCTTAAACGCCGCATCGACGAAGCGGCGCGGCACTTGCCGCTGGAGCAGCTTTGCCTGAGCCCGCAGTGCGGCTTCGCCAGCACCCACCAGGGCAACCGGCTCAGCGAGGACGACCAGCGGCGCAAGCTCACGCTCGTGGTCGAGGTGGCGGACGAGATATGGGGATACTCGTAGACCTCCTTTTCGTTTCCGCAATCACGCTGGCAGTGGCTTCGCCGGTGGTTGCCTGTTCCACTCCGGCGCACAACGAATTCGACTTCTGGATCGGAGAGTGGGACGTCACCACGCCGGACGGCAAACCCGCCGGCACCAACCGCATCGAGAAAATCCTAAACGGCTGCGTGATTTATGAGAACTGGCAGAGCGCCACCAGCGGCTACTCCGGCAGGAGTTTCAATACTTACGATTCAATAACCGCGACCTGGAACCAGGTGTGGGTCGATACCGACGGCTCAACTATCCATTTCAGAGGCAGGCGCACGGATAACGTGATGGACATGGAAGGCACGCAAGTCACGAAGGAAGGGACACTCCAGTACCGCATGTCCTACACACTCAATCGCGACGGCAGCGTGCGCCAGTGGTGGCGGCGGAGCAGGGACGGCAAGTCGTGGGAGACGATCTTCGACGGGCTTTACCGGAAAAAATAGAGTTTGCTTAATTCAACGCGATTTGCCTTCGGTCCGATCTGCGACGACAGTTCGTTTTTCCCAAACCACCAAAGGAAGCAGGGTCGTGGTTGCACACGCGACCAGAATGACGGCCGCATTGATCCGTGGGCCTCGGACAATTTCGAGCAATGCGATCGACCAGATCCCGATGAGGACGTTCAGCCACAACGCCCATCGTTTCCTCAGCCAGATCATCACGCAGTTGACTCCCGCCGCGAAAGACGTCAGCAGGGTGACGTAATAGAGGGCGCCCGTAGCGCCGGGGAAAACGGCCAGGTATCTCGCCTTATTGGCGACGCCGGCCCGATGGCTTCCAAACGGTCCCGTCAAGCCACGTTGCGGAGCGCGGCGCAGCTATGTCGGTTGCAAGCTGCTGTTCGTAACTCATAGCCCAAGGACCAGGCGCAGGCCGCCGTCCACGCGCCCCATGAGTTCGGCTGGAAGCGCCCGAACCCGCTCGGTGAGCACGGCCCTATCCACTGTGAGGACTTGCGAAACATTGACGACAGAAGGTCTGGTCAGCCCTGATGTCGCCTTGCCAATGCGGACATTCCCGGGCGCCTCGGCCAAGGCCAGATTCGATGTGATGACGGCTATGACGACCGAGGAGATCCGGCTGTCATTGAAGGGATTGGATTGGACGACGAGCACGGGACGGCGAAACCCCCGACCCGACCCGGCAGGATCAGGAAGCGAGGCCCACCAAACCTCACCACGCCTCACGGCTCAGCAGCTCAAGCTGGGCATACCTCAGTGCCGGGTCAAGCTCCGATGACGCCTTGCCATAGACGGCATTGAGCCTCTCCGTAATCGCCTTCTTGCCCCTGGAGCCGACATACTCGGCAATCGCCTCGGCGTACAGCTCGCTGCGAGATTTCCTGAGCTTCCTGGCAAGGGTCTCCGCCGATCGGAACACCGGGTCCGGGAGGGAAATGGCGACTTTCACGCGTCGAAGGGTATCACCATGGGTATGACTGGCGCAAGTTCAG
>JACPSH010000029.1 GCA_016193395.1 Gammaproteobacteria bacterium
CGGACTTCCTGGAGACGGCGCGGCGCGCGTGCTTCGCGGAATTGGATGGCGTGGTGCCGGTGAAATGACGGCGGGCCGGCGGCATCCCGGCCGAATTCATGCGGGTATCGTGCCGGACGGGTCCTGTCACCGGGCACCCCTGTCCGTGCTCGCTCGGTCCCCTCGCTTGCGCGCGGCCCAGGGGAGTGCCCGGTGCCACCCGTCCGTTTGACGCTTAAGATGAATCCGTCCGGGTCGAAGCACAGGCGCTGACCGGGCGGGTGACATCGGGTCACCGTCGTCCGCGCGCAGCGGAAGGGACCCACTGGGGGATGGGTGGAGCGAGCACGGACGACGGTACCCGATGGCAGGACCCGCCCGCCCAGAACGCAAGAATGAATCCGGCCGGGTTTTGGTATCGTTACCGCGCGCGTCGTTCGAGCATTGCGCGGGCGAGCAGGGCACCGCCAATCGCGCCGACCGCACCGAAGGCGAAATGCGTAATCAGCGGAAACAGATCGCCGTGACGCATGAAGCCAAAGCTCGCATCCGAGATTGCAGCCACCGCCAGCATGACTACGGGTTTGGTGAGATGGACGGTGCCGCCGATCAGCGCCGCGATCGGGAGCAGCCGGCAGCGCTCGCCCAGCAGGGCGTAACTGCCGTCCACGAGTGTGCCGGCCAGCAGGTAAAGCGGCACGTGCTTCAGGTTGTGCAGGAAATCCGTCGCCAAAGTGAGATCGCCGGCAACCGTGCCGAGCGCGAGGATGGACGCCGCCCAGCGTTCTCTTGCGACCAGCCGCGCGAACAGCATGGCGGTCATCAGTTCCAGGCCGTGATGGCCGGGCAGGCCAAGCGAATAATTCAGCTTCGTGTGCAGCAGGGAGACGGCAAAGCCCAGCAGCAGCAGCGCCGGGACCGACAGCGTCCGGTCCTCAAGGCCGGAAAGCTTTGATAGTTTCCTTGCCGACAACCTGCCAATGCGCATCAGCGCCATTGCCTCTCTCCACGAGTAAAACCGCTTTGCCGGAAACCCGGACCGGGCGTGGCCAGGAACCGAGGCGGATGCTCGTCCCGCGATCCGATAACGAGTCGCCATCCATGGTGGTGACTGCGTCCACGCCCGTCTGTTCCAGGAGTTCGCCCAGCGCGAGGGTGCAATCCTCCAGCTCCCGGATCCCGCGCACCCATAGATAACGTCCATCGTCGCCGAAGCTGTGCAGGCCCACCGCCGCCAGTGCGCCGATTTCTCCAAGATGCGTGCCGGTCAATCCTTCCAAAAAAATGTCCGCGGTCCCGGCCAGGCTTTCCGCCTCATTCCGTTGCAGTATTCGCCGCTGCGCCTGCAACCCGAAATCCCGAGCCCGCATCGCTGTCATGTGCGTCGCAACGCACAGCCCGACATCCGATCCTTCCGCGGCCTCGCGCTTGAGATATTCCCTGCACAACGCGATGACCTCTTTTCGGTCCAGTCCCTGGCGTGGAACCAGACCCAGGCAGGCCGAACTGTTGTGCGACGTGTAGGGAATGGCGTCATCCACCAGCAACTGGTGGCGCGTGACTCCCGTCATGGTGCCCAGCCCAGCCTGCTCCAGTTCTGCCGCGAGGCAGCGCGCACGATAACCCGTGCCCCGACTGTCCAGGTTGTCGGTATCGTCGACGCCTATCAACCAGCCGCTGTTCGACATGCGCGGCATTATAGCGACCACTTCAAACCGCCGTACAGGAAACGGCCAGGGTTCGGCAGGCCGAATTCCTCTTCATAGTTCTCGTCGAACAGATTGTCTGCGCCCAGGTGGAATTGCAGTCCGCTCCATGCCTGCCAGCGCAGGCGCGCGTCGACCACTGTGAAATCGTCGAGTCCCGCCTTGATGAACGGCGGGCGTCGCGAGTAGAAGATCTGATCGGCGACGTGCCGGACTTTCATGTGCGCGGCGAACCCCTGCCCGATTTCCAGGTCGGCATCCGCGATGACGATGTGCCGCGGCCGGTTCTGAAGTTCGTCGCGACCGCTGTCGGTCTGCTCCTCGGAGTCGAGATAGCTGTAGGACGCGCGCAGCCGCAGCCGATCGGCAATGTACGACGTGCCGGACACCTCGACGCCCTGGAGAAGGGAATCGTCAATGTTTTCAAACAGGTCCGTGGCGTCGTTGCGCTCGATGAAATCCTCCACGTCCATGCGGAATATCGAAACGCCTGCGGCCCAGTTCGCGTCCGAATCCCAGGTCACGCCGCCTTCGTAGGCATCGACGACTTCGTAGTCGAGCTCCGCGTTGCCGCGCGTTTCATCGTAGAGCTGCCGGATGGAGGGTGCCCGCGCCTTGCGCGACCAGCTGAATTTTGCGCCCGCCGCATCCGTCAACGCGTACGTCGCGGCGGCAAGGAATGTGGACTCGGAGTCGCTGACGGAAAGATCGCCGTCGATCCAGTGAGTGCTGCCGCCCACGACCAGCCCGAGGCGATCGATGGGCTCGTATTCAATCTCGGCGGATACGGAACCATTCCAGAGAACGAAGTCATTCTCGAGTGACCGCAGGTCAAAGGTGGACGAACCGCCACCACCGCCGCCTCCTCCCCCTCCTCCTCCTCCACCGCCACCACTGACCTCGACATCGCGGATCACGCCATCCTGTTCCCAGGAATCGCGATGGACGTCGACGGCGACAGTGATGCGGCTGCGCAGGTTGAACTGACGTCCCGCCTGGAGACCGAACCCGCCGATCTCGGTATCGACTTCGGTGAGGAAATTGCCGTTCTGAGCGACATCGTCGATGGAGGAAAACGTCGCGTCGTCGTAGCGGTTTTCGTCCTGCTCCAGCCAGTTGCCATAGACCCATCCGCGCGCGAACCAGTCCCGGTCGGCGTTGTAATCGAACGATCCCTGCACCGTATAAGCGGCCTGGTCCTCCACCCGTTCAAAGGTGGGACGGCCGACGAAGGTGCCTGAGGGATCATCCACGGTGGTCGGGGGCAGTCCGTATTCTCCGCTTACGGCGCTTGCCGTGAGGCCGAGACGCAGCCGGGCGTCCGGTTCGTAGACGAAATTGCCGAACGCGTTCGAGCGCCGGCGATCGCTGTTCAGGCGCAGGCCGCCGTCTTCGAGCGAGGTCGGCGCAAAATCGTCCGCGACCTCGAAACCGTCGCGATCCCGGTGCGAAGCGCTGAAGAAATAACTGACTGGCCCGTCCGAACCACCCGCGGTGGCGGCGAGGCGCATATCGCCGTTCTCGCCGATGTCGGTCAGCGCCGTCAGCGGCGAATCGGATTCGCTGCGTGTGATGATGTTGATGACGGCGAGCGCGCCGGATCCGTAAAGTTCCGAGATGCCTCCGGTCGTTACCTTGACGCGCTCCATCTGTTCGGTCGGCAGGAGCGTCGGGTCAAATTGCCCATCGAAACTGGAGTTGAACAACACGCCGTTGACGAGCAGTTTGATGTGCCGTGTCCGCAGCCCCCGGATATCCAGGCGCGGGACGGCCTGGTTGCCGGTGCGCACGTTGGCGCCGGGAATAAGCTCCATCACGTCGTCCAGCGAACGATCACCGCGGAGTTCGATCTCTTCCAGGTCCACGGTGTGCGCGGTCGCCACTTCGGACACCACCGGTTGTCGGGCGGTCACGATAATCTCGGAGAGATAATCCTCTACTTGCTCTGCCGAAAGCGGTCCGCAAGGAAGAATGACCAGCGCAACGGCTGCCATCGATTGGCCCGATATCCCGGTATGCATCGAAACTGTGCCAGTGGTTTTCTGTTGTGGACGGGGAGTGTAAGAGGGCGAACTGAAAGGGAAAATATGATTGGTGGTGCATGTGACCCGGGCATAGGGGCGAGGTGGACTGACGCAGGGGCGGAAATGGAAAAAATGCCGTAATTTCATACGCTTTTCACTGGCGAGACACCCCGCAAGAGGTATAATCCGGGCACGATGCTGGCGAACTATATGCCTGTCCTGATATTCCTGTGCATCGGCGCAATCATGGGCACAGTATTGATTGCGGTCGGCTGGTTCCTCGGCCCGCGCCGGCCCGATGCTGAGAAGAATTCTCCCTACGAGTGCGGCTTCGAGGCCTTCGAGGACGCGCGCATGCAGTTCGATGTCCGTTATTACCTCATCGCGATCCTGTTCATCATCTTCGATCTGGAAATTGCGTTTTTCTTCCCGTGGGCGGTCGCGTTGCGCGAGATCGGCGCGGCAGGTTTCTGGGCCATGATGATCTTCCTCCTGGTGCTCGTAGTCGGCTTCATCTACGAATGGCGCAAGGGCGCCCTGGAATGGGATTAGTCGAATGGGAGCGGAAGAGAAGATTCACGAGTCCGGCATCGTCACGACGACCGTTGACAACCTGGTCAACTGGGCGCGGACCGGATCGCTCTGGCCGATGACCTTCGGGCTGGCCTGTTGCGCGGTTGAAATGATGCATACGGGCGCCGCGCGCTATGACATGGATCGCTTCGGCGTGATCTTCCGCCCAAGTCCGCGGCAGTCCGACGTGATGATTGTCGCCGGCACGCTCGTCAACAAGATGGCCCCCGCGCTGCGCAAGGTCTATGACCAGATGGCCGAGCCGCGCTGGGTGATCTCCATGGGCTCATGCGCAAACGGCGGCGGTTACTACCATTATTCCTACTCGGTCGTGCGCGGCTGCGACCGCATCGTCCCCGTCGACATCTATGTCCCCGGCTGCCCGCCCACGGCGGAAGCACTCCTGTACGGGATCATCCAGTTGCAGGAAAAGATCAAACGGACCAACAAGAAGTTCCTGCAAAACATCATCCGCCGCTGATTCATCCACAGGGACCAGATGACGGAAGCGCTCGATACGTTCCACGCCCGCCTGCGCGAGCGCTTCGGTTCCGCCCTGCTGTCCTCAAAGCTGGATCGCGGCCAGATCACGCTGGAGCTGACCCCGGCGCACTTGCTCGAGACCTGCCTTGCGTTGCGCGATGAGGCGGAGTTTGGCTTCGAGCAGTTATCGGACGTGTGCGGCATGGATTACGCCGATTACGGGCTGGCCGATTGGGAAACCGAGGACACGACCCGCACGGGCTTCAGCCGTGGCGTAAGCCGCGGCGCCTATCGTGAAGGCAGGCAGTGGCCGGCCCGCTTCGCGGCCGTCTATCACCTGTTGTCCGTGACGCACAACCGCCGCCTCCGGCTGCGCTGCTTCGCGACGGACGATCCGCCGCGCGTCCCTTCGGTCGTCGAGATCTGGGCCGGCGCGAACTGGTTCGAGCGCGAGGCGTTTGACCTGTTCGGGATCATGTTCGAGGGCCACCCTGATCTGCGGCGCATCCTCACCGATTACGGCTTCATCGGCCATCCGTTCCGCAAGGACTTCCCGCTGCAGGGCAACGTCGAGGTGCGCTACGACCCGGACAAGAAACGCGTCATCTACCAGCCGGTGACGATCGAGAACCGCGTGCTGGTGCCGAAGGTGATCCGACATGACAACCGTTACGAGTCGGGCGAAAGGTGAACGGATTATTCATGAACGCTGTGATCAAAATCGGACGGGTGGCATCGGGCACGTTCAACGGGTGAGAAATGCCTGAGATCAGGAACATGACGCTGAACTTCGGTCCGCAGCACCCCGCGGCGCATGGAGTATTGCGTCTGGTGCTGGAAATGGATGGCGAAGTCATTGAGCGCGCCGACCCGCACATCGGACTGCTGCACCGGGCCACAGAGAAGCTGGCGGAGAGCAAGCCGTACAACCAGAGCATCGGCTACATGGACCGGCTGGATTACGTGTCCATGATGTGCAACGAGCACGCCTACGTCATGGCCATCGAGAAGCTGCTCGGGACCAACCCGCCGATCCGCGCCCAATACATCCGCGTGATGTTCGACGAGATCACCCGCATCCTTAACCATCTCATGTGGCTGGGCGCGCACGGGCTGGACATCGGCGCGATGACAGTGTTCCTGTACTGCTTCCGCGAGCGCGAGGACCTGATGGATTGCTACGAGGCGGTGTCGGGGACGCGCATGCACGCGACCTATTACCGCCCCGGCGGCGTGTACCGGGATTTGCCGGCGCAGATGCCCCAATATCGGGTCACGCAGTGGAGCCCGGAGAAACTGGTGGCGGAATTGAACCGGAACCGCCAGGGCTCTTTGCTGGATTTCATTGAATCGTTCACGGAACGGTTCCCGGGGTGCGTGGACGATTACGAAACCCTGCTGACGGACAACCGCATCTGGAAGCAGCGCACGGTCGGTATCGGCGTGGTCTCGCCCGAGCGCGCGCTGCAGTTGGGATTCACCGGTCCGATGCTGCGCGGCTCCGGGGTCGCCTGGGACCTGCGCAAGAAGCAGCCGTACGAAGTCTACGATCGGGTCGATTTCGATATCCCGATCGGCGTGAACGGCGACTGCTACGATCGCTATCTCGTGCGCATCGAGGAGATGCGCCAGTCGAACCACATCATCCGCCAGTGCGTGGACTGGTTGCGCGCCAACGCCGGGCCGGTGATCGTGGAGGACCACAAGCTCGTGCCGCCGCGGCGCGAAGAGATGAAGGGCGACATGGAAGCCCTGATCCACCATTTCAAGCTGTTCACCGAGGGCTACTGCGTGCCCGAGGGCGAGGTGTACGCCGCGGTCGAGCATCCAAAGGGGGAGTTTGGCATCTACCTGGTTTCCGACGGCGCCAACAAGCCGTACCGCGTGAAAGTGCGTGCCGCCGGATTCGCGCACCTCTCCGCGATGAACGAGATGGTGCAAGGACACATGCTGGCGGATGTCGTGGCGATCATCGGGACGCAGGACATCGTGTTCGGCGAGGTGGATCGGTGAACGGATTGTCCGCGCACGCCCGTCACGAGATCGACCGCTGGCTGAAGAAATTCCCGCCCAACCAGAAGCGTTCGGCGGTGCTCGCGGCATTGACCGAAGTGCAGCACGAGAACGACGGCTACCTCACGGTGCCGCTTCTGGACGCGGTTGCTGAATACCTGGAGATGCCGGCGATCGCGGTGTACGAAGTGGCCAGTTTCTATTCGATGCTGGAGACGGAGCCGGTGGGTCGGCATAGCATCTCGGTGTGCACGAATATCTCCTGCATGCTGCGCGGTGCAGATGACATCCTCGCCCATATCGAGCGGCGGCTCGGGATCCACGTCGGCGAATCGACGCCCGACGGGCGCGTGTTGTTGAAGCGCGAAGAGGAATGCCTCGCCGCCTGCTGCGGTGCGCCGATGATGATGGTGGACCACGTCTACCACGAGAACCTGACCGGCGAGAAGGTCGACCGGATACTGGAGAAGTTGAAGTAATGGCCGGGCGCGAAATCAACCAGATCTGCTACGCCACGCTCAAGTTCGGCGAGCCGTGGACGCTCGAGAACTACCAGCGCGTCGGCGGTTACGAGGCGTGGAAGAAGATCCTGAGGGAGAAGAGGCCGCCGGCAAAGATCATTGACGAGATGAAAGCCTCCGGATTGCGCGGCCGCGGCGGGGCCGGGTTCCCCACCGGGCTCAAGTGGAGCTTCATGGCCGCGCCCTCCGACAAGCAGAAATACGTGGTCTGCAATTCCGACGAATCGGAGCCGGGGACCTGCAAGGACCGCGACATCCTGCGCTTCAACCCGCACGCTCTGGTCGAGGGCATGGCGATCGCCTGCTACGCCATGGGCTCCACGGTCGGATACAACTATATACGCGGCGAGTTCATGGACGAACCCTACCGCCGCTTCGAGCGCGCGCTCGAGGAGGCCTACCGCATGGGGTTCCTCGGCGACAACATCATGGGGTCCGGCGTGAAGGTGGACATCCATGCGACGCTCGGGGCGGGCGCCTACATCTGCGGAGAGGAGACGGCGCTGCTCGAATCCCTGGAAGGCAAGAAGGGGATGCCGCGCTTCAAGCCGCCGTTCCCGGCGCAATACGGCCTGTACGGCCTGCCGACGACGATCAACAACACGGAATCCTTCGCGTCCGCGCCGTCCATCATCCGCAACGGCGCCAAGTGGTTCGCCGATCTGGGTGTGCCCAACAGCGGCGGCACCAAGTGTTTCTCGGTGAGTGGGCATGTGAACAAACCCGGGAATTTCGAGGCACCCATGGGGATCCCCTTCCGCGAGCTGCTGGAGATGGCCGGCGGCGTGCTCAACGGGCGCGAATTGAAGGCCGTGATCCCGGGCGGCTCCTCAGTGCAGGTGCTGCCCGGCAAGATCATGCTGGATGTGAACATGGATTACGATTCGGTGAAGAAGGCCGGATCGGCCATCGGCTCGGGCGCGGTCATCGTCATGGACGACACGACCTGCATGGTGCGCGTGCTGCGCCGCATTTCCCGTTTCTACTTCTCGGAATCCTGCGGCCAGTGCACGCCGTGCCGCGAAGGCACGGGCTGGTTGTACCGCATGCTGACCCGGATCACGGAAGGGAAGGGCATGATGGAAGACCTCGACAAGCTTGTGGACGTCGCCAACAAGATCGAGGGGCGAACGATTTGCGCGCTCGGCGACGCGGCGGCGTGGCCGGTGCAGAGTTTCCTGAAACATTTCCGCCACGAATTCGAATACATGATCGAGAACAAGGGCAGGAGCATCGTCCAGGGCGCCGCGACGAGAGCGGCATGAGAAACCTCGGGTACCTCGTTCCTCGTTCCTCGTGCCTCGAATTCACTGGGGTTTTGGCATTACGAGGCACGAGGCACAAGGTACGAGGCACGGTCTTTCAAGCGAATGGCTGACGACACCGTAAACATCGAGGTCGACGGCAAGTCCTACGCCGCGAAGAAGGGCTCCATGCTCATCCAGGTCACGGACGAGCACGGCGTCTACGTGCCGCGCTTCTGCTACCACAAGAAGCTTTCCGTCGCCGCCAACTGCCGCTGCCGCGCTTCTGCTACCACAAGAAGCTTTCCGTCGCCGCCAACTGCCGCATGTGCCTGGTGGAAGTGGAAAAGGCGCCGAAGCCGCTGCCGGCCTGCGCCACACCGGTCATGGAAGGCATGAAAGTCAAAACCCGCTCCAAGCTGGCGGTGGAAGCGCAGAAGTCAGTCATGGAATTCCTGCTCATCAACCATCCGCTCGACTGCCCGATCTGCGACCAGGGCGGCGAATG
The DNA here is from genome assembly GCA_016193395.1 of Gammaproteobacteria bacterium. GTDB lineage: Bacteria > Pseudomonadota > Gammaproteobacteria > Eutrophobiales > Eutrophobiaceae > JACPSH01. Next base: position 9,052 of record JACPSH010000029.1, read on the forward strand.
CGAATTGCAGGATCTCGCGATGGGCTTCGGCCGGGATGTCTCGCGCTATCAGGAAAACAAGCGCGTCGTGAAGGACAAGAACATCGGCCCGCTCGTGCAGACCGACATGACCCGCTGCATTCATTGCACCCGCTGCGTGCGCTTCGGCGAAGAGATCGCGGGCGTGCGCGAACTGGGCGCCACCGGCCGCGGAGAATTCATGGAGATCGGGACGTTCATCGAAAAGAGCATGACCTCCGAGCTGTCCGGCAACGTCATCGATCTCTGCCCGGTCGGCGCGCTGACCTCGAAGCCGTTCCGGTACTCGGCCCGCACCTGGGAGATGTCCCAGCATCAGGGCATCGCCCCGCATGACGGCATCGGGTCGAACGTGCATTTCCACGTCAAGGACGGCCGCGTGATGCGGGTCGTGCCCGCGGACAACGAAACGATCAACGAAGTGTGGTTGTCGGATCGCGACCGTTACAGCTACGAAGGCATGTACAGCGAGGACCGGCTGACCACGCCCATGCTCAGGGAAAACGGTGAATGGCGCGAAGTGGACTGGCAGACGGCCTTTGCCTTCGTGCGCGGCCGTCTGGGTCCATCGGGCGGACCGGTCGGCGCCGCTATCGGCGGACTCATCTCGCCCACGGCCTCGACCGAAGAGCTCTACCTGTTCCAGAAACTGCTGCGCTCGCTCGGCAGCCACAACGTCGATCACCGGTTGCAGCAGATGGATTTCTCGGATCAGGATGTCGCCCCGTTGTTCCCCTGGCTCGGACTGCCGATCGCGGATCTCGAACAGCTCGATTCTGCGCTCATCATCGGCGGCCATCCGCGCAAGGAACAGCCGCTGCTGAACCATCGCCTCCGCAAGGCGGCGTTGCGCGGCGGCAAGGTGATGTTCGTCAATCCCGTGAGATGGGAAATGAATTTCCCGGCCGGCCCGAGCATTCTCAGCAGTTCGGACCTGGTGCGGGACAGCGCGGGTGTGCTGCGCGCCCTGCTGCAATTGCGTGGAGGTGACGCCGGCCTGGAAGCTTTGCTCCGCGGCGTCGAGGCCGGCGAGGTTCACCGCCGGATCGCCGAACGCGTCGTCAAAGCGGGACGCGGCGCGGTGCTGCTCGGCAACCTGGCGGACGTTTCCCCGCACGCATCCACGCTGCGATTTCTGGCCGGCACCATTGCCTCCCTGAGCGGCGCGGCATTCGGATACCTCGGCGCCGCCGCGAATTCAAGCGGCGCCTGGCTCGCCGGCGCCGTGCCGCACCGCCTGACCGGAGGCCAGTCCGCGGGTACGGGCGGACTGCATGCGCAGGCGATGCTGGAGGCAAAGCTCGCGGCTTACCTGCTGTTCAACGTGGAGCCGGATGCCGATTGCAGCAACGCGCCGCTCGCGCGCGCGGCGCTGGAGACCGCCCGTTGCGTGATCGCCATGACGCCCTATCGCAACGCGTTGCTGGAAAAGCATGCGCATGTGCTGCTGCCGATTGCGCTTTACGCGGAGAACGAGGGGACCTTTATCAATGTCGAGGGACGCGCCCAGAACTTTGCGGCCGCCGTCACGCCGCCCGGGGAGGCGCGCGCCGGCTGGAAGGTGTTGCGCATGATTGGCGACAGTCTCGGCCTTGACGGATTCCACTTCGATTCGTTGGCTGACGTGGAGCGAGAATTCCAGCAGGCCCGCGCGGGGGTGGAGCCGGCCAATCTCAACCGTTGGCGCCGTCCGGACCGGCTGGTGCAATCAGGCAGTGACTTGCAGCGCGTCACGCATGTACCGATGAACGCGGCCGATCCAATGGTGCGCAGGGCACGGGCGCTTCAGCAGACGCCGGACGTGGCCGACGACGCGGTGCGCATCAACGGCGTCACCGCGAAACGGCTGGGGCTCGATGGAACGGGATCGGTAATGGCCGAACAGAACGGCGCAAACCTGCGCCTGCCGCTTGCCATCGACGAGCGGGTCGCCGACGGCGTGGCGCTGATCCATGGCGGACATCCCGGGCTCGCCGCGCTTGGACCGTGGTTCGGCGAGATCTCCCTGCGCCGCGCATGAAGCAGTCCGGAACCCATGTTTGAATTTCTGCGCATCTACGTCTTCACCCCGCTGGCCGGGGCGCTGGTCCCGCCGGCGGTCGAGATGAACGTCGTGTATACACTGGACATCCTGGCGAAGATCGTCGTGATCCTGGTGCCGCTGGTCCTGTCCGTCGCCTACCTTTCGCTCGCCGAGCGCAAGATCATCGGCTGGATGCAGGTGCGCCGCGGCCCGAATCGCGTCACCTTCTTCGGCATTCCCTGGTTGCGCGGCTGGGGCCAGCCGATCGCTGACGTCTTCAAACTCATTTTCAAGGAAATCATCGTTCCGAGCGGGGCCGACAAGCGCCTGTTCATCATCGCGCCGATCCTGTCGCTCGCGCCGTCGATCGCCGCGTGGGCGGTGATCCCGTTCGACGACGGCATGGCGCTGGCCGACATCAACGCAGGCCTGCTTTACATTCTCGCGCTGACCTCGCTTGCCGTGTACGGGATCATCATCGCCGGCTGGGCCTCGAATTCGAAGTACGCCTTCCTCGGCGCAATGCGTTCCGTCGCGCAGATCGTCGCCTACGAAATCGCCATGGGCTTCGCGCTCGTAGGCGTGCTGGTCGCCGCGGGGAGCCTGAACCTGGGCGACATCGTGCGCGCGCAGAGCGGCAGCGTCCTGCACTGGTTCTGGATCCCGCTGCTGCCGCTGTTCGGCGTGTATTTCATTTCCGGCGTCGCCGAAACCAACCGCGCGCCGTTCGACGTCGCCGAAGGCGAATCGGAGATCGTTGCGGGCTTCCACGTGGAGTACGGCGGCATGGGCTTCTCGCTGTTTTTCCTCGCCGAATACGCGAACATGATCCTGATCTCGGCGCTGGCGTCGATCCTGTTCTGGGGTGGCTGGCTGTCGCCCTTGCAGGGGATCCCGGTGCTGGGCGAATCCAGCCTGATCTGGCTGCTCGCGAAGACCTCGTTTTTCCTGTTCCTGTTCCTGTGGTTCCGCGCGACCTTCCCGCGCTACCGGTACGACCAGATCATGCGTCTCGGCTGGAAGGTGTTTCTGCCGATTACGATTGTGTGGATCGGAGGCGGTGGAAAGTGAAAAGTGGAAAGCTGAAAGAAAGGACAAGTTGCGGGCGCAGCTCTGCGAGATGCGAGATGCGAGATACGAGATACGGGTGATCCCCATGTGGCAGTCCACCAAGAACTATTTGCAGAGCCTGCTCCTCTGGGAGCTCGTCAAGGGCCTGCAGCTTACCGGCCGGCATCTGTTCAAGCGCAAGATCACGGTGCTGTATCCGGAGGAGAAGACGCCGCAGTCGCCGCGCTTCCGCGGCCTGCACGCGCTGCGCCGCCCGCAGTCGCCGCGCTTCCGCGGCCTGCACGCGCTGCGCCGCTATCCGAACGGCGAGGAGCGCTGCATCGCCTGCAAGCTTTGCGAGGCGGTTTGCCCCGCCGTGGCCATCACCATCGAATCCGAGCAGCGGGCGGACGGCACGCGCCGCACGACGCGCTACGACATCGACCTCACCAAGTGCATCTTCTGCGGGTTCTGCGAGGAATCCTGCCCGGTGGATTCGATCGTCGAGACGCGCATTTTCGAGTACCACGGCGAGAAGCGCGGCGATCTGCTGATGACGAAGGAACGGCTGCTCGAAGTGGGCGATCGGGCGGAACAACAAATCGCGGAGGACAGGGCGCAGGAAGCCATTTATCGCTGAACAGGATCTTTTCGAATCCCGAGTCCCCAGTCCCGAGCCCCTTCCCGACACGGGACTCGGGACTCGGGGCACGGGACTCGGGACTCGGTAAAAGAAAGAAAAATGATCGTACAGGCAATCTTCTACTTCTTCGCCGCAGTGCTGGTGTTGTCGGCGGCGTTGGTCATTACCGTCCGCAACCCCGTGCACGCGGCGCTGTTCTTGGTGCTCGCGTTCTTCTCCAGCGCGGCGATCTGGCTGCTGCTGGAGGCTGAATTCCTCGCCATCGCGCTGGTGCTCGTCTACGTGGGCGCGGTGATGGTGCTGTTCCTGTTCGTGGTCATGATGTTGGACATCAACCTGGCGCCGTTGCGCGAAGGCTTCGCGCGCTACCTGCCGCTCGGGATCGCGGTCGCCCTGCTGATGGCTGTCGCGATGGGTCTGGTGGTCGCCTCCGGCTACTTTGACGCGCGTTTTCCTCCGCGGGCCGGGGAGGCCGGACCCGCGGCGAGCAACACGCTGGAGCTCGGGCACGCGATGTACACGGACTTTCTTTACCCGTTCGAAATCGCAGGCGCAATCCTGCTGGTTGCAATCATTGCGGCCATCGCGCTGACCATGCGCAAGCCGCGGACATTGAAGACGCCACGCCCGGAAAAGCAGATCGTCGCGAGGCGCGAAGAGCGGGTGCGGTTGGTGAAGATGGAAGCGGAGAAGAGATGAGAATGCAGATAGCGAAGGCCATATGCTGATCCTTTCCGACGTTCTCATCCTCGCCGCGGTGCTCTTCTGCATCAGCGTCGCCGGCATATTTATCAACCGCAAGAACGTCATCATCCTGCTGATGTGCATCGAGCTGATGCTGCTGTCCGTCAACCTGAATTTCATCGCCTTCGCGCATTTCCTCGGCGACATCGCCGGGCAGGTGTTCGTGTTCTTCATCCTCACGGTTGCCGCCGCGGAGTCCGCCATCGGGCTGGCCATTCTCGTCGTGGTCTTCCGTAATCGAAGCACCATCAACGTTTCAGACCTGGACACGATGCGCGGATGAATCCCGCCGAGCACATGGAATCGGTGTATCTGGGCGTGGTGCTGGCGCCGCTGGCCGGCTCCATTGTCGCCGGCCTGTTCGGCAGGGTGATCGGCCGGGCGGGCGCCCATTGGGTCACCATCCTGGCCGTGGGGATCTCCACGGTCTTGTCGCTGATCGCGTGGAAGCACATCGTCTGGGACGGGAATGACCCGTACAACGGCACCGTGTACACGTGGCTGGCCGCCGGGGATCTCAATCTGCAGGTCGGATTCCTCATCGACCGGCTGTCCGTGACCATGATGGTCACGGTCTCGTTCGTGTCCTGGATGATCCACATCTACACGATCGGCTACATGCACGATGACCCGGGGTACCAGCGCTTCTTCAGCTACATCTCGCTGTTCACCTTCGCCATGCTCATGCTGGTGATGGCGAATAACTTCGTACAATTATTTTTCGGCTGGGAGGGCGTGGGTCTCTTGTCCTACCTGCTGATCGGCTTCTGGTTCAAGCGCGAGTCCGCGATCTTCGCGAGCCTGAAGGCGTTCCTGGTCAACCGGGTCGGCGACTTCGGTTTTGTCATCGGCATCGCCGCGGTCCTGATGTATTTCCACTCGCTCGACTATGACACGGTGTTCGGACTGGCGCCGACGATGGCCGACGTGAAAATCCAGGTGCTGGCCGGGACCGACTGGTCGCTGATGAGCTTCATTTGCATCTGCCTGTTCATCGGCGCCATGGGCAAGTCGGCGCAATTCCCCCTGCACGTCTGGCTGCCGGATTCCATGGAAGGCCCGACGCCCATCTCCGCGCTGATCCACGCGGCCACGATGGTCACCGCAGGCATCTTCATGGTCGCCCGGATGTCGCCGCTGTTCGAGCTTTCGGACACCGCCCTGAGCATGATCCTCGTCATCGGCGCGATTACCGCGTTTTTCATGGGGCTGATCGGACTGGTGCAGAACGACATCAAGCGCGTCGTGGCTTATTCGACGCTCTCCCAGCTGGGATACATGGCCGTGGCGCTTGGGGCATCGGCCTACGCCGCCGCGATCTTCCACCTCGTGACGCATGCCTTCTTCAAGGCGCTGCTGTTCCTCGCCGCGGGCTCCGTGATCATTGCCCTGCATCATGAACAGGACATGCGCAAGATGGGCGGGCTGTACCGGTACATGCCCATCACGTGGGCAACCGCACTGGTAGGCTCGCTTGCGCTCATCGGCTTCCCCGGGACGGCGGGTTTCTATTCCAAGGACGCCATCATCGAGGCGGTCCACACGTCGCACCTATGGGGGTCGGGCTTCGCCTATGCCGCGGTGTTGTCCTGCGTGGTCATCACGGCGCTGTATACCTTCCGCCTGTTTTTCCTCACCTTCCACGGCAAGGAACGCATGGATCGGCATACCTGGGAGCACCTTCAGGAATCGCCGGCGGTCGTCACCGTCCCGCTCACAGTGCTCGCGATCCCCTCGCTTATTGCCGGGATGTTCCTGGTCGGTCCGATGCTGTTCGAGGGATATTTCCGTGAAGCGATTTATGTCGCTCCGGCGCACGACGTGCTCGGCGAGATGGGCGCGCATTATCACGGCGTGTTCGGCTTTACCTTGCACGCCTTCCAGTCCGCGCCGGTCGTCTACTTGGCCTTCGCCGGCGTCGCGCTCGCCTGGTTGATGTACATCAAGTATCCGCAGGTACCGGGCCAGGTGGCGGAACGTTTCAGCCTGTTGTACCGGATCTTGCTCAACAAGTACGGCATGGACGATTTCAACCAGGCGGTTTTTGCGGGCGGCACGCGCAGGATCGGACAGGCCTTCTGGCAGCTCGGCGACGTGCGCGTCATCGACGGCGTCCTGGTGGACGGCACGGCGGCGGCCGTGCGTTGGTTCTCCGGCGTCGTGCGCACGGTGCAGTCCGGGTACCTGTACGACTACGCATTCGCGATGATCATCGGGCTCCTGCTGATGCTGGCCCTGTTCGTGCACCAGCTCTTCTGAACATGCACGACCGATTGCCTGACAGGATTGCTGCGACGGCGCTCACCGGGCGGGTGACATCGGGTCACCGCTCTTCGCGCGCAGCGCCAGCGAGCACGAAGACGGTACCCGATGGCAGGACCCGCCCGCCCTGTTGCCTTGGGTGTCCGGCCGGATTCATCTTTGCGCGTGTTGCCGGACGGGTCCTGTCACCGGGCACCCCTGTCCGTGCTCGCTCGGTCCCCTCGCTTGCGCGCGGAGCAGGGGCGTGCCCGGCGCCACCCGTCCGTTCAGCGCTTGAGCTGAATCCGGCCGGGTGGGCCACGAGGCATAAGCGCGTCAGATGAGCTTCGACATCCCGTTCCTGAGCCTGCTGGTGTGGGCGCCCATCCTCGGGGGTGTGTGGGTGCTGTACGCGGGCGATCGCCAGGCCGGGACTGTCAGGCACCTGTCGCTGACTATTTCGGTCATCGTCTTTGCGCTGTCAGTGCTCGCCTGGCTGCGTTTCGACACCAACACGGCGGCCATGCAGTTCGTGGAGTTCGTGCCCTGGATCGAGGCCTTCAGGATCAATTACCACCTCGGCATCGACGGGATCTCGCTGCCGCTCATCGTGCTGACGACGTTCACGACCGTCCTGGTCGTGCTGGCCGCCTGGGATTCGGTGGAGTCCCGGATCGCGCAGTACATGGCTGCGTTCCTGATCCTCGAGGGATTCATGAACGGCGTGTTCGCGGCGCTCGACGCGATCCTCTTCTACTTCTTCTGGGAAGCCATGCTCATTCCGATGTTCCTGATCATCGGCGTGTGGGGCGGCCCGCGGCGCGTGTATGCCACCATCAAGTTCTTTCTGTTCACCTTTCTGGGTTCCGTCTTCATGCTGGTCGCGCTGCTGTACCTGTATTCGCAGGCCGGCAGCTTCTACATCCTGCACCTGCACGACTTGCCGCTGTCGCTGACGGCGCAGAAACTGATTTTCATCTCCTTCCTGCTGGCCTTCTCGGTCAAGGTGCCCATGTGGCCGGTGCACACCTGGCTGCCGGATGCGCACGTGGAGGCGCCCACCGGGGGCTCGGTGATCCTGGCTGCGATCATGCTGAAGATGGGCGGCTACGGTTTCCTGCGTTTCAGCCTGCCGATCACGCCCGACGCGAGCCTGGCCTTCGCCGATCTGATGATCGGTCTGTCGCTGGTTGCGATCGTCTACATCGGCTTTGTGGCACTCGTGCAGCACGACATGAAAAAGCTGATCGCGTATTCGTCCGTTTCGCACATGGGTTTTGTCACGCTCGGTTTCTTTATGGCGTTCTTCGTGCAGCAGGAGACCGGCGCGATCATGGGAATGGAAGGGGGACTGATGCAGATGATCTCGCACGGCTTCGTCTCCGGCGCGCTGTTCCTGTGCGTGGGCGTGCTATATGACCGCATCCACAGCCGCGAGATCAAGGACTACGGCGGGGTGGTCAACACCATGCCGCAATTCGCCGCGCTGATGATGCTGTTTGCCATGTCCAATTCCGGCCTGCCCGGGACCTCCGGGTTTGTCGGGGAGTTCCTGGTGATCCTCGGGAGCTTCCAGGCGAGGCCCTGGATCGCGTTCCTGGCCGCCACCATCCTGGTTCTCGGCGCGGCGTACACCCTCTGGATGTACAAGCGCGTAATTTTCGGCGACGTGGCTAATGAAAACGTCGCCGAGCTGCAGGACCTTACGGCGCGTGAACAACTGTTCCTGGGGCTGCTCGCCGTCGCCGTGCTGGCGTTCGGGTTGTGGCCGGCCCCGCTGTTCGACGTCATGCACGCCAGCATCCAGAACCTGTACGAACACATGCTGCAATCGAAGGTGATTCCATGATCTGGGCACCGCTTGCGCCCGAGATCGCGTTGCTCAGCGCGGCCTGCCTGCTGCTGATCATCGACACGTTGTCCAGGGACGAGAAGCGGCGCCTCACCTATTGGCTGGGGCTCGCGGCCCTGATCCTGTCCGCCGTCCTGGTGCTGGCATTTTCGCCGTTGGAGCCGGTGGTGCTCCTGCACGGCCATTACGTCAGCGACCCGATGAGCGCGGTGCTGAAGGAGGCGATCTGCGTCATCACGATCGCGGTGTTCTTCTACGCCTACGACTACTTCGAGGAGCACGGCCTGCTGCAGGGCGAATTCTTCGTGCTCAGCCTGTTCGCGGTACTCGGCATGATGGTCATGGTTTCGGCGCACAGCCTGCTGACCGTCTATCTCGGGCTCGAACTGCTGTCGCTATCCCTCTATGCGCTGGTCGCGATGCACCGCGACTCCCCGACCGCTTCCGAAGCGGCAATAAAGTATTTCGTGCTGGGCGCGCTCGCCTCCGGGATGCTGCTCTACGGGATGTCCATGCTCTACGGGGTCACCGGGACGCTGGAACTGCCGGCCGTGTCGGCGGTCATCGCCCAGGAGGCCGGCCGGAATCTCATTCTCGTATTCGGGCTGGTGTTCGTCATCGTCGGCATCGCCTTTAAGCTGGGCGCCGTCCCGTTCCACATGTGGGTGCCGGACGTTTACGAAGGCTCGCCCACGGCCGTCACGCTGTTCATCAGCAGCGCGCCGAAAATTGCCGCCTTCGCGATGGCGATTCGCCTACTGGTGGACGGCATGGCGCCGTTGGTCTCCGACTGGCAGGGAATGCTGATCATCCTGTCGCTGCTGTCCATGGCGGCCGGCAACGTGATCGCGATTTCACAAACAAACATCAAGCGCATGCTAGCGTACTCGACCATCGCGCACGTGGGCTTCCTGCTGCTCGGCATACTCAGCGGCACGCGGACCGGGTATGCCGGTTCCATGTTCTACGTCCTGGTTTACGCGCTGATGAGCATCGGCGCTTTCGGCATGGTCATCCTGCTCGGGCGGCACCGTTTCGAGGCCGATCGGCTGGACGATTTCCAGGGCCTGTCCCGGCGCAGCCCGTGGTTTGCCTTCATCATGCTGATCCTGATGTTCTCCATGGCAGGCGCGCCGCCCCTCATCGGATTCTGGGCGAAGTGGTTCGTGATCAAGGAAGTGATCGCGGCCGGGTACGTCTGGCTCGCCGTCCTGGCGGTGACGTTCTCGGTGATTGGCGCCTATTACTACCTGCGCATCGTGAAGCTGATGTACTTCGACGAGCCCACGCACCTGACCGCACTCAAGGCCTCGCAGGAAATGCGCTTCATTCTCAGCCTGAACGGCCTCGCCGTGCTGCTGCTCGGGTTCATGCCCGGCCTGCTGATGGCGGTGTGCGTGCAGGCGATGAGGATGTAAAGGAAGTGAAAAGTTACAAGTGAAAAGTGAAAAGGAAGATTCTTCCTTTAAACTTTCTACTTTGCACTTTTCACTTTCAACCGCCCGATTCTCTCTCCCATCTGTACGGCGCTGCCGGGCCTCAGGTCCGGTTCCCACTCCACCGCGCCCTTCGCAAACAGCAGGATCACCGTTGAGCCCATGTTGAATCGCGCGATCTCCGCGCCTTTCCCGAACGCGATGGGATCCCGGTGGTCGCGGTAGTCATACTCCAGCAGCGCGCCGGGCGTAGCCGGCGTGACACGGCCGTGCCACACGGTGTCCATGCTGCCGACGAACATCGCGCCCACCATGCACACGATCATCGGGCCGCCCTCCGTGTCGAAACGGCAGACGATGCGTTCGTTGCGCGCAAACAGCCCCGCGACGCACTCGGTCGCCACGGGGTTCACGGTAAACAGCCGGCCCGGGATGAAGCGCATGTGCGCGAGGCGCCCGGCGGTGGGCAAATGCACGCGGTGGTAATTATGCGGGGCGAGGTAGAACGTCGCGAACCGGCCGTCTTCGAACAGCGCGGCTTCGACGGCATCGCCGACGAGATCGCGGAGGGAGTACCCGATGCCCTTCGCCTGGATGATTCGCCCGTCCCGGATATCGCCCATCTGGCTGATCGCCCCGTCGACCGGAGACACCAGCGCATCGCCGCCGGAGATGGCCCGCGCGCCTTGCCTCAGCGCGCGTGTGAAGAAATCGTTGAAGGATCGGAAGGAGGAGGGCGCCTGGTACTCGGCCTCCGCCAGATCCACCCGGAATCGGCGTATGAAGGCGTGGATGAGCAGGTCCTTCCACGGCTCGAAACTCCAGCGCGTCATGTGGAACACGATGCGCGAGAGCAGGTGCTGGGGCAGCGCATACTGAGCCCATACGTTAACAGGCTGATGCAAAACTCGTATTTGGGATCCATTGCGGAGCTACTGCGGGTGCGCTGCGTGCGGGTCGTCGCGGCGCTCCACGACGGCCTGGACATTGAGCACCGAGCCGTCGCTGAATTCGAAGGAGAACGGAACGCTCTCCCCGATCCGCAATGGCGGCGCGGCGTCGAACAGCATCAGGTGGTAGCCGCGCGGCGCGAATTCCACCGTGGCGCCGGCGGGGATCGCAACCGCGTCCTGCCGGCGCATGCCCGCGACACCGTCCCTGACCTCGCTCAGGTGCACCTCGATGCGCGCAACGCGCGGACTGGTCACGCGCAGGAGTGAGACGGCGTTCCCGGTCTGGTTGTGGATCTCCAGGTACGCGGCATGGCTGTTCACACCGGGTGGAGAAGCGCTGATCCAGGTTTTCTGCACGGAAAGTTCTCCGGCGCGAGCGGCGTGGAAAGACGAGACGGCGCCCATAAAAAACAGCGCGGCGGCTACGGCGGCGCGGCTCAATCAGGCATCCGCCCGTTTCATGAAATCAAGAGCCTGCCGGAATCGCCCCAGCATCGCCTCCGCGTTCTGTGGCGCCGGGAAAACCAGCAGCAACCGCCCCTTCGTGTCGATCAGGAATACCGAGGCACTGTGATCCACGAGGTAATTGCCTTGCGGATCCGGGTCGTAATGGAGGATTGCGATCCCGATCTGGCTGGTGAGCGACTGGATTTCCGCTTCCGTGCCGCTGACCCCGATCATGCCGGGACTGAAATAACGCACGTAGTCGCGGACCCGCACCGTCGTGTCGCGCTGCGGATCGACACTGACGAACACCATCTGCGCCGGCGCATCGACCTTGTCCTCGGCAAGCCGGCGCTCGAACTGGCTCAGAACACTGAGCGTCACCGGGCAGACGTCCGGACAATGCGTATAGCCGAAGAACAGGAACGACCATTTCCCAAGCAGCCGATCGAGGGTGAAGGGCCGGCCATCCTGGTCCACGGCGGCAAACGGTCCAAGCTGCTTCGGGTTCGGCCACATCAGGCCTTCGATCCGCGCGGCCGGCGCCGGCGGGTAGTAGCGCGCGGTGAACGCGCCTATACCCGCCCCGAACGCGATCAGCCCGACGATGAGCGCGGTCGTTCTCAAGGACTGTGGCGATGGCATGGACGCGGATTATACCGCAGCGCGCGCGTGGCCCTCGCGATGCGGCGATTTTGGCTACAATGTGCCGCATGAATATTTTCGCTTCCTTCATGGCGCTGATTGCCCTGTCGATTGCGCCTTGCGCCGCAGGCGCAGCCGGCGACTCGGCCGGTACAACCCTCGATCTCACCCGACACTGGGTCGGATACACGTGCATCGCCCTGTTCGTGATCGCTTATGCGGTGGTAATCATGGAGGAGACGCTGCACCTGCGGAAATCCAAGCCGGTCATGGTCGCGGCCGGGGTGATCTGGGGACTCGTGGCGCTCGCCTATGCGCAAAGCGGCGATCCGCACACCGTCGAGCAGGCGATCCGCCACAACCTTCTCGATTACGCGGAGCTGTTCCTGTTCCTGCTGGCCGCGATGACGTACATCAACACCATGGACGAGCGCGGCATCTTCCGCGGCCTGCGGGCCTGGCTCGTGGCCCGCGGCTTTTCATTGCGCGCCATTTTCTGGCTGACGGGAGTCCTGGCGTTCTTCATTTCCCCCATCGCGGATAATCTCACCACGGCGCTGCTCATGGCGACCGTGATCATGGCGGTCGCGCCGGACAACGCGCGCTTCGTCGCCGTGGCCTGCATCAACGTGGTCGTGGCCGCCAACGCCGGCGGCGCATTCAGCCCGTTCGGGGACATCACCACGCTCATGGTCTGGCAGAAAGGCATAGTGAGGTTTGAGGAGTTCTTTGTCTTGTTCTTGCCGTCGGTCGTGAACTGGCTGGTGCCGGCTGCCCTGATGTCCATTACCGTGCCGCGCACGCGGCCTGCGCCGGTGGGGCAGCGCGCCGCCCTGCGACACGGCGCCTTCGTGGTTGTCGGTCTGTTCCTGCTGACCATTGCTATCGCCGTGTGCGGCCATAATTTCCTGCATCTACCGCCCGTCATCGGCATGATGACCGGACTCGGGATACTCAAGCTGTATGGTTACTACCTGACGCATCGGGACCTGCGCCTGCTGGCCGCGACCGGCAAGACGGTGCGCGACACGCTGCCGGTCGACTTCGGCGGGAACCACCTTTCGACGGGGGATTCGCCGCGGGCAGCCTTCAACATTTTTGCCTCGCTCCAGCGCGCCGAATGGGACACGCTGATGTTCTTCTACGGGGTCATTCTGTGCGTGGGCGGACTGGGGCTGATTGGCTACCTGGCGCTCCTGTCAGATGCCTTGTACGTGGACCTGGGGCCCACCTCTGCGAACGTCATCATCGGCCTCCTGTCGGCGGTGATCGATAACATCCCGCTTATGTTCGCGGTTTTGACCATGAATCCCGACATGTCGCACGGGCAGTGGCTGCTGGTGACCCTGACGGCGGGAGTCGGCGGCTCGCTGCTGTCCATCGGCTCGGCGGCCGGTGTCGGCGTGATGGGGGCGGCGCGCGGCATCTACACTTTCTTCGCGCACGTGAAGTGGATCTGGGCAATCGCGCTTGGTTACGCCGCCAGCATCTGGCTGCACCTCCTCCTCAACAAATCCCTGTTCGAGATCCCGCTTCGCGGCTGATCCCCGGCCGGATTCATGATCCGGCGCTTACCGGGCGGGTGACATCGGGTCACCGCTTTTCGCGCGCAGCGCCAGCGAGCACGAAGACGGTACCCGATGGCAGGACCCGCCCGCCGACGGACGGGTCCTGTCACCGGGCACCCCTGTCCGTGCTCGCTCGGTCCCCTCGCTTGTGCGCGGAGCAGGGGAGTGCCCGGTGCCACCCGTCCGGCAAGATGCGCAAAGATATATCCGGCCGGCCGTGCGGATGGACCGTCCCTGGCAGGATGGGTCCCGTACAATCCCTGTGTGTATCAACCCTCCCTGGCAGGATGGGTCCCGTACGATCCCTGTGTGTATCAACCCTCCCTGGCAGGATGGGTCCCGTACGATCCCTGTGTGTATCAACCCTCCCTGGCAGGATGGGTCCCGTACGATCCCTGTACGGGATTCAGTCGCGGAAGTTCACGAACTGCAGGGGCATTTCGACCTTTGCGGCGCGCAGGATGGCAATGACCTGCTGAAGGTCATCCTTCTTCTTGCCCGACACGCGCAGCTGCTCGCCCTGGATCTGCGCCTGCACTTTCAGCCTGCTGTCCTTGACGATCTTCACGAGCTTGCGGGCGAGATCCGCGTTGATCCCTTCACGCACGGTAATCGTCTGCCGCGCCTCGTGGACGCTCTGCTGGAGCGTCCCGTATTCGAGGCAGCGGATATCGATGCCGCGCTTGGCGAGGCGGATCTGGAGGATGTCGGTGAGCTGCTTGATCTGGAATTCGGCCGGGGCGATCAGCGTCAGCGCCGTCTCGTTGCGCTCCACGCGTGAGTTCGTGCCCTTGAAATCGAAGCGCGTCGTCAGCTCGCGGTTGGCCTGGTCCACCGCGTTGGCCAGTTCGTGCATGTCGATCCTGGATACCACGTCAAACGACGCCATCGGTCACCCCCAAGAATAACCGCCCGGATCCTCATTCGGTCAACAGGCCGCGAAACGCTTCAGTGTATTTCTCAATGAACCCTGGGCCGGACCTCATTATAAGGAATGCGGCAAGCTTTTCGCGCTCCGCCAGGGCCAGGCCCTCTTCCGGTCCGAGCACGAGCAACGCGGTGGACATGGCGTCGGCAAAAACCGTGGACTTATGCACCACCGTCACCGAAGCCAGGTTGTGCGTGACGGGCCGGCCCGTGGCCGGATCGATGTGATGGCTGTAGCGCACGCCGTCCCGCTCGAAATAGTTACGGTAATCGCCGGAGGTGGCGAGCCCGGCGTTGCGCAGTTCAACGACGCGTTCGACGACCGGTGCGCCGCTGCCGGGACGCTCGATGCCGATGCGCCACGCCTGGCCATCGGCGTTCACGCCGGCCGCGCGGATCTCGCCCGCGACTTCGGCCATGTAGTTGCGCACGCCGATCCGTTCCAGGTAGCGGCCGACCTCGTCGGCGCCGTAGCCCTGCGCGATCGCGGACAGGTCGACGTAGAGATCCGGCCGCCGCTTGCGCACCGCGCGGCGCGCCGCGTCGAGTTCCAGGTTCCGGTAGCCGCTTCGGACTCGCGCCGCTGCAATGTCTTCCTCCGGCGGCGCGTCGGTCCTTCGTCCGTCCGGTCCGAATCCCCACAGGTTGACCAATGGGCCGACCGTCACATCGAAAGCGCCGCCGCTCAGCCCGCTGACCTGCATGGCGACATCCAGCACGGAATACAGGGGTTCGGAAATCGGGATCCAGTCC
>JACPSH010000060.1 GCA_016193395.1 Gammaproteobacteria bacterium
ATCGGCGCTGCTAGCGCCGACCCGGGCGGGGATAGCTACGCCGGAGAGAGCTACGTGGTGTTCGGGAAGGCTTCCGGATTTGGCGCGAGTGTGGACCTGGGTGCGCTCGATGGCACAAACGGCTTCCGGCTCGATGGCATCGATGCGCGTGACCGGAGCGGCGGCTCGGTCGCCTCGGCCGGGGACGTGAACGGGGATGGCTTCTATGATGTGGTCATCGGGGCTGTCTGGGCCGACCCGGGCGGAGATAGCTATGCTGGCGAGAGCTACGTGGTGTTCGGCAAGGCCTCCGGCTTTAACGCGAGTCTGGACCTGGGTGCGCTCGATGGTACGAACGGTTTCCGACTCGATGGCATCGATGCGCGTGACGGGAGCGGCGGCTCGGTCGCCTCGGCCGGGGACGTGAACGGGGATGGCTTCGATGATGTGATTATCGGCGCTGTTAGCGCCGACCCGGACGGAGCCCGTGTTGTTGGTGAGAGCTATGTGGTGTTCGGCCGGGACTTCCGCGATGAGGCAGCCTTCACTGGCACGGCTGGAGACGACACCCACACGGGAGCCGACACAGACGAAATCCTCCTCGGCGGTCTGGGCAATGACACGCTCGATGGCGCGGGTGGCAATGATGTCCTCACCGGTGGCGCCGGGGACGATACCTTGGACGGCGAGGCAGACGACGACCTGCTGCGCGGCGGCACGGGCAACGACACGTTGAATGGCGGCGCCGACAATGATCGGATCGAGGGTGACGAAGGCAGCGACACGCTCGACGGCGGCACCGGCAACGACGTGCTGACGGGCGGTGTCGGGAACGATCTGTTCCTGTTCAATGACATGCTCGGGGCGACCAACGTCGACACGATCATGGACTTCGGCGGCGCCGGGTCGACGGCGCTGGATGTGATCCGGCTCGATGACACCATCTTTACTTCGTTGTCCGCTGGTGCACTTGCTGCCGGCAGTTTCGTGTCCGGCGCGAGCTCGGCGGCGGCGGATAGCAACGATTTCATCCTTTATGACACTGCCACGGGTGGGCTGTACTACGACGCGGACGGCAATGGCGCCGGCCTGGCGGTGCAGTTCGCCACGCTCGCCTCCGATCTGGACGGCCTCGCGGCCTCGGATTTCTTCGTCATTTAAGCTTCCGAATTCAAGAGCAAGACCCGGAGTGCGGGGCCGGTCGGCGGGGGCTAGATTGCCGCGACCATGGCAGCCCGAGGAAGTAATATGAATATCTCCGTGAGTTCCAGAAACACCCCGAAAACGGCAACGGAAAAAGACCCGCGCTGGGCGGCGGTCGTCGGCCGCGATCGCGCGGCGGACGGAACGTTCTTCTATTCGGTCCGCACGACCGGGGTTTACTGCCGGCCATCCTGCGGCGCGCGCCGAGCCCGGCCCGAGAACGTGCAGTTCCATGCCAGCCGCGCGGAGGCCGAGCGGGCCGGGTTCCGGCCGTGCAAGCGCTGCAAGCCGGACCAGCTTGCCCTGGCCGATCAGCACGCGAAGAAAGTCGTGGAGATATGCCGGTTCATCGAGAGCGCGGAAGAAGTGCCCACGCTGGATGAACTGGCGCGCAGGGCAGGGATGAGTACCTTTCACTTCCATCGTATCTTCAAGGCCAGGACCGGTCTCACGCCCAAGGCCTATGCAGCGGCGCATCGCAACCGGCGCGTGCGCGAGAAACTGGCTCGCAGCAGCACGGTGACGGAAGCGATCTTCGACGCCGGTTATAACTCCAGCGGCAGGTTCTACGAATCTTCCAACCGCGTGCTGGGCATGCGGCCACGCGATTACCGCGCCGGCGGCGCGAACGTCGAGATCCGCTTCGCCATTGGCGAGTGCTCGCTGGGATCGATCCTGGTGGCGCAGAGCCGCCGTGGCGTCTGCGCCATCCTGCTCGGAGACGATCCGGAGAAACTGGCGCGCGATCTGCAGGATATGTTCCCGCGCGCCCGTCTTGTCGGCAGCGATCGCGGATTCGAGAAGCTCGTGGCCCAAGTGGTCGGTTTTATCGAAGCGCCGGGAGTCGGTCTCGGTCTGCCGCTGGATGTGCGCGGCACGGCCTTCCAGCAGCGTGTCTGGCAGGCGCTGCGGAAGATCCCGGCCGGGAAGACCGCGAGTTACAGCGAAATCGCCCGGCGCATCGGGACGCCGAAGTCAGTGCGTGCCGTGGCCCAGGCGTGCGCCGCGAACAAGCTTGCCGTCGCCATACCGTGCCATCGCGTGGTGCGGAACGACGGCGCCCTGTCCGGCTACCGCTGGGGCGTGGAGCGCAAGCGCGCCCTGCTTGATCGGGAGGCGCGGGCATGAATGCAATGAACAATTCATTTCAGTTTGTCGCCCTGCCATCCGGGCGGTTCGCGCCGCTTTTCAATCTCGACGATACGGAATTGCAGGCGCTGGGCGGCCGCCGGATCATGGTCGATGCGAAGCCCGGCTTCCCCTGCCGGGTGAGTCTCGCGGATGCCGAAGTGGGCGAGAGCGTCCTGCTGATCCCTTTTGCGCATCACGATGTGGCCTCCCCCTATAGAGCCTCGGGACCGATCTTCGTCCGCAGCGGCGTGGAGACGGCGCGTCCGGCTGTCGATGAAATTCCCGTCATGTTCCGGCACCGCCTGCTGTCCGTTCGCGCCTATGACGAAGCGGCCACGATGATCGGCGCGGAGGTCGTGGAGGGGCTTGAACTCGAGACCTCCATCCGGCGTTTCTTCGACAACGAAAGCGTGACTTTTCTGCACGTCCACAATGCCCGCCCGGGCTGCTTCAACTGCCGCGTCGTGCGCGCCTGAAGACTGGCGGCAAGGGCGAGGCCGGGCCCTGCTGCTGGTGGATTCGGATATGGTCTTGATCATCTCCTGAAACCGGTGTCCTTCCGGATCGGGAGGCGAGTCCGGAATGACAGCAGTCCCCGGGTTCAATCAGGCAAGAAGGGAACGTATTCGTCCCAGCGCCTGATCCACGATCTCTTTTCCGGCTTTCGCCTTTTTCTCCGCCTGCCGCGCCCGCCAGTCGAGATTTCGCACTTGATCGG
>JACPSH010000022.1 GCA_016193395.1 Gammaproteobacteria bacterium
TGCTGGCGGCTCACCCCGAGGCCGATGTGGCGCTCGTCAGGGAACAGGTTCGCGAATTCGCGACCGCAACGAGCATGTCCGACATGCTCGAGGAATTCGACAGACTGCTTGCACGAAGGCAAGCCAGGGCCTGAAGCTGGAGTACTGAGGGATAGGAAAATGAATCCGTCTCGAAACCGGATTGTGGTCGTGTTTTGGGGGATTGTCGATCTCGGTCCAGCGTTGCCGGCGGAAATTGCCGGCTGGGAAGCGTGTGATCAGGCCCGAATGGTCGTGATTGCGCTGCCAGAGCCGGAGGCCGGATCCGCGGGCGCGTGATCCGGCGGGATGCAGACGCGTGGGTAGTGCGCCGGTCGCTCAGGCGCTGTCCGGGACGGGATGGTAAGTCAGCGGGATCGTACTGCCGGTCGACCACGACTGCAGGGATGCAGGAGGTACAAGTCCAGGGATGGACGAGGTAGGGCGAAGCAGGATGCCCGAGCCGAGAGCAACGCCGGGAGCAGTTGCCGAGGGCGGATCGCGGGCAGGAAGGTCCGGCATTTCGGGGTTGGAATTCCACAGGCGGAGATGTTTGAGAATCTGCCGTACTTCCCATTCTGAAACAGTTCGCAACTGCAAAATCGGAGTCTGTAAGATCCATTTCTCCTGACACTGCTGTACAAGTTCATTCGGCACCACTGTGCGCTTTGATTTGGAAAACACAATGGCCACTTCTCAATCCAACGTAATCCTCACCGGCTTCACCTTCCAAATTTCCTCGCAGTA
The DNA here is from genome assembly GCA_016193395.1 of Gammaproteobacteria bacterium. Lineage (GTDB taxonomy): Bacteria > Pseudomonadota > Gammaproteobacteria > Eutrophobiales > Eutrophobiaceae > JACPSH01. The sequence continues at coordinate 766 of JACPSH010000022.1, forward strand.
TTCGCGGATGGAGCGGTCGGAGGAGAATTTCCCGCCGCGGGCGACATTCAGAATTGACATGCGCGTCCAGCGCTCGCTGTCGCTGTAGGCGCGGGCCACCTCGTCCTGGCGCTCGACGTAGGACGGGTAATCGGCGAACAGCAGGTAGTCGTCGTGGCAGAGCAGCGCATCGACGAGCGGATGGAACAAGCCCCTGTCATCCAGCGAGAAGGTGCCGTTTGCGATTAGATCGATGACCGCCTTGAGTTGCGGGTTGCGCTCGTAGAGTTCGCGTGGACGATAACCCGCGGCGCGGGTCGCGCGCACCTCATCCTCCGTCAGCCCGAACAGGAAGAAGTTCTCCGGTCCGACGGCTTCGCGGATCTCCCCGAGGCCTCCTTGCCGGCGAGCGAGATCTGCTCGGAGACATCCGCGGCCGGGTAGATCAACTGCGACTGCTTGACGCTGAAATTCGGCAGGAAGGCAACGCGCATGCATTGATTCACTTCCGAGTCGCCGTTCACGACGCGTGCCACCGAGTTGATGAGCTTGATGATGCGCTTTGCCATGAAGTAGCCGGGCGCGGCCTTGCCGCCGAACAGGAACACGCGCGGCACCGTCTTCAGTTTGGGGTCGCGCTTCAGGCGCAGGTAGTGGGTGACGATGTAGAGCACGTTCAGGTGCTGGCGCTTGTACTCGTGCATGCGCTTGAACTGCATGTCGAACAACCAGTCCGGATTCACCTCGACCCCGGTTTCGGCCTTGAGGTATTCCGCCAGTCTCGCCTTGTTCGCGCGCTTGACTTCGCGCCAGCTCTTGCGGAAGGCCGCGTCCTCCGCCAGCGGCTCCAGTCTGTTCAATTCCTCGGAATGCCGGATCCAGCCCGTGCCGATGTGCTTGCTGATCAGATCGCTCAAGCTCGGGTTAGCGAGCAGCAAAAAGCGCCGCGGCGTCACGCCGTTGGTCACGTTGCGGAAGCGCTCCGGCCAAAGCGCATGGAGGTCACACAACAAGCTGCTCTTGAGCAGCTCGCTGTGCAGCCGCGCGACGCCGTTGATCGAGTGCGAGCCGACGCAGGCGAGATTCGCCATGCGCACGCGCTTCTGGCCGTGTTCGTCTATGAGCGACACGCGCGACACCAAGCCGTCATCGTGCGGATGGCGCTTGTGCACCTCGTCCAGGAAGCGCTGGTTGATCTCGTAGATGATCTCGAGGTGCCGCGGCAGCAGCGATTTGAACAATGGCAACGGCCAGGTCTCGAGGGCTTCCGGCATGAGCGTGTGATTGGTGTAGCCGAAAGTACGCTGCGTGATCGCCCAGGCCTCGTCCCAACCCAGCAGGTGATCGTCCACCAGCAGGCGCATCAGCTCGGCGACGGCGATCGCCGGGTGCGTGTCGTTCAACTGCACGGCGTACTTTTCGTGGAAGGTGCGGACATCCGCGCCGGGGACCTGACGGTGAATGCGGATCATGTCCTGCAAGGAGCAGGTGCAGAACAGGTATTGCTGCGCGAGCCGCAGCGTCTTGCCCGCCGCCGGCTCGTCATTGGGGTAGAGCACCTTGGTGATGGTCTCGGAGCGGATCTTTTCGTTGACCGCGCCCCAGTAATCGCCGACGTTGAAGGCGTGAAAATCGAATGACTCCACCGCCTCCGCCGTCCACAGCCGCAGCAGGTTGGCGGTCCCCACGCCGAAGCCCAGGATCGGCGTGTCGTAGGCCACGCCCCGCACTTCGCGGTCCGGGATCCAGCGCACCCGGTAGCGGCCCTGCTCGTCTGTGTAAGCCTCCGTGCGGCCGCCCAGCTTCACGTTGAAGGCAATCGTCGGCCGCGGGATCTCCCAGGGATTGCCGAAGCGCAGCCACTTATCCGAGCGCTCGACCTGCCAGCCGTCGCGGATCTCCTGCCTGAAGATGCCGAACTCGTAGCGGATCCCGTAGCCGATGGCCGGGATCTGGAGCGTCGCCAGCGACTCCATGTAGCACGCCGCGAGCCGGCCGAGGCCGCCGTTGCCGAGACCCGGCTCCTCTTCCTCCGCGATCAGGCGATCGACATCGAGATCGAGTTCCTGCATGGCCTGGCGCACCTGCGGGGCGATCCCGAGGTTGAGCAGGTTGGCTGCCAGGTGCGGCCCGAGCATGAATTCCGCGGAGAGGTAGCAGACCGTGCGCGCGGCCCGGTTCTTGAAGGTCTGCGCGCTCTTGATCCAGTTCTTGAGCAGCCGGTCGCGGACCGTGTAGGCCAGCGCGTGGTAGTTGTCGTTGACGCCCGCGACTTCGCGGAAACGGGCCTGGATGTAATACAGGTTGTCGATGAAATCGCGCTTGATGGCCTCAACGCTGTTGCCGGTCCGGACGGACGCGCCGTCCTGCGGCTCGACCAGTTTTGCGATGCTGCTTATCGGGGCTTCCCGGTTCATCGTCGGTTCTCAGGGCCCGTGGTGCGGCGCAGTCAGCGACTACAGTCTGCTCACGGGGTGCCGCAATTGGACGGTCATACTGCGCCGTGACGGGCGTTTCCTGCAAGATCGCGGAGGTTTCGGGGCCTTTATTTCGACAATTTGTGCGCCACCAGGCGATTGAGGCTCACGCCGGACTCCGCCGCCTCTGAAGCGAGGTGACGGTGCAACTGGGGCGGAACGCGGACGATGAACTTGCCACTGAAAGTCCGGGTGGAAAGGGCTTCGGGCACCGGCTCGCCAGCCTTGCGCATGTCCTTGAAGCATCCAGCCACGAGCTTCCGGATCCCGGCAAGGGCTTTCTCCGGCGAGGCATCGAGCCAGCTCAGCGCCGGGAACTCGGCACAAGTCCCCACGTACTCCCGATCCTCCTCGGACCACGCCACGCGATAAGAATACTGGTCAACCGTCCTCATTCGATGACTCCATTCGCTCGATTATAGTATCAATAATGGTATGGTCCGGCGGCAAGGGTCCGGCGAATAATCTCCTGGGCCTCTTCCACGATGGCCTCAAGATGGGCCTGGCCAGTGAAGCTCTCGGCATAGAGCTTGTAGATGTTCTCCGTGCCGGAAGGCCTGGCCGCGAACCAGCCGTTCTTCGTCACCACTTTCAATCCGCCGATGGGCGCGTCGTTGCCTGGGGCGCGCGTGAGCCTGGCGATGATCGTCTCACCGGCCAATTGCGTGGCCGTGACCGCCTCGGGCGAAAGCTTCGCGAACTTCTTTTTCTGTTCCGTCGTGGCCGGCGCATCGATGCGGACGTAATGAGGCGTCCCATGCCGCGCGGCCAGTTCCTGGTAATACGCGAAGGGATCCTTCCCGGTGCAGGCGGTGATCTCCGCCGCCAGGAGGCCGAGCAGCAGGCCGTCCTTGTCCGTGGTCCAGACCGTTCCATCCCGGCGCAGGAAACTCGCCCCGGCGCTCTCCTCTCCGCCGAAGCACAGCGAACCCCCCAGCAGTCCCGCCGCGAACCACTTGAATCCAACCGGTGCTTCGAAAAGCGCGCGTCCGAGGCCGGCGACCACGCGATCGATCAGGCCGCTGCTCACGAGGGTCTTGCCCACGGCAGCGGTCGCCGGCCATTGCGGACGATGGGTGAGCAGGTAGTCGATCGCCACCGCCAGGTAATGGTTGGGATTCATCAGCCCCGCGCCCGGCGTGACGATGCCGTGGCGATCGGCGTCGGGATCGTTGCCGAAGGCGATGTCGAAGCGATCCCTGAGCCCCACCAGTCCGGCCATGGCGTAAGCGCTGGAACAGTCCATCCGGATCTGTCCGTCATGGTCGAGCGTCATGAAACGGAAGGTCGGATCAAGCGTGGAATTCACCACGCTGAGATCCAGGCCGTACTGCTCCCGCACGACCTGCCAGTATCCGGCGGCGGAGCCGCCCAACGCGTCGATCCCTACCTTCAGCCCGGCCCGGCGGATGACCTCCATGTCGATCGCATTCGCCAGATCCGTCACATAGGGCAGGACATAATCCACGTGTCGGGTGGTGGCGGCCCGGCGTGCGGCATCGAAGGAAATGCGCCGGATTTCCCGGTTGCCGGAACGCAGGAGCGTGTTCGCGCGCTCCTGGATCCAGCCTGTCTCCTCGGTATCCGCCGGCCCGCCATGGGGCGGGTTGTATTTGAAGCCGCCGTCCTGTGGCGGATTGTGCGAAGGCGTGATCACGATCCCGTCCGCAACATGCGCGGCCCGATTGCGGTTGTGCGTCAGGATGGCGTGGGAGATCACCGGCGTCGGTGTCACGCCATCATCCCGCTGGATCGCTGTGTCGACCCCATGGGCGGCCAGGACTTCCAGCGCGGTGCGCTCGGCAGGCGCCGAAACCGCGTGCGAATCCTTACCCAGGTAAAGCGGGCCGTCTGTGCCTTTTATGGAACGGTACTCGCAGATCGCCTGGGTGATCGCGAGTACGTGCGCCTCGGTGAAACTTGCTTTGAGGGGTGAGCCCCGGTGACCGCTGGTGCCGAAACTGATGCGTTGCTCGGGATCAGCCGGGTCCGGCCGGCCATCGTAGTAGGCGCGCTCGAGCCGGCTGGCATCGATCAGCAGGTCCTCGGGCGGCGGCCTGCCGGCGAGGGGGTGAACGGTCATCACTCCTCCAGATTGGAAGCCATGGTCAGTATTTCAATGTGCGGATGTTCAGGGTAGCCGATCGCGGTTACACTTCCATCAGGCCGGAGGGGGAATCGCGAGGGCTCCGCCGATGCAATTCAAACTGCGGGCAGTGGGAAAATACACCGTCATCGACTGGACGGGCGACATGGATCTGTCCTGCACCTCGGATGCCCGCAAACAATTACTTCAATGTCAGGATGACGGGCAGCATGTGCTCGTCGACCTCACCGCCGTCTTCCACATAGACAGCTCGGGCGTCGCGGTCCTGGTCGAAGGCTACCAGATCGCGAAGGAATACGGACTCGACTTCGGCCTGGTCGGTGTCAGCCATTCGGTCATGTCGGTGCTGAAACTTGCGCATATCGATGAGATCGTTCCCATCCATGCGTCCGCCGAGGCTCTTGTCAATTCTGAATGCTGAGAGGTTTGGTGCGCGAGGCGATTCTGTCCGGCCGTTGCGCCAGTCTAATGAGCAAGAACTTCGATCCCCACGCCCGGATCTACGATGCCACCCGGACGTTCTCGCCAGGTTCCCAAAAGGTCATCGTTGACTCGATTGTGCGCTCCGTGTGCGCGACACGCGGGTCGCGCTTCCTGGAACTCGGCGTCGGCACCGGCCGGTTCGCGCTTCCCATCGTCCGCCGCGGTTACCGCCTTACAGGCATCGATATCTCCGAAAACATGTTGCGCAACTTCCGCGGCAAGTTGCGGCATTCCGGCCTGGCAGCCAGGCTGCTGAAAGCAGATGCCGGCAGCCTGCCGTTTGCGGACGGCGTGTTTGACGTCGTCATGGCCATGCTGGTGCTGCACTGGATGCCGGATTTCCGAAAGACACTGTCCGAGACCAGGCGGGTCCTGCGTGGAGACGGCTGCCTGGTCTTCTATAATGGGCGGCCGCGATCCGCCAACATCAACGAATTGAACGATGAAGACGGGCTCACGGAAGTGGACATTGCCTGGCAGCGCATCCTCAATGCCTACCGTGGAGATCGGCCGGCAGAGGTCGCCTCCGAGACTGACATTCTTGAAGCATTGCATCAAATGGGCGCGAAAATCGAGACAAAGGAAGTCGGAAAATGGGTCCGCAAGATCACGCCGCGCGAAACCATTGCCCGGCTCAAGACCAGGAGTTTCAGCGAAGATCGCGACCTGCCCCGCGATGATTTCATCCGGCTCGTGTCCCAGCTCGAAAAGTGGTGCCGGGAACGATTCGAGTCGATGGAGGTCGTTCTGCACCGAAGGCGCAAGTTCAGATATCACGTGATTCGATTCGCGCGATGAAGTGGTCCGGCTCTGAATCCGGGGACTTCGACGAGGCCGCGGTAGCCGGCATTCTTCGGACCTTCAGTTTCCTGACGCCGCCGATCCGCCCATCCGGCGCCGTCATCGCCGAATTCCGGAGGCATTTCGAAGCGGCGGCGGGCAGACCGACCCTGATTTACGGGGCGACGCCTGAACTGGTGGACCTGGCGAACGATCTGGGCTGCCCGCAGGTCGTCTCCCTGGACTGGAACGCCGACACCTTCGAGGCGATGCGGCGGATCGCGCGGACCGACTGGAGCGGCGTCATCTTCCGGCACGGCAACTGGACCATTCCCGAGCCTGAGTTCAGAGGCAGGTTCGGCTGCGTGGCCTGCGACGGCGGGCCGCTGTTCCTGCGCTACCCGGACCAGTGGCGCACCGCCTCGGAAGCGGCATACGGATACCTGGACCCCGGAGGACGCTGGGTCAGCCGGGCCGTCGACTGGCCGGCTGAAGACCCGCCATTCGATGCCTGCCTGCGCAGATACGTGGATGAATTCCTGGCGAAGCAAGCGCGCCTGGATGCAGAGGGCCGGCTCGCCGCCTTCAAATCGCTGACCGTGGAGATCCGGGTGCGCTCGTTCCAGCGCGTGGTCGGTGAAAACTTCTCGATCGATCAGCGGAAACTGGCGCGGCGCAACGATGAGGCCGCGCGCATCCTGTTCGCGGAATTCCCCGAGCCCCGGCTGCGCGAGATCGCGGAAATGAACCTGCTGCGGCTCGCGCGGCCCGACCCGCAGCAATCCGAGCTGGTCAGCATAGTCCCTCCGGGGGCGGCTCGCCGGACGCTCGAGGACATCGGCTTCGTCACCGAAGTGACGGATCTCAAAGCGGCCGTTCCGGCATGCGACTACGTGCTTGCCGGCATCAGGAGCTGAAACGGATATGCAGGAACCCCACATTCCGCAACCGACGCCGCGCGGCCGCAAGTCCGCGGTTCGTCGCCCGCCGCAGCGGCGCCGGCAGGCCGCCGCCAAGCCCGGAACAAAGAAGCGCATCGTCATCCTGGTGCACGAAAACTCCAAGCCCCAGCACCGCGGGCTGTATTTCATCGCTCAGTTGGCGATGCTCTGGGCAAGACGGAGCCTTGAGATCCGGGTCATGCGGGGGCCCGTCCGCCGCGTGCCCGGAGACGTCCTCTTCGTGCACGTCGATCTTTCCCGTGTCCCGGAGCCGTACCTGGCCGTCGCGGCCCACTACCCTGCCTCAGTCAACGGCCGCGTGAGGGATATCCGCAAATCGGTGATCAGCCGCCACCTGGTTGGACGCGACAGCGACTGGGACGGCCCGGTGATCGTGAAGACGGACCTGAACTGCGCCGGTTTGCCGGAGAATCGGTACACGGGCACCCGCGGTCCCGGTCTTCCCTGGAAGTTGAGAACCTCGAACGACTATCCGATCTTTGCCCATCGCTCGGAAGTTCCGCTCAAACTACTGCGGAATCCCGGCCTGGTTGTGGAGAAGTTCCTGCCGGAAAGGGCGGGCGAAAGCTACTGCCTCCGAAGCTACAATTTCCTCGGCGACGTCGAGGATTGCTTCCTCGTGTACAGCGAGAAGCCGGTCGTGAACATGGCCTCCATAACGCGGATGGAAAAAACAGACGTGCACCCGGAGATCCGCAGACTGCGCGAGGAACTCGGGTTCGACTACGGCAAGTTCGACTACGTCGTCCATGACGGCAAGGCGATCCTCCTCGATGCCAACAAGACCCCCGGACCGCTGCCGATCTCCGATAGAAGTCAGATGGAGATGCTGCGCCGGCGCGCGGACGGCATTCGTTCGTTTCTGCGCTGATCCGGGAGCAGTTATCGATCCGATCGAGAAATTCAGGCAACGAGGTTCTGCAGGCTCAAAATCGCCAGCAGGATCGAAATGATGATGGTCGCAATCAGCGCCCCAAGTCCCAGGATCAGGATGGGCTCAAGTAGCGTGAGGCAGCGCTTGATGCCGTTTGCGGCGTGCTGGTCGTAGATCTCCGCGACTTTCATCAGCATCGAATTCAACTGACCGCTTTCCTCTCCGACGGCGATGAGCTGAGTTGCCGTAGCAGGTATCAGGCCAGACTCCCGGACCGGACCCGCGAACGACATGCCTCGCTCCAGGCTGGTTTCGACACGTGACAACACTTCCTCCAGCGCGAAATTTTGCACGACTCCCCGCGTTTGGCGCACTGCGGCGAGCAAAGGCACGCCATTCTTGAGTAACGTGCCCAAGGTGCGCGAGATGCGCGCAATCTCCAGGTCCTGAATCACATTTCCCAGGATTGGTGCTTCCAGGACTTTCAAATCCCACCAGCGCCGCCAACCCGGGTTCGATAGTGCCGCCTTCGCCAGAAATACCGCTGCAACGGTCAGCAGCAACAACAGCCACCAAAGCTCACCTACCACCGCTGCCACCCAGAACACGAACCTCGTGATCAGAGGCAGGGGCTGATTGGTATCTTCGAACAGCGGCACAAACTGCGGCACCACAAAAAGCAGGAGCGCAAACAACGACATTACTGAAACGATCAGCAGTATCGCGGGATAAATCAGTGAAGTGACCACGGTTGATCGCAAGTCCGCCATCCGCTCGAGATAATCCGCGAACCGTTCCAGTACCGGCGCCAACTCGCCACTCGCCTCGCCAGCCCGAACGGTGTTCAAGTATAGAGAATCAAAGACATCACTATGATTCTGAAGGGCTTCTCCGAGCGCTTGCCCACGTTGGACGCCTTCGCGCACATTGACGATTACCTCATGAAGTGCGGTGCCTTTTAACAAGCGCTCCAACGTTACCAGAGCAGAGTCTAAAGGCATCCCGGCGGTGAGCAATGTGGCAAGCTCACGCGTGGCCGACGCCACATCCCTTCGTTTCACTGAACGCCTGCGGATTCGCAAACTCAGCGATGAGGCCTTACTCGAAACAGTCACCTCTTCTGCGGAAAGGGGATGGTGACCGGTGTCCTGAAGGTAGGCTATGGCAGTCCGCGCGCTGTCGGCCTCAACTTCTTTGCTGAATATCCTGCCGTTTGAGTCCGCGGCACGGACAAGGAATCGCGGCATGTTTTATATATGAAGAATCACTGCGTTACGGTCATGGCAACGAATTCAGCCCGATTCCTGGATGACCCGTGACACTTCCTCAATGGTCGTGAATCCCTGCAAAGCTTTCTGCAGACCGTGAGTCCGCATCGGGATCATTCCCTCACTCACCGCCGTTCGGAGAATTTCAGAGTGATCGGCGTGTGCGAGAACACTTTTGCGTATGTCTTCTGACATCGACATGATCTCGGCAATGACGGTTCGTCCCAGATATCCTGAATGCGCGCATGACTCACAACCAATCGCACGATAAAGAGTGATCGGTTTTGCATCAGCAATCCGATCCAGTTCAAGCTCACGGATCAAGACTTCGGGCGGTTCATACGGCTCCTTGCATTGCTCGCAGAGAATCCGCACAAGACGTTGAGCCAATACGCAATGGACCGTGGAGGCAATCAGATAATCTTCGAGTCCCATGTCCAGCAACCGGGTGATGGACCCGGAAGCATCATTGGTGTGCAGCGTAGAAAGTACGAGATGCCCGGTAAGGGCGGATTGCACCGCGATCCGTGCGGTCTCGAGATCGCGCATTTCCCCGATCATGATGATGTCCGGATCCTGGCGGACGATGGCCCGCAAGGCATTGGAAAAATCGAGGCCGATATTCGGCTTGACCTGAATTTGATTGACTCCCGCGAGTTGATACTCAACGGGATCCTCCACCGTCAGAATCTTTACACCAGGCTTATTGAGAATCGTCAGCCCCGAATACAAAGTGGTGGTCTTCCCGCTACCAGTCGGGCCGGTTACAAGGATGATCCCATGCGTTGCCCGCAGGGAGTCATGCAGACGACTCAGGGCGGGTCTGCTGAAACCCAGGGCACCCAGTTCCAGGGGAACATACTGCCGATCGAGGAGACGCAGCACCACGCTCTCGCCATGCAAGGTCGGTACGGTGGACACACGGAGGTCAACCGTCCGGCCCTGAGTCTTCAGTTGAATTCGACCATCCTGTGGCCGGCGACGCTCGGCGATATCTATTTTCGCCATCAACTTGATACGGGAGATGACCGCGGCGGCGGATCGGACCGGAGGCGCCTCGGCAGGCTGCAACACGCCGTCAATCCGATAGCGCACCTTGAGATCCTTGTCGAACGGCTCGATGTGAATGTCGGATGCACGCAGTTCCAGAGCGCGATCGATCAGCAGATTGACCAGGCGGATGACCGGGGCCTCCGCCGCCAGATCCCGCAGATGTTCGGTAGTATCCCCGGCGGGTCCTTCATCTGCAGACTCGATCTGCTGGACTATACCCTCCATGGCCGTCTGCCCCTCTCCGTAAATAACATTCAGCAGGTTCTCTACGTCGGCCAACGTAGCAATACGCACGTCGATTCTGCGCGACATTGCCAGGGAAAGGGCCTCCAGGGGATATTCATAAGAGGGGTCGACCGCGGCGACGATGACCGTGTCACCACCATCAGCAAGCGGGACAACGCCAAACTCCCTCAGAAATCGGCTCGAAAGTCCCTTGAATGCTTCTGGAACCGCGGCTGAATGACCATCGGAAAGCGGAGGGAACCCGAGAATACGCTGAGTTGCCGCGAGCAAATCCTGCTCGGACAGCACGCCCATCCGTACCAGGGTCAACCCCAGCCCCTTGGGCGAGCTCTGGTTAAGCCGCCTTGCAGCCTCAAGGTCAGCGGCGGAAATTTTCCCTTGATCGGTAAGGTAGGCGCCTATTTCCTTAAAGCCAGCCTCTGACATCAATCTGCCATATCGACGCTAACTAACTCTAGGTGTTCCGCCCTTATGACCTGGCTTTTTTCCTTCCTAACTCCGAGGTTCAGGAGCCAGCTCGTGCATTTTTCTCCTGAACTCATCCGTCACATCTTTCGCCTGATCCCGATTGCCGACCACCCTGGGCGTGATCAGGACCAGCAGCTCGGTCTTGCGATCTTCCAGTTTTGTCTGACCAAATAGTTTCCCGATAATGGGTATCTTGTGCAGTATCGGCACTCCACCTTCACTATTCGTGGTCGTATTCTGGATCAAGCCGCCTAATACGATTGTATCGCCCGAATTGACGGCGACCACGCTCTCAATCTGCCTCTGTTGAATCGTCGGCGCATCGATGTTCGAGGTTGTCGTCGCCACGGCATTACTGACTTCCTGGAGTATCTCCATCGTAACGAGTCCGCCGGCATTAACACGCGGCGTGACGCTCAATGTCACCCCTGTCTTTCTAAACTCAATCTCGTTGACCGTGGGCGAATTGGGATCAATGTTGCTGGTGGATTGGCGCGAGGGAACCGGGATTTCATCGCCGACATTGATGGTCGCTGTCTGGTTGTCCAATACCATCAACGAAGGAGAGGAAAGAACGTTGAGTTCAGATTCCTGTTCCAGGGCGTTCAATGCCAGGCGCACCTGATCGGCGTTATCTACAATGGTATAGGAGAAGCCCGGCGCGATTGCAGCCAGGCCCGCCGCCCCCAGGTCCAGGACGCCGCGCCCTTCCTTACCGCGGCTCGGCTCGATGGAGTTCTTGAAAAACCATTCAACGCCATAGTTGAGATCATCCCTTAATGTGACCTCGATGATACTGGCTTCAATCAAAACCTGTAGTGGCACGATATCCAGGCGCGCAATTGCGGATTCCACCATGCGGTAGTCCTCGGGCGAGGCGAGGATGACCAAGGCATTGCGCACATCATCGGCGATAATCTGGATCGAGTCCTGGCTGGGAAGTGCGGACTCGGAATCCAAAGTGCTCGCTGGCGCCTGGACTGACGGCATTGGCGGTTTCCCCGGCTTTGGCGCTGCCCTGGGGCGCTGTTGGCCCGCGATGCGCTCATCTGGCTCGCCCGTGACTTCCGCCGGTGATAATCCGGGAGCCAGTTGGGGCTGTCGGGGCTCGCGTGCTTCCACGGCGGTTGCGGATCCGAAGATGTGACCCAGGATCTCCGCGAGTTCCACCGCTTTGGCGTTTTGCACGTCATAGACATAAAGCTTCCGGCGCGAACTGGCCCCCGGCCGATCCAGTCGCCGCATCCAGGTTTCCGCTTCGCGAAGGCCGGCAGTCGTTGAGCTGATTAGCAGTATCGAGTTCAGGCGTTCTATGGGGATGGTGCGGACGATGCCACCCAGGAGTTCCTGCGAAGCTTCCGCTTCCATGCCCCCAATGATGGAATCCAGCTCCGCCTTCAACGTCCGCGGGTCGACATTGTCCAGCGGAAAGAGCCCCACGGACATGCCGCGCAGCCAATCCACATCGAAGATGTCCACTGTCTCCTGCACCAGGTCCACTTCCGGTTTCGCGCCGGAGAAGATGACGAGATTGCGCTTCTTGTCTATGCGGAGATTGCTGTCCTTGGGCAGAACTGGCTCCAGGATCTTCTGCATCTCCTGCGCTGCAATGAACTGAAGCGGAATGATGCGTACCGTGTATCCAGCTTCACGTTGCTGCGCGGTAGAGGGAGTGGAATAACCTCGCGCCGCATTTTTTCTGGGCACGATCTGAAAGGCTTTGCCGGATTTCACGATGGCCGCGTTGTTCAGGGACAGCACTTCTTCCAATAGGGACAGGAGATCTGATTTTTTTAGCGGCCTGGAAGTCTCGATAGTGACTTTGCCGCCGACGCTCGGATCTACAACGTAGTTCTCTTCGAGCATGTCCCCCAATATGACTTTGATGAATTCGCGTAGATCGGCTTCCTGAAAGTTGAGAGTGATGTCGCCGGTATCCTGATTGTCTTGCGACGCGGGCTCCGGGTTGGCATCGCCCAGGAATTCTCCGGAGCCGAGTTCAACGATCTCCTGCTGAACCGGATTGATGCCTGAAGCAGCGGATACTTCTGCGCTGTGAGATGGCTGGGGAGATGAAGAGGTCGAGGGCGGACTGGCGGACTCTTGAGATGCGGCATCGGACTCCGCAGTCCCGATAGATTGGCAGGCAGACAACAACAGGGCTGTCAGGACCGGAATGAGGCCCCGCAAAATCGCCGTGCTTATCATCATGAACCTTGCCCTCACAGCCCCAGGGACGATACCCAGGTGCGCCTTTCTTCGTCTGAATAGAAATTATGTGGTCAAGGGATTGGGCGAGGGAAGGATTTTCACCGTTATATGCGGGAAATACCGCTACTCGGAGGGTTCAGGGGTGTCAGCTTCCGTGTCTTCGGCCGGTTCCGCTGCATCCACCTCTTCGGTATTCGACTCCGCTTTATTCGGCTCGGCTTTGGGTGGTTGCGCGGGAGATCTGCGTACCATGAGTACTAACTCCTTGATTTCATTTCCTTTCTTCAGGGAGATCGCCTCCGGCTCGATCCTGACCACCGTCCAGCCTCCGACCTCGTCTCCGAGTGCGGCCCGGCTCAATCCCTTCACCCCGGGCATTTCGATGACCGCCACCTGCCGACCGCTCGAAAGCGCGATCCCAGCGAGCACCATTGCGCCTGTCGCCGGCCTCCTTTGCGCCCCACCCGTTGCGGTGGATACCTCACTATGTGAACCCTCCGGGAACGGGCGCCGACTTGGGTTGAATAACGGTCTTTCCATCAGGTCCCGGTTATTGGCGATGAGTTCCACGGAACCCATGGCCTTTGCCGGGGGTTCGGAACTGGGAGCGGCCACCACACTCCGCTCCGGAACGCGTGTTGTAGATGCCAGGAACGCATATGCCTCCCAGAACAGCGTCGTTGCCAGGACAAGGCATGCGACACCCAGGCCGATCTGAACTCGCCGTTCAAATCGGGCGTTCATCCCGATCCCTGTCTGGAATCCGCATAGAACCCTGACACCTCCATGTAAACATTCAGGTCCTGAGTCGATGGGCCGCCGGTGCGATTTGCTCTCGGTCCAGGGGCCTGAATGGTGAGCTTGTACACAATCATCGCTGGTTTGCCGGTGCGGCTACGTATGAGAAATTGTTGAAGGGCTTCGAGACCGATCTGCAATTGCGCGCTTGCGGCGACTGCAGGAAAAGGCGTCTCCCTGGGCTTGGAAACGGCGCGCGTGCTTTTCAGGACCGCGCCTACAGTGTCACCCAGCGCTTTGAGTTGTTTCTGTAGATCAGCGACTGCCAATGCTGCCGTGCCCCCTGTAAGCAATCGTGAGAGATCCAATGGTTTCGCGTGAAGCTCCTGTGCCTGCGCTTCAAGCGACCCAAGTTCTGCCGCAACCTTGACGACCTGTTCAGATTCAAAGCGAATCTGTTCCAGACGAACCGTATTGCGCTGGCGCGCATCGAGGGCAGGCAATACCAACAATGCGGTCACGGCACACACGAGGGACAGCAATAGACCGCCGGCCAGGGCGGCGTGCCGGCGTGGTGCGAGTGTGAAGTTCATGGCGCCGTGACCACTTTGGCTGTGATCTGGAAAACATCCCGCCGGGTTGCATCGCTTCGTGTAATGGGAGAGCGCAACTGTACCGCTTCAAATAACGGAGACTGTTCCAGAATGGGGATGATGTCGGCCGCCGCGTCGGATTGCCCCTGCAGATTGACCTCGCCATCCTGATACACGAGACGATTCACCCAGGCATTGTCCGGCATTCGATTTGATAACTCTGCAAGCACGCCAATTGCCGTGACCTCGCCGATTCCGGATGTATCCAGAGCCTGTTGTCGCTCTTGCAGCAGACGCAATTCGCCGCGCAATTTCACAACCTGCTCTGCCTGCGACTTCAGTTTCGCAAGGCGGTCTTCACTTCTGGCAATGGTTATGCCTTGCAATATCACGGGCAGGTACAACACGGCAATCAGCAAGCAGCCTGCAAGCGCAGCGAGAACTCCAGTTCGTTTTTGTCTGAACAGCGTGGGGCGTAAATGTGCCCTTCGAGGCAACAGTGGATATTCCACGCCGCGCCCGCGCTCGGAGACAGAGGCCGGATCCAGACCCAGCCGATCCAGTTGCGCCAGCATTGGATCAACGTCCTCGCGACGGCAGACGACCAGCTCTCCCATGTACCGGTTGGCATCCTTACTACGACCCCGTATGTGGTAGAAGAAGTAAACTTGATCCTCGAAAAATGGAGTTTGTCTCTCGAGTTCCAACCGGGCCATTTCCCGGAGATCGCGAGGGCTCGCCGCAGGCAAACTGAGTGCTCGACGCAGTATCCGCCCTGCTGGAATGATCAGCGTCACGGGCGCGCCATCTGCATTCAGCGTAACCAGCCAGGAGGTGATACGCTCCTTGTCTGAATCAATAATGGATGAGATAGAGACACCGTCACGATGCGCTCTCCCCTGTCCCTCCACAATTGAGATAACCCACCCATCCCGAGTCAGTTCCACCTCGATGCGAACCGACCCGGCGGCATAGGCGCCGCGCAGAAATTCAGGCACCAGAAGCTTCAGCCCATCTCGCCACCAGGAAAAGAAGTTCTCCATGAGATGATTCAATCGAAGCAGCATGATCACCCGTGTTTCATTCGTGGTGCACTGCCTTGCGGGATTGGCGGATTCTCCCGCCATGATAATACCCTGAGGCCACTGCCGGATTCTTCGTCGATGGCCACCGTGACCAACAGTCGAACTTTGGAACCCGCCACAGCGCCCACGCTGTCTATTTCGATAACCGGATCGCCGGGACTCGACACCATGTTGCTGTCAACGCCGGAAATCAAGCTGGTCAATGCTGCACGCCATTGGACGGGATCCCAATCCGTCACTGCAAAGAAGGATTCGACCACGCCGGCGTCGATGCCCGGCAGCGCAAGCAGTGCGGTCCGTTGAGCAAATTCCGGGGCAATCCCGGGCAGCCGCGAATGAATCGTCAGAGCGGGTGCAATGGCCTGAAATAGCCCGATCGTCATGCCGGCTACCAGGCCTAATTCTTCCACTGACGTAAAGGGAGCATTCTTGGGGCCATAGTCAAGACCGCGGCGCTCATATTCCTCCCGTTCTGCGCCGCCAGCCCTTGTCAGATCATCGGCATCTTTCCAGTCCAATATGACGGCAAGCATGGCGTCCGCATCCTGATCCGGTAATCCAGCCGATTTGAGCAGTGACCACAAAAGCTCTTCCCTGGCCGTATTGAGATCGACCTTTCCAGCCTCGTGGGTAAGCACGATGGTCGCGATCCCTTGTTCAGTGGATGATTGATGGGGGATACCGTCCGGCTGCCACCTCTCAGCCTCGGTGTCGGCCCGAAATCTTGACACCGCTATCCACACACCCGCTTCCGCCACGGCCCGCGCCTGCGCTCTTCGAACATTCAAAGATGCGAGTTTGCTGTCGGATCGCGATTCAGCAGCGATGCTCGCTGCAAGAAGGGTCAGGATTGCCATTATCCACAGCACCATGACCAGCACGATTCCATCCTGGTTTTGAGCACGCACGGGATTAGGCGCCTCCCCAATGGAATTGATCCGCTCCGACTGCCGCCGTACTGCGCACAGGCGCGACGATTTCGAGCAGGCGTTTGTTGCCGTCAGAAAATTTGATTCGGGCTCGTACCATCGACGGCATTGACGACGCCGACGGCCATCGCGCATGCCATCGCGGCTTGATTCCATCCTCCGCCGATCCGAAATATGAAAATTCGACGCCGCTCACGTGTTCAAACAAGACCACGGATTTCTCCCGTTCGCCCCCGGAAGGAGCAACGAAGTCCGTGGCGGGGGTCAGTGGCTCATAGTGAAGGAAGAGCGCGCTGCGGGAATTGCCGTTCCTTCCTGATTCCAACGTCACTACATATTGACTGTTTATGTCCGTATGCACCGGGAGAGCCGAGATGAAACGCATCCTGGTTTTCGATCCTGAGAAAGCCACGCGCGCCCCATTTGGACTTTCGACAGTCAGTGGGATGGACTGTTCAAGTTGACGCCGAAATGCTTCCGTCGCGAGTCGTTGAACGTCATTGGCGGAAAAACGCTGTTCGCTCGCACTCAGATTGCGGCTGGTGGTATATAAGAGCCCGCCCAGCAGCACCAGTATCAGCGAGAACAGCGCCATGGCGACCAGAACTTCCAGTAGTGTGAATCCTATTTGCAAGCGCCGGTTCATATGATCATTGCCTCAACGCAACGAGGCCGGTTTCAAAGTCCACAAATCAAATAAGCGGCTCTCGTCATTGCGTTTCCACGCTACCTGGACGCGTACGGACTTGAGGGGGACAGTTGAAGAGAACTGGACGTTTTCGACTGCCTGATAATCGTCGACTGTCACTTGCCATACAAGGCCACCCGGTGAGCGCCCGTGGGTCGTGCCGTTCTTGAGATCCGACACCACGCCGGCCTGAGCCAGTATCGACTCTCCCAGCGTAACTGCCTCCCCATACTCTCCGTTTATTGTTGCGGCTCGTACGCCGTTTGACTGAATCCGGAGCACTACGCCCATTGAAATCGCGAGTATCAGGAATGCGGCGAGAACTTCCAGTAATGTGAATCCCTGCGATGCTTGGTGTGGAATGTGCCTATTCACTGTAGCAAACTGACCCTCCCGGTAATCCAGTTGACGTCAATCAGGTAATGGATGGCCCGATAACGAAGGTGTATCTGTCCGCCCGTGGAACTGCCGTCCGGGAAAAACCTGATCTTTCCTGACTGGTCTGATTGAATTTCAGTAGTGGCGGTTGTCAGCACGAGCGATGCGCCGTTCGGAACATTGAGCCGTTGCGACCTTGCATCCACGGAATAGGCGCGGCTTGACAAGTCAATCGCAAGGGTCGCCTCTCGCTGCGAAGTAATAGCCAGGCTTCTTGCTTCACGGGCGGCTCCGACGAGGGCACGGACTGCCGCTTCCATTCGGAATCTTTCCATTGCTTTTGAAAATGAGGGGGGAACGACTGCGATGACGAGTACGAGCAGGCCGAGGACGACCAGCAATTCCAACAGCGAAAACCCTAGAATCTTTTGATGGGAGGGAAGCAATGGTTTGCACCCCTGAACCGCAATTGCTCTATTCGGGCGCCAGATTAATCCCAACTGACGGCATCTTTGTCTTCACTTTCTCCACCCGGCGCCTGGTCAGCGCCAAGCGAATAGAGGTCGTAATAACCATGCTGGCCCGGCTCTACATAATAGTATGGCTTGCCCCACGGATCGTCAGGAATCGTAGCCTTCTTCAGGTATGGACCGTTCCAATTCTGCAGTCCGGTTGGGGCGGCAACCAGGGCTTGCAGCCCCTCCGAACTTGTGGGGTATCTGCCGTTTTCCAGATTGAAAAGGTCCAATGCGGTCCCGAGTTCCTCGATCTGGAGTTCCGCCGTATCGGAGCGGGCCTTGCTGACGCGTTTCAACACTTGTGGTGCGGCGATGCCGACAATCAGGCCAAGAATGAGCATCACGCCAAGCAGCTCAACCAACGAGAAACCGGAATTGCGACTACGACGGCGATTGAAATTCATCAGGAAATTTTAGCAGCAGGCCGTGCGCGTGTCAGAAATCCCGGCCGACGGTCCGAAACTCGACCCCGGGTCGTGCTTGTTCTACGAGCGGTTCGCGCGGGTGCTGGAGCGGATCGCGGAATTGTAGGAGCGCGCCTGTTCCACCGCCCGCGTGGCGATGTCCCTGACATCGTCGAATCGCCCCGCCTTGATCAACTTGTCCGGCACCATCCAGCTCCCGCCGACGGCGACCACGTTGGGCAATGCCAGATATTCCGCGAGGTTTTCCGGATTGACGCCGCCGGTGGGACAGAAGACCAGGTCGGCGAGCGGCGCCGCGAAGGCCTTGAGCGCCGCCGCGCCGCCCGAGGTTCCCGCTGGGAAGAACTTGAGGAAGCGGAAACCGGCGTTCCTGGCTGCCATCGCCTCCGTCACCGTGGCGACGCCGGGAATGAGCAGCACTTTCGCCGAGGCACCCGCCGCGAGCAACTCGGACGGCGCGCCCGGACTGACGATGAAGCGGCCACCGGCGTCGATGATCGCATCGATATCGGCGGGCGTGAGGGCCGTGCCGCCGCCGACACACGTGTCCGGTGCGGCTTCCGTCATGATCCGGATGACTTCGAGAGCGCAGTCGGTGCGGAGCGTGACCTCGAGCAGGGTCATGCCGGCGCTCGCCAGTGCCTGCGCCAGCGGCGCGGCGTGCGCGGGATCGCGAACCGTCAGCACCGGGATGACCGGGCACCGCTCCAGGGCGGGTGCCAGTGATTTCCAGTCCGTGCTCATCGCTGCATTCCGCCGGCGGGCGTCGAATCCGCCCACTTGATCACCGTCGCGCCCTGCTCCGCGGAACAGACGCTGTCCCGGAAATTCTGGAACAGTTCGCGTCCGGTGCCGAAATAGTTGGAAGCGAGATCCGTCTCGGCGCATTCCCTCGTCGCGAATTCTCCGTCGGGTAACTTTGCCTCCAAAGTGCCTGCCCCGGCATCGAGGCGGATGACGTCGCCGTCGCGCAGCCGGGCAATCGGTCCCCGCATCGCGGCCTCGGGCGTCAGGTGGATCGCCGCCGGCACGCGACCGGACGCACCGGACATGCGGCCATCCGTCACCATCGCAACGCGGTGGCCACGGCCCTGCAATACGCTCAACGGCGTCGTCAGGCGGTGCAGTTCCGGCATGCCATTCGCTCTCGGCCCCTGGAAACGGATCACCGCCACGAAGTCCCGATCCAGCTCCCCGCGTTTGAAAGCGGATTCGAGCTCGAGCTGGTCATGGAAGATCCGGCACGGCGCCTCGATGACGCGGAGCTCCCGCGCCACCGCGGAGACTTTGATGACGCTGCGCCCGAGATTACCCCTCAGCACCTTGAGCCCGCCCTCCTGATCGAAGGCCTGGTCGATGGCGCGCAGCACCTCCGTATTTTTCGACTCGCGGCCGACCGGACGCCAGGCCAGGTCTCCGTTTTCCAGGTACGGCTCGTTCTCGTAGGCCGCAAGACCGTTGCCCGCCACGGTTGCAATGTCTCCGTGCAACAGACCGGCATCGATCAATTCGCGGATCAGGAACGCCATGCCTCCGGCGGCCTGAAAGTGGTTCACGTCCAGATAACCGTTGGGATAGATGCGTGTCAAAAGCGGCACGGCCGTCGAAAGCCGGTCGAAGTCATCCCAGTTGATCTGTATGCCGGCGCCGCGGGCCATCGCGACCAGGTGCAGGGTGTGATTGGTGGATCCCCCCGTCGCCAGGAGCCCGACCATGGCGTTCACGATGGCCTTCTCGTCCACAATTTTTGCGAGTGGCGTGTAGTCGTTGCCGAGGGCGGTCATCTGCGCGACGCGGCGGGCCGCCGCGCGGGTCAACGCCGTACGCAAGGGCGTGTTGGGATTGACGAAGGCCGCGCCAGGCAGCATCAGTCCCATCACTTCCATCATCATCTGGTTGCTGTTCGCCGTGCCGTAGAAAGTACAGGTGCCGACGGAGTGATAGGACTTTGCCTCCGCCTCCAGCAGCTCGTCCTTTTCGGCCTCGCCGGCGGCGTAACGCTTGCGCACCTCGGCTTTTTCGGGGTTCGACAGGCCGCTCGGCATCGGACCGCCCGGCACGAAGATCACCGGCAGATGCCCGAAAGGCAGCGCGCCAATGAGCAGGCCTGGAACAATCTTGTCGCACACACCGAGGCAGAGAGCGGCGTCGAACATGTTGTGGCTGAGCGAAACGGCGGTCGCCATGGCGATGACGTCGCGACTGAACAGCGACAGCTCCATGCCCGGCTGGCCCTGCGTAACCCCGTCGCACATCGCCGGCACGCCGCCCGCGACCTGCGCCGTCGCGCCGACTTCGCGCGCCGCGAGCTTGATCAGGACGGGATAGTTGCCGAGCGGTTGATGGGCCGAAAGCATGTCGTTGTACGCGGTCACGATGCCGATGTTGGGCGCCGCGCCGCTCCTGAGCTGAACCTTGTCCTGCTGTTCCGCGGAGGCGAAACCGTGCGCCAGGTTGCCGCAGGATATGCGGCTGCGCGCGGCGACGGACTGCCGTGCAGCGTTCATGCGGTCCATGTAGGCCGCGCGGGTTTCCCGACTTCGCTGGATAATTTCCCGTGTTACTTGCTCGACTATCGGTTTCATTTTGACCTGCCTCGGGAGTGATTAAGGGGCCCAATTAACGGTGACGGGCACCCTGGACTGCCGCAATACCGCCCGCACCGGCATCTCCCGCTCGGAGGTTCCGCTGCGCGCCCGTTCAAAAGCCGCGCGTTTGTCCGCGCCCGTAATGAGGAGATGGATGTGCCGCGTGCGCATCATCGCCGGAAGCGTCAGCGTCATGCGCGGGTGCGGCCCCGCCACTTCAGCCGAGACGGGTCGCACGGCCTTGCAACAACGATCGTACGCCGGATTGAGCGCGTCCTTGAGCGCCTCGGCTTCGGGGAAGAGAGACGCAACGTGCCCGTCGCGGCCCATGCCGAGCAGGCACAATGATGAATCCCATGGCATCGCGGAGAGCTGCTCGTGGCATGGCGCTTCCCCTGCCTCCGGCGTGTCGCGTTCCAGGTAGATCGGCAGGAAGTGTGCGGCGCCCGCCGGGCCCTGGAGCAGGTTTTCCCTCACCATCTTCTCGTTGCTGGCGTCGTGCTGCGGCGAAACCCAACGCTCATCACTGAGTGTCACCCAGATCCGGGCCCAGTCGAGATCGGCGTCGGCGATTCGCCGCAGCAGCGGCGGCGCGGTGGTGCCGCCGGCGGCAATCAGGCCGGCACGGGGCGCATCCGCGAGCAATCGCCCGAGCCCGGCGCACATCTCCGTGGCCAGCGCCCCGATCAATTCCTCCCGGCCCTGGTATTCACGCCATTGATAGGACATTGCCGGGCTCCGTTCAAATCATGCTTCGTGCCAGGTATGCCCGAAGCGCTCCGTCAAGGCAAAGGCAGACGACGGTCCCCAGCTTCCCGCGCTGTAGGACTGCGGCGTCATGCCCGCGGCTTCCCATCCCGCGATGATGCGGTCGACCCAGGCCCACGCCGCCTCCCCTTCGTCGCGCCGCACGAACAACGTCCGGTTGGCATGGAGTGCATCCAGGATCAGGCGTTCGTAGGCGATGCCGCGGCGGTAATTCTGAAAGGCGGTCGCGCGGCTCAGGTTGAGCGGCAGGGCCTGAAGGCGCGTTCCTTCCGATGTCAGTCCCGGCACCTTGTTCATGATCCAGAGGGTGATCTCCTCTTCCGGCTGCAAGCGGATGATCAGCTTGTTGGCGGCGAGCCCGGATCCGGGCGGCGTCGGAAATATCGAGTGGGGCACGTCGCGGAACTGGATGAAGATCTCCGTGTAGCGCTTCGGCATGCGCTTGCCGGTGCGGAGATAGAAAGGCACTCCGCGCCACCGCCAATTGTCGATCTCGGCACGCAGGGCCACGAACGATTCGCAATTGCTCGCTTTCCCTCCCGACTCTTCGCAGTAGCCCACCACCGGCTTGCCGTCGATCGCCCCGGCGGCATACTGGCCGCGGACGCTCTTCTGCCGGACCTCGGCGGCGTTGATGGGACGGAGCGCGCGCAGGACTTTCACCTTCTCGTCGCGGACCGCGTGCGACTCCAGCTCGATCGGCGGCTCCATGGCGACGAGGCAAAGCAGTTGCAGCATGTGGTTCTGCACCATGTCCCGGAGCGCGCCGCTTTCGTCGTAGTAAGACCAGCGCCCCTCGACGCCGACGGTCTCGGCAATCGTGATTTGCACATGGTCGATGCCGTTGCGATTCCAGAGCGGCTCCAGCAATGAATTGGCGAAGCGCAGGGCGAGCAGATTCTGGACGGTCTCTTTCCCGAGATAATGGTCCACGCGGAAGATGGCGTCCTCCTCGAGAGCGGTCGCCACCGAGCGGTTGATCTCCCGCGAGGTATGAATGTCGTAGCCGATCGGTTTCTCCAGGACTACGCGGCTGTGCGGGCCGATCAGCCCGGCGGTCTTCAAATGATGGCAGACGGCGCCGTAGAGTCTGGGCGAGATCGCCAGGTAATAAAGCGTGGCGTCATTGCCCCCTGCCCCGGAACGTTCCGCCAGGGCGGAGTAGTCGTCGATCCGTTCGAGCTCGATGTGAACGGTGGAGACGCGCGACGCAAACCGCTGCCACACGTCGCCGTCGATCCCCTTGACGTGGGGATTGGAACCAATGGTCTCGCGGAGCGATTCGCAGAACACCCCCGTCTCCGGTATGGCGCGCGCGGCCGCCACGATGCTCAGCCCCGCGGGCAGGTGCCGATCCCGGTCCAGCAGGTAAAGCGAGGGGAACAGCATCCGGATCGACAGATCGCCGCTGCCGCCGAACAGCACGATTCGGGACGAAACTCTGGCCTCGTCGCTCAATGGACACTCACGGGGCAAATGAAGCATAGATTCTGCATCCTTTTCCCTAAGGTTCCAATGGAGGCGAATAGCCTATACTCGTGTGCCTGGACCACAGGGGGAGGAAATCAGTCATGACCCGTGCATACAACTTCTGCGCGGGACCGGCGACCATGCCGGAACCGGTGTTGAGCCGAGCGCAGGATGAACTGCTCAACTGGGGCCGGAGCGGCGCTTCGGTCATGGAATTGAGCCATCGCAGTCCCGAGTTTCAGCAGATCGCCCGCAACGCGGAGCAGGGGCTCCGCGACCTGATCCACATCCCGGGCAACTATTCAGTGCTGTTCCTGCAGGGTGGCGCCAGCACTCAGTTCGCCGCCATCCCCATGAACCTGCTCCGGGGCAAGCGTACGGCGGACTACGTGCGCACCGGGATCTGGTCGGACAAAGCGGCCGAGCAGGCCGCGAGGTATTGCGAGGTGCGTATCGCCGCGGATACCCGGGCGACCGGCTACACCTCCGTTCCCGAATTCTCGACCTGGGATCTCGACCCGGAGGCCGCCTACGTTCACTACACGCCGAACGAGACCGTGAACGGCGTTGAATTCGACTGGATCCCGGAGACCGGCGATGTCCCGCTGATCGCGGACATGTCCTCCACCCTCCTCTCACGCCCCATCGACGTCTCGCGCTTCGGCCTGATCTACGCCGGCGCCCAGAAAAACATCGGACCGTCCGGCATCACCGTCGTCATTGTGCGCAAGGACCTGCTCGGCGGCGCGATCCCGGAGACGCCGATCCCGTTCGACTACCAGGTGCAGAACCGCGATGCCTCGCTCTACAACACGCCGCCGACGTTTGCCTGGTACCTGACCGGACTGGTCTTCGACTGGCTGAAGGGCCAGGGTGGCCCCGAAGCGATGGCGGTCGTCAACGAGCGCAAGGCGCGGAAGGTCTACGAGGTGATCGACGCGGGGGATTTCTACAGCAACCGCGTGGAGCGGAACTGCCGCTCGTGGATGAACATCCCGTTCCAGATGTCCGACACATCGCTCGATTCCGTGTTCCTCTCCGAGGCCGAACAGAACGGCCTGCTGAACTTGAACGGCTTTCGCGCGGTCGGCGGCATGCGCGCCAGCCTCTACAACGCCGTGCCGGAATCCGGCGTGGACGCGCTGGTCGCATTCATGAAGGACTTCGAGAAACGTCACGGATAGCCCTTGAGGAGCGAGGACGATCGGCCGCGGCGTCCGGGCGCGGCGTGTCGCGAAGCTCAGGGGCCGGACGCGCGCGTCAGCCTGCGGCCAGCGTGTAGACACCAGATGCCGAACAGGACGATCCCCAGCGACCCGAGCGCGCCCGCCGCCGCCAGGACATGGCCATATGCGCTCAGGATCAGCTCCATCCTGCCTTCCGGGGCGGCAAAGACGAATCCTGACCAGCCGCCCGTCCCCGCGGCGCCCCAGTAGGTGATCCCGTAGGGCTGGCCGTCGCGAAACTCGCGGCGGAAGGTGCCCGTCCGTTCCGGGGCATGGAAGAAGTCCGGAAGGCGGGGGGCGTCCGTGCCGGTTCCGGCGTTGAGGACGTCCATGGGAATGCCGCCCGATCCCTGTTCTACCTTGACCTCATCTTCGTTCCAGCGGTAATGCAGGATCGAAACGCCGCTCCGGAAGACGGTCAGCTCCGAGCCCCATGGTCCGAAATTTCGCGGGGCCCGGCTGGCCAGTTCCCCATACGTCACCAGGATGCCGGCGAAAAGCCGGCCCCGCTCCAGTCCCAGTAGTGCCTCGATCTCGCGTACATCGCGCGACGCGAAGCGCCGGAACACACGGTCGCCGATTTTCTCCAGGCTCGTCAGGCGCGTGTCCATCCCCAACGCGAAGATCGTCTCGGCGAGCGCCCGCAGCGGTGAATCCTGCCGGGGAAGGACCAGTGCAAGACTGCCGTCGGGCTCCCGGAGCGCGATGACCAGATTGTCCTTTGCGGTGCTGGATTGGAACTCGCCGATGATCTCCGCCGCTTCGCTTGCCCGACGGTTCTCCGCAGCCAGGTACCGCTTCAATTCCTCCCTGGCGGGGAGATCGATGGTTTCGAGCACGTGGCGGTACCTGCCGATCGCCGGATTGACCGCCGCCTCGCCCATGACGTATTCAATCCACCGCGGGAGCGCGTACAGAAGGATCCCGGAGAGCACCAGGATGCCGATCACCACACAGGCGACCAATGCGCTGAAGATCGTCGCCCCGGGACGGCCCAGCTTCAACCTGCCCTGCATGATCGGATCCCCGCTGATTGCCACCGGTAGGATTACCCGGGACGGGACGAAAGCTGCTTCAACCGATCGCGGGGAACCTTGCCGCCTGCGCTGAGCGGCAGGTTCGGCAGGAACACGAACCTGCCCGGTATCCTGTAATCGCTGATGCGAACGCGCAGGAATGCGGCCAGCGTCTCCTCGGTCAGGGTCCCGTTGCCCGGCTTAATAAAGGCCCAAGGCACCTCGGAGCCATCCGGCGCCGCGCCCCCGATCACGCCGCACCCGGTGACGCCGGGACAGGCGAGGATGGCATCCTCGATCTCGGCGGGCGCTGAACACACAACTGCCCGCCCAGGATCTGGTGCCGACGGTCGGACTCGAACCGACACGGGTTGCCCCACCACCCCCTCAAGATGGCGTGTCTACCAATTCCACCACGTCGGCATGATCTGGTCTAAGCTGCTGACTGCTTCTTTCGTCTTTTCACTTTCCACTTTTGACTTTTCACTTCTGTTCCGGCACCGCCGGAATGTCCGACTGCTCCTCCGCCGGAGCAGTCTCGCTGGCTGCGCCTGGTTCCGCAGTCGGCGCCACATCGCCAATCCTTGCCGCTTCATTCGCCACCGCGGTTTGTGTCGCGGCCGGCTGGGCCGATTCCGTCGCAGGCATTGCCACAGTCTCCGTCGCTGCCGCGGGCGCAACCGTGTCCATCAGGCTCGTCTGGCTGCGCACGCGTTCAGTCGCGATCCAGGCCAACACTAGACTGTTGGCCAGGAACACCAGCGCCAACGCGGCCGTCGCCCGGCTGAAGAAGTTGCCGGAACCGCGCGCCCCGAAGATCGTCGCGGAGGCCCCGCTGCCGAAGGCCGCGCCCGCGTCCGCGCCGCGTCCGTGCTGGATCAGGATAAAACCGATCAGAAATACCGCGACCAGCACCTGAGCAATCAGTAAAACCGTGTGTAACGTCTCCATTGGCTCAATTCCTCACCGCCTGGCAGATTTGCAGAAATTCACCCGCGTTCAGGGAGGCCCCGCCGATCAACCCGCCGTCCACGTCGGCCATCCCAAACAGGGCCGCGGCATTGTCGGCCTTCACGCTGCCGCCGTAAAGGATACGGACCGCCGCGCCCACGGCATCGTCATGGCGCGCGAGCTGCAGGCGGATGAAGGCATGGGCTTCCTGCGCCTGTTCGGGCGAAGCCGTGCGCCCGGCGCCGATGGCCCAGACCGGCTCGTAGGCTATGACGGCCTTCGCAAACCGCGCCACGCCGGTATCCGCCATGACGTGATCGAGCTGCGTGGCGATCACCTCTTCCGTCTGCCCGGCCGCCCGCTCCGCCAACTGCTCGCCCACGCACAATATGGGCGTTAACTGCGCATCCACGGCGCGTATGAACTTCCGCGCGATCAACTTGTCCGTCTCGCCGTACAGGCTGCGCCGCTCCGAATGCCCGATGATCACATAGCGGCAACCAAAGTCCTTCAGCATCGCGATCGACACTTCGCCGGTATACGCGCCCGCCTTGTGCTCGGAAACGTTCTGCGCTCCCAGCGCGATTTCCGTTCCCTCGAGCAGGGTCGCCAGTTCCGCAAGGTACGGGTATGGGGCGCACAGCGCGACTTCCGCCCTGCCGCCCCGCCCTGCTGCTGCGCGGACTTCCCGCACCAGCGGCCGGATGCTGGCCAGCGTGCCGTTCATCTTCCAGTTTCCGGCGATTAGCGGCCGGCGTGTGGTCATGGACTAACAGCCCGTCATGCTGAAAGGGGCGTCACATTAGTGCGGAATGTACGGGGTGTAAAGGCGGAATAGTGGAATTCGGACTATATTCTTCATTCTATATTCTGTTCAACCTGGCAATGCCGGCAGTCTCGCGTGCCACCGCACTTCTCCTTTTCATGCCTCACAATCAGGGCATGGTACTCATTAAATAATGAGTGGTCCGGAGCCAGCGCCGATTCGATGGCGATCCGCAACGTCTCGTAGGGTTCATCTCCCGCGATCAGCCCAAAGCGGCTGAGCAGCCGGCGGGTATAGATATCGATGACGAACACCGGCCGGCGAAACGCATAGAGCAGGATGGAATCGGCGGTTTCCGGGCCGACGCCGTTCACCCGCAGCAAATCCTCGCGCAGTTCATTCGTGGAGCGACGCCGTGCGCCTGACAGCCCGCCGGATGCGGCAAGCCACTTGCAGACGTTTTTCAGCCGCCGTGCCTTGACGTTGAAGTATCCCGCCGGCCGGATCAGACGCGCCAGTTCCCCGTGCGCCAGACCGTCCATCGCGCGCAGACTGAGCCGCCGCTCGCGGCGCAGGTTGCGGATCGCGTATTCGACATTGGTCCACGCGGTGTTCTGCGTGAGCACCGCGCCCACGATCACTTCAAAATCACTCCGGGCCGGCCACCATGACTGGGGTCCATAGGCCGTGTACAGGCGGTGGTAAAGTCCGAGGAGTATGCAGCGCTGGAACATGCCTTCGACCGAGACGGGGGTCGGAGCGTCCGCTCCAACCCCTCTGTCCCCCTGCTTAACAGGCTGATGCAAAAGTCCACGGACGGACTTTTGCATCAGCCTGTTAACCGGAAAACGGAATGACGTTGTCGCCAGTCGGCTCCAGGGCAGGCGTTTCTGACGGCGCGGCTTCCGCGGCAAGCGAGTCAAACAGATCGGGGTTGATCTTTTCGAAGTCCTTGATGGCCTGGAGCGTCGGCAGATCGGACAGGTTCTTGAGATTGAAGTAGTCGAGAAATTGCCGCGTCGTGGCCAGCAGTTCCGGGCGGCCGGGCACGTCGCGTTGACCCACCACGCGCACCCATTCCCGTTCCAGCAGCGTCTTCACGATCCCGGTGCTGACGGCGACGCCGCGGATTTCCTCGATCTCGCCGCGCGTGATGGGCTGCCGGTAGGCAATGATGGCGAGGGTTTCGAGCAGCGCGCGCGAATATCGCTGGGGTTTCTCATCGTAGAGTCGGTTCACCCAGGGCGCAAAATCGGCGCGCACCTGGAAGCGGTAGCCGCTCGCCACTTCGTGCAATTCGATACCGCCCCCGGCGTATTCCGCAACGAGTTGCGCGATCGCCGCGCGGATCGCCGCGCGGTCCGGCCGGTCTAGATCACCCTCGAACAAGGCTTCCAGCCGTGCGATGCCAAGCGGCTCCTGTGCCGCCATGAGCAGCGCTTCCAGGGTGTTCCTGAGCTGCTCCGGGCTCATTTCGCGGCCCTGACGTAGATGGGCCCGTTGATTTCGTTCTGCACCATTTCGATGAGCGACTCCTTCAGCAGTTCGAGGATGGCGAGCAGCGCCACGACCACGCCGGAGCGCCCCTCCTCCACGTTGAACAGAGTGCGGAATTCGATGAATTCATCGGCCCGCACCCGCTCCAGCACCATGCTCATGCGCTCCCTCACGGACAGGGGCTCGCGCTGGACCTGGTGGTGCGAGAAAAAGTCCGCCCGTTCCAGCGCCTCGGCGAAGACGCGCAATACCGCATCCAGCGACACCTGCGGCGGCTTCTGCCGGACGCGCCGATCCGGGAATTCCACCAGCGCCGCGAACAGGTCGCGTTCCATGCGCGGCAGGGAGTCCATGTCCTCGGCCGCCTGCTTGTAGCGCTCGTATTCTTGCAGCCTGCGTACCAGTTCCGCGCGCGGATCCTGCTCCTCCTCGTCGGTTTCGGGCGTGGGAAGCAGCATGCGCGACTTGATCTCGGCGAGCACGGCCGCCATGAGCAGGTATTCGCCCGCCAGTTCCAGGTGCAGATCTTCCATTAATTCGATGTAGCGCATGTACTGCGCCGTGACCTGGGCGATCGGGATGTCGAGGATGTCGAGGTTCTGGCGGCGGATCAGGTACAGCAGGAGATCCAGCGGCCCTTCGAAGGCCTCGAGGAATACTTCAAGGGCATCCGGAGGGATGTAAAGATCGCGCGGGACTTCGGTGAGCGGCGCCCCTTGGACGATCGCGAACGGCATTTCCGCCTGTTCGACTGCGGGCAGGTCGGGGGGCTCGGGCGTGTGGGTCACTGGCCGGTATTATGGGCCAAACGGCTATCGATACGACAGCCCCATCGCCTGACGCACCTCTTCCAGGGTATCGCGCGCGATGTCCCGGGCCGCCTCGCAGCCTTCGTTGATGATGCCGCGCACGGCTTCCATGTCCTTTTTCAGTTCCGTGGCGCGCTCGCGGATCGGGCCCTGTTCCCGCAGGATTGCTTCAATCACCGGTCTCTTGCAATCGAGGCAGCCGATCCCGGCGCTGCGGCAGCCCTCCTGCACCCATTTTTTCTGCTCGTCGGTGGAATAGACTTCGTGCAGTTTCCAGACCGGGCACTTGTCCGGATCGCCCGGGTCGGAACGGCGTACGCGCGCCGGGTCGGTCGGCATCCGGCTGACCTTCTCCGAAACGGCCGCGGGATTCTCGCGCAGGGAAATGGTGTTGTTGTAGGACTTGGACATCTTCTGGCCGTCCAGGCCGGGCATCTTGGGCGCGTGGGTCAGCAGGGCTTTGGGTTCGGGGAAGATGATCTTGCCGGCGCCCTCGATATACCCCATCAGGCGTTCGCGGTCGCCGATGCTGATCCGGCGCTGTGCCTTCACCAGGGCGGCCGCCTTCTCCAGCGCCGACATGTCGCCCTGTTCCTGGTAGGCGCGGCGCAGTTCCTGGTAGCGCGCGCCGTTCTTCTTGCCGATCTTCTTGACCGCGGCTTCGGCCTTTTCCTCGAAGCCCGGCTCGCGGCCGTATAAAAAATTGAACCGCCGCGCGATCTCGCGCGCCACTTCCACGTGCGCAACCTGATCCTCGCCCACCGGCACCAGGCTGGCCTTGTAGATGATGATGTCCGCAGCCTGAAGGAGCGGATAGCCGAGGAAACCGTAGGTCGTCAGGTCCTTCTCTTTCAGTCGTTCCTGCTGGTCCTTGTAGGACGGCACCCGCTCAAGCCAGCTCAACGGCGTGAACATGGACAACAGCAGGTGCAGCTCGGCATGCTCAGGCACGCGCGACTGGATGAACAGCTTGGCCGCGCCGGGGTTGATCCCCACCGCCAGCCAGTCGATTACCATCTCCCAGACATTTTCCGAAATGGCGCGCGGATCCTCGTAGTCGGTGGTCATGGCGTGCCAGTCCACCACGCCGAAGAAGCACTCGTATTCGTTTTGCAGCTTGATCCAGTTCCTGAGGACCCCGTGGTAGTGCCCGAGGTGCAATTGCCCGGTCGGGCGCATGCCGGACATGACGCGGGGATTGGCTGGAATGGGCAACTCGCGCTCCTCCTCTGGGGTGAATGATATGGAGTCGTTCCCAGAACTCCCTCAAACCGGGAAGCCGCGGCAACTCATCAGGCTTTCCTTTCATTATCAATAAGTTAAATAAAAACTGCCGGTGCCGGCGGCATGTTTTTTCGGGTAATTATACAGGGTGGGCGCGGCCGCAGCCGAACACCCTGCAGGCGCTGAGCAGGCTGTTGAAAAATCCTTTTCAACAGCCTGCTAAAGCGGCGCAGGATGCACCGCCATTTTTCAAGCCATTGAAAAATGAAGAAAAGCAAAAATCACACTTTTTGCTTTTCGAGTTGAAAAAGTCCATGGACGGACTTTTTCAACATCCTGTTAGGGGGAGGTAAACAGTCCGTCAGTGCGGCCGAGTCCCTGGCGCACGATGGCCGGCCCGCTTTGGGTCAGGTCGAGAACCGTCGTCTGCTCCGGGCCGCACGGCCCGCCATCAATGACCAGATCCACGTCCCGGCCAAGGCGCTCAAAGACCCGCTCCGGCTCGGTTTCGGGGAGCTCCTCTCCGGGGAGGATCAGGCTCGTGCTCAGCATGGGTTCACCGAGACTCTCGAGGACGGCGAGCGCGATGGCGTTGTCCGGCACGCGTAAACCAATCGTCCTGCGCTTCGGGTGCAGCAGCCGCCGCGGGGCTCCATGGGAGGCCTTCAACACGAACGTGAAGGGCCCGGGCGTGAGACGCTTGATCAGGCGGAACTGGCTGGTGTCAATCCGCGCATACACGCCGATGTCGGACAGGTTGCGGCAGATCAGCGTCATCTGGTGCCGCGGTTCCAGCTCGCGGATGCGCACGATGCGCTCCACCGCCGTCTTGTCGCGGGCGAGGCAGCCGAGCGCGTAGCAGGAATCGGTGGGATAGACGATGACGCCGCCGTGCCGCAGCAGCGCGGCCGCCTGACTGACCAGCCGGCCCTGCGGGTTGACGGGGTGGATGTGGAAGAGCTGCGCCATGTAGTGGATAGGAGTCTTTTTCGTTAAGATGCCCCAGGTTCAGACCCCGTGGTTAGCATGAAATTCCTCGTCGATTTTTTCCCGGTCCTCGCCTTCTTCATCGCCTTCTACGTCCCCGCGGACCGCGAACTGGCCATGTACTATGCTACCGCCGCCGCCATAGGCGCGTCCTTGATCCAGATCGCGGGATTGTGGCTGGTCAAACGCAAGGTCGAGAACCTGTACCTGATCACCTTTCTGCTGCTGCTCATCCTCGGCGGCGCCACCCTGCTTTTGCAGGACAAGACCTTCATCAAGTGGAAGCCGACCGCGGTCAACTGGCTGTTCGCCGCGGCATTCCTCGGCAGCCAGTGGATTGGCGGCAAACCGCTCGTGCAGCGCATGATGGAGCACGCGGTTTCCGTTCCGGCCACTGTCTGGACCCCGCTCAACCTGAGCTGGGTCATCTTCTTCGTCAGCATGGGTGTCGCCAACCTCTTCGTCGCGTACAATTTCTCCGACGAGATCTGGGTGAACTTCAAGCTGTTCGGCATCCTCGGCCTCACGCTGCTGTTTGCCATCGGACAGGCGTTCTATCTCGCCCGCTACATGCAGGAGCCGGAACAGGGCAAGTGAGCCCGCCGCGGCCGCGATTCCGCGATGTTCTACGCCATCCTCTGCGAGGACGCCGAAGGCAGCCTGGAGAAGCGGCGCTCCACCCGGCCCGCACACCTTGCAAGACTCGACCAATTGCAGAACGAAGGCCGGCTGATCATCGCCGGTCCGCATCCCGTGATCGACGCCGCGGACCCCGGGCCGGCCGGCTTCAGCGGCAGCCTGATCGTGGCCGAATTCGACTCGCTCGAGGACGCGCGCAGGTGGGCGGACGCCGATCCGTATCTCGCCGCCGGCGTGTACGCGCGCGTCACGGTCAAGCCGTTCAACCGCGTTTTCCCGCGCTGAATCATGGACCGCGTGGCGCTCATCCGCACGCGCCTGGAGCGCGCGCTCAGTCCGCGGTACCTGGAGATCATCGATGAATCGCGACTGCACGCAGGGCATGCCGGCGCGGCGCAGGGCGGGCATTTCGCGGCCGTGATCGTCTCCGAGAAATTCCACGGCCTGTCCAGCCTCGCGCGCCACCGCCTGGTCTACGCCGCGCTGACCGACATCATGCCGGGCGAGGTCCACGCGCTCAGCATCCAGGCGTTGACACCGGACGAGCACCGATTTCCGGACAAGGCGTGAGGCCGTTTCTGAAGTGGCCCGGCGGCAAGTACCGCCTGGTCCGGCGCATTCGCGCGGCACTGCGCCCTGGCAAGCGGCTGATTGAGCCGTTCACAGGCTCGGCGGCCGTGTTCCTCAACACCGATTACGCGAACTACGTGCTCGCGGACAGCAACAACGACCTCATCGCGCTCTACCGGCAGCTCGTGGAGGAAGGCGAACCGTTCGTCGATTATTGCCGCACGCTCTTTGTCGCGCGCAACAACAGCCAGGATCGGTTCTATGCGCTGCGCAACGAGTTCAACGCCACGAGAGAGCCGCGCCGCCGCGCCGCGCTGTTCCTGTACCTCAACCGGCACTGCTACAACGGCCTGTGCCGCTACAACCGCGGCGGCAAATTCAATACGCCGTTCGGGCGGTACCTGCGCCCGTATTTCCCGGCCGCGGAAATGCGCGCCTTCATCCTGGCCGCTCGCCGCGCGCGGTTCGTGCACGCCGGTTTCCGCGAGACCATGCGGACGGCGCGGCGCGGCGATGTCGTATACTGCGACCCGCCCTATGTGCCGCTCAGCCGTACCGCCTACTTCACCGATTATGACGCGCACAGCTTCGGCTGGCCGGAACAGGAGAAACTTGCGGAGATGGCGCGGCAGCTCGCGCGCCGCGGCGTGCAGGTCGTGATTTCGAATCATGACACGGAGGCCATCCGGCGCCTCTACCAGGCCGCCGATGCGCGCATTGAACAATTCCGCGTCCAGCGCAACATCAGCTGCAACGGGACGCGCCGCGACCGTGTCGGCGAACTGCTTGCCATCTTTGGCTGAGACTGAGGCTAAGGCTGAGCATGACGATCGAACTCGCCAAGGAGCTGATCCGCCGCCGTTCCGTGACGCCGGAAGACGCCGGCTGCCAGCACGTGATTGCCGCGCGGCTGCAGCGGATCGCGTTCAGCGCCGAGCACCTGCGCTATGGGGAGGTCGACAACCTGTGGATCGCCCATGGGCGCGGCAGTCCCGTCGTGACCCTGCTGGGACATACCGACGTCGTGCCGACTGGGCCGGCGTCCGCCTGGACCAGCGATCCCTTTGTTCCCGAGATCCGCGACGGACATCTTTACGGGCGCGGGGCGGCGGACATGAAAGGCAGCGTCGCCGCCATGACCACCGCGCTGGAACGCTTCGTCGCGCGCCGTCCGAAACACACGGGCACGGCGGCGCTGCTGCTCACCAGCGACGAGGAAGGCGAGGCGCAGAACGGCACGCGCAAGGTCGTCGAGCATCTGACCGGGAAGGGCACGCGCATCGATTACTGCCTGGTCGGCGAACCCTCCAGCCGCGACAAGCTGGGCGACAGCATCAAGAACGGGCGGCGCGGCTCGCTGACCGGTCAGCTCACCGTGCACGGCGTGCAGGGACATGTCGCCTATCCCCATCTCGCCGACAACCCGATCCATAGCGCGGCGCCGGCGCTGGCCGAACTCTGCGCCACGGAATGGGACCGCGGCAATGCGTATTACCCGCCGACCAGTTTCCAGATCTCGAACGTGAACGGCGGCACCGGCGCCGACAACGTCATCCCCGGCGCGGTGGAGATCCTGTTCAATTTCCGTTTCTCGACTGCGCTGAATGAAGACGAGATCTCGAAACGCGTCACGCAGTTACTGGACCGGCATGGGCTCAAATATCGACTCGACTGGCGCCCGGCCAGCCAGCCGTTCCTCACGCCCTCGGGCCGGCTGCTGGACGCGGTAAAACAGGTCGTGCAGGAATTCACGGGGCTGGCTCCCGAACTGTCCACCGGCGGTGGAACTTCGGACGGGAGGTTCGTCGCGCCGGCGGGGGCGGAGGTCGTGGAACTCGGTCCGCTCAACCGCACCATTCACAAGGTGGATGAATGCGTGAACGTCAACGATCTGGAAACCCTTTCCTCAATGTATGAAAAGATCCTGGAGAGGATGCTGACCTGACCGCCGGCTAGGCGCCGACGATCCGGCGCAGATTCTCGAATCGTATCAGGCCGCGGTTGGAGGGTTTGCCTTCCACCCAGAGCAGGAGCTCGAGCAGGATGTCCGCGGTCAGTCCCCAGACGTAGCCACCGTCCCAGCGGAACGCCTGCGTCGAGTACCTGACGTTGTTGTGCGTCACTTCGTGCAGGCAGTGGGTTTCCGGACGCAGCAGCGTCTCCACGTCCGCGATGATGACTTCTTCGACTTCGTCAGCATCCGGCGCGAGCCGCGGCCGCTCCTCGATCCATCCCACGAAGGGGATCACGTGATGCCGCGCGATGCTGAACGCATCGTCCAGCCTGCCCATGATGCGCACCGAGGCCGGATCGATGCCCAGTTCCTCGCGTGCCTCGCGCAGGGCGGTCTCCTCGATCGAGGCATCCCCCGCATGCATGCGCCCGCCGGGGAATGAAACCTGTCCGGGGTGGCTTGGCATGTGTTCGGGGCGCTTCGTGAACACGGTCTGCACGCCCTCGCCGGCCGGCCAGAAAGCCATGAGCACCGCGGCCGGACGGTGTTCGCCCGGCAAGGCATCCGGCGCAAAGGTATGCGGCTGGCGCTGGCCGAGCGCCTCAAGCCGGTCGAAGAAAAATTCGCGGAAAGTCATGCGTCGCACCTATTCAGGTTACGACATTTTGGCCCGCAAATATTAAAGAAGTGCGACGGCGGCGTCTTGAAAAGCGGGCGTCGATCCAGCGGCCCCTGGATTCCGGACCCGCTTGGCTTTCCGGAATGACGACGGTGAAGCGTCATTCCGGACCGACGCCGACGCCAGTCGGCGGCGCGTCCGGAATCCAGGCGCAGGGGGCAAAACCCGCGACATCGTGGTTCATGCGGCACGAGGGCTGGATTCCGGCTCGCGGCTGCTTCGCAGCCTTGGCCGGAATGAGGGGGAAAGACCCTACTTGCGCTTGCGCGCCGGCGCGGCGCTGTGGAACTGCTCTTCCTCGGTGGAACCGGAGAGCGCGGTGACCGAGGACTTGCCGCCCTGCACCACCGTGGTCACGTCGTCGAAGTAGCCGGCGCCCACTTCCTGCTGGTGGCTGACGAAGGTATAGCCACGGGCGGCCGCCGCGAATTCCGGCTCCTGAACACGGTCCACGTAAGCGGCCACGCCGCGCTGCACGTAGTCCTGCGCCAGATCGAACATGTTGAACCACATGTTGTGGATCCCGGCAAGCGTCACGAACTGGTACTTGTAGCCCATCGCGCCGAGTTCGCGCTGGAACCGGGCAATGGTCGCGTCGTCCAGGTTCTTCTTCCAGTTGAATGAGGGCGAGCAGTTGTAGGCCAGCAGCTTGCCGGGGAACTGTTCATGGATGGCGTCCGCGAAGCGGCGGGCCTCGTCGAGATCGGGCACGGCCGTTTCGCACCAGAGCAGGTCAGCGTACGGGGCGTAGGCCAGGCCACGGGCGATGGCTTGGTCCAAACCGGCGCGCGTCACGAAGAAACCGTCGGAGGTGCGCTCGCCCGTGACGAACCCGCGATCCCGTTCGTCACAATCCGAAGTCAGCAGGGCCGCGGCGTTGGCGTCCGTGCGTGCGAGCAACACAGTCGGCACGCCCATGGTGTCGGCAGCAAGCCGCGCGGCAACGAGTTTCTGCACCGCCTCCTTCGTGGGCACCAGCACCTTGCCACCCATGTGGCCGCATTTTTTCACCGAGGCGAGCTGGTCCTCGAAATGCACGCCGGCGGCTCCGGCCTCGATCATGCACTTCATCAACTCGAAGGCATTCAACACACCGCCGAAACCGGCCTCCGCATCGGCAATGATGGGTACATAGAAATCCACGGCGTTGTTGCCGCGCGACCATTCGATTTCGTCGGCGCGTTTGAAGGCGTTGTTCATGCGCCGGACCATCGCCGGCACGGAATTGGCGGCGTACAGCGACTGGTCGGGGTACATGGTCTCGCTGGTATTGCCGTCCGCGGCGACCTGCCAGCCGGACAGGTAAATCGCCTTGAGGCCGGCCTTCACCTGCTGCAGGGCCTGGCCCGCGGTAAGCGCGCCCAGCGACGGGACAAAATCCTCTTCATTGAGCAGCGTCCAGAGCTTCTCCGCGCCACGGCGGGCGAGCGTGTGCTCGATGTGCACGCTGCCGCGCAGGCGCACCACGTCGGCGGCGCCGTAATCCCGGCGGATCCCCTTCCAGCGCGGACTCGTCCGCCACTCCCGCTCCAGTTCCCGAACCTGTTGTTCGACCATCATCAAATTGTCTCCTGAGTGAAATGTTACCGCGCGGCAGAATTGGAAGCGCCTCACCGACCTCTGCGCGCCATCTGTCGCGGCCTTCGCCACCAGAGCTATGGAAAACTCGATCCGGCGCAGGCAAGTTTCCGTCGCGTTGCACAATTTGACAAGCTCATTATGTCAATGTTTACTATTCGTTTTATTAATCATTCACTTTTGTGCCACCGTGCAACGCCATTACTACAAACAGAACCGGCTCAAGCAGTTACGGGCCTTCTGCCTTGCGGCCCAGGCCCGAAGCATGTCCAAGGCCGCGGAGCAGATGTTCCTCAGCCAGCCGTCGATTTCCCTCCTGGTCCAGTCGCTGGAGAAGGACCTGGATACGCGTCTCTTCGAACGGCAGGGCCCGAAGATCTGGCTGACCACCGAAGGACGCACCCTCCTGGATCTTGCCCTGCCACTGGTCGAAGGGCTGGAAACGCTCCCCGAATCGTTCCGCGAGCGCTGCGGCAACCAGGTCACGGGCAGCCTGAACATCGCCGCCGGCGAATCCACGACGCTCTACCTGCTGCCCTCGGTTGTGAACCGCTTCGCGGAACTCTACCCGCAGATCCCGGTAAACCTTCACAACGCCACCGGCACGGACAGCCTCGCGTTGTTGCGCTCCGGCACGGTGGATTTCGCCGTCGGCCCGGTCCTGCAGGTGCCGGAAGACATCCTGTTCAGGCCGCTATTCTCGTTTGAGACCATGCTGATTACGCCGCTGCGCCACCCGCTGGCCGACCGCAGAAAAGTGACGCTGCAGGACATCGAGCCCTACCCGCTCATCATGCCGCCGCGCACCATGTCGACGCGCGCGCTAATCGACATTGTTTTCCTGCAACACCGCGTGTCCTACAAGGTCCAGATGGAAGCCGGAGGCTGGGAGGTGATCAAGAAATACGTCGAGATGGGGCTGGGGATCTCCATCGTCACCAGCCTTTGCCTGACCGGAAACGAGAAGCTGGCGAAGATCCCGCTGCGGGACCATTTCCCGGAGCGCACGTTCGGGCTGATCCTGCGCCGCGCCAAGTCGATTTCGCCCGCCGCGCGGAAATTCATCGAATTGCTGGGTTCCGACGCGGCCGCGGGCGCCGGAGAACTCCGTCTTCCGGCTCCCTGGCCCTCGCCCGCAAAGGGGAAAGGGAGAGGGAAGGAAGGCGAAACCAGTCGCGCTTCGGGATTTACTTCGGATTCCATAAAGTAGTTATACTTTATGCAAACGCACATTCCGCGCGAGCGACCTGATGTCCGAGAAAGCCAGCAGCCGGCAAGACGAAGGCCTGGCCCTCCAGGAGGCCAAGCCCAAGCTCAAGCGTCCGCCGCTGTACAAGGTTATCCTGATCAACGACGACTACACGCCTATGGACTTCGTAGTCCACATCCTCGAGATCTTTTTCTCCCTGGATCGGCAGACGGCAACGCGCGTCATGCTGGAGGTGCACACGCGCGGCAAAGGCGTGTGCGGCATCTACACGCACGAGATCGCGGAGACCAAGGTTTCGCAGGTGAACGCCTACGCCCGCGAGCACCAACATCCCTTACTGTGCACGATGGAGAAAGCCTGACGCCATGCTCGACCGCGAACTGGAACAGACACTGAACGACGCGTTCCGCCGCGCGCGCGAACAGCGCCATGAATTCATGACGGTCGAGCATCTGCTGCTGGCGCTGCTCGACAACCGCTCCGCCGCCGAGGTGCTGCGCGCCTGCGGCGTCAACCTGAACTCGCTGCACGACGAGCTGGTGCGCTTCGTCCAGGAGAACGCTTCCATCCTGCCGGAAGATGACGAGCGCGAGACGCAGCCGACTCTCGGCTTCCAGCGGGTCTTGCAGCGCGCGGTGTTCCACGTCCAGTCTTCGGGCCGCAAGGAAGTGACCGGCGCGAACGTGCTGGTCGCCATCTTCGGCGAGCGCGAATCGCACGCCGCGTATTTCCTCAGCCGTCAGAACGTCGCGCGCCTTGACGTCGTCAATTACATCTCGCACGGCGTCGCCAAGGTGCCGGAACACGATCAGCGCAACGGCTCCGAATCCCAGGCGGACGAAGAGGTCCGCACCGAGGAGGGCGGGACGAATGCGCTGGACGCCTATGCCATCGACCTGAACGAACAGGCGCGGCAGGGCAAGATCGATCCGTTGATCGGGCGCGAGGCGGAGGTGCAGCGCACGATCCAGATCCTGTGCCGGCGGCGCAAGAACAACCCGCTGTACGTGGGCGAGGCCGGCGTCGGCAAGACCGCGATCGCGGAAGGCCTCGCCAAGATGATCGTCGATCGCGAGGTGCCCGACGTGCTGCTCGATTCCACGATCTTCGCGCTGGACATGGGCGCGCTGCTCGCCGGCACCAAGTACCGGGGCGATTTCGAAAAGCGCCTGAAGGGCGTGATCGCGCAGTTGAAGAAGCGCACGGGCTCGATCCTGTTCATCGACGAGATCCACACGATTATCGGCGCCGGCGCGGCCTCCGGGGGCGTCATGGATGCGTCCAACATCATCAAACCGGTGCTCGCGAACGGCGAGATCAAGTGCATCGGCTCGACCACGTACCAGGAATTCCGCGGCATCTTCGAGAAGGACCGGGCGCTCGCCAGGCGCTTCCAGAAGATCGACATCAGCGAGCCGTCCATCGACGAAACTTTCAAGATCCTCCAGGGACTGAAGACTCGCTTCGAGGCGCACCACGAAGTCCGCTACACCGCCCAGGCGCTGCGCTCGGCGGCGGAACTGACGGACCGCTACATCACCGACCGGCACCTGCCGGACAAGGCCATCGATATCATCGACGAGGCCGGCGCCTCGCAGCGGCTGGTAGCGCCGTCGAGGCGCAAGAAGACCATCGGCGTGACCGACATCGAGAACATCGTGGCCAAGGTCGCGCGCATCCCGCCGAAGACCGTGACGACCTCCGACAAGGACGTGATGCGCAACCTGGGCCGCGACCTGAAGATGGTCGTGTTCGGGCAGGAGCGGGCCATCGAGATGCTGGCGACTTCAATCAAGATGGCGCGCTCGGGGCTCGGCAATCCGCAGACGCCGATCGGCGCATTCCTGTTCGCCGGGCCCACCGGCGTCGGCAAGACAGAGGTCAGCCGCCAGCTTGCCCGCATCATGGGCATCGAACTGGTGCGCTTCGACATGTCCGAGTACATGGAACGGCATACCGTCTCGCGGCTCATCGGCGCGCCGCCCGGCTACGTCGGCTTCGATCAGGGCGGGCTGCTGACGGACGCCATCAACAAGCACCCGCACGCGGTCCTGCTGCTCGATGAAATGGAGAAGGCGCATCCGGACGTGTTCAACCTCATGCTGCAGGTCATGGACCACGGCACGCTCACGGACACCAACGGCCGTCAGAGCGATTTCCGCAACGTCATCCTGATCATGACCACGAATGCCGGCGCGGATCGCATCAGCCGGCCCTCGGTCGGTTTCACGCACCAGGACCACGCCTCGGATGCGATGGAAGTCATCAAGCGCATGTTCAGCCCGGAATTCCGCAACCGGCTGGACGCGATCATCGAATTCAACTCGCTCGACGTGAAGACCATCCTGAACGTGGTCGACAAGTTCCTCGTGGAACTCCAGACGCAGCTCGACGAGAAGAAAGTCGTGCTGGACGTGGACGACGAGGCGCGCAACTGGCTGGCCGAACACGGCCACGACAAGATCATGGGCGCGCGCCCGATGTCGCGGCTGATCCAGGAAAAGATCAAAAAGCCGCTCGCCGAGGAACTGCTGTTCGGCAGGCTGGAGCACGGCGGCGCGGTGGACGTCAGCGTCAGGAACGACGATATCTCCCTCGAGATCGAATCGACCGAGCCGACGCCGGCAGCCCCGGCGACGCCCGCTGCGTCATAGCGACCCGGTCCTCATGCAGGCGAAATGGCTACTCGCAATCGTGCCGGCGGCCATTCTCGCCGCCTGTTCGGACAGCGGCACGCCGGCGCCACCCCCCGCGAAGTCCGAGTCGGCATTCAAGGCACAGACTGACGCGCTCGAGCAGGCGAAGCAGGTCGAGAAGATCACGCTGGACGCCGCCCAGAAGCAACAGAAAGCCGTAGAGGAACAGACGGATTGATCGGAACGCATGAGGCCGGGGGCATCGCGGATCTCATCGCGCTCAAGGATCGGAAAGCCATCACGCCGGGACCCGCCGGGCAGTGACCCCGCCGCAAGCCGGCAGGAAGGCGATCGTCGTAGTCCTTCTCACCGTCTTTATCGATACGACGGGCTTCGGGATCACGCTCCCGGTCATGCCGGAGCTGCTCCGGGATCTGACGGGAAAAGGACTGGCGCAGGCGGCCATCGTCAACGGCTGGCTGACCTTCGCGTTCGCGCTGACCTCGTTCTTCTGCGCGCCGCTGCTCGGCAACCTCAGCGATCGATTCGGCCGGCGCCCGGTGCTGCTTTTCTCACTGCTCGCCTTCGGGCTCGATTACCTGGTCATGGGCTTTGCGCCCACGCTCGGCTGGCTGTTCGCCGGGCGCATCGTCGCAGGCGTAGCCGGAGCCTCCTATACGCCCGCCTATGCATACATCGCCGACATCAGCCCGCCCGAGAAGCGGGCACAGAACTTCGGACTGGTGGGCGCGGCCTTTGGCCTGGGGTTTATCGCCGGGCCGGCGATCGGCGGGTTGCTGGGTGAGCTCGGCCCGCGGGCGCCCTTCATCATTGCCGGCGTGCTCGCCCTGTGC
The DNA here is from genome assembly GCA_016193395.1 of Gammaproteobacteria bacterium. GTDB lineage: Bacteria > Pseudomonadota > Gammaproteobacteria > Eutrophobiales > Eutrophobiaceae > JACPSH01. The sequence continues at coordinate 42,450 of JACPSH010000022.1, forward strand.
AATTTCCTGTTCGGGTATTTCGCGCTGCCGGAGACGCTCGCCGTGGAAGCGCGACGCCCCTTCGATTGGTCGCGCGCGAACCCGCTGGGAACGCTGCAGCAGATGCGCCACTTCCCGTTCGTCCTGCGGCTCCTGCTGATCACTTTCCTGTGGCAGTTGGCCATGGAAGTGCTGCCGACGACCTGGGCTTTCTACACGATGCTCAAATTCGACTGGTCGGAGGTTGCGGTCGGTTATTCGCTCGCCTTCGTCGGCGTCATCATGGCCATCACCCAGGGCGGGTTGACCCGCGTCCTCATCCCGAGGCTGGGCGGCGAGCGGAATTCCGCGTTGCTCGGTCTGTTTGTCGGCGTGCTGTCCTTCCTGGGGTACGCGTTTTCCTCCACGGGATGGATGATCTACGCGTGCATGTTGACGTATTTCATCGTCGGCCTGACGTATCCTTCACTCAACGCACTCATGTCGCGGCGCATTCCCGCGAGCGCGCAGGGCGAACTGCAGGGCGGCGTGGCCAGCCTCTATAGCCTGAGCATCATTATCGGCCCGCCGCTCTTCTCCAGTACGCTGGGTTACTTTTCAGGCGGGCCGGCCCCGATCTATTTCCCGGGCGCGGCATTCGTGGTCGCCGCGCTGCTCGCCGCGTGCGGGGTCGCGCTGCTGGCGGCTGCCAGGGAGACGCCTGCGTCGGCAAGCTAGCCCCGGCCCGATTCATGTTTGCGTTAATTGCCGGCCTGATTCATTCGGGCAGGGTGCCGGACGGGTCCTGTCACTGGTTGGAGACCGGCCGGATTCCCTTTGTAACGGGGCCGGCGGGTCCTGCCATCGGGTACCGTCTTCGTGCTCGCTTACGCTGCGCGCGAAGAGCGGTGACCCGATGTCACCCGCCTGATAAGCGCTGGCTCGTGAATCCGGCCGGATTCAGGCTCAGGAGATAATCGGACGGGTGGTGCCGGGCACTCCCCTGATCCGCGCGCAAGCGAGGGAACCGAGCGAGCACGGACAGGGGTGCCCGGTGACAGGACCCGTCCGCCGACCAACTCAAACATGAACCCGGCCGCAGCGCCGGCCACGCGTTGTACTGAAAGCGGAACGGGATCGGCGGGGCCGGCCGATTCCGGGTTTATTGCGGAATTTCCGGCTTGCCGATGAATTCGGTTTTCACCGGGCCCATGCCGCTGATCTGCACCACGACTTCTTCGTCCTTTGCGCCGTCGTAATGGACCGCGCCGGCGGGATGCTTCATCAGGCTCCCGGCCGGGAGTCCCCGCGTGTTTCCCGGATCGAAATTTTCGCTGGTCCCGACGTACCACGTACCGGAGATCACGACGACGTACCGGTCCGCCGTGTGCGTGTGCGGCGGCGTCATGACGCCGGGCGCGAAGCGGGCGCGCATGACGTACGGACCCGGCTGCTCCGGATCGCCGATCAGCTTCGCCGCGCTCAGTCCCGGCATGGCCGTGGAGCTCACCCACTTGATGTCCGCAGGTTTGAACGAGATGAAACCACCGGCGTGTAACGGTTCCTGCGCAAACACGCATGCCGTTCCGCCGGTCAGGGCTGAAAGCAACACAACAGTAATTGGCACCAGGAATTTCGTCGTTTGCATAAGTCCGGCCTCATTGTTACTCACACGGCACGAGGGCTGGATTCCGGACTCTCACCCGGCAGCGCCGGGTTCGATCCGGAATGACGGATTGTTACTCCTTCACGCTGCCGGTTCTTCGATCTTCGGCTTCGGTTTCCAGTAGCCGTCCCGACTCCAGCAGCTCCAACCCCATTTCAGCCACCTGAGCAGGGCGAAAGCAAGCCACAGCGCCCAGGCCAGCATCAACGCGCGGTACACCCATAACGGCACGGACAGAATCCAGGCCTGCGGCAGCAGCGGGCCGCTGCGATCCTGGTACCAGTTCAATTGATACGCGTACGAATCGTTACCGCTGATCTGCTCTGCATCGCCGGCAGGCCGAGTAGGCCCTGTTTGACGGCCCCGAACAGCACGCCCAGCGCGAGCAGGGTGAGCACGGCCAGCATGAACTGCATGAAATTGAAGCGGATGCGGCCAAGGTCGGACGGGAGCTGCGCGCGGGCGCCGAGCGCCAGCAGCCAGCCGACGATCACAACCGCCTCCCAGATCGAAGTCTGCGTCAGGCCGATGCCGAGCAAGACCCAGTGCCAGGTCCGAAGCGGCGTCAGTTCCGTGCGCCCGAGACCGACCGCGATCAGCACAACGACCAACAGCACGCCCCAGAACAGCACCGCCGGCCCCAGCCGCGGACCGCCGAGCAGCAGGGTCCAGCGGTCTTCCGACAGCGCGACATGGATGCGCGTGTTCACACTGGGTGTGGCGATATCGAGCGCTGGCGTGCGGAACAGCGTTGCGATCCCCTGGGGCGAACGGAAAGTCAGCACCGCGGACTGCGTCCCGGGGACCAGCGGCAAGGTCACGGATCGGCCCTCCTGGCGGATCGGCTGGGCGGCGCCGTTGAGGGTGACCGATTGCAGTTCGGCGTTTTCCGGCAGCGTCAGGGTGTGTTGTCCGCCGCGGCTGCTGCGCAGGGTGAGCGTCATTGTCGTATCGGTTGCGCGTTTTCCGGGCGCGGTGCGGATCTCAGTCTGGTCCACGGTGAGGGTCTGGCCCTCTACGCCGGCGGGCCGGGTGATCTCAAGGCCCACGCCCTCGCCCGGCCAGGGGCGCCATTCCGGCAGCCAGCGTCCCTCATTGTCCTGGTGATGGACGACGGCGATGCCCGAAACAGCCATGTGCCAGATCGGACTCGTGTCGGCGCGCCAGACCTCCGTCCAGTCCGTGGTGTCGGGGGCCGTCAGGTCGATCTTCCCGGACTTCTCGAGGGACGAGTCCCAGAACGACACGCCCACCATCGCGGGCATGTTCACGAGAACCTTTCCGTCTTTCACCTTCACGCCGTCCGTGGTCACCGATTCCCCCGGCAACAGCGGCACTTCGATCACGACGGCGGTTCCGGGCGGCGAGGCGCGCAGGACGCGCGTGTGCACCGTCCAGTCGAGGCCGATTTGCAACGTGCGCTCGACGCGCACGAACGGCGGCAACTCCTGCGGCAGCAAGTTGCCCGCCGATTCATCCTTCGCCCCCTGCGCCAGCCGGGTGAACTGCAACTGGCCGCCGACTGCGAGGTGGTCGACAACGCCTTCCACCGACCAGCCCTCCGCGTTGAATCCGATGTAACGGGGAACGAGCGGCAACGGCAACTGGAATGAACTCGCGCGCGACGGCGGCCCGCTCAACAGGACCTGGTGCGCGCCCCGCGGCAGATTCACCCACAAGGTGCCGTCCTCGGTCCGCATCAGGCCCTGCGCGGGGCTGCCGTCGACGCTGACCTGCTGCGGGATCCACAAGCCGCTGCGCGCGGGCAGCGGCACTGCGACTGCTTCGAGGGCGTGGATCTCCATGCGCACGGCGAGCACGAACGGCGTCAATTCCAGCCGCAGGCGCGGACTCTGCGCGCACTCCGGCAGGCATTCGGGCGGAGCGAGCAGGCGCGTCTTCAGCTCATCGAGCAATTTCTGATCGGGAATATCGGCGCGCACGTCCGCCGGCATGCATAGCAATCCGGAAAGGACCACGACGGCTGCGAGCGATGCCGCGGCATGGCGGTGCAGTCCGCGGCGCGGCGTGTAGCGCAGGTCGAGGACAATGAGCGCCAGCGCCGCGATCAGCAGCACGCGCAACAGGTTACAGATGAGGTTCATGCCCGGCGACATCAGCCACAGGGCGATCTGCTGATCCTTCTGCACCGGACCGATCCAGTTGAGCGCGATCTGTTTCCACTGCCAGTTCGGGAGGCCGGGACCGGTTTGCACGTTCGCGTCCGGATCGACCTGTTCCAACGGCCGCCTCCGCTCCCCTGCCGCCTTGTCTGCGCGCATCGCCCTGGCAAGCGCGCGCTTGCCGGTCCTGACACCGCTCTCGATGGACTCCCGGGCCTCGTCCTTCATCATCGCCAGCGCTTCCACTTCCGCCGGCATCTCGGCCTGGGGAAGTGGCGGCGGCGCTTCCGGCGCCTTCATCCCGACCGTCGCCGTCTGGTCTGCTAGAAAGACGGGAGTGATGCCGTGTTCAAGTTGCGGATACAGGCCGGTGCGCACCTGGTCCACCATGAACGGCACGCTGATCACGACCAGCGCGAGCAGCGACAGGTTGCGATAGAACTTCGCCAGCGTCTGGAACCGCCCCTCCGGCAGGACGCGCAGCAGCGCGATCGCGCCGAGCACGTGCAGCCAGACGATGCGCGGCGCACCCGGCTCATGCCAGATGAGCACGAGTGCAACCAGCGCCAGCAGTCCGAATTTCCACTGCCACAGGCCGCGGACCGCGAGCGCGGCGATCAGCACCAGGAAAATGTCGAGCAGCGTCCAGCGTTTCACCCAGGTATCCGGCACGTTGTCGATGCCGGACGCGGAGATCAAATCCCAGCCGGGCGGCAGGTGCAGGGTTGCGCCCACGCTCTGGAAATCCTGGTCCCAGCCGACCGCGGGGATTTTGGATATGCCCTGTTCGTATCGGCTGTCCGCGGACAGCTGCAACTGCCCACGCCGCACTTCCACGCCCTGCTTGCCGGAACCGGCGAGCGTGGTGATGAACTGCGGCTCGCCATCGAGCGAGGCGCGGCCGAGCTGCATCGGTGGGTTCGCGTCCAGCCGCCAACCGCGCGTCATCGTGCCGCTGATGTTGTCCTGGAGGGTGTATCCGCCGCCTTCAAAATCCAGCCACAGGTTGCGCTGCAACGACAGATTGTCCGGTTCGGGCTCCGGGTCGCCGCGGCGGATGACCTTGAACGTCATGGCCGATCCCGGCTCCATCAGATAAGCAGGCAGGTTCTGCCACTGCCCGGGCAAGCTGGTTTGGCGCGGATCGACACTCGCCGGCCCTTCCACCTCGACCAGGCGCAGCTCATTGCGGGCATCGAACACCCACACCTCCTCCGCGGGCCATGGATCGGGCGACTTCTTCAATTCAAGGGAAGTGGTCTGGCCCGGGAAACGCGCGACGACTTCAATCGTCCAGCGCCCCGGCCGCACCTGTACGCGCAGCCGGCCGTCGGGCTCGAGCCGCGCCGGGATCCGCGAATCGAGCCGCAACGGAATGAACGCCTCCGCAAGCGCGCCGGTCAGGAGTTCCTCGCGTTGCGTACCGGACGCTTCCAGATCGATGCGCGTCACCAGTTGCAGCGGGATCTCGTCCACCACGCGCCGAAACACCTGGAGCTTAAGCCGGTCCCCCACTTCGGCCGGCTGCGCTTCGACCCCACCGCGCCGGGAGAGCCAGAGATTGCCGCCCTCGTCCACGTCGGGGATCTCGACGTCCTTGCCGGCGACATCGAGCTGAATGATCCCGGTGTCGCGAGGAATGGGCAGCGATTCCGGCAGCTTCGTCCAGGCAAAGGCGCCGCGCACCTGGTGCCGGCCCGGCCCCAGTCGGATCGCGGGCTGGCCTTCATGCAGGGACACGGAAGCGGGAGCGTCGTTGAGCGTGACATCCTGGGGCCACTGCCGATCATCGCCGGGCAGCGCGATCCAGGATTCGACATGCACCTGCCACTGCTGCGCGAAGCGGCCGCCTTGTTCGGCGAGGCTCAGCTCGAGGCCCGTCGGCCAGGCGCAGCGGTGCGCTTCGAACTGGCTGTAGAGGAAGGGACAGGTCTTCTCCTCCTCCTGATACAACACCCATCCGGTCCAGTCTCGCAGCGCTTCGGGCAGCTCGTCGCGCGTGACGCGGGCGGCCGAAACGGTCACCGGGAGAACGAGGAGCAACAGCGGGACGAGATGCGCTGCAAGTGATCCGACCATCGAGCCGTTTGTTTTCATCGTTATGCGACTCCTGCCGATGGCGGCTAGTATAGCCCCGAACCCCTTTGCGTTGACCTCGGCCGGTCGCGGGCGCAGACTCGGATGCATTCGGGAGGCGAATCCCGCCCGTATTCCGCACAAGGAAATCTCGCCCTGGACAGCTACCTGCTCTGGCTCCTGCTCGGCTTCGGACTGCTGATCGTGGAATTGCTGTCCGGCACTTTTTACCTGCTGATGTTCGGCATCGCCGCGTTTGCAGCCGCGGCGGTCGCTTTTTTCGGCCAGGCATTCCCCGTCCAAATCGTCACCGCCGCCGTGGCGGCCGGCATCGGCTCCTACCTCGTCCACCTCTACCACGCGCGCAATGCGCAGGATCAGATGCCGTCCGCAGGCGGCGATCAACAGGGCCCAGGGCGAATCCACCGCGATCAAGCTGATCGCCGAGGCCACCGCGGCCGGTGTCCGGGCCGTGGCCGAGGCCATCGGCGACAAGGGCGGCCTGGAAGCGGCGAACCTGAAAGTGGCGCAGCAATACATCGAAGCCTTCGCGCAACTGGCGAAGACCAGCAACACGCTCATCATCCCAGCCAATGCCGGCGATGTCGCGGGACTCATCGCGACCGCCGTGAGCGTGATCGGCAAGACGCGGCCGCAAGAATGACAGGTTCACTTTCCTGCCTCGTGGAAATCAAGGGAGTTCATCACCTATGAAATGCATTACCGTGCTCTACCCCGCCAAGGACAACGACGCGTTCAGCTTCGACTTCTACCTGAAACGCCACGTGCCGCTGATCCAGGACATCCTCGGCAAGAGTCTGCATAAAATTGAAGTGCGCAAGGGCGACCACTCCATGGACGGCAGCGCGCCGACCTACATCGCGGTCATCAGCATCTGGATCGCGGACTGGGAGGCCTACGAGAAGGCGATGGCGGTGCGGGCGAAGGAGCTGATCGACGAGGTGCCGCTGTTCACCAAGGTGATGCCGATTATCCAGATCGATGAAGTGACGTATCCCGGGACGTAAATCAGGATCGCGAGAACCCAGCTTGTTTCCGAGATCGTGGATTCCGGACAGCCGCTTCGCGGCTTCCGGAATGACGGCAACTTGGACAACGCGACATACGAGAGAGGTTGTCATTCCGGAAGCGCCGCAGGCGCTATCCGGAATCCAGCCCTCGTGCTGCATGAGAAACAATAATGACTCCAATGAGGACCGTGGCGTGTATCCCGGACTGTATGAATGGCCTCAAGAGATACCTTTGATTACATCATCGTCGGTGCGGGATCGGCGGGCTGCGTGCTCGCGAACCGGCTCACCGAAGACGAAAACGCCTTGGTGCTCGTGCTGGAGGCGGGCGGTCCCGCGACCGGTTTCTTCAAGGACATGCCGATCGCCTTCCCCCGCTACGTCCTGCGCCGCGATCTCAACTGGAATTTCCAGAGCGAGCCGGAGCCATACGCGAACGGCCGCATCATCGAGATCCCGCGCGGCAGGACACTCGGCGGTTCCTCAACCATCAACGGCATGGTCTACGCGCGCGGCCACCGGCTCGATTACGACGACTGGGCGAAACAGGGATTGAAGGGCTGGAGTTACCGTGAGGTCCTCCCTTACTTCAAGCGCTCGGAGAAGAGCTGGCTGGGCGAGGGACGCTATCACGGCGGCGCCGGTCCGATGGATGTGGTCGTGCCGCGCACCAACATGACGTATGACGAGCTGCGCGCGGCGACGGTCGCCGCGGGTTATCCGGCCACCGACGACTACCACGGCGAACGCACCGAAGGCGCACAGCGGAACGAAATGACCATCAGCGCCGGGCGCCGCGGCAGTGCCGCGCGCATTTTCCTCAACCCTGTCATGGGCCGACGCAACCTGAAGGTGGAGTCGGGCAGCCATACCACGCGAGTTCTATTTGCCGGCAGGCGCGCCATCGGCGTGGAGTACGTCCGCAATGGACAGACCTTCGCCGCCCGCGCGGAGCGCGAGGTCATCCTGGCCGGCGGGACCTATGGCTCGCCGCAATTACTGATGCTCTCCGGCATTGGCCCCGCCACCGAACTGAAGGAGCACGGGATCGCGCTCCTCGTCGACCTCCCAGGCGTCGGCCAGAACCTGGTCGAGCATCCCTTCCTGTTCGTCGGCTGGCGCTCGCGTCCCGGCACCTTTGTCAGCGAACTGCGCGTCGATCGCGCGGCGCTCTCGGTGCTGCGCTGGGCGCTGTTCGGCAGCGGATTCTTTTCCACGAATGGCGCCGCGGGAAACGTGTTCATCCGCACGGCCCCCGGACTGGACCGCCCGGACATGCAATACACGTGCATGTC